>CAWUWI010000059.1:0-4792 GCA_963926245.1 uncultured Burkholderiaceae bacterium | reverse complement strand
CACCCAAAACCACCGCCATACAGCCAAACGCCATTGATAGGGGCCTGGCCGCGTGCCGAACGCGCCTCATTGACGGGATGTTCGTGCCAAGTCATTTGCAACTCATTGAGTAATCGCCGCCAGGGCTGCCACAAGATGCCAGTGGGCCACCAATCGCCAATATCTTGGCCACTCATGGCCATTGGGCTGATGCTTTTCTCAGGGTCAGGCAGTGGGCCATGTAGCCGAGCCCGTCCGGTGCTCAAGGGTTCAAGCGTAAACCCCCCCACCGCGTCATCAAATAGCGGCATGGCGGCCTGCCACAGGGCCTCTGACTCTTCGGCGCTTAGGTCCAAGTCAGGTCGGGCAACTAGCGCGGCACGATCTTGACCGATCACTGTGCTACACATGTCGATCAACCAAACGCGCTGCTTGGTGTCGGTGACGCCCCCCAAATAAGGCCCGAGTGCCGCACCGGTCGGTAAGTCAGGATTTGAAGGGTATTGCGCCAGTCTCAGCTCGAGGCCTTCGCTCGGGGTGCAGCCGTGCACTCGACAAGGCCAGTCGAGCACAGTCGCGTTGCGTGCGGCAAGCCATCGAACCAGCCACGGGTGCCGGCGTTCCAATTCTTTGGCCAAAGAGGGCGCATAACCCTCAGGTGGTAGCGCATTTTTGATGGCAATTATCATATCCGCATTGTAACGGTCAGCTAGCGTGTGCCGAGCTTTTGCCATTAACATTGGCTAGGCAATGCCATAATTGTTTCAAGCTATGCGCAAGGCCTTGAACAGGCATTGACGCCGGCTCATTTTAAAGGCGTGGATTAGAGACTTGATGAAATATTTTTTTGAGTGGTGGGTTGGTGCCCGCTACGCCGGCTTGACGCGGCGTGGTGCGGCTGGGTCGGGACGAGACAAGTTCGTTTCGTTTGTGGCCGCCATGTCGATGGTGGGGATTGCTTTGGGCGTGGCAGCACTGATTGTGGTGCTGTCAGTCATGAACGGTTTTCAGCGTGATGTTAGGGACCGTATGTTGTCAGTGTTGCCACATATCGAGTTGTTTGTGCCCAGCGAAACGCCAGAGCGGGTGCTTGAGCGCTTCGATGAGCTCTCGGCTGTGGCCAAAACCAACGCCAATGTGATTGGGTCGGCGCCATTTGTGGCAGCCCCTGCCATTGTGATGCGTGGACAAAACTTGCGTGGGGTTCAGTTGCGGGGTGTTGATCCAGCGCTTGAAGACGGTGTGTCAAGTTTGAGTGACCAAATGGTGCAAGGCAATCTCACCGCACTCGTGCCCGGTGGTTTTGGGTTGGTGATTGGTGACACCTTGGCCAACTTGCTAAACACCACGATAGGGCAGACCGTGATGGTGCTTGCGCCTCAGGGCAGCGTCAGTCCTGCTGGCTTTACGCCGCGCATGCGTCAGTTCACGGTTGTCGGCATTTATCGCTCTGGCCATTATGAATACGACAGCTCCTTGGTTTTTGCGCAAGCCCAAGATGCCGCCCGGTTGTTCCGTGACACGGGCACGGCAGGCGTGCGATTGCGTATCGCCGATATGCATGCCGCGCCGCGCGTGTCCAATGAACTTGGGGCCATCTTGCCGCGCGGGGTGCTGTCAGCGGACTGGTCGCGCAATAACCGTACTTGGTTTGCCGCTGTTCAAACAGAAAAGCGCATGATGTTTCTGATTTTGGCGTTGATTGTGGCCGTGGCAGCCTTTAACTTGCTGTCCTCTCAAGTCATGGCCGTCAAAGACAAACAATCAGACATCGCCATCTTGCGTAGCTTGGGCGCCACGCCAGGCAAAATTGCGCGAATTTTTCTGATTCAAGGCGCATTGATTGGCGTCATCGGCACCGCCTTAGGCGTCATTTTTGGCGCCTTAGTGGCGTACAACGTTGATGTGCTGGTGCCGGCCATTGAAAGGTTGCTTGGGTTGCAATTTTTGGCTCAAGAAATTTACTTTATTTCGAGCTTACCAACCGATCCTCAGCTCGCTGATATGGTGCTAATTGCAGTGACATCTTTGGTGATGTCACTGCTTGCAACACTCTATCCGAGTTGGCGTGCGTCAAGGCTTGAGCCTGCACAGGTGTTACGACATGACTGATAGCGTACTGAAAGTTCAAGGTCTTTGTCGCCACTTCAATGATGGTGACCGCCGTGTTGACGTTTTAAAGAATGTGGACTTGCACGTTGCACGCGCCGAAACGGTGGCCATCATTGGGTCGTCTGGTTCTGGCAAAAGCACCTTATTGCATTGCTTGGGTTTGCTTGACCGGCCCGACGCCGGTGAAATTTTTGTCCAAGGTGTGGCGGTATCTGCGCTCGGCGAAACGGCCCGTAGTGCACTGCGTAACAAACACTTGGGGTTTGTCTACCAATTTCACCACTTGTTGGGTGAATTTGACGCGCTCGATAACGTTGCCATGCCTTTGATTGTACGAGGACTGTCGTTGGCTGCTGCGCGTGCGCAGGCTGAACCGCTGTTGCAAGCCATGGGTCTTGAGGCTCGAGCCTCGCATTTTCCGGGGCAGCTCTCGGGCGGCGAACGCCAACGGGTGGCCTTGGCTCGGGCGTTAGTAACCAAACCGATCTGTGTGTTGGCCGATGAGCCAACCGGCAATCTTGATCGCGAAACCGCTCAACAAGTTTTCGAACTGATCGCCAATGTTCGTGATCAGTTTGGCACAGCTTTGGTTTTGGTGACCCATGACATGACACTCGCGAGCAAAGCCGACCGCCAGCTCACCATGATTGATGGTCACTTGGCGCCGCTTGCAACCGATAATTCGCCAAATGATATCACCCAACAATCCAATGCAGGGCACTAATGGCAGCAAGGGCGGCAGTGGCAGTAATGGCGAAATAGCGCCGTTATTTGACACTCACTGTCATTTGGATGCGGGTGAGTTTGATTCAGACCGTGGTGTGGTGATTTCGCGTGCGCAGGCCGCAGGTCTTCGTGGTTTGCTGATTCCGGCTGTTCACCAGTCTAACTTTTCTGTGGTGCGCGACATGGCTCATGCCATGCCAATCGGGGCCTATGCGGTTGGCATTCATCCGCTTTTTGTGGTGCGTTCTCAACGCGCAGATTTGAAAGTATTGGCTGATTTCTTAGAGCAACATCAAAACGATCCACGATTGGTCGCAGTGGGTGAAATTGGCTTGGATTTTTTTGTAGAATCTATTCGCGAGGGTGTCGCACGCCAAGAGCAGATCTACTTCTATCGCGAGCAGTTGGCCTTGGCAAAGGCATTTAACTTGCCTGTTTTGCTGCACGTGCGTCGATCGCAAGATGAGTTGCTTAAATGGTTGCGCCGTATGCCACCCATCGGTGGTTTGGCGCACGCTTTCAATGGTAGTTTTCAACAGGCTGAACAATTTATTGGTCTGGGTTTTGCTCTTGGTATGGGCGGCGCCTTGACGTTCACCCGTGCGCGACAAATCAGACGCCTGGCAACGGAACTGTCACTCACTGACTTGGTTCTTGAAACAGATGCGCCTGATATCGGACCGTCATGGCTCACCAAAGGCCAGCGCAATGAACCCGCTGAAGTCGCTCAGATATCGGCAAGTCTCGCTCAATTGCGAGGGGTGTCGATTCAGACCGTGATCGATCAAACCGCGCAAGCCGCGTTACGCCGGGTGCCCAAATTAGCCAAGATTTGGCCCAGCCCCTCGGCTGTCATTTAGGCCCGGTCTGTCCTCAGTACTTCACCCACATTTTTTTCATACGGAACATACGAATTGAATGGCTAGCCATTCGCGGGCAGTCTTGCAGACCCTTTCACGGATCTTTTTGACAGCGAGTCGCCATGCGAAATATTTTGTACCCGTTGATTTGGGTAGGCGGCGTGATTGTCGTCCAACGCTTGCCTGAGTTACCCAGTGGCGCATGGCGTTTGGCAATTGCTGTTTTGGTCCTGTTGCTTTGCCTAACGGGTTTGGGTTTCGCGCGAGGATTATCAGCTCTCAGACCCATGCTGCTTGCCTTGGCTCTTTTTCTGTTGGCGATTCTTTGGGCGAGCTGGCGTGCCGATGTAAGGCTGGCGCAGGCCCTGCATCCTGATGAGGACAATAAAGTCACGCGAGTAACGTTGTTGTTAGCGGCATTGCCCGAACAAGTCGATGGCGGTGTGCGGTTTATCGGGCTGGTTGACGCCAACCCAGCGCGATGGCCCGAGCGGGTTTTAGTAGACTGGCCGGGTGCTTGTGCCGGTGCTTGTGACAATGCGTTAGAGCCTGGTCAGCGATGGCGCATGGCTTTACGTTTTAGGTCACCACATGGGCGGATGAATGCCCACGGATTCGACACAGCCGGTTGGTTATTTGAAAAAGGAGTGCTTGCCACAGCCACTGTCCGCGGCAAGCCCAAGCGTCTAGACGATGCGAGTGTGTGGGATCCCAGCTTGTGGGTGGTGCGTGTTCGCAGTCACATTCGCGCGCGCATGTTGCACCTACTCAAAGACCTGCCCGAGGCCCCGGTCATGATTGCGCTGTCCATTGGTGATCAACAAGGGGTTTCAGCTGACGATTGGAAAGTTTTTAACACCACTGGAATTACCCATTTGGTCTCGATCAGTGGCTCACACGTGACGCTGATCGCCGCGCTTGGTGCCGGTTTTGTGGTTGTTTTTTATCGGCGTTTGAGGTGGCGATCGCGGCCGTTGAGCGAATCTTGGCCAACGCGGCTGGTGTTTGTTTGGTCAGCCGTTGTGGTGGCTTTCTTCTACTGTCTGCTGGCGGGTTGGGGGGTGCCAGCACAGCGAACATTTTTTATGTTGGTGTGTGCGGCAATTGGCTTCAGT
>CAWUWI010000058.1:0-26006 GCA_963926245.1 uncultured Burkholderiaceae bacterium | reverse complement strand
ACTCTTAGAAGCACTGCACCAACATGTGTTCGCGGCTACTAAGATTCATACCGATGACACACCGATTAAAGTACTGGCACCTGGCAACGGTAAAACCAAGACAGCTAGGCTTTGGGTTTACACCCGAGACGATCGACCGGCAGGCAGCACTAGCCCACCGGCGGTTTGGTTTGCTTATTCAAGAGATCGCCAAGGCATACACCCGCAAAAGCATCTTAAAGGGTACCGAGGGGTCCTGCAGGCTGACGCCTTCGCTGGGTATGACGAGGTCTTTAAATCAGGTGAAATACTTGAAGCCGCCTGCTGGGCGCATGCCAGACGCAAGTTCCATGACATGCATGTGCTAAACGCCACACCGATCACAACCCATGCGTTAAAGACGATCGGTGAACTGTATGCCATTGAAAAAATCATACGGGGCAAGTCACCTGCAGAACGGTTAAAAGTTCGACAAGAGCAATCTGCACCGATTGTGAATGCCCTACGTACTTGGCTAACTGAACAGATCACGACCGTATCAAAGAAATCAGTCACAGCCACAGCCATAGGCTACGCTCTAAATCAATGGCAAGCGCTAACGCTATTCTTGAGTAATGGCCAAGTTGAGATTGACAATAATGCTGCTTATACCGCCAGCGGTATAAGCAGCATTATGCCGCGTGTCGAATTATGCCGACTTGGATTGGCAAGCCGGCATTCCTGCTTTATCCGTATAGATCGCTTAGCGGCATAATCACAAGTGTTCTAGAAAGCTCAGCAGCGAGTCAGTTGGTTTATAGCGCGCTGGGACAACACCACTTGGATTGGTATGGGCAAGTGCTTTTTCTTTAAGACCCATGTCGGCATGTAGATAAATTTGCGTGGTCTCGGTTGACTCATGACCTAACCACAGTGCAATGACACTCAGATCAACGCCATGAATTAACAAACTCATGGCGGCTGCGTGTCGTAAGGTGTGCGGTGTTACCTTCTTCTCTTTTAGTGACTGACATTTGACGCTTGCCGTGGCCACATGGCGAGCAACGAGTTTCTGCAATGCATCAGAGCTCATCTGCCCACCCCGTGAGCTTGGAAATACAGGATCGGTATTTTGGCCGGGGTGGTGACCTAGCCAAGCCTTCATTATGGTCACAACGTCTGGCCGCAGCGGCGTACACCGCATCTTTCTGCCCTTACCAAAGCACCGCACGTGAGCGCCAGTTCCAAACACAAGATCTTGTCGCTTCAGTGACCTGATCTCACTGTTGCGAAGGCCAGTCTGGAATGCCAGTAATAATAAAGCTCGGTCTCGACTGCCTATCCACGTCTGGGTGTCGGGTGCAGCGATCACCGCCGTGGCCTCATTCTCAGTCAAGAACTCAACCGTAGCCTGCTCATAGCGCTTGGTAGGGATGGCAAGGATTCGCTGACATTGCAAACCTAAGGTTGGCTCCTGAATTGAAACGAATAGAAAGAAAGCATGTAAGGCAGCCAGCCTTGTGTTGCGTGTGCGTACGGTATTGCCGCGGTCACGCTCAAGGTACAGTAAAAACTTCTCAATTACCTCGGAGCCGAGGTCTTCGATAGTCAGCTTTGATGGGGGTCGTTTGGCTTGATTAGTCACAAATTTTAGTAACAATCGGAACGTATCTCGGTAGCTGGCAATGGTGTACGGACTAACACCTTGCTGCTCAAGCAGACGCTGGGTGAAGAATCTTTGTACGAGCGCTGGCAAATGTATGGTGGTCATTATCAAGCCTCCACACATTTGGATCGATTTAGACGTTTGGCGGCAAAATCCAGAAGTTCGGGCACAGCTTCAACGTACCAATAGGTCAGACTGACATCGACATGCCCGAGGTAAGTGGAAAGCTTTGGCAACTCTAATGCAACATCTTTACCTTCGCGATACCAATGAACCATTCGGTTGGTGGCAAAGGTATGCCTGAAGTCTTGTAATCGTGGTCCACGACCGTAGCGCCCATCTGACCGAGTGGGCCGCAATCCCGTTGCCTGGGATAATCTGATAAACATTCTTCGTGTTGAACCGGCATTTAGTCTTCTGCCATGCTCGTTAACCAGAAACGCATCATCTTGACGCTGACAACAGATCCTGTTGCGCTGATCGACATAGCGATTTAAGGCCTGGCGGGTTGATTCATGAACCGGTACAAAGCGTGACTTGCCGAATTTAGAGTCTCGAATGGACAAGATGCCATCGTTTAGATCCACGTCTTTGTCGTTTAGGGACATGGCCTCACTAGGGCGAAGTCCAGTGGCAACCAGAAGACTGATAAGTGTTGAGTACGACAACGCACGCATACCCGTCGCAGAGGATAACGCTGATGCCGCACGCAATAAATCCTCAATCTCTTTATCAGTGTAAATATGAGGCGGGTTACGCCGCCGCCGCGGGCTCAACAACCCTTGCACCGGCACTTCTGTGCGATCGTCAATGGCCACCATCCATCGCGCAAAGCCCCGAACGTGGCCTAGTCGTCGAGCCCAAGTGGCGCGTTGAACATTACAAGGCTGCATAGACCAACGCAAAGCCAAATCAGATGTAATCCATTCGGCCTGCTCTGCTTGCATAAAGTCAACGAAGTGACCCAAAGACAAAGCTGGTTCATAAAACGAGAATCCCAACACACGACGGGTGGCCACATACTGAACGAGACAATCACGGATCTTGTTCATGATTGGCCTCCGACAATTGGCCATTGCCTAGCGACAGCACGCAGGTCTTCGAATGCTACCTTGGCGTATGTCGCTGTTGATATCTCTGAACGGTGACGCATAACCTGAGCAATCTGCGTCATGGAGGCGCCTTGACGAATCATGCTGGTCGCCAAGCCGTGGCGAAACAAATGGGATGCTCCCCGGCTTGATGGTTTGAACTTGATGCGCGCAAATGCCCGACGAACAATATGCCCAATTGTTGCTGGCCCGCTCAAACCGATATGAGCAACCCAGCCACTTAAAAATAACCGCCTGGTTGGGACGTCTTGCCTGAAGTCGCGTAGATAAGCGGCAATGGCCTCACCGATATCTGACAGGAGTGGAACACGCTCAACAACTTGTCCCTTGCCATGGATGGTGACCTCGCTAGAACGCCAACGGATATCATCGAGCGTCAAGCTGACAACCTCACTTGCGCGCAGGCCCAGCCTCGCTAGCAATAAGAGGATCGCGTAGTCTCTAGACCCGGTACGAGTCGATCGATCTGTCGCACCAAGAACACTCTCCACCTGTTCTGGCGTCAGATAGTTGGGCACGCTTGCCAGACGATGCTTACGAAATCTAGGGATCGCCTCAGACGAGTCGGAAGATGTATATCCGTGCAGAAAGAAGAAGTGGCACAACGACCTGAGCGAGACCGCCATCAGCCGAATGTACTCGCTTGATCTGCCTTTGCTGTAATCCAGGATATGCGCACGCATCGTGTTTACGTCGAAGGCGCTTTGTAAAACCTGGCTACGCTTGCCGCTTTGGGTTGCCAGGTAGTTACGGGTATGAAGTGAATAGACCAGAATCGAATTCCTTGCCAATCCCTTCTCATCGCGAAGGTAGGCAACATATTGATCGTGCAACGTGGTTAGATTAATGGGTTGCCGTGATTGCTTTGAGGTTGGCCGAGAAGTGCTTGCGCCATGAGCAGTTGGACCGGGCACTTGGCGGCGTGATGAACGGCGAGTATGTTTCATGTGATTTCTCCTGACCAGCCTAATTGCCAGTCTGAACAAATCATATGAACGAATTATGCCGCCAAGCTATCCACATATGTAGCGCAGGAATGCCGGCTTGCCAATCCAAGTCGGCATAATTCGACACGCGGCATAACCCCGCCGAAAGAGCTCTGCGTAGCGTCTCAATTGGACGCAAAAATTTCTTATTCCTTGGCTCAGACAATGGCGGCGATCGCGCCGCCACGCTCTACAGTTTATTGGGTACCGCAAAGTTAAATGGCATCAATCCCCAAACCTACCTCACACATGTACTCAACGTCATCGCTGATCACAAAGTGAATAAGATCAGTGAACTGCTGCCCTGGAACGTGAAGCTTGAGAAGTTGATTCAAGTAGAAAGCGAAGCTGAAACCGTATAAGTCTGAAAAGATTGCAATACGGTGCAGGTCGGATGCTTACCAAAAGAGCACTACAAAGAACAAGCGGATTTAAAACGCGCGGCATGAAAAGTGGACATCTTCCGTGAAAAGCACCGCATACCAACAAGGTCACATTGGGCCTGAGGCTCATTTTTAGGACAAAACTTTGGATTAGGCAAGCTTAACCCTTACAGGGTGCTGTTCGTAATATGTACGAAAAGGCCTTAAAACCAATACGTATAGTAAAAAAGTATGTACGCTATGGTGAATCTGATTAGCGCAACGGATGTTTCACCATGTAACCCCTAAAAGCAATTTCGTGATCAAAAACGCCAAATCTTCATATACATCTATCTTGCGCTCCTCCTATCTCATAGGTGGGGCGCAAGTTGTTTTTATTTTGGCTGGTCTGGTCAAAATGAAAGTTGCTGCTGCGTTGTTGGGGCCAGCAGGTGTGGGATTGGTGGGTCTGTATATGAATTTGGTGCAGGCTTCTTCGACGCTGGCCACAATGGGTATGGGACACGCCGGTACACGTCAAATTGCAGATGCTCACGCTCGTGGAGATACCGCTGCAGTCGAGCATTCACGTCAGACCTTGTACTGGGCTACTGCGGGTTTGGCGTTGATTGGTGGGGGGGTGTTCTGGTGGTGTCGCGGTTTAATCGCCCACTACATTTTGGATGATGCAAGCTTTGCTGATCAGGTCGGCTGGCTGTCGATCGGCGTTGCTCTGACGGTTGCTGCAGCAGGTCAAAATGCTTTGTTAACAGGAAAGCGCCGTGTCGGCGACTTAGCGCGCGTCAGCATTGGCACTGGTGTTTTGGGCACTATCGTTTCCGTGCTTGCGTTGTGGGTGTTGGGTGAGAAGGCCATCCTGATATTGGTCATCATCATCCCGGCATTGGCATTTGTACTAGGCCTTTTTTATGCGGCACGTCTTGAGCGCCCAGCTAACGTAACCCGCACAAGTTGGATGCAAATGGTTGCCGAATGGCGTGCCATGCGTCAGTTGGGGTTGGCATTCATGGGCGCTGGACTTGCCACACTAATCGGACAGTTGGCAGTACGGGCTTTGGTGCAGCGTGAGTTAGGACTTGAGGCTTCAGGACATTTTCAAGCCGCTTGGTCGATAGGTTTAACCTACATGGGCTTAGTGCTGGGGGTCATGAGTTCGGACCTCCATCCCAGATTGACCGCCACCATTCGAGATAAGGCAGCCTCTACTCAACTGGTCAATGAACAAACCGATGTCGCGGTTTTACTTTGTGCGCCTGTTCTATTGCTTTTGTTGGGCTTGGCACCCTGGGTGATACGCTTGCTGTATTCCGCCGAGTTTGCGCCTGCCGTTGATGTGCTGAGGTGGCAATTGTTAGGAGATGTCCTCAAAGTGGTTAGCTTTCCGCTGGGGTTTGTGTTGCTGGCTTCTGGTGCTGGCAAAACTTTCTTATTGCTTGAAATAATTGGTATGACAGTCTTTGTATTGGCTGTATGGGTTGGATTACCCTTGCTTGGATTGAAGGCAACTGGTGTTGGTTTTTTATTGATGTACGTGGTGTACCTGCCTTTGGTTTGGCGCTTAAGCAAAAAAGTTATTGCCTTTAGATGGTCACCTTCACTGCAGTTACAGACCCTTGCGCTGTTGGCTAGTGCCGTTTGTATCGTCTTGCTAAGTAATCACTCTGAATTGGCAGCCGCTATTCTGTCCGTTTCGCTGGCTGGACTTGCCACTCTTTGGGCATTCGTGCGTTTGAAAGACCATTTAGCTCTAGGGCGAAAAGACAAATAACATGATCAGCGCCTTTAAATCATTCCTACCAAAAACCTCAAACATCAGCGACAACAGTTACAAGCTGATCGTTCTTTGCCTCTGCACACTAGCAATTGTTTTTTTTTCTTTGGCGCAGCCTCTTGGCGTCCCTCGAGATTACGCGCCCTACATCGCCTCATTTGATAACTCTCGGTCAGTAGGATGGTTGCAAGTACTGCCTAGTCAGTACTCATGGGAACCCGGCTTCATGCTGGTGATCTTTGTGCTCGCGAAGGCCATCCCAGATAACATTTATGTGTTTTTGTGCATTGTGCTGCTCGCATCGGCTTTTAAGTTAGCGTTGCTTCATAGCATCTCATCAGCCCTCGGCTACTCTTTGGCAATGGTCTTGTTCTTTTTTAAGTTTTTTCCATTACAAGACTTCAACCAGCTTCGTGGTGCCCTAGCCATTGGTTTTTTAATGCTTATCTACTATCAATGGACAATGAGGGGCAATCTGTGGCTTGCTGTGGTTTTTTCTACCTGTGCCGTTTTGTTTCATTACTTAGCCGCTGCGGTACTGCCTTTTTTGTTTTTGGCCAACAATCAATTGGCCTTGCGCAGGCTATATGCCTTTGGATTTGGGCTTCTGCTTTTCGGGTTAATAGCGGTCAGTCAGCACTTCGCGTTACGCCATCTGGTTGAAGTCATACCAAGGCTTGGTTTTTACATTGGTAGCGGTACTCAACCCGCCGTTAGCTCTTACCTGAGCCCTGTCTTCTACCCTGAGTTTTTCTTGTTAGCTGTATCAGCCTTTTTTTGGAAGGACTGCACTGACAACATGAAACGCGTGGTCGCTCTGCAGCTTGTTGGATTTGCCATTTTTTACGGTTTTTTTGAGTTTGGCGCTATCGGAACAAGAATTAGAGAGGCTTTTTCTGTTTTTTGGCTTTTCTATGTGGCTGACTTTTCTAGGGTGACAACTCATTTGAAAGCAGCCATTTTGGTGTTTGTTCTTATGAACATAGCGCTGGGCTCATATTTGTTTTACTTTTCTGATTTCTTAAAGCACTAGCGCATTAAACTTGAAACAGACCAGTCTTCAGGCTGGTAGCAGCGTCTAACAAAACACAGATGATAAAAAACGTGACTGCAGTGGTTGTGAATTGGAATTCAGGCACTCAATTGCTAGAGTGCCTGAATTCCCTGCAAAACGTATGCCCCATCGTCGTTGTAGACAATTCGTCAACCGACGGCTCGTGCGATGGCGTCAGTGCGCTAGACAATGTCAAAGTGATCGCTGCAAAATATAATTTAGGGTTTGGTATGGCCAGCAATTTAGCTGCTTCTCATGCACAAACCGAATACTTATTATTTTTAAACCCTGATGCCGCTGTGTTTCCTGGGACTTTGGAGCGAGCGTTGTCAGCAATGGAAGAGCCAGCTTATTCAAATGTGGGGATTTGTGGTGTGCAACTTGTTGATGCGACTAATGCTGTAGCCAGAAGTTGCGCGCGATTTCCCTCCTCTGCCATGTTTGCAGCGCAAGCCCTTGGACTGGACAAGTTCATACCTCAGCTTGGCTTGTTGATGTCTGATTGGCCACATAACTCAACGCAACATGTTGACCATGTGATTGGTGCCTTTTTTTTAGTTCGCACAGAATTATTTAAAAGCTTGCAGGGGTTTGACGAACGTTTCTTCGTCTATTTAGAAGACTTAGACTTCTCATTACGCGCCAAACAAGCCGGTTGGGGAAGTTTGTATTTGGCAGATGTTCAGGCCTTTCACAAAGGGGGCGGCACATCGGATCAGATCAAAGCGCGGCGGTTGTTTTATGTTTTGCGCAGTCGATTGTTATATGCCAACAAGCACTTTGGGTTTTGGGGTTCATTGGTGACTTTTCTTTCGACTTTGCTTTTAGAACCAGTATCGCGAAGTGTTTTGGCATTGGTACGACGTTCACGGTCTGATCTCAAGGAAACGTGGCAGGCTTATGGCATGTTGTTGCGTTGGCTGCCATCGTGGGTCTTCAAGGGGTCGACAAGGTGACGGTTCGAGTGTTAGCCCTCACTCGTTATGGCTATCTTGGCTCTTCGAGCCGCTTGAGAATGTTGCAGTACATACCAACACTGACAGCAGCCAACATTGAAGTCTCTGTGCAAGCGATGTTTGATGACGCGACCTTGGCCTTGCGATACCAGCGGGCCCGCTATGGTTTGCTAACGCTTATTCGCTGCTTTTGGCAGCGGATAGCGGCATTGATCAAGCGCAATCGCTTCGATATTGTTTGGATAGAAAAAGAAGCGTTGCCTTGGTTACCTTTGTGGTTTGAGCGAAGGCTGCTGTCAAATACGCCCTACATTTTGGATTATGACGATGCGGTGTTTCATCATTACGATAAACATCGTTTGGCTGCTGCTCGGCTTTTGTACGGCAAACGTATTGATGGCCTGATGGCCAATGCCGCACTGGTGGTGTGCGGCAATGATTACTTGGCGCAGCGGGCTCTTGAAGCTGGGGCCCCGCGAGCAGAACAACTCCCTACTGTCATTGATTTAGATCGCTACAAATTGGTCTATCAGCCACGTGATGAATTACCACGTGTGGTGTGGATTGGATCACCTAGCACGGTCAAGTATCTTGATTTGTTGCGTGAACCATTGCAAGATCTGGCGCAAAAGACACCCTTTAAACTGCGCGTGATCGGTGGGCAGTTCGAATTGGACGGGGTGCAAACAGAATGCCTGCCCTGGGCTGAGGCCACTGAAGCGGCTGACGTTGCTGGCTGTGATGTGGGTGTCATGCCGTTGTTGAGCACGCCTTGGGAACTTGGCAAATGCGGCTATAAATTGATTCAATACATGGCTTGCGAATTGCCGGTGGTGGCGTCCCCTGTTGGCGTAAACAACGTGATCGTGGCGCAGGGTCAAAACGGTTTTCTGGCTCAAGGCTCGTCTGACTGGTTTGAAAGCTTGAACCATTTACTGACTTCCCCGACACTCAGACAATCGATGGGTGCGGCCGGCAGGGCTCGTGTTGAACAGGAATATTGCTTACAAGTCACAGCGCCTAAGTTGGTGAACTGGTTGCAAAGTGTTGCTTAATGATAAATGCGGGTTACTTGTGAATACTGAAACGAATCCGTGTCAGATCCTTTGAAATATTCGCAAGGATCAGTCGCTCCGGCTGCCGCCACAAAAATCCTCTACTTCATCGGTGTAGATTGGTTTTTTTATTCCCATTTTCTTGATCGTGCGATTGCCGCCAAACAAGCGGGCTATGACGTGGTCGTGTTGACGGGATTGACTCGCGCAGATGATCCGCTGGCTGAGCACGGCATTAAGCTGATCGGGATACCCTTTGAGCGCCGAAGCTTGAACCCTTTGGGGCTTTTACGCAATCTGGTGGATGTGCGTCGCGTTCTTAAACAAGAAAAGCCCGACATCGTCCACCAGATCGCGTTAAAGCCGATTCTGATCGGCTCGGTTGCCTGTCGGCTTCTGGGCATCCCGCGAGTGATCAGTGCGGTGGTGGGACTTGGGTTTGCGTTTTCTTCTGACAAAGGCGCTGCTCGCGTTATCCGTCGAATGATTTCTTTGCTGTTTCACGTTGTCTTGCCCAAGCAACAAGCCAAAACTGTTTTTGAAAATGCTGATGATCGTGACTATTTTCTTAAGCAAGGCTGGATCAAAGAACAAAATGCCGTTCTCATTCGTGGTGCTGGCGTTGACATAGAGCGGTTCAAGCCTCGACAGAAATTTGGTGCTTCTAGCGTCGAAGGCCCACCAATTGTGATGTTGCTCTCACGGATGCTTTGGGACAAAGGTATTGGTGAGTTCGTAGCGGCTGCCCGTCTGTTGCGTCATAAATGCGGTGTGGATTACGCAAGATTTGTGCTCGTGGGTGATCCGGACGATGACAATCGAGGATCGATTACCAGAGAGCAGTTGCAAGCTTGGCAACAAGATGGCGTCGTTGAATGGTGGGGTTTTCGCCCTGATGTTGCAGCAATGCTTGGGCAAGCCACCATCTCTTGTCTGCCGTCTTATCGTGAAGGGCTAGCCAAGTCGTTGCTTGAGTCTTTGGCCATGGGTCTGCCATGCATTGCCACTGATGTGCCGGGCTGCCGTGAAGCGGTGATTGATAATGTGAACGGCTATTTGGTTCCTGCACGCGGTGCCGTTTCATTGGCAAAGGCTATCGAGAGACTTTTGGATGACAAAGAAGCGCAGCAACGATTCGGTGTTGCTTCTAGGGTAATGGCTGTCAACGCTTTTTCTAAAGAGATAGTCAATCATCAGACTCTTGCTCTATATGCTGATGCCATGGGTACCCAAGAAGAAAAAGGCTAATTCGCACCGTTTGTCTTATTGCCACTCGTAGCTGGCGCATACCCTGACACCAACTTCTGTAGCATCTGCTTAACGGCAGGGGGGTCGGCATCTGCGAGTTGCTGCTGGAGAGTTTCTAGCTTGTCTTGCAGCATGGGCCAGGTTAGGAATTCTTCTGACGCACGCATGATTCGGGGGTGGGTGGTGGTCTGGGGGTTGTCACCGATGAGTAGCTCTTCATAGAGTTTTTCACCCGGGCGCAATCCGGTGACTTGAATTTCGATATCACCCGTTGGGTTGTCTTGGTCTCTGAGCGTCAAACCTGAAAGTTCGATCATGCGTTTGGCGAGATCAAAGATCATGATGGGTTCGCCCATGTCCAGAACGTAGACATCACCGCCCTTCGCCATGGCGCCGGCTTGGATGACAAGCTGTGCGGCTTCTGGGATAGTCATGAAATAACGCGTGACCTCTGCGTGTGTGACGGTGACGGGACCACCGTCACGGATTTGTTGTCTGAATTTTGGGACAACGGATCCTGAGGATCCCAACACATTGCCAAATCGCACCATGGATAGGCGGGTGTTGGTGTTGGCGCTGGGTGTTGTTTGTGCAGCAAGTGCTTGAAGGACCATCTCGGCAAGTCGTTTGCTCGCCCCCATCACGTTGGTTGGGCGCACGGCTTTGTCGGTGCTAATTAATACAAAATCCGTGACGCCGGCGGCCATGGCTGCTTGTGCCGTGGTGAGTGTGCCAAAGACATTGTTCTTTAGCCCTTCAGTAGGGTTGTGTTCAACCAAGGGCACATGTTTGTAGGCGGCGGCATGGTAGACCGTGTCGGGTTTGATGGTGGTCATGACTTCGGTCATGTGATGCTTGTCTTGAACCGAGCCTAGAAGGGCAATCAGTTCAGTAGCTTGGGTTTCTAGTCGCTGTTCGAGTTCGGCATGGATTTGGTACAAGGCGTGTTCGCTTTGTTCAAACAACACCAGTTTGTTTGGACCGATGGCAGCGATCTGACGGCATAATTCGCTACCGATTGATCCACCGGCACCCGTGACGAGCACGACTTTGTTTGCAATGGTTTTACCCAGTAGGTCGTGGTTGGGTGGCACGGGGTCACGACCGAGGAGGTCTTCAATGTCCAGTTCGCGTAGGTCTGAAACCGTTACTTTGCCCTGTGCCAAGTCGGTGACACTTGGCAGGGTGCGAACCGCCACTTTGGCGGCTTTGATTTCTGACAGGATTTCGTTACGCCGATGCCGTGAAATTGAGGGTAATGCTAATAAAACAGTTGATATGCTCTTCTCACTCACGATCTTAGCTAGGTCTGCGGGTTTGTAAACCCGCAGACCATTGAGGGTCTGGCCTTGTAGTCTTGGGTCGTCGTCTAAAAAGCCAACCACCCGCATCTCGTGGCTATTGGTCATGGCGTTTAATAACTGTCTGCCTGCCACACCGCCCCCGTAGACCAGTACTTTGGGCAGGTTCAGTCGCTCTAGGATGTTACGGTAGGCACCACCCAGCCAATAGGCTGCCATTGCTCTTGATAGACCGACTGCCAGCAGCAACAAGATGGGTTGGATGATTCCCACGGTGCGAGGCACCCCGGAAATGCCGATGACTGATATCACCAGACCAAAAGCCAAGGCATAAAACACGAAGGCCCTCATCATAAAACTGATGGCGATCGTGTTAGCGTGGCGGAAGATCACACGGTAAAAGCCATGGGTAATGAACAAAGGCAGGGCAAACAATAACGAGACACCAATGGCAAGATCGGCCCGCCAAAAGGGATCGCCATACAAAGGCACCCATTCATCCAGTCTTAAGAAAAATGCCGTCCAAACGGTCAACACACAAAGGATGGCGTCCAGCAACACCACCACGACCCGTTTAAGGGGTCGTGGCAAGGCCAGTACAGGGTTGCTTAAGTTGAAGACTTTCTTTTCTGCCATCGGTGGTTTCGGTTTTTGTTTTTAGTGCAGCACTTCAGTGTCTTATTTCAGCGCCTTTCTCTGATCAATGCGCAACACCGTCGCGCCGTAAGACGCGAAGGGCGGTGAGCCATAGTATTTTGATATCAAAGGCCATGGACTGTTGATTTAGGTATTGTGTATCGTAGGCGACTTTTTGTGGGATAGGGATTTCGTCACGCCCGTTGACTTGTGCCCAACCTGTCAGCCCTGGGCGCAGGTTGTTGACACCGGCTTTGGTGCGTAGCCCTATCAGATCGTCTTGGTTAAACAGCGCGGGTCTGGGACCAACCAGGCTCATGTCACCCACCAAAATGCTCCAGAGCTGGGGGAATTCATCAAGACTGGATTTACGCAGGAATGAGCCGATAGGGGTCAGGTGTGCATCGGGGTTACTGAGCAGGTGGGTGGCCACGGCTGGTGTGTCTGTTTTCATGCTGCGAAATTTTGGCATCTCAAATAGCGTGTTGTGGCGCCCCACTCTTTTAGACCAGTACAAGATCGGGCCTTGCGAGGTGAGCTTGACGGCCAGAGCCGTTAGCAGCATGGGCAATAGCAGCATCACGCTGGCTACTAGTGCGACACAAAAGTCAAAGAGTCGTTTCAAGGTTGTTTGGCTGTGATGACGATGTTGGCTTCGATGGTTTGGTTGCTTGGTTGGTTTGGGTGATTTGGTCTTTTCACCTTCTATAGCCACATCCGAGCATTAATCAAATCTCTATTCTGATTGTATGTCAGATCTTTTGGGTGGCGGGTTTGGTTTTGTTTGCTGTGGTTTCGATTTGGTTTGTCTTTGCGTGCCTCATACTTTTAAGTTGTTCAGTGCGTGGGCGGCACGATGGCATAAACTTGAGCGTGTGCCGCTGAATGGTTTTGCTTTGGGCGGGGTATGGTTGAACCTTGGGGCAAATGCCACTGTGTATGTGTTTTTTATTGGGACGACGTAATGACTATTTTGGTGACTGGTGGTGCGGGGTACATTGGTTCACACACGGTGGTGCAGCTTTTAGAGGCTGGGCTCGATGTGGTGGTGTTGGATAACCTGTCAAATAGTCACTTGAAAAGCTTGGCACGTGTGCGAGAGATCACAGGCCGTGATGTCACGCTGGTTGAGGCTGACGTACGTGATAGGACGGCGCTGCGTGATTTGTTTGAGACGTATCCGATTTCTGCGGTGATTCATTTTGCGGCTTTGAAAGCGGTGGGTGAATCTCAGTCTCAACCAGCCCGCTATTACGACAACAATGTGTCGGGTAGTTTGTGTTTGTTTGAAGAGATGCAAAGGGCTGGGGTGCATACCATTGTGTTTTCCTCTTCGGCTACGGTTTACGGTGATCAAGGCAGCGGTCAGTATGCAGAGGATGCGCCGCTGTCGCCCATGAGTGTTTATGGCCGCACCAAATGCATGGTGGAAGATATTTTGCGTGACTTGCGTGCGGCTGATCCCAAGTGGCAAGTGGCCCTGTTGCGTTACTTCAATCCTGTGGGTGCACATCCTTCAGGACTTATTGGTGAAGATCCTAGCGGCATTCCGAACAACTTAATGCCTTTCGTTGCGCAAGTGGCCGTGGGTCTTCGCGAAAAGCTTTCTGTCTTTGGTAATGATTACGCCACCCCTGATGGGACGGGCTTGCGTGACTACATTCATGTGCAAGATCTGGCGGCTGGTCATTTGGCAGCGCTGAGGTCTCTTGAAACGTACAGAGAAAATGGCTTGACCAAACCACTGACGGTGAACCTTGGCACGGGCCAACCGTTCAGTGTGTTGAATTTGGTTGCTGCTTTTGAAAAAGCCTCTGGTAAGCCTGTTCGGTTTGAAGTTGTGGACAGACGTCCGGGTGATGTGGCGGTTTGTTACGCCGATCCGTCTCTGGCGATGAAGGTTCTGGATTGGCAGGCCAAGCTGGGCATTGATGAAATGTGTGCTGACGCGTGGCGTTGGCAGCAAATGAACCCAAATGGATATCAGTGATTGCAGACTGAGGGTGGCTTGACGTCGCTAACAAGTGCATCGGGTAGCTTAGGTGTGTCAAAAAGGTTGTTTGCGTTCAACATTTAGTCGGTAAGAACAAAAAAAACGACAAATAATCAGCAATATACTGATCTAATTCTACGAATACATGTGTCTTTAAGCCACAAGCTTCGAGTTGACTACGACAAACGGGGACATGGTTTGTGGTTTTTCAAATGGCGGTCTTAAATTAAAAGAAAGCGCGTAACGGCTTGGCCGTTACGCGCTTTCTTTTTCTGGCCTGGTTTGGGGGTTTAGGCCAAACCAGGAGGTTTTATTGATTTGTTTTTCTTTTGCTCTGTCCGGTCAGGCGACTTCGCGGATTGCTTTTCTGACCGTCTCGAAGATCTGGTCGATGTGTGAGTCTTCAACGATCAGGGGTGGTGAGAAGGCGAGTGTGTCGCCGGTGAAGCGAACCATGACGCCGTTCTGGAAGCACTTTAAGAAGGCATCGTAGGCACGGGTGCCTGGAGCGCCTTCGCGTGATTCGAGTTCAATGCCCCCGACCAAGCCAAGGTTACGGATGTCTTTGACGTTTGGCTCGCCTTTGAGGCTGTGAATAGCTTTTTCAAAGATAGGTGCCATAGCGGCTGAACGCTCGAACAGGGCTTCGCGTTCGTAGATGTCTTGGGTGGCAATACACGCGGCGGCAGCTGCTGGGTGAGCCGAGTAGGTGTAGCCGTGGAAGAGCTCGATGGCGTTGGCTGGACCACCGTGCACGATAGTATCGTGCACTTTACGGTGTGCGGCAACGGCACCCATTGGAATGGCGGCGTTGTTGATGGCTTTGGCCATGGTGATGAGGTCTGGGGTGACGCCAAAGAATTCGCTGGCGGTGGCTTTGCCCAAACGACCGAAGCCGGTGATGACTTCATCAAAAATCAACAGGATGCCGTACTTGGTGCAGATATCACGCAGGCGCTTCAGGTAACCCTGTGGTGGCAGCAAGACGCCGGCTGAGCCTGATACGGGTTCGATGATAACGGCGGCAATAGTTGAGGCGTCATGCAGGGCGACGATTTTTTCTAATTCATCGGCCAGGTGTCCACCCCAAGCGGGTTGGCCACGGCTAAAGGCGGCTTTTTCTATGTTGAGCGTGGCGGGCATGTGATCCACGCCTGGGATCATGTTGGCTGAGAAGGCTTTGCGGTTGGGCAAGATGCCGCCCACTGAAATACCTCCAAAACCCACGCCGTGATAGCCGCGTTCACGACCGATCAAACGGGTACGCTGGCCTTCGCCGCGTGAGCGGTGGTAAGCCAAGGCGATTTTCAGTGCAGTGTCAACGGCTTCTGAACCGGAGTTGGTGAAGAAGATCCGGTCCATGGATTCGGGCATGATCTGTGCCAGACGGGTCGCGGCTTCAAAGGCAATGGGGTGACCCATTTGAAAGGTTGGCGCGTAGTCCATCTGCGACATTTGTTGGGTAACGGCTTGCACGATCTCTTCGCGACCGTGACCAGCGTTCACACACCACAAACCGGCCACGGCATCAATCACTTGGCGATCATCGACTGTCGTGTAGTACATGCCTTTGGCTTTCTTAAACATTCGAGGCGCAGCCTTGAACTGTTTGTTGGCCGTGAACGGCATCCAAAAGTTTGACATGTCCAGTTCAGTGGTCTGTTCCAGATGCTTGGCGTCGGTAATCGTGTTCATGGTTAAGCCCCTAAATGTGCGGCGATGGGTGTGACGGTGTTAGTCGTTGTTATGTTTGGTGTTTGGTGTTTGGTGTTTGGTGTTTGGTGTTTGGTGTTTGGTGTTTGCTGTTCTTGTTGTGCTGTTCTTGTTGTGCTGTTCTTGTATGGCTAATTTTGTGGTTCTTATCTTTTTGCGTTTTTAACTTTGTTTTTAATCTACTACTTCACTTTCTTTTCTTGACCGCTAGAAGCGCATTTCCGATCATATCGCTTTAGCGACTGATTGCTTTATTAGGTTGCTTGCTGACTGACCATTGAGTCGAGACAGCTTGACATCATTGATGTGCTTTTGGGCTTTCACTGATTTGCACTGTTAATCAATCGTAAACCATATTAGGCTCTTTTTACACGTGATTTCGCTCGAAACCGTTGGCTGTTGGTTCTTTGCCCGTGTTTGTTGCGTGTTTACCTGATGTTTGTTTGATGCCTGCTCACATTTATAGGGTGTCTGTTCGGCATTAGAAGGCGGGGAGGCCATGAAGGCAGACACGCCTCATGGAGGTATGTGGGTTCTGTTGTTGTAGATTTTGCTGTGGTTTCTTGATTTGGATCTTGTTGGCTGCAACATTGCTTGAGTGATTTGCCATTGATCTTGAGTTTGCGGCGAAAGGGGCGCGTAATCGCCGCAACTTGTGCGGTGATTACGCGCCCCTTTCGCCGCATTAACCGATTCACAACGGGGTAGTTGTTTTGTGAGTTTTGTTTGCTTTCTTTGCTCTGTTTTTTCTTCGGTTGAGTAAGTGTTTTCTCAAAAACAGACTTCTTTTTTAGACCATCAGGCTCGCCCGATAGCCTGGTTTTTCTGGTGATATTGAACCCATGCCTGAAACATCTTATATCTGGCAATTACCTGACTGGCCTAACTGGCAGTACGAGTCGCGAGTGCTGGCGCCTTTGCTGGGTAGCGTTCGCTTGGCTCAGGGGCGTTTGCTAGGTCGTATGCAAGACTTGGGCATGGCTGTGCAGCGTCAGGCGAACCTTTCGATGCTGACAGAGGATGTGATTAAGACGAGTGCCATTGAGGGCGAAACGCTCAGTCTTGAGACGGTGCGTTCATCGGTCGCCCGGAAAATGGGACTTGATATCGGTGCTTTGGCGCCAACCGATCGGATGGTAGATGGCATTGTTAATGTGGTTCTTGATGCCACTGCAAAAGCTGATTCGCCTTTAACGGCTTCAAGGTTGTTTGCCTGGCATGCGGCGTTGTTCCCCACGGGTCGCTCGGGTATGGTCGCGATAGATGTGGGGGTGTGGCGCAGTGATGCGACGGGTGCCATGCAGGTGGTTTCAGGACCCTTGCACCGGCAAAAGGTGCATTTCGAGGCGCCACCTGCCGGACGCTTGGCAAAAGAAACGGATATTTTTTTGCGATGGTTTAACCAGTCAGGTTCGGATGAACCAGTGATTAAGGCGGGTTTGGCACACTTGTGGTTTGTCACATTACATCCCTTTGACAATGGCAATGGTCGGATAGCGCGGGCCATCGGTGACATGGCTTTGAGTCGGGCTGAAGGTTTGGCACCCCGCTATTACAGTTTATCTGCGCAGATTCAAAGTGAACGCAACACATATTACGACGAGCTCGAGGCGGCGCAGAAAGGCAGCTTGGACATCACGCGCTGGTTGATGTGGTTTTTGGGTTGTTTATTACGGGCACTTGAAGGTGCTGAGTTGTCTCTAGCCGCTGTGCTTTTTAAAGCTCAGTTTTGGCGAGTGTGGGCGCACACGCCAATGAATGAACGACAAATCAAAGTATTGAATAGGTTTCTCGATGGGTTTGAGGGCAAACTGACCAGTCAAAAATGGGCGGCAATCGCCAATTGCTCTGCCGATTCGGCACTGCGCGACATCAATAGCCTGATTGCTCAGGGCGTTTTGTGTAAGGATCAGTCGGGTGGGCGCAGCACCTGTTATGTGTTGGCCGAGTTGTCTGAGGCCAGATAACTGGGGTCTTCTGAATGTTTTGACAGTGTTTGTGGCAGTAACACAGCAGTTGTTAAACCCACTCCAAGACGCTGCTGTTGTTACTCGCGACAATAAACATCCTCGATCTGCGACTTTTGGTCACTATTGGGCACCTGGAAGGCTTATGGCTTATGGCTTGACTTGGTAAGGAATTTTCCTTACATTTATTCTAATCACAGGAGAAAGCAATGCCAGCCATTCATGAACTAGCGACTGTTACCGCAAAAGGCCAAATTACCCTCCCTAAGCCAATCCGTCAGGCCCTAGGCTTGGAATTTGGCGACAAAGTGGCGTTTGACCTGCACGACTCGAAAGTCGTGGTGACCCGAGCCGAGAGCCCTGAACACGAGGATCCTGCCATCGGTCACTTCTTGGCGTTGCTAGAGGCGGATATTCGGAACGGTCGTAACCTGTCAAGCTTGCCTGACGATCTTTTGGAATCAATGCTAGCAACACTTCCTAAAACAGTCGACCCAGAGGCAAATATTGACGGAGACGTGGCGTTGTGATCCAACGTAACGGGTGGAACTTACTCTTTCACGAATGCTTAATTGAGCAGCTACTAAAGCTTCAAGCCGCTGTTCAACGCACACAAAAGCAAGATCCACGAGGCTACGAGACCAACGCCAACGTTCGGTTGTTTGGTGCGCTGTCAAAGTTGATCTTAGAGGCTGTGCCAAGCGATCCGAATCGCGAAGAATATCGGCAAGGCAATACGATGGGCGTCGCATTCCGCCACTGGCGGCGAGCAAAAATCGGTCGGCGATTCAGATTGTTTTTTCGGTTCGACTCCAAAACCCGAATCATCATTTTCGCGTGGGTCAATGATGAGAATACCTAGCGTGCATCCGGTAGTAAAAATGATCCCTATGCCGTCTTCCAACGAATGTTGACGCGTGGGTACCCACCGGACAAATGGGCAGATCTGTTGTCAGCGAGCCGCACTCATTGGAAAGATTAGCAAACTGTTTAGAGAGCTTGACTGCGGTTGGCTATTGACAAATCTTTTCCCCAAGCCACTGACTCTGAAAATCAACTGGAACCCACTAGCGGCGGTGCGCACTGACGTTTTTGTGCTGCATTCACGGGCGGTTTGACGACATAGCGTGACTTCCCGATGGTTCGCGAAATACAATTCTGTTGTGGACTTGAATAATTTTTGGCGGCAACGTTTTTTGCACTTGTTTTGTTGCTCGGTGGTGCTTTTGGGGTTTTGTAAGTGTCATGCCCGCTGGGTTTGCGGGTACTTCGTTGATTTGATTGATCGCGGTGGATTCGTGCTGACTTTTCGGGAATGGGGTTCGACTAGGTTGTTGCCCGGGTGGCTGTCTAGTTTGATGGCGACGGTAGTGGTCGCTTGTATTGCCTTTGCGGGGGTGGCAAGAGCAGCACCATCTGTGCCGGCGGCACCGGTGCTGGTGCTGAATTCGCTCAATGCCGATGTGAGTGTGATCGATCCGGTGACCTGGCAAGAAACGGCGCGTGTGGCGGTGGGTAAGGAACCGCACCACATTTACCTGACACCTGATGGTAGCTCGGTGTTGATTGGCAATGCGGCGGGTAATTCAATCACGTTCATGGATCCAAAGACGGGGCAGGTGCAGCGCACGCTTAATCGGATTGTTGATCCGTATCATTTGCGCTTTTCGCCTGACATGCAGTGGTTTGTGACGGCGGCCAATCGGCTTGATCACATTGATATTTACCGCTGGCATGGGGTGGATGCGGCCGAGCCGCTGGAATTGGTGAAGCGCATTCGGGCGTCCAAGACGCCCAGCCATATTGCGATCGACAGTCAGTCGCGGGTGGCTTATGTAACCCTGCAAGACAGCAATGAGCTGATTGCGATTGATCTTTTGACGCAGACGCCCCGGTGGATGATTTCTACGGGCGAGATGCCGGCCGATGTTTACCTCACGCCGGACGACAAAACCTTGCTCGTTGGGCTGACGGGTGAGGACGCGGTGCAGGTGTTTGATGTCAGTGGCAAGGGTGCAGCGGTTGAGCGTTCTCGGATCGTGACGGGTAAGGGTGCACATGCGTTTAGAGCGCTTGGTGATGGTCGATCGGTGTTTGTGAGCAATCGCATGGCCAACACCATTTCCAGGATTGATTTGGAAAGTCTGTCGGTGGTGGGTTCGTTTGCAGCGCCGGGTGGCCCGGATTGCATGGATCTGATGGATGACGGTAAGACGCTGTTGGTGACGTCACGGTGGGCGGGACGATTAACGGTGATTGATATTGTTTCTGGCGAGGTGATTCAGCAGGTGCGGGTGGGTAAGTCGCCGCACGGCGTGTGGACGTTGAATCATGCGCCGCGCCTGTAGGTTTGCTGTGGCGGGGCTGGTCTTCAGGCTTGGGCTTGGGCTAAGCCTGAGCGTGACGATGAGTGCTGGTTTAGCGCAGGCGCCAGCCTGTGATAAACCCGTGTACCTGACGTTTGACACCGGCCACATGGCGGTTACGCCATTGGTGGCCGACGTGCTCAAACGGCAGGAGATTCCGGTCACGTTCTTTTTGGCTAACGAGGCCACAAAAACCGGTGGTGTCAGCTTGGACGATGAGTGGCTGGCGCAGTGGCAGGCTTGGGCCAAGGCGGGCCATGCGTTTGGGTCGCACACGTTTGATCATGTGTATTGGTTGGCAGATTTGCCTGATGGGCGGTTTCGGGTGCGCGCGAGTGCTGGCCTAGAGAAGGGTCGGGTTCGGGTGTTCACAGCCGAACAGTACTGCGAGTCGCTCGATAAGGTAAATGCGCGGTTTGAGGCCATGACGGGACAGAACCTGATGCCGCTGTTTCGGGCGGCTGGCGGTAAGACTTCCCCAGCTTTGATCCAGGCCGCGCGCCAGTGCGGCTATGCGCATGTCGGCTGGTCAGCGGCGGGTTTTTTGGGGGATGAGTTGCCAAGCGATCGTTTCCCGAATCAGCGCTTGCTCGAGCAAGCGCTGCGCAACATTCGATCTGGCGATGTGCTGGTGGCCCATTTGGGCATTTGGTCGCGCCAAGACCCTTGGGCGCCAGCGGTGCTAGAGCCTTTGATTGTGGGGCTGAAGGATAAGGGTTTTTGTTTTAAAACGTTGGCTGATCATCCAGTGTTTGGCGCGGTGTCCAAACGGGATTTGAACTCTACTGTGGGTGCTCGTTGATGAATACGCTGTTTGGCGGGACTGTGAATTGGGGTTTGGATTTATTTGATACGGTGCACTTGTGGCTCTTTGAGACGCTGGTGCAGCCGGTGATGTTTGCTTTGGGTGCCAGTATCCATTTGGAAGATGCGTTTGACGCCACGATGTGGTTGTTGATCGGTGCGCTTGAGTTGACATTTTTGTTGGTGGTGATCGGTGCTTTGCAACGCTGGCGGCCAGTGGAAGCGGTGACTGATCGTTTGGCAATTCGGGTTGATGTGATTTACACGCTGATTCATCGGCTGGGTTTGTTTCGCTTGGGGCTTTTTTTTGGGTTGTTGCCTTTCGTTGAGTTGACCAAGGGTTTTTTGCATTTGCGGGGCTGGGTGGTGCCACCGGTCGATCAATTGTGGCCAGGGGTGACTGATGTGGCTTGGATCAGCCTATTGATTTACTTGCTGGTGTTTGATTTGATGGATTATGGCTACCACCGGGCACAGCATCGCTTTGCGCGCTTCTGGGCGCTGCATGCTGTGCACCACAGTCAACGGCAAATGACGATGTGGAGTGATAACCGCAATCACTTGCTTGATGATTTGTTGCGTTCGCTGGTGATTGTGGTGATCTCTTTTGTGTTGGGTGTGCCACCTGAGCAGTTTGTGATGGTGGTGGTGATCACACAGCTTTTAGAAAGCTTCTCGCACGCGAATGTTCGGATGTCGTTTGGTCGTTGGTTTGAGCGGGTGCTGGTGAGCCCCAAGTACCACCGCCATCACCATTACATTGGGGCCGATGCGGCCATCGGTGGTTATAACTTTGCGGTGCTGTTTCCGGTGTGGGATATTTTGTTTGGTACCGCTCGGTTTGATGGTCACTATGGCCCGACCGGCGTTCATGACCAAAGCCACGTGTCGGACTACGGCCAAGGGTTCTGGGCGCAACAGCGATTGGGACTATTACGGTTTTTAGGGGTTCAGAAGGTTCGCTGATGCGGGGTTTTGAAGAGGCGCGAATGTGATGCTTTGATGTTCAAGTTCCATTGATTCACAAACCCGCTCACCAAGCATTTTCAAGGATTGCTTTGAAAGCATGATGTGAATTTACGGATTGTTTTTAGGTCCTGCCATTAATGGCAACAACATGCTGCGCACAACACCACCGCGGGCCATTGGGACTGATTGCTTGATTTGATTGAACTCGGTTGCCGTAAAGGCGCCCGCATCTGCCTCGTACCGAGGCAGATGTTTAATTGACAATGCCTTTGCCTTTGCATTTGCTTTTTCAAATGCGGTCGTTTGATGTCCCGCTGGTTTCATTTTTTCATGGAATCCATAAGGTTCTGACATTGGGTTGAACTGCAATAATTCTCGAACAACCTGCTATTGATTACAATTTTTCGTCGCTCAGAGTTCGGTGATGTTTTATCCCCCGCATCGACTGTCACCGTTCATGCCTACCTGACGCGTGAACCCATTCTGACGATCTCGCCAAGCTTGGCGTAGAAAGGTCCGGCTAGGCGGCAAATGGGGTCAAGCGCCACAGAGTCGATCTTGTTGTCGTTGATCAAATCGTCACGCACGTGAAAGGCGATTACTTCACCGACGTAAAACTCAGAGCCTGCGGTGCCGAAGGGAATCATGCGATCAAAGCGGCATTCCATCTGCACGGGCGCATCGGCCAAGCGAGGCACGGCGATGTATTCAGAGGGCACAGTTTTTAGGCCTAACAATTCGATTTCACTAACTTCTGGTGGATGGTGGTCGGCACTGGCATGTAGGTCTTCGACTTGTGCAAAGTTACCGATGTTGACCACGAATTCTTTGGTGTCGAGGATGTTTATTGCGGTGTCTTTACGGCCACTTTGTTCTTGGCCGATATTGATGCCAATCATGGGTGGTTTGTTAGAGACGCTGGTGAAGTAACTGAAGGGCGCTAGGTTTGAGACGCCCGCGGCAGACAAGGTGCTGACCCATGCGATCGGTCTTGGCACGACCACGGCGGTCATGAGTTTGTAGGCTTGTTTGGCGTCGAGGTCACTGGCGTTTAGTTTCATGTTTTGCTTTGTGTCGCTTGGGTTGGTTATTCGGTTGGCTATTGAAAACCGTGTCCTGAGCTTAACCAATATTCGGCCTTGGTGGAACAAACCAATTAATTGAGTGCCCGCGATCAAAGACCGCTACAATAGAATTAATGGGGCCGACCCGGATTCGACGTGGGTCGCGAAACAGAGCAGGGCATGCCGAGCACCAGTTCGCTCGTAAATCCACTGGAAAACCAATAAACGCCAACGACGAGCGTTTCGCTCTGGCCGCTTAAGCGGTGAGCCGCTGCACTGATTTGTCTTTGGGTCAGGTGGGTAAAACCACAGCAGCGTCATTTACAAAGAATCGGACACTGCCGGGTCACACGGTGAGGTCTTAAAACTACGTGAATCGCCAAAGGACGGTTTGTCGGTAAACCACCCCGGAGGTTAAATCTAAATTAACCGAATAAGCATGTAGAACTGCCTGCGGAGGGCTTGCGGACGGGGGTTCAATTCCCCCCGGCTCCACCAAAAATTGATGCCCAACGGTTCTCCGTTGGGCATTTTCTTTGCGGAATCCCGCAAACACGCGGGGGTTCGTGCGGAAACCTGCGGACTTCGCCTGCAGACGATCCGACCCCTTTTAGACCAACTTCTGCTCTCTCTGCGCCAATAGTCTCTGTTCTGTCTGAGCACCAAAAGGGGCTAAAGTCCGCAAAGGAAATTCGTAGACCCCCATAAACAAAGTGTTTGCGCGCGGACGAATCAATCAAGTTTTATTTCAGCATTGGTAGGCGGAGGGAGTTCCTCCCTGCGCCCACGCTTTTAAGCCACCCATCTAATTTGCGATTTGTCAGATAACGTAATATACTTCTGACAAAGGAGTCGCCACCATGAGCCATCTTGCCGAAAATATTTTGTCTGCCGCCCGCACCATGCCCGAGGGTGGCTTGCTGTCTCCCAAAGAATTTCTGCATCTGGGTTCGCGCGCTGCCGTGGACAAAACCCTGTCACGATTGGCTCAGGAAGGCCAATTGATGCGCGTGAGTCGTGGTGCCTACGTCGCACCTTACCAAGGTCGATTCGGCGCTCGCCCCCCCTCCACTGAGTCAGTGATGCTGGCTATTGAAGCGAGTGGTGGAGAAACGGTCGTGGCCAATGGTGCGGCTGAAGCCAATGCACTGGGCTTGACCACTCAGGTGCCGACGCGCGAAGTGTTTTTTACCTCCGGCCCATCCCGCAAACTGCAACTGGGTAATCGTTGCATTGAGCTCAAGCACGGCAATCGCTGGCAATTATTGCTGGGCAAACGTCCGGCAGGCATGGCGATTCGTGCGCTCTATTGGCTGGGTCCTGAGGCAGCACCAGCGGCGCTCAAACAACTCCGCATAAAACTGTCCGAACCTGAATGGGAGGCTGTGCGCAGTGCGCGAGCCATGTTGCCGAGCTGGATGGCTAGAGTGGTCAGCGAAGGCATGACGCATGGCTGAGTCATGGTTCTCTCTCAGCCGGGACGATCAGGCTGAAGCCTTGGAATATGCGGCTGCCCGAATCGGGCGGCCAGCGCACTTGCTCGAAAAGGATATTTGGGTCGTGTGGGCGCTATCCGCCATCTACGAATCAACGTTGGCCAGTAAACTCACCTTCAAGGGCGGAACGTCGCTATCCAAGGTTTATCACATCATTGATCGATTTTCCGAGGATGTGGATCTCACCTACGACATCCGCGAACTGGCGGCCGACCTTTTGCAACAAGGAAACCCCATCCCTGCTTCATCCAGCCAAGAGAAAAAGATCAGCAGCGCGGTACGTCATCGCTTGCCCGCCTGGATTGAGACCACGGTAAGGCCGGTCATTGAGGCCGCGATGGCGAAGGCTGGCCTTGAAGCCACTCTGACTTTGGCGGGCAAAGAAAGCGACAAATTAGTTCTGGCGTATCCAGCGGTCAAAACCGGGACAGGCTATTCCTCCCCAACGATCCAACTGGAGTTTGGTGCGCGCGCCACGGGTGAACCAAACCAGGTTCGGCCGGTAACCTGCGACATTGCGCCGGAAATAGAGGGCGTGATCTTTCCGACGGCTCAGCCACTGGTGATGGCGGCCGAACGTACCTTCTGGGAAAAAGCCACAGCGGCGCATGTGTATTGCCTGCAAGGCCGATTGCGAGGCGAGCGCTACTCGCGCCACTGGTATGACTTGGCGGCTATCGCAAAAACAGCACATTTTGCTGCTGCCTGTGCCAACCCCGATCTAGCCAAAGCGGTGGCGGAACACAAGTCGGTGTTCTTTGTAGAGAAAAATGCGGCGGGCACAAAGATCGATTATTTCGCAGCGACCAGTGGTCAATTGCAACTCATCCCAACCGGTGAATCATTGGCCGCTCTGGAGCAAGATTACACCGCGATGCTCGAAGATGGCCTGCTTGCGCTTAACCAGCCCAGCTTTACCGACATCATTGACCAGTGTCGTGTCATCCAAAATGAGGCCAATCGACAGGCGCAAATCGCGAGCGCCGCCGGGCGCTGAACGAGATCACGGAGTAAGCCCAAAAATTCTACATAGCTGCCTGCTTATTTGGCTGTGACAGGACTGGTCAGCCGCTCCCGCTGCTCATCCCAAAGCGCGGGCGGGTCAACCGCCAGTTCGAACAATGTGATGTGGTCTGGCAAGTTGTCCGCGAGGATGGCAGCAACGATATCGGGGGCCAAGGTGGTGAGATTCACCATCCGGCTCACATAGCTGTTGTCGACGCCCTCCAGCGCTGCGATCTCCTTCAAGGATTTGACTTCGCCGGACTCCAGCATGGCGAGCCAACGGTGGCCTCGTGCAAGCGCCAGCTGCAGCGGTGTTGGGGCCGTGCCCGATGGACGCGGTGTGGCCGCCTCCCCATTGGGCAGCGTCACGAGTTTGCGTCCGCTTCGGCGTTTGATTTGAATCGGGACGATCAATGTCAAGCGACCATCACTGGCAGGAATGACCCCGGCAGCCCCCGTGGTTTTGATCAAAATTTCGTTCATGCTGCTACCCCCATCCCCTC
>CAWUWI010000057.1:0-59069 GCA_963926245.1 uncultured Burkholderiaceae bacterium | reverse complement strand
TTAAAAGCTATGAAAAGTTTTTCTAAGATTGGTGATGGAAAAGTTTATGGCTACGAAGCAAACAGTATCCCAAGTTGGGAAGATGCATTTACCGAGTGGGATAAAAATGGGCGCATGCACTAGCAATAGGTACGCAAGTGTAGAAAAAGCGTGCAGAGTGATTGATGACTTACACACGTTCTATTATTTGGATATAAGTTATTGATAATAAAGAATATAAAAACCACGTTGCTACTGATTGGTAGTAGTTTTCTAAACCTTAGTATTCGATTTATATAGGTTTTCTACTTAGATAAAAGTTTCACACCATTTTTAAGTCATTGATTTTAAAGGGCCGCGAGTTAAAAATTACATACAAACTTACACAAATGTGTCACCACTCAGAATCATAGTCACCCAGGCGAAAAATGCCGCTCAAAAAACTCGCTTTCACCGACGACGAAGAAGCCATTTTTGACGAAGCGGTCATTTACAAGCGTGGCGACTATTGACAGATGCGTATGTGGCTTTCTAAGGAAAAAAAGTACGCGCGCTTTAGCCTAAAAACGCGCAACAAAACCACCGCCATTGACAAGGCTAAGCTCCACTGACACGAGCTCAAGGCGGGTGAACTGAGCGGCAAATAATAATTCTCCCTCACCACCAAGATTGGCGTTGAGAAATATCTAGAGCAAAGAAACAAAGAAGTCGGCCAAGCCAACGGCATTGTGGCTGGTCGTTACACCACCATCAAAACCGACCTTGGCCATTGGCTTGAGTTCATCGGCCGTGACGTCAAACTCAAAGAGCTCGAACGAACCGATTGCGAAGACTACTTTCTGGAACGAACCAAAGGTAAGAAGAAGCTTCAAGTCAGCGCCACCACCATCGCCAATGAGCAAAGCACCATCAACGCCATGATGAAGTGGCTTTACAAAAAGAATGACACGTACATCGATGGCTTTGACTTCAAAAAACTCCCCAAAGTAGACCGGGGCGAAGAAATCAATCGTCGCAACACCTTTACCGATGCCGAAATCGAAAGAATCTTTCTGACATTGAACGACTACATTGATACCGCAGAAAAAGACCTCAAGGGTGAAGGCAATATCCCAAAGGCTGTAGGTGGTTATTACCTCGGCGTGTCTATCATCACCGGACTGCGGTGCGGCGAACAACTTCAGCTCAAATGGTCAAACATTGAAGATAACCTGGGCTACAGAAAAGAAGGCAGAAGAAACGAGCTGATCAAAATCAAAGTTCGTGGCGAAACCAGCAAGGTCAGACAAACGCGGCGATTTATCGTCAAAGACACCGTGGTTAGCGACAATTAAGCCGAGTCAATGCGCCGCCTGACGACAATTATCTTGGCCGGTTGGATCAACCGCCGGGTCGGTCCGTAAACGAGGGATACAGTGGTTTTTTGACGTTATGTTGGAAGACCCAAATGCCCGGCAAGAAGATAACGGACCAACAAGTGAAGATCTATAAACCCAGCAAGGGACAGGTCACACAGCAAGTGGCGGCAGCCCGTGCGGGCATTAGCATCCGATCAGCCCGGCGAATCGATCAATCACAATCCTTGCCTTCGCAGAAGAAAGAACGGCACCAGCATCTCGCAAATCGAAAAGACCTACTACCACACGACCGAAGACAAGATGGTCAGTGATGCGCTCGCTGATTACGAGTACATAGATGGATTGTTGGTTCCAAAATAGTTTGGATTCAATTGGCTTGTGGACCTATGTTATCGGCCCCATCTAATACCAAAACTTGGGTGCCTAATCAGTGGTCTGTGCGTTTGAGATCACGGTAAAAATTTTCATGCGGCCCCACCATCAACAATTTGAGTGAGCTCTCGTCTAACACACGGTAGGCGATCAAGCAGAGCAGGTTACCCATTCGAAACTTGTAAATCTGCACACCGGCCAGATCGCCAACTTTGGTTTCGCCGGCTTCAGGTTGGCTGACGATGTTTCTGACAACCTCGTCCAGAGCGATCTTTTGTTGCTTGTGTAGTTTCTTGACGGCGCGCTCGAAAGTCGGGGTGACAAGGATTTGCATCAGTTGAACTGGTACTCACCCACAGGCTCTTCCTGGTCAGCGATCAAGATATCGCGGATAACACTAAACGGCAAATCAGGGTTTTCTGCAGCGATTTTGCCGATTTGTGACCAGTATTCGATCTGCTTGGGCACCGAACGGTGCTCAATAGTGCCGTAGCGCTTGGCGGTTTCGACCAAGTCTTCAGACAATTTGACATTGATAGACATCTGGAACTCCTTTGTAAGGGCCCATTTTAGCTGAAAAGGTTCCCAAATGGAACCCCGGCTGCGCTGTATTTATGGCGATAACGGTAGGCAATTTGGACTAAAGAAGCTTTCAGGCAATTGAGCGGGGCTATCGACTGCCCATGCACTAGTCTAATTCAACCGCGTTACGCAGCACGCCCGGGCGCAGGTCGATGTAACGCTGCGTGGTTGCCGTGTTGCGGTGGCCGATGTTCATGACCTCATGTGTTCGTGATGCCTTAATGCGCCTGCGGGTTTGCTTGATTTCCATTGACTTCAAAAAGCGAGTGAGCGTGTCCAACTCTTTGGCCGTCAGTAAATCACGGTGATGCTTAATGCCGTTGTAAGCAATGTGTTGTGCCTTGACGAGCTGGCTGTCAATTTTTGCCAGTGTTTCTGGCGCAATGCCCCCAGATCGTAGCCAAGCATTCGCTTTAATCGTGTCGCGTTCTTCACGCCAGTTGATTTCACGTTGTAGGTCTCGGTTGTACATGCATTTATTTAGTCGACTGATAACGAAACAAGATAATTTCTGATCTGATCCATTCAGTCGACTGAATTTCGGTTGTCCAACCAAATGGTCTGAAAATACAGTTGTGTTGCCCTATTCATTAAAGGAGATACGGCAATGGCAACACTGGCATCACTCAAACTGGTCGCGGCAAAAAAGCCCCTAGGCCAATCCCCGGTTGTGCAACGGCGCAACAAATTGGCCATCAAATTACAAGAGCAAATTTTGTTGGCCACGGCGATAGAGGCAGGTAACAGCTACGCGCCCACCAGAACCAAGACCGTCAGAAACGCTGAAGGGGAGCGCGTTCAAGTCACACAAACCAAGCGCATCAAGCCCTAGTGGTTTACCAGTGACGCGGGCAAGGTCTGTATTGAAATCCGCTATGGCGCCAAAGTCATCGAGCTTGCCAAAGGCAAAAGTGCCATTGAGATCATCAGCCCTGCAGCGCTGACCGAAGCGCTGACCGAAGCGCTAGAGGCCGTCAAGGCTGCGGTGCTGGCGGGTGAACTGGATGCGCCAATCGAGTCCGCCAGCATGCTAGGGCAGGGCAGTCATCCAGTTCGCCCCAGCACCGACGCCGGAAACAAAAACGTCAACGGCACAGCCGAAAAAGACAGTGGGGCTGACCATGCATAAATACTGCAGGAGAACACCACATGAAAATAGTCGAAATCGTCGATGGCGCCACCCAGCAAGTGACTGCGCTCAAGAACCAAGCCAAGCAAGCACAAAACCGTGCCAAAGAAGCTGCCTTGCGACTCAAGCTCAGCCAAACCCAGCCAAACCCAGCTAAAGCTCGCCAAGGCCGTGACCCAGCCGACAGCTTAAAGCCAATGCGTTGGCCGCAGGGGTAACCTTCTGGGCCTATCGACCGATGTCCTTAGCCGCGATCGAAGCCGACTAGGACCAATTCTTGAGACATTCGTTTACCAGGAGCTGCGCCGACTGGCGAGCTGGAACGACAAACACCATGATTTTTTTCATTATCGCGACAAGGATCAAGTTGAGGTCGACATCGTGATCGAGCGAGGCGCCTCTGAGTTGGTCGGTGTTGAGATCAAGGCTGCTGCAACCGTGACGGCATCGGATTTTAAGGGTTTGCAAAAACTAAAAGAATCACTGGCAAGCGATTCATGGGTGGCGTCGTGCTTTATGACGGCGAAATGAGTGTCCGTTTCGGTGAAGGACTTTATGCCGTTCCACTGCGGTGGCTTTGGGAAAAGCCCTAAAGAAAATGCTGAGTCATTAGCCATCGGTACAAGCCCGCAGTATCAATCCGCGGTATCTGCCTTTATTGCCAACCTATGTCGATTCAACTCTCTTTGTTATTTGGTTTTACGGTTGATTTGGCGGCGCGCCACAACCTATAGGCGAGCGCCACACCCACTGCGTTGGCAAGCCAGTCCTGCCAATCACCATAACGCCAGCCCGTGGCTGCTTGAACCACTTCGATGGTCGCTCCATAAATTAACAAACCGATCACGACTCGAACAATGCTGTTGTGGTATGAATTGAGCCCGAGGACACTCAGTAACAAAAAACCTAGCGCATGCTGCGCTTTATCCCAGACATTAAAGGCAATGGGCGGCAAATAATCCCCGGGCAACAGTGACAACACCGTTACGGTGACCACGGTTCCCCAAAACATCAGCTGTAGTAACCACTTTTTGTTTGATTTCATCGCGTGAGCATACCGCCTTTGGGTCAGGGTGCGATGGCTAGTCTGGCGATTGTTCGTTAAGCTCGGGCTCAGATTGATTTATCCTTCCTCGGCTTTGCTAGACAAAGGAAACGCTCATATGGCACTCAATAAAAAAGCGATTAACGTTGGTGGCGGTGGTTAGGCTCAAACTGACCCGCAGTGGTTGGCATTTAAGCTGCCAATCGCCATGGCCTGATTGCGGATGCCACTGGTTCGGGTAAAAAAATCATCATGCAAGTGCTTGCCGAATCGTTTTCGCGAGCAGGAGCGCCTGTTTTTTGACAGGCACCAAAGACGACGTCGGTGGCATGGCATTGGCTGGGGAAGACAAGCTATGGCAAAAGAAACGCGCTGATCGCATTGCGTTACCTTCATTTGAGTTGCACGATACACCAGCGATTTTTTGGGATTTTTTTGGTGAACTGGGTCATCCTGTGACAGCAACCATCGCCGAAATCGGTCCCGTGCTGCTCTCACGAATATTGGACATAACCGAAGCCCAAGAGGGCGTTATTAACATTGCCTTTCGCATCGCCGGTGATGATGATTTACCCTTACTTGACCCCAAAGACTTGCGCGCCATACTGGCGTTCTTGGATAAAAACCAACGCGACATTTCAGCCGCGTACGGTAACGTAACCACAGCGAGCATCGGCGCTATTCAACGCAAGTTAATGGTTCTTGAGAACCCAGGTGCGACATCGTTTTTTCTGAGCCAGCTTTAGATTTTCTGTCCTGATGCAAACCGCAGCCGATGGGCGCGGCTAAGTGTCGATCCTTCATGCTGAACGCTTGATGCGTAGCGCACAATCGTATGCCACTTTTATACTTTGGTTTTCGTCGCAACTGTTTGAAGAGCTTCCTGAAGTTGGCAATCTAGAAAAACCCAAGTTGGTGTTTTTCTTCGATGAGGCTCATTTGCTCTTTACCAGTGCGCCACGCGCCTTGGTTGAAAAAATTGAGCAGGTGGTGCGTTTGATTCGATCAAAGGGCGTTGGTATTTACTTCGTCACGCAAAACCCAGCCGACCTTCCCGACACCGTACTGAGCCAGTTGGGCAATCGGGTTCAACATGCCTTGCGCGCTTTTACCACTCGCGATCAACAAGCCCTGCGCAAATCGGTTCAAACCTATCGTCCCAATCCTCGTTTCAATATTGCTGACGCCATTCGAGATGTCGGTGTCGGTGAGGCCATCACGTCGTTTTTAGAACAAAAGGGTGCGCCAGGCATTGCCGAACGAACACTGAGTCGACCCCCGGCAGCGGGCACAGGTCCAATCACTGACGGCGCACGCCAAATGCTGATGCTGAAGTCACCGGTGGCTGGTAAATACGAAAAAACCATCGACAGTGATAGCGCGCATGAGATGCGTCTCAAGACGCGCCCGTTGCCGATGACTCAAAGGTTACCGGCTCCAGTGCACTCACCACAAAAACACCCGCAAGGCGGGGTGACACGGTGGTTCAAGCCTTTTCCGAATCATTTGCCCGACAGAGCTCGGCGGACGAACGGGTCAAGCCTTGATTCGCAGCGGTATTGGTGGGCTATTTAAAGGGCGATAAACATGGGTTGATTTAACCCATGTCAGGTGAGCATAAAGTGGTCGGTGCTACTCTGGAGCTGTATCCAAACCCCAAGGAGAATTAAAAATGGCCATTCGACTCAATGACATCGCCCCAGATTTCACCACTGATTCCACAGCTGGTGAGATTAAGCTACACGACTGGATTGGCGATAGCTACGCGATCTTGTTTTCTCATCCAAAAGACTTCACCCCGGTGTGCACCACCGAGTTTGGTGCGGTTGCTCAGCTTGCCCCTGAGTTTGAAAAGCGCCACACCAAGGTCATGGGTGTGTCTGTCGACAGCGTGGAAGAGCATCACAAGTGGATACGCGATATCGAGACCGTCGCCAATGCCCCCGCCAACTTCCCCATCATTGATGACCGATCGTTGCAAGTGTCCAAGCTCTATGACATGCTGCCAGCCGATGCTTACCTACCTGATGGCCGAACACCGGCACACAGCGCAACGGTTCGTACGGTTTTTATCATCGGTCCAGACAAAAAAGTACGTTTGACCATGTCGTATCCCATGTCGGTCGGGCGTAATTTTGCTGAAATCTTGAGGGCACTTGATGCCATTCAAGCCACTGATGGTGTGCCAATCGCCACACCTGCCAATTGGCAGCCTGGTCAGGACGTGATCGTTGCCTTGAGCTTGAGTGATGAAGCAGCAGAAGAAAAGTTTGGCAAACTTGACATCAAACTGCCTTACCTGCGTTACGCCAAAGCCCCTAAAGTCATTTCTTCTTAATCCGTGTAACCAGACCAAGCGCTTCAAGTGTGAAGCGCTTGGTCCTTTAACGGCACGGCGTTATTAAGCCTCCAATCGTGATCAAAGGTAATATTCGTGTGTCTTAAACACAAGGGTGAACCTGTCTTGTCGGTTAATTTTTCCTTTTCTGAAACCGAAGTTGAGTTGACCGCTATTCGGGCTCAGGGCCCGGGGGGTCAAAACGTCAACAAAGTCGCCAATGCGGTGCATTTGCGCTTTGATATTCGTGCCTCGTCCCTTTCAGACGAACAAAAGACACGCTTGCTGCGGCTTCGCGACCACCACTTGAGCAAAGACGGCATTATCGTCATCAAGTCACAAAAGTTTCGCAGCCTGCCAAAAAACCGCGAATTTGCCTTAGAGCGTCTGCAGGCGCTGATCGACCGTGCAAACATTCCGGTAAAGACGCGCCACGCCACACGACCGACCAGGGCGTCTGTGCAACGCCGACTCAAAGCCAAAACCCATCGCAGCGAGACCAAATCACGACGCTCGGGCGCCGCTGGTGATGGCGACTAAAAAAAAGAAAATCCTTGAGAGTTTGTAGGCAACACCGATGAAAGCATTGCTGCAGCGTGTCGCACAGACGCACGTCACAATTAACAATTAAATTGTAGGGCGAATTGGCCAAGGTCTTCTGGTGCTGCTTTGTGCAGAGCCGAATGATGACGAAGCTGTTGCTGATCGCTTGTTGCGCAAGACATTGGCCTTACGAGTATTTGCTGATGACGCTGGAAAAATGAATCGATCATTGCTTGATAATGGTTGCGAACTCCTGATTATCTCGCAGTTCACCCGCTACGCAGACACATCTTCGGGTAATCGACCGAGTTTTACCGCCGCCGCGAAACCGGCTTTGGCGCAATCGTTGTACGATTATTTTGTTAACCAATCGAGACTTTCAGGCCTGCGCTTTCGAACAGGGCGGTTTGGTGCTGAAATGCAGGTTGGGTTGGTCAACGATGGGCCGGTGACTATTCCGATCACCTTGCGGTAAAACCGATAAATTGTTGGTCGTATCACGCGATAGACGAAAGGACAAAGACCTTGATCATGTCAGTCACAACACAACCGCCATTGAATCGACGTATTGAGCACCCAGGGCCTTGTACTGAAGATCCGATTCAAACCGTGGCGTCTCGGTGTTTGACTGTGTATGAAACGTTGCGCAGTGGTCAAACCATTCTTGAGGCTTTTGCGGCACTGCTCAAAAAATATAACGTCGGCAGCGCCGTGGCTCGTCTAGAGTCTGGCCTTCTTTTTCCGGCGAGTTACGTTTTACCAGCACTATCATCCGACCCCAATTACGCGGTGTACTACAGCCAAACCTTTGAGGCATCTAAACCTTTGGCCTTGTCTGAAGGCGCGGTCACCATCGGCTTGCGCGATCAAAAACCTTGGATTCATTGTCATGCCCGCTGGACTGACGGCCGAGGTCAATTACATTGCGGACACTTGTTACCTGAGCAAACTTACCTGGCGCAGGACACGCTTGTCGAACTGACGTTGCTGCTCGATGCGGCCTTTGAGGTGTGTCCTGACGAACATACTCGGTTCTCTTTGTTTAAACCGCGCGTTCTGTCACAGAGACCGGAACACGGCATTGCCACAGACCCTCTACCAATGGCCTCGGGTATGTCAGCAGGTTACTTGGTACGTGTTGGGCCAAACATCGACTTCGGTCATGCGCTTTTAGAGGCTTGTGAGCGACACGATATCAGCAGCGCTTTTGTTCATGGTGGTGTGGGTAGCGTGGTCGGTGCCGTTTTTGATGACGGACGTGTTGTTGAGCCATTTGTCACTGAATTGATGGTGAGAAGGGGGCACGTGGATCGTTGTTCACAGCGGGTCACGCTCGATATTGCCTTGATCGATTACACCGGCACGGTATCTGAGGGTTGTTTGGCTTTGGGTAAAAACCCAGTATTGGTAACATGTGAGTTGGTTCTTGTTCCAACACCGACATGACATTTTTTTAATTGTTGATATTGATCACCAAGCAAAGAAAAAAAACAGTAAATAAACAGCCCATCATTTAGCGATAAACACAAAACTGCGTTAACTCCGTATTGATCAATTGGGTCAGTGGCATCAGACTGCCGCCTTAGCACTAATGATCAAAATGTAGGAGTTTTCTATGGCCATTCGATTTTTCTCGTACTACCCAAAAAACCTCAAACCGTTAACGTCAATGCCGCCACGCGGCAAACAGCACGGGCAAGGCATGACGGAATACATTGTGATTGTGGCGCTAGTAGCGGTGGCCGCTATCGCCGTTTACCAGTCTTTCGGGCGTGTTATTCGTGCCCAGACGGCAGCCATTGCTAGCGAATTGGCTGGTGAAAGCTCTAGCACAGCGATGACAAATGCCAGCAAGGCCGCCAAAGAAACATCTTCCCAATTGCGCAATAAGTCACTGAAGAACTATGGCACGAGTAGTCAGTGAGTTCGAATTTACGATTCAGACAGCGTGGTGCTGCTTTGCTTCTGGGCATTGTGTTACTTGGTGTAATTGCGTTGGCTTGGCGTGAACGCACATCGTTGGCGCAGTTGTTTATGGCAAAACAAACATTAAACCAAGCGACCGCTGCCGCCGCATTGACGGCTGCGCAGTTTCACGCTCGGCGACTCAATGCCCATGCTTTTTTAAATCGAACCATGGTGGCTCACCGAGTGGCCATGGCCCATTTGATCACCATTGCCTCAGCTGAGAAAATGCGCATCGAAATGAGCCGTCAAGCGACCCGTAACAACCCACCGGTCTATTTGATTGGCCTAATATTTGGTAAACAACACGCCGCGGCTTATGCCGCTGCCAAATTAGGTCCTGCCGGTCAAACCCAGCAGGCAATCGAAGAATTGCATCGCGCCTTCCAAGCCCATGATCAACTGGTGCACGGCTTATTGGCGCAAGCACGTCAAGAGCTCGTCGATCGATCGAAGGGCGCCATCAATTTACTGGTTCGCGAGGTGCTTGAACGCAACCTTGGAAAATACGTCGGTGCTCAGGTCGACTTACATGTGAAAGTCACCAATCCATTGGGTCCCTTGGCTCACGTGTCAAAGGACCCCACGCCAGAGCGCTGGCGCAATTGGTTTGAGCAAGTGGTTTGGCAGCACCGTTATTTGAAGTCGCGCCGCAAAACGGCGACCAATTTGTTTTGGGTTTATCCAAAATGCCCGCTGATGTTCCCGCAGCTTAGGCGCCGTGGGTATACCGAGCTGCCCGTTGATGGGATTTGGCAGGCAACTGACACATTGTCCTTTCACAAGGTCAGGGGGGTCATTACCAAGCTTTGCTACTGGCGTGAATACCCCATGGGTTGGGCCAATATTGCGAGTCGTGCGCCAGAGATTGATACCAACAAACACACGAATCTAGACAAGTGGTTAACGTCGGTTGGGCAAGCACCAGCAACATTTGGAGCCATTAATTTTCTGCGCTGGGCAGCCTCAAAGCATGTCATTGGTCATGTATTGACTGGTTTTTCTAACTTAATTGGTGACAGTTGGGGTTTGAGCAGTCAAATCCGCTGGCGTAGCCGACAGACAGCGCGTCCTTATATTTTGTCTAGCAGCAGCGATCAACCAACAGTCGTTGTGGTCAAACAACCCATCGCTTCTTTGAAATCGCCCTTATTACACCTCGGCCTTCGCGTGAGCGTCATGCTAAAGGCAGGCAGCCATTGGGGGCAACACTTATCATCGCAGGCAGCTGCCAAAGCTTACTTTGACCGAATAGATGCGCGTGCAGACGGGCAAGAGGAGTCGGCTAATTTATTTCAGCCATTCTGGTTGGCGCGACAAGTGCCAGTAGTGTCTGTCGTGCCGGTGGTGCCATGAAGCGAGGACAGCAAGGCAATGTGATGGGTGAAGCCATACTGGTGTTTGGTGTCCTGACTGGCATCCTGACGGCTATTCACCTGACTGGACGTTGGCAATTTGAGTGGCTTGGCTATTATCTTGCCACTCAAACGCGAGCAACCGCTTTGTCATTACATCACAGCCGATCTTCCTTGAATTGGGATCCTCAATGGCGCGGGTTAAGCGCGAGTGAGCAAGATCCTGATAGGACTCGTCGCCTGGTTGAAAAGGAATTTCAGCTCGGCGCAAACCAATGGCTCATGCTAGAGCATCACGCTCGGTTCAAGCAGCACGCGTGGCGCTTGGTTGGCACTGGTCAAGCGTCAACCGATGCGGGTGTCAACAGCCGGATTGAGAGAGCCCCCAAACTTTGGATGCAAACCAATGCCGCGAGCCAACGCGTTGTGACGCGCGTTCAGCCATCACTAGAAGCCGTTGAGGCCGCCTTACGTCTGCGGGGTTCGATGACGGATTGGTTGCGTAAGTGGCAGGGGAGTACACCGGCTGACTATTTAACGGGATCCAATCTTTTGGGGAGCAAGCCCGGGTTGATTAGCCGCTTTATTGACGAGGCACTGCCATGGTGAAGCGGTTTTTACGGGTTGAAATTTTGGGTTTGCTGGGTTTATTGAGCGTGTTGGGTATGACCACGCGACCAGCAGTGGCGCACGATCAGTCATGCGAACCTTGGTCAGCGCCTGAGCACCCCGCGCTGCAGGTGATGCAAACTTGTCATGCGACGCCGATTAACCGTTTTCTTGGTGATGTTTGTACCGAAGTGCGATGGCTCTGTAGTGATCTAACCATTGAGGCTTGGATTGATCAGTTGATGACACACAGTACCGAAGAATGGATCATTCATCGACTCAATCAGGGTTTGGTTTTTGCGCAATGGCCAAAGGATGGGCATTCGTCCACAAGCCTTTTTTGGGCCCCTGAAAAATTCCCTGTTGCATTGCACCAGTCAGGTACTCGAATCATGGTTTCTCGGCTTCGGGCCAAACCCGGCAGTCCCTTTGAGTCTCTCTTGCGTTGAATCACGGCCTTACCTGACGAACTTTTTTAATTTTACTGTTGATTAGCAATGATTTCCCAACCATCTGCTTGGCTCGCCAAAGTTAAATTTCTACTGCTGCCCCTCGTGCTTGGCATTGCCACTGTTGTGGCCGTCGACTATTACCTCACGCAGCGATCAGTTGCCCTCGATCAAAACGCTCGAGCCCAACTGATCGCGAGGGTGGTGGCAACGCGCGAATTAAAGGCCGGGCAACATCTGCAATATGAAGATCTTTCTATACATGAGTTGCCACGACAGTGGGTCGGCCCTGATAGCTTCGCACCGGACCAAGCCGAATCGATTGTGGGTAAGATTTTGTTGAAAGACTTGCGACCAGGTGAGCCGATCAGTCGATTGGCACTCAATGAACCAGAGCTGCCGGCTCTAACCGAACAACTTGCGCCTGGCCGGCGTGCCATCACGATGCCGGTGGATTATGTCAATTCATTGTCGGGTCGATTGGTACCCGGCGATCGAATCGATCTCTTTGTGACCTTTGCCCACGAAGGTCAGCGCATCACCACGTTATTGGTGTCGGCCGTTCGTGTTTTGGCAACCGACGAGCCGTTGGCGCTTCAGTCTGCTGACAACGTTGGTCTTAAAGAACGTTCAGTTACCTCAGTCACCCTCGATGTTTCACCCAAAGAGGCCTTGAAGCTTGTTTCCGCCAAACTCGGTGGGGTTCTAACGGCTGTTCTTCGTGTTGATGACGGTTCTTCAATCAGTACGGCGGACACGCTCTCGGCCGATCATTTGGCTGGATTTGTGGGTTTGTCACCATCACACGGTGAAGGCTCTAAACCAACAATTTTTTACGGGGATAGTTTTGGTGATGCTTTGCAAGGTTCTGAGGAAGGCCTGTGAACGAGTCATCAATCCAAACCCTGTTGATTTTTACGCTGATAGGCTTAGCTGCGGTTTTTTTACCCTTCAAAGGATGTTCTGGGGCTGATCGATCACAGATCGAAATCATATTAGAAATAGGCAGTGCCCATGTCATCAAGGTCAAGACAGCCAAACAAGTGGCGGTTGGCAATAGCCAGTTGATACAAGCCACCGCTGTGTCTGCCGATGAAGTCATTCTATTTGCCAAGCGCGCTGGTTTGACCACTGTCGATGTGTGGACCAAGCAAGGTAAGCATCATGCGTATCGCGTACTAGTGACTGCCGCAGGACTTGAGCAACAACTTCAAGAGGTTCAGCACATACTCTCAGGACTTTCTAATGTGCACGCCCGATTGTCAGGCCGCCATATTGTGATTGATGGACAGCAACTGACCACAGCCGATCAGGCGCGACTCAAAACGCTTTTGCAGCGCTACCCAGATATTGTTGATCTCACCAGCCAAGTCGCATGGGATCAAATGGTGCTCCTAGACGTACAAGTGCTTGAGCTACCAAGGCAATCGTTGCGTGATTTGGGGGTCAATTGGCGTCGCGAATCAACCAGTGATTGGTTTGGTGGTTTGGCTTGGTCTATGGGTTCGGCTGACATGCATTCAGCGCAAAATAGTCCGTGGGTCGGCCCTGATCTTGCCTCAGGCGGTACGGCTGTCGCAAAAGGGGCGTTGATGGGTATGAACCAGCGCCTATCCTCTCAAATCAATGCATTGACCCAAGCCGGTCAGGCCGTTTTGTTGGCGCAGCCCCAGTTGCTGGCGCGAAGTGGTTCAGCCGCTTCGTTTTTGGCGGGCGGTGAGGTGCCTTACGCGCAAGTCGATAAAGATGGCAAGACGAGCACTATTTTTAAAAAATATGGCGTCTTATTGAATGTCACCCCACATGTTGATGCTGGTGGCGTTATCCGCGCCAAAGTCGATGTTGAGGTCAGCGCCATTGACCCCACGATCACAACCCCTGCGGGCCCCGCCATGAGGGTGCGTAAAACCAGCACTGAATTCAATGTTTATTCAGGTCAAACGTTGGTGCTCGGTGGATTTGTGTCGCATGAGGCCTCTTCACATCTCAAAGGCTTGCCAGGTGCTTCTGAAACCCCGGGTATCGGAGGCCTGTTCGGCGTGACCAGCATGCAAACCAGACAAACTGAAATGGCGGTGTTTGTAACCCCCATTTTGATTGACGCCAATCACCCCGACATGATGGCTCGGGTGGCGAAAGCTCAGGCCATCACTGACCGCCATATCGGTCAATCACCCGAACTGAATGTACCAGTGCGTGGTGAAACCAATGATACCGATCACCAATGGCATCCATCCCATCCCGGGTTGTCGCAGTGGGACAGTCAGACAAACCATCCTGCTGATCGAAAAAACACCACTGAGTGGTCTGAACCTCACCAGTATCGTCGCCAAAACCCATTTCCAAACCAGGAGTAAATCGCTTGTTAGATGTTGAAATGACCTTCGAAGATGGGCGCAAAAAGACGCTTAATGTAGACCTTCCAAGCCTCATCGGCAAAGAGCCCTCGAGCCAGATACACATTGACTATTGGCGAGTCGGAAAGGCGCATGCCAAGATCACTCGAACAGGTGATTTTTTGCAAATTCAAGACTTGGGTTCTTTTATAGGCACTCGAATTAATGGCATCAGTAAATCCTATCACTACCCATTGTTACCAACCGATGAGGTCATAATTGGACCTTGTCGGTTGCGTTTTAAACATTCCAATCCATCGGTAACCGCATCAATCGAAAGTACCCAAAACCAGGGCGATAATCACGACGCTGAGTTTGCACAGATCCTGATTGACCCCGTTTTGCGTTGTGCATTGCACGCTGAGCTGATTGAATTATTCGATCTGCGTAAGATCGATCTATCTGGCCTTTCGAATGACTTGCTTAAAGACCGTGCGGTGACGCTTCTCAATGAAATGTTTGAGCGCGATGATCGTGGGCTAAATGAACAACAAAGAATCATCTTGAGTTCAGCGGTCATCGATGATGTGGCCGGCTTGGGTGTGCTTCAAGCGTTGATGGAGGACGTCACGATTTCAGAAATCATGGTCAACCGACACGATCAGATTTATGTTGAATCTGAGGGTGCCCTAAAGCAACACGTGGCAAGATTTTCTGATGATGGCGCGGTTCGGACAGTCATTGAACGAATTGTCTATCCGCTGGGCAGGCGTATCGACGAGGCTTCGCCGATGGTCGATGCCCGTCTGGCTGATGGGTCTCGTGTCAATGCTGTGATTTCACCCGTGGCTCTTAAAGGCGCTTGTTTAACCATTCGAAAGTTTCCTCGCCAAAGGCTGGCTCTTCAGGACTTGGTGCGTTTGGAATCAATTAGTGACGCCATGGCACAGTTTTTGGCAACTTGTGTGGTCCAACGTTTGAATATTTTGATTTCAGGCGGAACAGGCTCTGGCAAAACAACCCTACTAAATATCCTGGGTAGCCAAGTTCCCACGAAGCACCGAATCGTGACGATTGAAGACGCCGCTGAACTCAAAATCAATCATCCGCATGTGGTGAGTTTGGAAGCGCGCCCAAAAAACATGGAAGGCCATGGTGAGATCACCATCCGTGACTTGGTTCGCAATGCCTTGCGAATGCGCCCCGATCGTATTGTGGTTGGTGAGTGTCGTGGTGCTGAGGCTATTGATATGTTGTCAGCCATGAATACAGGCCACGATGGCTCACTGACGACTCTACACGCCAACAGCACGCGGGATGCGCTCTCAAGATTGGAAACCATGGCGCTAATGGCCGGTAAAGATTTGCCACTGAACGCGATTCGTGATCAGATTGTGCGGGCCATTCAACTGATTGTGCAGCAAACGCGAATGGCCGATGGACGACGCGTGATTACCGCCATTGATGAGGTGACCGGCATGGAATCAGGACAAATTCAGCTGCAACCCCTCATGCGATACAACCGGCTCACTCAAGTCTTTCAGACGCAGTCCTTACCACCAACGTTCTTGGCGCAATGGCGTGCCGATGGCTTTGAATCACCTGGCTGGTTCAATGAGCCGCCGAGTCGGGCTGCTTAATCGTGAGTGTTTTTCTGATGGTGCTGTTAGTGGGTGCGGGGCTTTGCACGGGACTTTTGGTTTGGTCACTACAGCGGGCTGTTTTCTATGCGGTCAAGCAGCATAAGGCTACCTACACCCATGAGGCGGCGCATCGATTACGAGATTTGTTCTTGTTTGTTGACGCCGCTATGTTGTGGCCATGTGCCTGCGGGCTCGCGGGTCTGGTTGGTATTGGCGCTTGGCTTTTGGGTGCTGATGGTTTGTTCGCGCTATTTTTAGCGGTGGGTTGTCTATTCGTACCTAAACTACTTTTGCGTTTGGCCCTTCAGCATCGGCAATTGCAATTTGAGAGACAGTTGCCGGATGCGCTTTTTGCGCTGTCGTCTGCCATGCGATCGGGTTCGAGCTTCGCTGTCGCGTTGCAGTCATTGCCCCAACACGCCCTGGCGCCACTGTCTCAGGAGTTTGCTGTGGTGAACGATCGAATTCGATTGGGTGTCGCACCTCAGGATGCTGTCCAAGAGCTGGTCATACGACTACCTGGCGAGGCACTGAACATGCTGGCGGCGACTGTTCGGGTTGCGATCCGCACGGGTGGACCCATGGCGCAGATGCTTGAGCAAACGGGTACGACTTTGTTGGCCAATCAGCAAATTGCCTTGCGATTGTCATCTTTGATGGCGCAAGGATGGATGCAAGCTTGGGTCATGGTTGCCATACCGCCTGGATTAATGCTGGTTTTGTCGTCGATGGACGAGGCCTTTGCACCGGTTTTGTTGTCGACAACTGAGGGGCATTTGGTGATTTTTATGATTACTGTTCTTGAGTCTCTCGGACTTTGGTGGTTAAGAGCGATTGCACAAAGTGTCAAAAATACTTGATTCAAGGGAAGCGATGGAACGTTCTCATTTGTTGATATTGGTGCTGTCAGGCGCGACTGTCATGGTCTGGTCGCTTAGCGTCATGACACTGCAAATGCCGCTTGGCCGTTGGCGGCAAGGGCTGGAGCGGTTGTTGAGTTGGACGCAACGTGAACGTTATCGAAGCAAATTGCGCCATGCTGGATTGGACCACTGGGTCGTCGCCGATCTATTAATGTTTCGGATCATCTTCAGCAGCCTAGGTTTCTTGTTATCACTGTGGTTGATTGAATCTATTTTATTGGCCGTTGCGATAGCATTTTTTGCATGGCTGGCCGTATGGCTATGGCTCAAATCGCGAGCGTTGCAATATCAACAACAATTGACCGCTGAGTTACCACCTTTTCTGGATCTACTCTGCCTTTGCTTGGGTTCAGGCATGAATTTGCAAACAGCGATCGCTTTGGTACTGGACCTCTTCGGTCAGGGTACCGTTGGAAGAACGCAAGTCGGCGCGCGTCATGGTCTTTTGGTGCATTGGCGTCGCTGGCTATCGGCGGTTTGTTCGGGCAGTAGCCGGGTAAAAGCGTTTGAGCAATTGATGCATGATGTGGGCGCGCCAGCGGTGCGACGTGTTTGCGTAGCCATGATTCAAGCCGAGCGAGCGGGCGCTGGCATGGCCAATTCCTTGATGCGACAGGCCGAGCAATTGCGTCAGGATCGCTTGATGACGATTGAACGCAAAGCGATGCAAGCCCCTGTCAAAATGCTCATGCCTTTGGTGATTTGTTTTTTTCCAAGCACTTTTTTGGTTCTGGGGTTTTCGATGTGGGTGAACTTGGCAGACACGCTACAGGGGCTGAATTAAGTGGAACCCGAAAGTGCCATGTTTGTTGGGGGTTTCCGTATGACGAACTGCCACACATTTTTGAGCCGACTCGTTGGGCTTCAAGGCCGACGTGAGATCTCAATGAACGACGTGCTTTGGCTCAAACCTTGCTCAGCGGTTCACACACTGGGCATGCATGTTGCATTGTCTCTTTTGTTTTTAGACTGTCAGCAGCAATTGGTTCGAATCGTACCGACGGCTCGACCTGGGCGGGTTTTTATTTGTTGGCAGGCCAGTTCCGTCCTAGAGATGCGTGCTAGGTCTGAGCAAGACATCATCCAAACTTGGCATCTCATTGCAGATCAGTTTTTTAAAAATTAAGTCGCGGCTGTCTCGCTGGATTGTCCAAACACGCTAATGTACGTCGGGTAAAAGCTCGCGTACAAAATACTACCAACCGCAATATTGACAGGCACTTGAAGGGTCGCTGCTAAATCAACGGAGACTCCCATGCTCACCAATGCACCCATGATGAAATCGATCATGTAGAAAATGGCTGCCCAAGCAATCCCGTAAACCAAGAAGGCAAACTTATTGCGCCAACATGCAATAGCGCTAAAAAACAAAGACTGCACAATGCTCGTGCCGTGCCAGCCAATTAAAACAGGGCTGTACCAAAACAAAGCAGCAAGGATGAAGTAGAGAATCGCAAACAATATCATTGGTGTTCGCACGGCTTCAATCAGTGGCGCCACATCTTGTGAGTCAGCGAGTGTTTGCATGGCCGATGAAAGCTCGCCAGCAAACGGTAGAAACACAAAAAAGCCAACACCCAAACAGATAGCGACGTAAAGCAAGCCCAACAAAAAAAGCTTTTTAAAGAGGCCGGGTTGGCGCAAAGGTTCTAGCCATTGTCTTGGTCCAAAATGACGCCCGGCGTGAACTTCTCGAGAAATTGAGAGCGTGACGTACGTGATGCTCGGCATCAGTGCGATGAACAAAATAGGACCGATGGGTGCCGCAATCGTCCCAATGATAAGCAACAGTGTGACAAACATCGCCCAACTAAAAAGTGCCATTGGCTGTTGGCGAAACAAATACCAACCAGCATGAATCCATTGCCAGCCAGCGCTTGGGGATAGTTTTACGGCCTGCATTATTTTTCCTGCAAAATCGTGGGAGGACTTTCGCTGATTCTCATTCGCAAGATTCGCTCAAAGTGCGTCGGATCATGTGGCTTTAGCGTTTCTGCTGGTCTGGGTCGATAAAAATCAAACAACCTAGAGATCCAAAAACGCAGGGCGGCGGCTTGCAACATTTGCGGCCAAAGTTCGAGTTCCTCTTGCGTTAGTGGACGGATGGCATGATAACTGCGCAGCCAGGCTAACGTCTTGTCGATCAAAAGTCGACCCGTCGAGCGATCAATACACCAGTCATTGACCGCCACAGCAATATCAAAAAGCCAGCGCTCGCAACCCGCGAAGTAAAAGTCGATTACCCCGCCCATGACAGGCTTCTCAAGCGAGCCAGCAAAGAGCACATTATCGCGGAAATAATCACAATGCGCTGGGCCACTTGGCAGCTCGTCTAAACGTCCTGAATTCTGTAGCGCGTCTTGTTGATTCAAAACGGTCATCAATAAATCGCTTTGTTGACTTGAAAGAAACTCAGTGACCAATGGGGTGGTTTTTTGCCACCAGTCTAAGCCCCTGAGATTGGGCTGCATAATCGGAAAGTCCTGTGCCGCCAAATGCAAGTGGGCCATGGCTTGTGCCGCCAACTCACAGTGGGCGAGGGATGGGTTGCTAACCCACTGCCCAGGCAGTTTGGTGACTATTATGGATGGTTTCTCGTGAACGGTGCTGATACGCGTGTGATCGAGTCGGGTTTGGGGTAGGGGAGTGGGTTGTCTTTTTTGCGCCAACCAATACATTAACTCCACGTAAAATGGCAACTGTTGATGAGTTAAGACTTCGAATAGCGTTAGGACGTACTCGCCTTTCGTTGTGTTTAAAAAGTAATTGGTGTTTTCAATGCCAGCGGTAATGCCATTAAGCGCGACAAAGTCACCTACTTGATAATTGGCCAACAAACGTTTAGCGTCATCGTCACTGACGGAAGTAAAAACAGCCATTTGCTGTGAATCAACCCATAGTCTTTGGAAGGCTCAACGCCCATTTCCGATTGATTGTAGTCGACTATGAGGTCTTAATTGGTCGTATCAAATTGCTTAGGCCAAGGGTTGGCCTTTCGGTTTTAAGCGGTTATGCGACGTTCTCGTAAAATACCTGACATGAGATCAATAAACCCAAGCGATTGGAAGTTATGCGTTGCCCCCATGATCGACGTCACGGACCGGCACTGTCGATTCTTTCATCGGCTATTGGCCCCGAAAGCACGGCTTTACACTGAAATGATTACCACTGGTGCATTGCTGCACGGTGATCAGGCAAGGCATTTGGATTTTGATGCGGCCGAGCACCCTGTGGCTCTTCAACTCGGTGGCTGCGATCCGACTGCACTTGCAGCGAGTGCCAAACTGGGCGAGCGCTGGGGTTATGACGAAATCAATCTGAATTGCGGTTGTCCGTCTGATCGGGTGCAAAAGGGGGCTTTTGGGGCCTGCCTCATGCGAGACCCGAAGCTAGTTGCGGATTGTGTCAAAGCCATGCAAGACGCCGTTGACGTGCCTGTGACGGTAAAGCACCGTCTTGGGCTCGATGGCACAACAACATACTCATTCGTGCAGGACTTTGTGGGTTCGCTCTACAACGTGGGCTGCCGGGTTTTTTTGGTCCACGCGCGTCACGCCATTCTCGCTGGTCTGTCACCCAAAGAAAACAGAGATGTGCCGCCTTTGCGATACGACCAAGCGGCTCAACTCAAACGCGACTTTCCTGACGCGGTAGTTGTCTTGAATGGCGGATTAACGGATGTCAACGGCTGTGCCCAAGCGTGGGAGTCATTTGATGGCGTCATGTTGGGTCGAGCCGCTTGGCATGACCCAACAGTATTGGTTCGACTTTCTAAATACTTGCAACATCGATCCGACGATATTGACGAAGAACAGTTAGTCGATGCTTTGGTTAAATATGCTGAATGGCAAACGGGCAAGGGTGTGCCCTTAAGGATTTTGGTGCGCCCGTTACTAGGTCTTTGGCAAAGCAGGCATGGCGCCCGGCGCTGGCGCAGAGCGCTATCTGACGCAGCATCTTTGCAAATAAGCGACGCCACGCTGATCATGCGCGCGTGGCAATCAGTTGGATCAGCAAGTCCCGAACCGACTATTCAATCAAACAAGACAATCTGAAATGGAATGATTAGTGGTTAATCTTGCGGGCTACTGGCTTCGCCCGGCCAATCGCGAATGTATGCCTTAAGCATGGAGTTCTCGAATTGCTGAGCGGCGGCAATGGCCTGCGCCATGTCATAAAAAGAAATAACCCCCATCAACGTGGGACCATCCATGACTGGAATGTAGCGAGCATGCTTGGCCAGCATCAGCCGCTGTACTTCGTCGGCATCTGTGTTGGGTGTCACACTAAGCGGGGCGTCATCCATGATGGCACGGATCGTAGAATTGCCTATTGCTCCACCATTGCTGTTGACGTGGCGAATAATTTCACGAAAGGTCAACATGCCGACCAAGGTGCCGTGTGCCATGATCACCAACGAACCAATATCTTGCTCACTCATGATGTTGACGGCTTGAGCGACGGCCATATTTGGCCCAGCTGTAAACAGTGTGCTGCCTTTGACTTTTAGAATTTCACTGACTTTCAACATGGCTGGGTTCTCCGCTAGCGAGATGCTGACTTTCATTGTAGGAGGGTTGGCTAGCATTGTCATGGTGCAAGCGCACATCGTGTCGATCGGTGTGATCGTGTCCGAGCAAGTTTGCAGCCACGATCGCGCCAATTAATACGGCAAACCAAGACAAGTAAATCCACAGTAAAAAGGCGGGAAGTACAGAAAAGGCACCGTAAATTACCGTGTAGGTTGGTATTTGTTCAAGGTACAGACCCAAGCCCCACTTAATCAACTCAAACAATAAGGCTGTTGTGAATCCGCCCACCAAAGCAACCCAAAAGGGAACGCGGCAGTTCGGCACAATGGCAAATAAAAGGGCACAGGCAAAGCCACCCAAAAAGAAGGGTGCACCAGAGGCCAACAGGGCAAGAGGCATTGCAGCGCCAATCCCAAAATTAAACGCCTGGTGTGCAACCATAGAAGAGGTCCAAATGCTGGCGCCCAATATGATTGGTCCAACCGACAATACAGCCCAGTAAATTAACAAACGCTGTCCAATCGAGCGCTGCTTTTTCACATGCCAAATATCATTGAGTGCATCGTCAATGGACAGGATGACCAAGATAGCAGTAACCAGTAAAAATAGACCACCGACTGTTGATAAACGCGAGGCTTGGGCAACAAATTCGTCCAAATAGCGCATGACCGTCTCTGAAAAAGCTTCAGGCATCAGTTGTTCGCGCAAAAACGTTTGAAGTGCTGATTCAAAGTCAGCAAAGATTGGAAACGCCGTCATTGAAGACAATGTCACAGCCAATAACGGTACTATCGCCAAAATTGTCGTGAACGCCAAACTTGACGCGACCTGAAAAAGCCGGTCACGGATGGCTGCCGATACAATACGAATCAGCGCTCTTTTCAGACGGGTTAACTTGTCGCGCAGCATATAGAAATCTGATTCAAAGGTAACATTAATCCATGATAACAAGCGCAGCTCACGACAAAGACATTAAATTGTCCGTTGGCCTTCAACGCGTGGCCTTGATAAGTCTTATGGCACTTTTTTTATGGTGCCTGGCGTGGGAAATCTTTTTGGCTCCGCTCAGACCGGGTTCGTTATTGTTTTTGAAGGCTGTGCCCTTGATTTTTGCATTTAGGGGCGTGTCAAAGGGCAGTCTCTACACCATGCAGTGGGCCAGTATGTTGGTCTTGCTTTACTTGATGGAGGGGGTTGTGCGGGTTGCTTCTGATCCGCCTGGGCCAAGTATTTTGATGGCGTGGGTTGAAATCTTTCTGGCAACGACTTTTTTTATCGCTGCGATCATGTACGTACATCCGGCCAAAAGAGCTGCTAGGACAGCAAAGGCGGCTAAAGATTCGCTTGAAACCGAACAAATAGCAGCAACTAAAGCACCGGCCCAAAAAGACGCACATGTCAAAAAGTAATCTTTACCCATCGAAATCGTCTCGTTTGGCATTGAATCAGCCCCAAAATGTCATAATGTGACGTTGACTTAGAAGTCATGTTTGCGGCGCTAGCGGCGTCGATCCATCTAAATGTAGGGTTTTCATATGGCTGGCAGTACGCTTGGTAAGTTATTTTCCGTGACCAACTTTGGCGAGTCTCACGGTCCAGCCATAGGTTGCGTGGTAGATGGTTGCCCGCCGGGTCTCGTGCTTGACGAAACGGATATTCAAATTGAACTGGACCGCCGCCGTCCAGGCCAGTCTCGCCACGTCACCCAGCGCCAAGAGCCAGATCAGGTTGAAATCCTATCAGGTGTTTTTGAGGGCAAAACCACTGGCACGCCAATCGGTTTGTTGATCCGTAACCAAGACGCGCGCAGTAAAGACTACTCCGCCATTGCAGACACGTTTCGTCCTGGGCACGCCGATTTTTCTTATTGGAAAAAGTACGGCGAGCGTGACCCAAGGGGTGGCGGGCGCTCCTCTGCAAGGCTCACAGCACCCACTGTTGCTGCCGGGGCAATTGCTAAAAAATGGCTCAAACTTAACCATGGCATCGAAGTGCGCGGTCACATGAGCCAACTCGGCCCCTTGCGCATCGCGTTCGAGTCATGGGATCACGTTGCGCACAACCCCTTTTTTGCGGCCAATGCATCCATGATTACCGAATTGGAATCTTTTATGGATAACTTGCGCCGTGCGGGGGACTCCATTGGTGCACGCATCGAAGTCATGGCCTCTGGACTGCCTGCTGGGTGGGGAGAGCCGCTTTATGACCGCTTGGACGCTGATATTGCGCATGCCATGATGGGTTTGAACGCGGTCAAGGGCGTAGAAATTGGGGCAGGATTCGCCAGCGTTGCTCAACGGGGTTCTGAGCACGGTGACGAAATGACACCGGATGGGTTTTTAACCAACCACGCGGGTGGTGTGCTTGGTGGCATTTCCACAGGGCAGGACATCACGGTGAGCTTAGCCATCAAACCGACTTCCAGTATCCGCATTGAACGCCAGTCAATCAATCGGGCGGGCGAGCCTGTTCAAGTTCAAACCTTAGGTCGTCATGACCCATGTGTTGGTATTCGAGCAACCCCGATCGCAGAGGCTCTTTTAGCCTTAGTGTTGATTGACCACGCCTTACGACACCGCGCTCAGTGCCAAGCCGACCCTGCCAACTAGGTGACTATGTTTGTGCCTTTGTCCTGAGACAAAATCTGCTAACGCCTTATGGCATAATCAGAAGAGAGTGTGAAAGGTGTGGCAGTCGCTGGGTTTCGATCGATTAGTCAAACGCCCAAGACGGTTTGGTTGTTATTGATTGGCTGCATCACAGAGTAAAGTCAAAAAAAATCTTACTTTATAGAGACACCTGAATCTTTCGGTGTCTTGGCTCAGACGCTCATACCGACGAACCAAAACGGAAACTTGCGCGATGAAACGTACTTTGTATGACAAGCTTTGGGATGCACATGTGGTGCATCAGGACGATAACGGCACAACGACGCTCTACATTGACCGTCACTTGTTGCATGAAGTCACCAGTCCACAGGCTTTTGAAGGTTTGGAGCTTGCGCATCGTAAGCCTTGGCGAGTCAGCGCAAACTTGGCGGTGGCCGACCACAATGTGCCGACCATCAACAGAGCTGGCGGCATTAGTGACCCCATTTCCAAGTTGCAGGTCGACACGTTAGATAGCAACTGCGAGAAATTCGGCGTGACGGAATTCAAGATGAATGACCTGCGTCAGGGTATCGTTCACGTGATTGGCCCCGAGCAAGGCGCCACACTGCCCGGCATGACGGTGGTATGCGGTGATTCGCACACCAGCACGCACGGTGCCTTCGGTGCTTTGGCCCACGGTATCGGGACTTCAGAGGTCGAGCATGTGTTGGCCACTCAAACGTTAATGGCCAAAAAAAGCAAAAACCTTTTGATTAACGTCGACGGCAAATTGCCTTCGGGCTGTACAGCCAAAGACGTGGTTTTGCACATCATCGGCGTCATTGGTACCGCCGGTGGCACTGGACACGCGATTGAGTTTGGTGGCAGCACTATTCGCCATCTAAGCATTGAAGGTCGCATGACAGTTTGCAACATGGCCATCGAAGCGGGCGCTCGCTCAGGCATGGTTGCGGTTGACGACAAAACCATCGAATATTTCCGTGGTCGTCCGTTTGCACCAAGTGGTGTGCTCTGGGATGCTGCTGTTCAGTACTGGCAGACACTTCATTCTGACGAGGGCGCTCAGTTTGATCGCGTGGTTGAAATCAACGCGCAGGATATTGTGCCTCAGGTGACCTGGGGCACATCGCCTGAAATGGTGTTGCCCGTTGATGCCAAAGTACCGGATCCTGATAAGGAAAAGGACCCCGCCCGACGCTCCGGGATGGAGCGCGCACTTCTTTACATGGGGCTTGAGCCAAACACACCGATCACTTCGATCAAGATCGATCGTGTATTTATTGGTTCGTGCACCAATTCTCGAATTGAAGACCTGCGTGCTGCCGCTGCCGTGGCGCGTGGCAAACGAGTGGCCGCTAATGTTAAGCAGGCTTTGGTTGTGCCAGGTTCTGGTTTGGTGAAGCGGCAAGCCGAAAAAGAAGGTTTAGACAAAATTTTCATCGACGCCGGTTTCGAATGGCGCGAACCAGGTTGTTCCATGTGTTTGGCCATGAACGCCGATCGTCTTGAACCTGGTGAGCGTTGTGCCTCGACTTCGAACCGCAATTTCGAAAGCCGGCAAGGACATGGTGGTCGTACACATTTGGTGAGCCCATCAATGGCAGCTGGCGCTGCCATTGCCGGTCACTTCGTGGACATACGTCGGCTGAGTTGAGCCTAGACTTCGTAAGGATATATTGAGCATGGATGCATTTACTTTACACAAAGGCTTGGTTGCACCGATGGATCGAGAGAACGTCGATACCGACCTGATCATACCCAAGCAGTTTCTGAAATCGATCAAGCGATCGGGTTTTGGGCCAAATTTGTTTGATGAGCTGCGCTATCTTGACCATGGCGAGCCTGGCATGGTTAACACCAATCGGCCTTTGAACCCCGATTTTGTTTTGAATCAATCACGTTACAAAGGCGCTTCTATTCTTTTGGCGAGAAAGAACTTTGGCTGCGGCTCTAGCCGTGAGCATGCCCCTTGGGCGTTGCAACAGTATGGTTTTAGGGCTGTTATTGCGCCGTCGTTTGCGGACATTTTTTACAATAACTGTTTTAAAAATGGTCTTTTGCCCATTGTCCTGACTGAACTTGAAGTGGCCCGTTTGTTCGATGAGGTACAAGGGTTCAACGGTTACGAATTAACCGTTGACCTGCCCGAACAAGTGGTGCGCACGGGCGACGGCAGAGCCTTCTCTTTCTCGGTTGATGCCTTTCGCAAAGAATGCTTGCTTAAAGGACTCGATGAAATTGATTTAACACTGAAACATGCTGACAAAATCCGGGCATTTGAAGCGGAACGATTGGCGCGCCACCCGTGGTTGAATGTGCAGCCGGTGGGAGTGGGTCGATGAATCATAGAATTGCCGTTTTACCAGGCGATGGGATCGGTCCTGAAATTGTTGAACAAGCTGTTCGCGTATTGACGGCGCTAAACAAGCCTTTAACGCTCGAGCAAGCGCCGGTCGGTGGCACGGCCTTTGACCTCCACGGTCATCCTTTGCCACCAGCAACCCTTGCGCTTGCGCAATCAAGTGCTGCTGTTTTGTTTGGCGCGGTCGGTGATTGGAAGTACGATAAGTTGCCACGAGAGCACCGCCCTGAACAGGCTATTTTGGGTTTGCGTAAAGCCATGGGTTTGTTTGCCAACTATCGCCCAGCGATTTTGTATCCTGAACTCGCCAATGCTTCATCTCTCAAACCCGAAGTGGTTTCTGGACTAGACCTGTTAATTCTGCGTGAATTGACGGGTGATATTTATTTCGGACAACCACGCGGCATCAGAAACGTTGCGGACGGTCCTTTTGAAGGCGAGCGTGAAGGTTTTGACACCATGCGCTACGCCGAGTCCGAAATTCGTCGAATTGCCCACTTGGGGTTTCAGGCGGCTAGAAAGCGCCAGGGTAGGCTCTGTAGCGTTGACAAAGCCAACGTGCTTGAAACATCCCAGTTGTGGCGTGATGTGGTGACTGGCATGGCTCGCGAGTATCCAGATGTGGTGCTCTCGCATATGTACGTTGATAATGCCGCCATGCAATTGGTTCGCGAACCCAAAGCGTTCGATGTGATTGTGACGGGCAATCTGTTTGGTGATATTTTGTCTGATGAAGCGTCAATGCTGACGGGGTCGATTGGCATGTTGCCCTCTGCATCTTTGAACGCCTCAGGGCAAGGGCTTTATGAGCCAAGCCATGGTTCAGCACCTGATATCGCAGGCCAAGGTATTGCCAACCCATTGGCCACAATCTTATCGGCTGCCATGTTGTTGCGGTATTCACTAGACGACGAAGCTTCGGCCAGCCGCATTGAAGCGGCTGTACGCAAAGTGTTGTCAGACGGTTTGCGCACAGCAGACATCTTTGAGGTCGGTACAACAAAAGTCAGTACGGCTGCAATGGGTGATGCCGTCTTGGCCGCGTTATGATGTGGTTCCGATTTAAGCGTAAAGCCCACCGATCGGTGGGCTTTTTTGTGTAAAAAGTGAGTGCATTGATGAATCAGTCTGTGGGTTTGGTGGGATGGCGAGGAATGGTTGGGTCGGTTTTGATGGAGCGCATGCGCCAAGAGAACGATTTTGCCAACTTTAATCCCGTTCTCTTCTCGACTAGCAATGCCGGTGGCAAGGCCCCCGACTGGGCGGGTGGTTTGAGTTTACAAAATGCCTACGATATCGAGGCCTTAAAAAAACTACCCATCATTTTGACTTGCCAGGGTGGCGAATACACCGCCGAGGTGCATGGCAAGTTGCGGGCAGCAGGATGGAATGGCTACTGGATTGATGCAGCAAGTACGCTACGCATGCAACCACAGGCTGTTATTGTGCTTGACCCTGTCAATCAACCAGTCATCGATTCGGCACTAAATCGCGGGATCAAAGACTTTGTTGGTGGCAACTGCACCGTGTCTTGCATGTTGATGGGACTAGCAGGCTTGTTCAATGCCGGGCTTGTTCAGTGGATGAGCAGCATGACCTATCAGGCAGCCTCCGGCGGAGGTGCGCAACACATGCGCGAACTGTTAACGCAATTTGGCTTGGTTAATCAATCTGTGAGTGCACTTTTGGATGATCCTGCCGCTGCCATTCTTGATATTGACCGTGGCGTGATTGACCTACAGCGAAGCGGTACCTTGCCTGCGCAACATTTTGGTGAACCCTTGGCCGGTAACTTGCTGGCCTGGATCGACAAGGACTTGGGCAACGGCATGTCAAAGGAGGAGTGGAAAGCGGGTGTTGAGACCAACAAAATTCTTGGTCGTGGGGAAGGTTTTGAGCAGGCCGCCATACCAATTGATGGTCTTTGTATTCGAATTGGCGCCATGCGCTGTCACAGCCAAGCACTGACGATTAAATTGACTCGGGACGTTCCGCTCGATGAAATCAACGATATGATCGCGAAAGGAACGCCTTGGGCTAAGGTTATTTCCAACGACAAAGAAGCCACCATGCGAGAGTTATCACCAGTGGCTGTGACAGGAACGCTTGATATCCCTGTGGGCCGAATGCGCAAACTATCGATGGGGCCTGAGTACTTGAGCGCCTTCACCGTTGGCGATCAGTTGTTGTGGGGTGCGGCCGAACCACTGCGCAGAATGCTTGGCATCCTTTTGACGCGTTGATCGTTTGTTTTTGTTACATTATGTTTCATACAGTGACGTAGTAAGTCGGATGTCACTTTTTGGTGGCTGATAATTCATTTTGACAAGGCGCTTTCTTATGTTGTGTAATCGGACGATTCTTAAGACGCAAACACTCGCCGTTTTGTCAGCAACAGCCCTAAGTTTGCTGCTTCCCGCTGGAGCCCATGCGTTTGATGTTGGCAGAAGTCGCGTTGTGTCTTTGCCCGGACAGCCCTTAGTGATTGACGTTACGTTGAGAAACGTCACCGCCCAAGAAGCCCAGAGCCTGAACGTATCCATTGCAAACACAGCAACTTGGCAGGCATCGGGTTTGACACCGCCTGTTGCTTTAGATCAACTTCAGGTAACTGTTGAACCAGGCGTTAACGATAGCAGCCGGGTGATTCGGCTATCCTCGGGTCGTGTCTCAGACCAAACCGTTATTAACGTATTAGTCGATGTTGCAACAGACACGAGTCGTCGCGCCATCCAGTCCAGTGTCATCGTAGCACCGCCACCTGCGATTCGAGTCGCGGGCGATAAATCAGTGAACGTGATGCGTGGTGACACATTGATCGGTATTGCGAACAAATTTCCCGTCTCAGGCGCGACTCGTTACCAAATGCTTTGGGCGCTTTTTCAGGCAAATCCCAATGCCTTTTTCTCGCAAAACATGAATCTGCTGAAGGCTGGATCTGCTCTCAATATTCCTGACGCAGCAACAGTACTTGCTATTGAACCAGCCTTCGCGAAGGCTCAATACTTGGCTCAAGTGCAGGCTTTCCAGCGCATGAGAGGTGGCAATACCGCCGTTTCAGCCAGTCCTGTTGGTGCTGCTGGCGCACCAGCGACCAGTGCTCAAAATCGTGGCCAAGTCGAACCTGCAACCACCGCCCCTGTACCCGCCACAGAAGACCAGGTTCGCTTGTCAGCCACGTCAGTAGATGTGGCTGCCGATCAACAAACTTCACAAGCCCGAGCCCTTGCGGAAGAGCAAGCTCGGTTACGGGATATAAACAACAACGCTGATGCCTTGTCAGGGGCAGCGGCTGTCTCGGGATCGGCTGGACAAAATAATGTCGGCAGCCAAGCTCCGACAGTGACCGCTAGCGGTCAAACGGCTGCTCAGATCGCGCAAGCTGCAGCCAGTGCAATAAGTGCAACCAATAATACCGGCGCAAATGGCATGGTTTCGGGCAGCGCACCAATTAATTCGCCAGTCGATGGTTCAACTTCGACGCAAACAAACGCTGCAGGGGCCTCGGTCGGTTCACAGTCCACCTCTGGCACCACGACGAATGATGCAACAGGCGCCACTGGTGGTGCAACCTCATCAGTTGCTGCTACTGCAACTCAAGCCACAGATGGTAGCGCTGTCATGGGCGTTGGTGCAACCGCGGCCAATACCTCAAGCGCAACAGCCCCAGGTATGACAGCTGGATCGGGCGGGCAGGGTGCGGCTGAACCTGCGCAAGATGCCGTTTCTCAAGCAATCACCTGGGTATTGAACAACGTTGCTGCTTCAATCGCTATTGTTTTAGCGTTGCTCGCGTTGGTTTTGGCGTGGGCATTAAGAGCAACAGGTCGGCAAGAAACGGCACAGGCTCTTGGCGTTGCTGGCTCAGGCCTCGCAGATACCCAAAAGGCATTTAAAGACAAGCTAGAGAGCATTGATTTGTCTTTGGATGACGCATCAACCGCGGCGTCGCCTGAGGTTGCTCAGACTGAAAAGCCAGTCGTTGGTAAGCCTGACGGCACGGCATGAGCGATTTGTCAGTGAATGGTTAATGCAAGACCGCGCGATGCATAGGATTGCTCTTGGCTTGTCTTACGATGGTTTTCCATGGTTGGGCTGGCAGACTCAGCCCAACGGTTTAACTGTTCAAGATCAAGTTGAAAAAGCATTGGCACAATTTGTTGGCGCACCTGTCGCCACAATTTGTGCGGGTCGCACAGACACAGGTGTACACGCGTTAAACCAAGTCGTCCATATCGATTCGCCAGTGTTTCGTGACGCGACCGCTTGGGTGCGTGGGTTAAACAGTTTTTTGCCGCCATCGATTTCGATTCAGTGGGCACGCCCAGTTTCAGAGGCTTTTAATGCTCGGTTTAGTGCCCTTAGCCGTACTTATAACTATATTATTATCAACACCCCAGTGCGCCAGCCTTTATGGGCAAATCGAGCGGGTTGGTGTTTCAGAGCACTTGATGTCACCCGGATGCAGCAAGCATCGAAATGTTTGGTGGGGCGGCACAACTTTTCTAGTTTTCGGTCATCGCAGTGTCAAGCAGCCAGTCCTGTCAGAGAAATGCACTCACTGACTGTCAAGCGCTCTCGCGACTTTGTGATTGTTTCGCTCAGAGCCAACGCATTTTTGCATCACATGGTTCGTAATATCGTTGGTGAGTTGGTACTCGTTGGTCAGGGCAAACATGAGCCGATGCGCGTCGTTCAGGTTTTAGAGGCGCGTGACCGGACAGTGGCTGCACCCACTTTTTCAGCGGCAGGACTTTACTTAAGCCAAGTGCAGTATCCTCAAGAATTGCTAGCAGTTGTGCCTACAATATCAATCGATGATCTGACGATGTGACCATCAAATCGTGTGCGACTGATAGCCACCAGCCTTTATTCTGATTAGACAACACCATGACCCAGCCAGCAGCAACTGATCAACGCACTCGCATCAAAATTTGCGGCCTAACGCGCTCGCAAGACGTCACCAGTGCGGTGAAATTGGGTGTGGATGCACTCGGTTTCGTGTTTTACCCCAAAAGCAAGCGCTGTCTTGAGCCACAAAAAGCGGGATCTTTGGTGCAAAACGTACCCGTTTTTGTCAGCACCGTTGCCTTATTCGTTGAGCCTTCAGCCGACCTGGTGAATCAAGTCATTGTTGCCATGCGCCCAACCTATTTACAATTTCATGGCGACGAGTCTGCCGCCGAGTGCGAACGGTTTGGCTGGCCTTACATTAAAGCGTTTCGAGTCGGTGGCCCTGGCTTGGAGACGGCTGAGAATCTGGCTCAAGCTTGCGCGAGGTACTCAAAAGCCAAGGCGTGGTTGTTTGACAGCTATACGCCAGCCTATGGTGGCAGTGGCCATGGGTTTGATCGCGACCTGTTGGCGCTTGTGCCCGAAGACGTACCCATGATCTTGTCGGGTGGTCTTACCATCCATAATATCGAAACATTGGTGCCTCAAATCAAACCTTGGGCTGTCGATGTGAGCAGTGGTGTCGAAACCGCCTCGGGCGTAAAAGAGGATCAATTGATGTCTGATTTTGTGGCGGCGGTGTATCGTGCAGACCGATAGTTAAGATTATTCATCTTAGCGAATTGGTCAGCGACAATCTTAAAACATAAGTTTTAAGATTACGAGAGATCAAAATGGCTCAAATGTTTTGATTTTGTGCCCAATTTGAACCGCAAGGTTAGTTACTTCACAATTTGTTCCTATGTTCGATTGCCTCTTCAGCGTTTAAATCAGCCGCACGGTGAAATTTTGCAACTCTTAATTTTTCGGCAAGAGGCGTCAGTTTGTACTTGTGACTTGCTTCTTCTAAAAGCGTGGCCAATAAGGCGCTGCTGACATCACTTAGCTGTTCACCTTCGCGCGTGATTAGACCCATTGCGCGTTGCATTGGAAAATCCTGAAATGGTAATGCGACCAGACCCATTGCTTTAAGTAATTTATGGTTTACGACTGGCATAACTGTTGCGCCCAGTTGACTGGATGCCAACACAAATAAAGTTTGGTACTGAAGTGCCTCGTACCGCGGTTGGATCATGATCCCCTGCGTCATTAACGCATGATCAAGTACTTCTCGAGCGGTTGTACCAGGCGCTGCGCATAAAAGCTGTAAGTCGACCAAATCGGACAGTTTGGCATAACCCCGATCAGCAATAGCGTGACTGACGTGAATAATCAGGTGCAAGGGTTGTTGAAACAAGGTTTCAAACATCAAGCCCAGGGGAGTGCGTCGATATGGTCCTATTCCAAATTCAACATCATTATTTTGAAGCGCTTCGAACATCTCTGGCCCCAAGTGCTCACTTATAAGAACACGAACGCTGGGGCTAGACTTCTCAAAACGCGTGAGAGAACCTGGTATTAGGTTGGCTGCAATCGTTGGGGCTAATGAAACCAATATCTGATTAGGCGCGTTGTACCGATTGGATCGCATGTCTACCACCAATTGGTGCGACTCCGACAATACCCGCTTGGCACGATCTAGCAAATGAGCCCCAGCCGGTGTCAGCTTGACAGTTCGAGTCGTCCTTTCGAACAACGTTCGGCCAAGATAGCCTTCTAGTTGATTGATTTGAGCGGTGATCGCGGGTTGTGTTCGACCGAGCGCATTTGCGGCGAGTCGAAAGTTCATCAATTCAGCAACAACGACAAAACTTTGAAGGTGTGCAAATAGGCTTTTGGGTATTTGATGGAAGGGTTGCACGGTTTCTTGACGATCCAAGTGATCCTAGTCTTTAAATCATGCCACTAGCACGCCAATTAATCAATTTATTTGATTAATTGATTCCAAATATTGTCTTGCAGTGAATCAATCCTTAACGTAGATTGAAAGTCATAAAAAACAAAACTGAAACACAACTGAATTTAGTTTCACTTCAAAGGACAACAATTATGAAGTTGTACTACTCGCCGAATTCTCCATATGCACGCAAAGTTCGTGTGCTGATTCTTGAACGTGACTTCAGCGATAAGGTGGAATTGATTGAAGTCAGCACGACCGATCCAAATGGACCGCTCCTTTCGATAAATCCACTGGGCAAAGTGCCAGCATTGGCAACTTCAGAAGATGGAGTCGTGCATGACTCGCCTGTTATTTGCGAGTATTTAGATGGTTTTACGTCGTCTTTCGCGAACAAGGGCAAGGTTATGGATTTAAGCGACAAGTGCCTTGCTGCCACAGCTCAAGGAATTTTGGATGCAGGCTATGCTGCGCGAATGGAAAAACAGCGACCACAAGAGCTTCAGTGGCAGCAGTGGAACGATAAGCAATTTCAGAAAATTAATCGCACACTCGATCAAATAGAAGCTACGTCAGAAAAGCTTCCGACTGAAGCGACAATTGGCGCAATTGGATTGGCTTGCGCATTGGAATGGCTTCAATTCCGCCATGCCGAGGGTAACTGGCTAGCTATGCGCCCTAAATTGAATAACTGGGTATCCAGTTTTGGGGAAAGAAGCTCTATGCTGCAGACTCGTCCTTCTTAACGCCATATCTTGTAATCATAAAAATCAGGAGACAATCACATGAAGAAAAAATATCTGCTAACAATTTCAGCAACCTGCTTGGTTTCGATAGGCTCAGTTGCATCGGCTCAAACCAGCTTTAATGTTGTACACGGTTCACCGGCTAAGCACGTCATAACAGTCGAATTTGTTGAACCTTGGATGTCATGTGTTCAAAAAGGTGCGGGAGACAAACTGTCTTTTAAATACTTTCCCTCGGGGCAACTTGCAAATTTAAGGGAACTGCTTCCGGCCCTCGAAAGAGGTGTTGCCGATGTCGCACCAGTACCCATCGGCTATTACAGCGATAAGCTACCCCTAAATGGTGTATCGATGTTGCCTGGTTTGGGTGCGACGTCTGAGGATATCGTTACTGCGTACTCAAAAACAATCAGTGGTAAAGAATTGTCCGATGAGTTCGCAGCCAATGGCATTGTTCCCGTCGCTGTCATGGCATTCCCACCCTATCAAATTGTGTCAGTTTCGCAAGAAATCAAAACACCTGATCAATTCAAGGGCAAGGTCATTCGCTCAGCAGGTGGCGCTATGGATTTGGTCATTAAATCGCTTGGTGGGTCGCCAGCAGCGATTTCAATTGGTGATACTTATGTTGCATTACAGCGGGGCACTGCGGATGGCACGATTTCGGCGCTAGCCAGCGTAGATGGATACAAACTGCAAGAACTTGCTAAAGCAATTAGTACCAATGGGTCGTTTGGCACATTTGTTAACGTCATGTCAGTTCGCAAAGCCAAGTGGGACGCCATGGATGACAACCTAAAGAAAATCTTCCGTGATTGCGGTGAAAAAGTGCAGCTACAGGCAGCTCAAAACTTAGATAATTCGGGATCAGGGTTATCTAAGCGATTTGCCGACGCTGGCGTGGATATGTTTGCTTTTTCTCCAGAGCAGCTCCAAACGATGTCGGGTAAGTTGGATGGCGTTTACCAAGATTGGACTAAGCGCCTAGACGGACGTGGTCTACCCGCTGAAACCGTGCTTAAAGCATATAAAAGCAATTTTTGATTTTGCTTAGGCGGGGTTGATCGAATGCATAAGAAACAAAAAAGCGAGCCGCTTGAGCGGCTCGCTAGGACACTTAACGTCCTTGAAAACTTATGCGCCATTATTGCGGCCGTGGCGCTAATCGCAGCCATATTATTAGTTAGTGCTAATGCCTTGTCTCGCCATCTGTTTTCATTACCAATTGAATTTCAACTTGAATTAACGCAATCCTATCTCCTGGTGATGTTGATTACGCTTGCGTTACCTTGGGGGTTCCGTTGCGGTGGTTTTATCCGGATCACATTATTAGCAGATCTGATGGGAGATCGTGCATGGCGCTATGTCTACCGCATTGGTTTGCTGGTGTCATCCGCCTATTTTGCGCTACTTGGATTTGAAGGCTTCACAGTTTTCATGAATGCTTGGCTTAAGAAACACATGATTATGGGGGTGATAGATTGGCCGGTGGCCTGGAGCTGGATCTGGATACCAATAGGATGTTGGCTGTTGTCGATGCGAACCCTTTTAATGGCATTTGGTGCTGGTGATCAGCCACAGGGGCACTAGTAGTGGATATCGCACTTGGAATTTTTTTGCTGTTGTTGCTAATTGCCTTTGGTTGGCCTGTAGGATTTGCGATCGGTATCGCTGGCACGGTCAGTCTTTTTGTATCTGCAGGCCCAGCGATAACGTTTGGACTGCTGAGCCAGGTGGTCCATCATGCCACTGCTAATTACGTCATCTTAACAATTCCGACGTTTATCTTAATGGCTGAATTGCTAAGCGCCAGTGGCATAGCTGAAGATCTTATGGTTGCTTTTAATCGACGGTTTAGGAAACTACGCGGAGGTTTGGCTACCGCTTGCATAGCCGCCGGATCTGTTTTTGCAGCGGCTTGTGGAAGTTCTACAGCGGCTGTTGCAAGCCTGTCGCGGTCGGCATTCCCAACCATGAAAAAGCTTGGTTATGACCAAGGTTTTAGCGTTGCCATCATAAGTATTACCGGGACGTTGTCGATCTTAATCCCACCGTCCATAGCACTAGTGGTGTACGGGATCATTACGGAGGAGTCGGTTGGTAAGCTCTTTTTAGCTGGCGTCATCCCCGGTATTCTGACGGCACTGGGGTACGTCGCGACCGTTTACGTCACTATCTGGTTTAGACCGGATGTGGTTCCGCCGGTGTCCAAAGATGTCGAAAAAAATCCTTTAGATGAACCGAAGGGAAGGGTGTGGCCTATCGGCCTTCTCGTCTTTGCTGTTCTTGGTAGCCTTTACAGCGGCATAGCAACTCCCACGGAAGTGGGCGCACTAGGGTCGGTGGCAGCGTTTTTAATTTGTCTGGGCATGGGGCGTATGTCTTGGGTTGGGATGAAAACGGCGACAGGTAATACCCTCAAAAATACGGCCATGATCGTCACCATCATATTTGGCGCACTTATTTTTGGGCAATTTATTACATTGTCACAGGTCATTCCAAGCTTATTGGATTGGATTAGTGCCGGAGGATACTCGCCACTAGTGGTGCTATTTTTTGTGGTTGTTTTCTACATCATTCTTGGCATGTTCATGGATCAGTTCGCGATTTTGCTGCTTACCGTGCCGATAACTTATGGTTTGCTAACTGGCCTGGGATTTGATGGCATTTGGATTGGTATCTTGATTGTTAAAACAGCGGAGATTGGACTAATTACTCCCCCTATGGGTCTCAATGTCTTTATTGCTTCAGGGGCAACCGGGGTTAATACAAAGCTAGTATTCGCGCGTTCGCTGCCGTTCGTTGTGACCGAAATTTTACTGATAATCCTCTTTGTCGCATTCCCAGAACTGGTGATGTGGCTACCAAATAAAATGTGATTTTAGGATACGTATGCAATTGTGTTGTATTAGAACAAGTGACGGTTTACAAGCCGCAATTCATCACAGTGGCATGGTGTATGAGTTGAATGAAGCGCTTGCTGTTATTAAGAACCAATCGCCACATATCTCTGGACTCCCAGCGATTGAACAAATAATGGCTGTTGCTCAATCAAAAGAATTAATTGATCGTATTAATTCCACCCTTGATCAGTTGACGGGCGTCCCCGAGTCAACAGTTTGCTACGGCGTTCCAATTAGCGGTCCGGTCATTGGCGTTGGTCGAAACTATCAAGATCATGTTGGTGAGGGTGGCTTAGCCACCGGGGAGTATCCAAAACTGTTTTTCAACCATCCCAATGCATTGGCAGCTCACGGAGAAGAAGTGCTTATACCCGTTTCGATTCTTAAAACGGACTGGGAAGCGGAACTGGGTGTTGTCATTGGTCGTCGGATGAGTCGTGTTAGCCCCGAGACTGCGCTTGAATACGTGCTTGGGTACCTAAACGTCAATGATGTTTCAGCACGTGAGTTTCAATTTGACTTAGGACCTGCTCAAACTTCCTTTGCAAAAAGTATGGATGGTTTTTGCCCTTGTGGTCCTTGGCTTGTCACGAAAGATGAAGTGCCAGACTGTCAAAATTTAACTGTTCAGTGCGAAGTAAACGGAGAGGTTAAACAAAATGGGCATACGTCACACATGATCTTTAATGTTGCTCACATCCTTTCACACATTTCCCAATTTATGACACTAGAGCCTGGGTATCTCATCGCAACCGGCACTCCACTCGGTGTGGGGCATTTTCAGGATCCCCCACAGTACCTAGAAGACGGAGATATCGTTCGTGTCACAGTTGATGGATTAGGCACTTTGGAAAATAAGTTTATCAGGGAGAGTATTTGATGCAGTTATTTAGCCGAGTTTCGGTCAAATGCCAAAACGAACCCTTATTAACTGGTTTTGGTATGCCAAAGAGCAGCCAATCCGTAGTGGTTAACGGTATGTTGAGCGCTGATCTTCGCGGCATTGACTCTCACGGCATTGCACTGCTTTCACTTTATCATCGGTGGTTACAGGAGGGCTCAGTTGATATTAGCGGTGAGCCCTCTGTCGTCTCCAGAACAGGCTCTTCAATAACGATCGATGGGGGTGGTAACTTTGGCTTTTTGAGCGTTTGCTTGGCAAGTGCTGAAGCGATCGAGCTTGCCAAAAAAACTGGAGTAGCTTCGGTCACTGTTTCTCACTCGCATCACTTTGGTGCTGCTGGGTTTTATACACATCAGATTGCGAGTGCTGGATTAATGGCCTTTGTAACAACCTCAAAAAAAGTAGTTTGTGTTGATCCGCCGGGAGCTCGAGATCCAGTCCTTGGCACAAATCCGCTAGCGTATGGCGTGCCACGCTCTGGTTCAGAGCCAATCGTATTTGACATCGCAATATCAACAGCAGTGGGTAATCGAATTCGGGTTTTTAAATATCAAAAAAAGCCTATACCTGAATGCTGGACTGTTGATGGTGATGGGGAAACCGTAATCGATCCTGTTGATCCCGATTGACCCGTCATCTTGCCTGGAGAGATCGAACAGTGTGTCATGCTTGAACGCGACAGTATTGGCATTCCAATAGCATGTCCGTTGGTTGATCTAATTTCACAACTAGCAAAGTCTTTAGGTGTTGCTAGTATTCTTGACGTGTAAGGAGTAAAGAATGTCGATCCGCGTAAAGCCCTTTGAAGCGATCTTAGGCGCCAGCATTACAGGGCTTGATTTATCGAAGCCGCTTGGTGAGTGTGAGATTGAGCTTTTACGTCATGCATTAGCCAACTACGGCGTGCTAAGGTTTCCCAATCAAACACTCGTCGAAAAGGATATGGCAAAGTTTGCTAGCCTCTTCGGGTCCCTTGAGATTAACGTCGCGGCTACGGCAACTAACAAGCCATTTCCTGAAATAATGACACTTTCAAATATTGTCGAAAATGGCGTCAAGATTGGTTTATCTGATGCCGGGCAGGGCTGGCATACCGACATGTCATATTCAAAACCGATAGCACTGGCGAATATGCTTTACGGTCTGAAAGTGCCTACTAGAGATGGAAAACCGCTAGGTGACACTCAGTTTGCCGATATGGGTCTGGCCTACGACACATTGGCTGCCGGGGTACAGCACAGAATTGAAAACCTTTCTGTTGAACATGATTTCAATAAATTTTGGGAAATGATGCGTTCGAAACCTGGTTCTGATCGGCCGCCTCTAACACCCGCCCAGCGAGCCAAAAAACCACCGGTTATACACCCTATGGTCATGCGCCATCCCGTTTCACGTCGCAAGGTGTTGTACTGCAATCCAGGCTACGCAATCAAAGTTCTTGGTTTAGAGCAACATGAGAGCGATGAGCTTTTGCAGTACTTATTTGACCATCAACTGCAACAACGCTTTTTGTACAGTTTTCAATGGACAGAACTAGACGTTCTCTTGTTTGACAACATTCGCACGCTGCACAACGCGATTCCAGACTACCTACCGCACGAGCACCGTCTCATGAAACGGTGCCAAATTATGGCTGACAAGGTTTTTCTTGAGATCGAGTTGCAAGAAGGGCAGGGGTAACTCATGTTCACACAGGCAGCAGATGTAAGAAAATCATTTAAATACGACCCGTTTAAAGCAATCATTGCGCCTAGGCCAATTGGTTGGATTTCGACTGTTTCTAAAAACAGCGTGCCAAATCTGGCGCCCTACAGTTTTTTTAATGCTGTTGGCTCAGACCCGAATATGCTTGGCTTTACAAGCTCCGGTGTTAAACACACACTCATCAACTGTCAAGATACTGGGGAGTTTGTCTTTAACCTTGTGTCTGCCGACCTTGTTGATGCTATGAATCTAACATCAGCCGCTATAGCGTCTGATCATAATGAGTTTGAATTCGCAAAGATTGGGCACACGCCATCCATCCTTGTGAAACCCCCACGGGTTGCCAATACACCTGCCGCAATTGAATGCAAGGTAACTAGTATTCAGTGCCTCAAAAATCTAAATGGCTTGGATACCAATAGCTGGTTTGTAATTGGGCAAGTGGTCGGTCTATACATTGCTCCAGGGTTTTTAACGCCAGACAACCGATTTGACACTGAAAAAGCAAATATCACCAGCCGTTGTGGCTACATGGACTATATGCGTGCGGGTGAGCTTTTTCAACTTGTGCGCCCAGAGATCTAGTCTTTTAGTCTTTCTTGTATCGAACGTCCAAAATGTCGCTCCAGACTTAAGAGGAACACCACTTTGACAGCGGGGATCGGGACAAGGTAAGATAGCGCTCTTTTAGGCGGTTAGCTCAGTTGGTTAGAGCGCCACGTTGACATCGTGGAGGTCGTTGGTTCGAACCCAATACCGCCTACCAAAAATACCAGTAAAAACATAAACTTAGGCGACTTTAACGGGTCGCCTTTTTGTTTCCGCATCGAATTTAGTAGCCGTGTATCCAATATGTATCCTTTAGGTGCATAAACAACGACTAGGCAAAAAAATGCCCCAAGTGCTGGTTTAGCGGCTTGGGGCTACCGGTACAAGTGTTGGAGTGAATTTACCGGCTGTCGGCGTTTTTCTGGATCGAGGCACTAGCCGACTAATCCTCGTGACGGTTTATAGCTCCCTGCCGTCAATCAGTGGGTTGGAACAGTACCTAGAACAAGACCTTAACTCTCGCACTGACCATCTGGTTGGTGTAGCTCGTGCTTGAGAAGTCGATGTCGTAGCGCACGTTAAGCTCCGCGTCCTTACTCACCATGCCACCGATGCCAGAGCCGGTCTGGTAAAACGAAACGGCACCGTCTAAATCGATGAGGTGACCGATCTGCTAACAATGCACTATGGACGATCGCTATGGTACGCATGCGTATTGAGCCTAGGACACAAGCCTATGTCACACGCCGAACAACGCAAGGCATGTCCAGCAAGGAAATCCAACGCTGTTTGAAGCGCTATATCGCCAGGGAGCTTTATCCATTAATTCTGGCTGATTTAGCGGATGCAGCAAACGTTTCTTGACAAAGGAGCGTCAATGCCGTGGCGGCATCATTTTTTAGCAGCCTTAAGAGCGAACTGATTAAGAAACGCATCTTTACGACGAGAGAGTGAGCAAGGTCAGAGATCTTTGATTACATAGAAGGCTTTTATAATCGAGTGCGCCGGCACAAGCACTTACAACAAATCAGTCCTTACGAGTTCGAAAGACGTCAAGCTGCGTTGTGAAAAGCGTCTACGAATTTGGGGGAATGCCAATCTGATACTATTTTGAGGTGATCAACTCAGTCACTCAGTGCTGTGACTCTCACCAGACTCGGTCATCACATCCTTCATTAATCGGTTGCAGCAATGAAAAAAAATCTCCCTTTGAACCGTGGTAAGCGAGATTTTCTCGCTGCGACTGCGCATGTAGGCTTTCTGTCCTTTGCCTTGCCATTGCCCGTCTTTGCAACCGCTGCAAACGCAGATCAAAAAGCTACTGATCTAGAAATTAGCTACATCGGCATCTATCCGCCGATCGGTATTTCACGCGTCGGCAGTGCTTCGGTCGAGCATGCGTTTTATTCGCCAGAGGTGCCTGGCTTTGCTCCCGAGCCGAATGGCGGGTTCAAAGACGGTACCGCTAAAATCAAGAAGCAAGCCCAACGCTTTTATCTTTTTGGTTTTAATAAGTTAGGCCAGGTCATCAAAGAAATCACTTTCGCTGATGCAGAAATCGAGTGGAATGTCAGGGTTGCCAATACCAAGGCAGCTTGGTACGGCTTTAACAACCCGTTCAACTTAGGCCCCGATGTCCCGGGAATCCCTGCACAGCTTCGCAACCAAGGCATTCGCTCCAACGCCGAAAGAGAAAAACGTCTAGTTATCGACTCCGGTTTGGTGAGTATCAAAGGCAGGAGCGTCAACCGCTCCATACAAACAGAGCAATACAAACTCGAGGGTCATTTTTGGCAAGATAACATTAAGGTCAGCTTGGGTGACTTGGCTACCGACGAGGCGGGACGTTTGATCGTCATGCCAGCTGATGGCGTCTCCGCACCTGTCACTCCCAACAATCCAATCGTTGACTTTACAAAAAATGATGCTTGGTACGATGACTGGTGTGATGGAACTGTCAACGCGTCCATTACGCTTCGCAATGGCAAGCGCATACTGGCCTTGCCTGCCTGGGTTGTCTGCTGCGGTCCTGACTACGCGCCTGACATTACACCATTCACCACGATGTACGACTCGATTCTAAACAATCTAGTTAAGAAATATGAAGGTTGGGATAAGGAGGCCCTGCGCAAGGTCGTCAAACCACCCCAAAAACCAGAACTCCCTCTATCCTTTGTTAGAGATATTTATCCGCTATTTCACCGTATGGCACAAATGGAATGGGTCTCGAGTGCTGCACACTTGCAACCGGGATGGATCGATATCCCTAATTTTTCAAATCAAGCGTTCATTGGCAAACTTGCAAATAAAGACCAAAAAACCTTACGTCAAAAAGTTTTCTCAGCATTTAGAAACCCACGTGCAAAAGACGAAGAACAATTTCGTTTGCCCTTTATGTTGGGTGGTGGTGTTGATTTTGAGGGCGTGAATGCGCACTGGTTTCAGATGACCAGTTTGCAATATTGGATTTTGACAAAATGGAATGAAGGAAACTTTGTTGACGATTGGCAGCAGTTCTTATCCCAGAAAAATTTTCAACACCATAAGCGTCCAAAAATATCAGACTTACCATTACAAGATCAGCCGGCTGCATTAACGCGAGCAGCACTCGAACCATTGTCAGGCGGCAACTTTCATCCTGGCGTTGAACTCACTTGGATTCTTGAAAGGCCTGAGTTGTTTGACGATCAATATCCTTTTAGGATTGCAGTCGGCAACAGAGATTCTTTGGTGCAAAATTTTGGTCCTTTGATCACCCCTCAAAATACTTTTACTCAAACGACTGGCTCCACACCACAACAATCACCCATTGGTCCGCAAATGCCCGGCGATTTGACCCGCTGGATGGGCCTGCCTTGGCAACCCGATGCTTTTAGCTGCCAGAGCGTCAACTATCCGCATGATTATCCAACAGTAGTGTGGTGGCCAGCGAATTTACCCGTCGATGTATTACCTGATTACGCCTATCAAAGGATTATTCGTGAAGATCTTTCTAGAGAGGAACGTCTAAAATTTGCCTCTGTTCGGACGGCGTGGTCCAGAGGTGCTGCCGGTATGGGTTATCACGCAAATGGCAGCTATTTTGACGGTTTGAATCGCGCGATTTATCTTTGGGAACGATTGGGTTTCGTCGTTAAAAAGTCAACGCCCAAAGCACTAACAACCGGTCTTGGTGCCTTGCCAGAATTTCTGTATGTTGAAGTAGAACGCGGCTCGATGAATATATGAATGCAGACATCGTCGTCGTAGGGTCGGGCATCGCTGCCTCTGCAGTCCTACTCTATCTCAAACAATATGGCTACGCCACCATTCAAATCGCACCCCTAGAAAAACCGTCCGATAAAATTGGAGAAACACTTTCGTGTTCTGCGAACAGGATACTCAAAGAACTTCAGCTCTGGGAAGCCTTCCAGGAACGAGACTATCTTGTCCATGACCTTGTTTTTTCAGCCTGGGAAGGCCCAACTCTCACTAGACAATCTAGATTTTCAAATTCAGAAGGATCGAACTGGTCAGTTGACCGAAGAGACTTTGAGTGTTTTCTTAGAGAGCATTCGAACCACGATCATTCCCATCGGCTACTTAACAAGATACAAAATTGCATTCAAGTACCTACTGGTCTCAAGCTCGAACTTGACAATCAGCAAGCATTAGAAGCCCGATTTGTCATTGACTGCTCAGGACGCTCATCAGTGGTCGGGCGACGTTTGAGTATCCGCCACCGCCTTGATCACATGATCTGTTATTACAGCTTTTTGAACCAAAGTGACAATACGATTGAACCCACTGTTGGGATAATGATCGAAGCCGTAAAAAATGGCTGGTGGTATTCGGCTATATTGCCGGACCAACGAATGGTTGTTTCTTTTTATACCTATCCAGATCTAGTTCATCAACACTTGAACCGAAACCTGCAGTCGTGGCAAACACTCCTTTTTCATGCACCTCTGACCTGCCAAAGGATCAATTCTGCAGGCTATGCAGTCATGGATGCGCCTCTGGCAAGCGATGCTGGGATGTTGAGTCTGACAGAAATATCAGGTGAGCACTGGATCGCTGCTGGCGATGCGCTTGCGTCTTTAGACCCGCTATCGTCACACGGGATGACTCAAGCGTTATGGTCGGGTTGCAGAGCAGCCGAAGTGTGTATCAAAAGTCTTCAAGGTGATCATTCTGGTGTCGAGCAGTTTAGGCAAACAATTACTCAGGCGATGCAGGCTTATCAAACTGAACTCTCACAGAAATATAAGTCTGTCCATCGTTTTTCTGAGCTGCCGTTTTGGCAAAGAAGAGGGTCACTTTATAACCCGTTGCATGTTCACGCCGGTTGAATACTGACCACCTAAAGGTGCGACGCAATTCGTGATGGATATAACCGTAGTCAGGAAGCACCACATCACTGTGTTTAACAGGGGCCAGCATTAACCGGCGGTGCAGATCGGCTTCATCAAGACCTTGAATGGTCGGTCAATCGAGCTTCGCGGCGCCAGCCAAGGTGACATACTTGGTCACTACGCCTTTGGATATACCGAGCGATTCGGCTAGACGTTCATGGGATGTCTTGCGTCTAACTTCAGACGCAAGACATCCCTTTATTTTGCGCATAGTAATCCTTGCTACAGGCATACCGACTCCATTAAAGAGCTGGAAGGCTTGCCCGTTTGGGTGGATAGATACGCACAACCCATAACGCTAGAGTACGACGCCGTGCCTGTATCATGACCGGCCATTTCAGTCGAGATTGAAAAACGGTCACAACAGTCCGAAATGAAAGGTCACGTTGCTCCGGAATACCCAACTGTGTCTAAATTTGATTTGTCTGAAAATCTCATGATGTGTAAATGAGTGCGCAGTGATATTAGACAATGCCTCTTGATTTGCATTGAATCCTAGCCCAGGCGGGAGCGTTCTCAAGCATGGTCTAAAATATGGCATCATTTCTGAAGGATCCTACTCATGAAAACCTACCAGATCGCAACCCTTGAAGGTGACGGCATAGGGCCAGAAGTATGCAAAGCTGCTGTTGCCGTGCTTAAAGCGGCAACAAGTCAGACACAACTGCAGTTTGAACAATTGCCTGGCGGTGCTACACACTACCTTCGGTCAGGTCACGTACTCGATCAAGACACCTTTGTGGCTTGTAAAAATGCTGATGCTATTTTTCATGGGGCGGCGGGTCTGCCTGAGGTCACTTACCCAGATGGTACAGAGGTGGGTAACGATCTCCACTTGCAACTGAGATTTAAACTCGACTTGTATGCCAATGTTAGGCCTATCAAACTGTATGATCCTGCCTTCGCTCCGCTAAAAGACCTACAGCCGGGGGGCATCGATTACGTGATCGTGCGAGAGAACACAGAGGGGCTTTATGCCAGTCGAGGAGGTGGCACTCTCCTTCGCGATAGTGTTGCCACGGATACACTTGTGATTACGCGCCATGGTGTCGAGCGCATTGCCAAATTTGCCTTGGACTTGTGTCGCAATCGTAACGGTGCGCCAAATGATCATGTTCGTCGTTTAACCGTTTGCGATAAGGCGAATATTCTTCGTAGCTACGCTTTTTTTAGGGCAATTTGTCAAGACGTGGCCAAGGACTACCCAGATGTTGTACTGGATTACGCTTACGTAGACGCCATAACTGTTCACATGGTTAAGCGTCCAGGGCATTTTGATGTCATCGTGGCTGAAAATATGTTTGGAGACATCATTTCAGATCTTGGCGCCGCCACTATCGGTGGTCTTGGCATTGCGCCTTCGGCTGAGATTGGTGATAACCATGCTTTGTTTCAAGGGTCTCACGGCTCTGCCCCCGATATTGCAGGACAAAACATTGCCAGCCCATTGGCCACTATCTTGTCGGGTGCTTTTATGTTGCGCTGGTTAGGGCAGCGTCACGAGGACCCATCGCTCTTAGAGTCTGCGCTACGTATTGAAAGTGCTGTCGAGGACTCGCTTAGGGACCCAGTGGCAATACCTGCTGATCTTGGCGGAAGAGCCAGCTGCACAGAAGTTACCCAAGCGATCTGCCGCCGCTTAAGTTGAATTACTTGAGCAGATAGGGCAGGGATGGTCGCCTCTCTTGCCATCGCGCATGGCATCCTTCAAAACGGCAAATCCCATGTGTCTCGTCACCTGGCAAAGCGGCCTTTAAGTGGGTATTGGGGATCAACGAAACCGTGCGTTGAGGCGTAGCCCGGAGGAACTAGACTGTCGACGAACGCTTCATCTTCAGGTAAGAGCTCAACATCCAAGGCTGCGATGTAGTCTGTCCATTGCTCGAGAGTTCTCGGCCCACCAATCACGCCGCTCACCATCCGGTTGTTGAGAGCCCAAGCAATGGCAAACTGCGTGGGACTCAAGCCTCGTCGTTGGGCGTGGGCCTTAAGCCCTTCAGCAATTTCGATTGACTCGCGGCGAAATTCTGTTTGGTGAATCCGCTTATCGCCGCGCCCTGCTCTGGAGCTCGGATCCGGTTGGACATTTGGGTCGTACTTGCCCGTCAGCACACCACGTGCCAGCGGGCTGTAGGCTACAACGCCGACGCCATAATGATTACAAGCTGGTATGACTTCTGTTTCAATTAGCCTTGTTACGGCGCTGTAGGGTGGCTGACAAACAATTGGCTGCGCAATACCCATGCGCTTAGCTGTCTCAACGATGCGAGCGACACGCCAGCCCCTAAAGTTAGAGATGCCGTAATAGCGAATTTTCCCCATTTCAATTAAACGAGCAAAGCATGAGAGCGTTTCCTCAATTGGGGTGATTTCGTCATCTTTGTGCATGTAGTAAACGTCGATCCAGTCGGTATTCAGTCGTTTAAGGCTGTTGTCGATTTCTTGCATGACCCATCTTCTAGACAGTCCTTGATCGTTTGGTTCTTTGCCTATGGGGTTCGCCACTTTGGTGGCTAGTACCCATCGAGAGCGGTCTTCAGCAATTAGCTTGCCCACCATGCGTTCAGACTCACCTCCAGCGTAATTGTCTGCGGTATCGATCGCATTCAAGCCAGCGTCACGGGTCACAGACACCATGTCACGAGCAACGCCTTCGTCCGTCTGATCACCAAACATCATTGCTCCAAGCCACAGACGTGGAACTAGTAAGCCACTGTGACCAAGGGGGGCAAATTGGGGTGTATTATTTTTCATGGCTGATTCCAGAGATTAAAGGGCAGCTTTTTTTTGCTTTGATTGTATTGACATTTTTGTCATAAGTCGTTGGACATCTTTTAAATTAGTCATGGTGTAGTAGTCGCGACTTGATCAAACAGTATCCCAGTTTGTGGCACCTGTATGTCAGATCAAGTTCAGTTATTAAATTGGTTTATTTTATCCTCCCTCGCTGACTTGCCAGTAATTAATGTTTCGATTGGTGTTCGGCTACAGCACATCTTGCCCTGATGAGTGTGGCCATGGTTGTAGAGTGTCTTTTGTTGGCCCGTTGTTTTCTTGCTAAGCACCTGAATCTCTCAACATGCCAATAAAATCACTGAAACCGTCCTTAACAAATCTTCTTTTAGGCATCTCTCCGGCGTCTGATCAGACTGGCCAGGACTATTGTCAACAAGTGGGGCACCAATTACTACTGAACACCACTTGCGTGTACTTTTTTCTATTGACTTGGGTGGGATAGTTGGTGGTAAGTTTGCCTACCATCACGCCGTCGGCGTGGATTTTTATCTTCGGGGTGATTGTTGTGTTGCTTTACCCCTTCCAACGGACCAATAAATATGACTCAGATCCGCGAGTTTGAAGTGACTTTATCTGATGGAGCAACGTTATGTTGCACAGCCACAGGCCAAGGTATTCCAGTGTTGTGGATCAGCGGTCTAAGCGGAGTGGGTGATTTCTGGGACACGATATGTCCTAGTCTGGATGGCGTCATGTCTATTGCCTTCGATCAGCGTGGGTTACGTCAGTCCAAGCGAGGTTCCTACGACGTGAGTATCGATCGCCTAGCGCTTGATGCCATGGCGATCTTGGATCACTTGGCTTTGGACAAAGCCCATGTTGTCGGTCATTCTACGGGTGGTTGCATTGCGATGAGCATGGCGCTTACAGCGCCCGAACGCATCAGTAGTTTGGTGTTAAGCGGTTCGTGGGCGGGTCCGAATATTTATATGAGCGCCTTGTTTGACTGGCGGCTGAAGCTGCTTGAGACTGATGCCAGGCTATACGGGACTATTGTTCCAATGTTATCGAGTACACCAAAATGGCTAATTGACAATCCCGATCTTTTGACGGCACCGACCGAACCTTGGTCTATCGAGCAAGTTACTGTCGTGAAAGAACGCATTGACGCTTTGATGGTGTTTGATCGCAGAAAGGATATTGCTGAACTTGCGCAACCGTGTTTGGTGATTGGCGCTCGAGATGATGTTGTTGTTCCAGTGTTTTTACAAGAAGAGCTGGCGGAACAAATCCCAGATGCTAATTCTTATTTTTTTGAACATGGCGGTCATTTTTTCCCCAAATCGCAAAATAGCCAGTTCATTAGCCTGATGGCTAATTGGTTCATATCTCATCGCAGTAGTTAAAAGCGAAAATCCTCAAAGCAAAATGGTTTAAACGCATGATGTTGTCGGCACAGTACTTGTGGCTCGGTTTTGAGGCAAATTGCTGTTAGCCAGCAGCCAGAAAATGACCCCATTATTTCAGCGATCCCTCAAATTTAAATCAATGTTTGAATGGCACGCTCAAAATATGACTAAGTTTTTGCGAGGTAATTCTTGCGACTATGCTGAGCACTTCAGTGCGATCGCTATCTCTATGAACTTTATGGCGAGCTCCATGACGGCGACGATGCGCTCGATATCCATTAAAAAATTAATGACGCCTCTCGCTCTGTGAGATGCGACGGTATCAAGGATTCGCACCGTGGTCGAGGCCATGCAGCAATCAATGAAATCGGCTCAGCAGCTTGGGGCTCAAGTGCTGCCGCGTTTGAAGAGCTTGGTGTGCCGTAAGATGACACGCGTCTTCGCGGTGACCTTTCGGTGATGGCTGAGTTTTTTCGGTTTGAGTACGAATGGTATGGATTGACTTCAATCCTACGGTGAGCGCCTGCTTATTAGCCGTATCAAGTCCTAGCCAATTATTCAGACGGAGCGAGAGGCTAATGCGGCTATCAAAGTCGATGGGGGCAATTGGCTCGGGCCCGTGGCTCGCGGGCAGGGCGTTCGCATCGGCTTAACTCTGTGAGTCGTCGGGTGCTGTGGTCACTTAGATTGCTCGTGATCACGATTTGGGCGCCAACCTGGTCAAGCGCTGGGTGCGAGAGCACCGCATGCGAGGACTTTCCAAGGGGGTTGCGCCTGCTGAGGTGGTCACCCCGGCTGCGTAAACCGGCGATATTCGAATTGAGTGCACTCGGGGGCAGTAACGGATCGTGGTGGCTTGGCCCGCATCATCGGCCAAAGAGTGCGCACAGTGGTTGCGCGAGTGGCTGGCTTGATTAAGATCGAGCTGAACTGAATGGCTGTTGAGCCCATCGACATGCTAGCGGGCATGACGCTGGTGCAATCGGCAAAGCTCAACTGCCTTGATCCGTATGCGTACTTGAGAGATATCCTCACTCGGCTGCCGACTAATCTTAATAGCTACATCGAAGAATTGCTGCCACACAACTGGAAGCCTAGAGTCGCCGAATCAGCTAACGATTCAGCGCAGTTAACAGCATCTCGAACACGTTACCGGCAAACCATCAAGGTGAGTTGGCCGTTCGCTAACAACTGAGCTGCTTCGGTCACGATGATATGAAAACACCGGTCACGATACCGTAAAATACCCCTTGAATCAGGAAAACGCTATCAACATTCCCCCGGCGCTAGGCTCAGTGTATTTATTAGCGGTGTCCAATAAACGACGGTGGCGCTGGTCCAGGCTTAGAGGCCTTCAGCGATCGAATAGTGCGCACGTCCAACTCGACACGGCGAGCAAATAAGCATCAGAATCGCGTTTTGTCACGAGTTGAACGCCAATGGGCAATTTATTGGCGCCATAAAAAAGCGGTAAGGTTATCGAGGGCGTGTGGCAAACGGTCCATATCGAGCTAAAGGAATGTGAACCTGTTGCGTTAATTCCAATTGGTGCCTCGCCTGGTGCTGATGGCGTCAGGATTGCGTCGTAATCCTTGAATACATCATCTAGTTGCAGCCGTAAGAACTCACATTGTCTTCGAGCGTCTTGATATTGTTCAAAGCGACACTCAGCGCCGTGCTTCAACCGATTTTCACGAAGAGTTTGACTGATCTCAACGAAATGATGATCTGTTTCCCATGCGCGATTACGAAAAAATTCGAAACTGGAAACACGCTGATGTGTCTGCTCAATAGAATCGAAGCTATTGGCTAAATTTAAGTCGGTTACGCTTGCCCCGCTTTTGGCCATCGTATACGCACAAGACTCGATAGCGCTTTTGGTTGCGTCATCCGTCTCCTCCCAAAACTGTGTCCGGCAAACCCCGACCCGAATAGGTTTGCAAGGAATTAAAGTTGGTACGGGTGCATTTTCACCAATCAACGCATGTCGATATAAAGCGATATCTTCAACCGAGCGCGCAATTATCCCCAGCGTATCTAAAGACCCAGCCGCCTCCATAACCCCTGTCATTCTAAAGTCGCCCCAGGTTGGTCGATACCCAAAGCAACCGTTATAGGCGGCTGGTCGTATGGTTGAGCCAGACGTTTGGGTGCCCAAAGCGACAGGGATCATTCTGTCGCCTACCGCGGCAGAGGAGCCGCTAGAGGATCCTCCGGGGGTTCTATTTGGATCCATTGGATGCAAGGTTTTACCTGGATGGCGGTTGGCAAATTCGGTGGATACGGTTTTACCCATGATCAGACCGCCCGCACGGCGAGTCAGCGCGACACAGGCGGCGTCCTTGTTGGGGCGATGTCCAGCGTGGATCGGTGTCCCGTACTCTGTCGGCATATCAACCGTATCAATAATGTCTTTGATGCCCACTGGTACGCCGTGCATCGGTCCGCGTATAGGTCCCTGATCCAAGGCTCGGGCTTGCTCAATAACCAGTGCGGGGTCTATGTACTGCCAAGCCTGCACGGCAGGTTCACGTTGGGCGATATGTTCGAGGCAGGCACGCGCGACTTTTTCAGCGGTGAGCTTATTTGTAAGAATCTGCCGAACGATTTCACTTGCGGTGTGTGTATGAATCGGTTTCTTAGGCATAAATGTGCTTCTTGCCATGATTTGAAAATTCTTGTCTTGGGGATGTTCAGAATAAGTGGGGGTGTTTTAAAGCTAAGTTTCTCACGTTTGAATTCTTCTGATTAAACAATGAATGTTTTTTGGCTGCTTTGGATCGCTATTCAGGCTTTTTAGCCCTTTCAGCACGGCGAATCGCGATGCTAAGTGTAGCGGACCCCAAATTTTAGACACGGGTTCATGCTGATGTGTATTGACTCGTCAAGTGATTGTTTTAAATCATTTTCTGTTTCGTGGTTAAAAAGCGTTGGCACATAGCGTGCAGGTAGCGAAACGAGCGGCATTTCCAACGGTTGATCAATCTGATATTCGCGGGTTGGTCGCCGCATGACAAGCGATTCGTCGCGCAATCTTTCGTACTCCGAAGCCTTGGCACGATAAAAGTCCAATCTCTTCTCGTTGCGCGAACAACAAGTACCTGCCCGATATCGGGTTCAACATGGAAAGTGACATGCCTCTATTGTGCCGAAACCAACGAGTACCCAATGCCTGCGACACGCCGACCGCCTCTGCAGCCTTCTCACTTGTAACGCCTGTGGCGACTTGCTCCCAGAACCGGCGCTCAATTTCCCGGCGATGCGACGGCGCACCTGGTGAGCGCATCGCTCCTCTCCCTGTTAGCTCGTGCATCCACCCCGCTGGTCGTCCCATAAACACCTCCTCGATTTAATGTGTTGCGACGACCGGTTGAATACGGATATATCAGCCAATATTGGGGTGGCCTACAACGCCCTAGATAACAACGCCCTAGATAACAACGCCCAGTTGACCAGTGCTTACCAAGGTGGTGGACCGGCATTTGTGACCAATGGTCTAGAAATCTCCCCATGGCTGTATGACGCAGGGGTTGGTATCGGGGGCATGGTGAGTAAGGACGTGGAGCTCAACGTGCGCTACGACATCGACTTCTCAAGCACGAGCTACACCAACCAGATGGTCAGTGCGAGAGTTAAGGTCTTGTTCTAGGGCAAAGCTGCTTCACAACACCTTTGAGAAACGCTTCGAGGTTTCTGTGAGTAGTGTGCACTTGAGGTGGTCACTGACCCCACCGTACCCCCACCTCCCTTAATTTGGTTCGGGACTCCTAGCGCACCTATGCATTGAGTTTTTGACGAACGGTGATGCCCGCCCCGCCGGGAGGTGTTAGATCGCACAGCAACTGGCGGGGTGGCACTGTGCCGCTGCAGTTGATGAACTGGATGAGCCTTAAACTCGGGAAAATTCTGTCTTGACTTTAGGATCCACTTCATGATCCTGCAAAGGTTCATTGAGAATACAACATAATTTTTAAAAATGTGGGTCAAATAAAGTTGACACGTTGCGCGCCTACCAATCATATTTCTGGTTGCCAACGTCTCTGCGTCCCTAAAGTTAATTATCCTGAGAGCCTTAAATTGATTGGAGTTAGCTAACTCAAGAGTTAAATAACTAAGTTAAACAAAGTGATTATTCATGGCGAATACTGGCGCAATCTAATGGTAAGTACTTAAGGGGTTGCAACATTGACTGATTCACATATTCGCATTAAATTTCTGGTGCTTGGTCCTTCTTGTACTAGGAATAAAAAGAAGTGACTTTCTAAAATGGGAAAACGGAGAATAGTATGAAATTAAAACTGTCCACATGTCTGTTGTCATTGACAGCCGTTGGTTTGCTATCTACTGTAGGTGTGGCCTCAGCAGTTGAGCCAATTAAAATGCGCTGGGCATCCGACCATAGCGGCCCCCCACATCCAGCAGCAATTGCTGAGGTGTATTTTGCTGAAAAGCTTGAGGAAAAGTTGCCCGGTAGTAAGGTTCAAATTTTCTGGGCTAAGTCTCTTTATGACATTCCAAAAGGTGTCAAGGCTTTGTCGCAGGGTAACCTCGAAGTTTTAACGGGTCAGTTCGGTAAAACTGCCAGTGTTGAGCCATACGCCAACGTCGTTTTGGGTGCTGGCAAATTAACGACTCCTGGTGCGATCGGCAAGCTCGACACAACACTGACGTACAAAGCAATCGCTGATCTCATGAGCAAAAAACATCAGATCGCCTTGCTAGCATCGGGTGATATGAGCATGTACATGGGCGTTGGTGGCACGAAGTCACGTTATCTCGCACCTGCAGATTTCAACGGTCAGAAGATTCGCAGTATGGGCCCCGCTGAAAACGCGCTCCTTTCCTCCTTGGGCGCCAATCCTCAATCAATGGCTTTCGGTGAAGTGCCACCAGCCTTGCAGACCGGCGTGATTGATGGTCTTTTGACAAGTTTGGGTGGTTTTAATGCAGTGAAAGAGCAGGCACCGTATTTTTCAGTGGCGGGTCTTAACGGCATTGTTGGAGATTACTATTGGTTCGGTGCTTCCGAGAAGTGGTGGAATAGACTGAGCAAGGCCCAAAAGGCTGCGTTTAAAGATGTGTTTGAAAATGACTTCTTACCCTTTCAGCGAGCAATCAACTTCTGTGCTGATCAACGGATGGTGAAAAAGTACGGAACGGATGACAAAACCAAGCCAGGCATTTACATCATGACTCCGAGTGAAGCTGGTGCCATTAAGAAAGCTGAAGGTGGTGCGACCGACGTATGGATTAAGTCCAAAGTTGACGCAAAAGGTGCGAATTTAGCCAATGCTTTTAATTTAGAAGCGGAACAATTGGTTAAGGACAATCCAATTGGAAGCTCAGAGCTAGAGAAGGTCGATTGCAGCCAGTACGATAATGTGTTCGCACGTTATACGAAGGGCGGAGCGTTGACGGGTGCCAAAGAGCGTAAGTAATTATCGGTAGAAATAAGAACTGACCAATGCGAGCCGCTGCTTAGTCTGCGGGTTTTGCGGATTTTCAAAAACCTTAAGGGTGAAGTGTGACAAATAAGTCTGGAATTTTACTGTTTGCTAATCGTATGAATATTGTGATTGAGCGAGTGGTCTCGTATTTGGGTGGTTTTGTATTTTTTGGCGTAACCATCTTGGCCATTGTTGAAGTCGTTCGAAGATACTTTTTCGGTCTGGCTTTCGATTGGGGCCAAGATGCTGCTATTTATCTAGTGGTGGTCTCAGTGGCGTTGTATTTCAGTGTGACGCAAATACGTCGTGGACACTTGGTTATGGCTGCGGTTATTGAGTACTTGAACTATAAAAAGTACTATCGCGTCGTTGGTCTCTCCAAAATAGTTGCAACCACATTGACGGCTAGCTTATGTCTATCACTTAGCATCTCGGGCTGGTCAATGGTTAGCTACTCGTACTCAATAGGTGTCATGAGTGACAGTCTTGTTTTTAATTTGTGGCCATTTCATTTTTTCTTCATCCTGGGTATTGGTCTGATGGGAGTGGTTGCTCTTTTTCAAATCCTTGAAGACGTAGTTTCCTATCAGAATGGCGATCACCTTAAGGGTGAAATTGAAATGGTTGCCGACATATAAACTGTAGTGCGTGATATTTAGCGATTTTTACGTTTACTACTATCGATAACAGGCAAAATCGCCAAAAAAATTCGACCAACTCAGAGGCCCCCTTATGTGAAGACATTTGGTGGCCACTGATATCAAATAACAAGTAGGGAACGACATGGGTGCTTTAGGCAGCGTACTTTTTCTGTTTTTGCTCGTTGGTGTGCCAATTGGTATCGCACTTTCTGGCGCCACTGCAGTAATGGTTCTTTTTGATGATTTTCTGACTTTCAATACATTGTTCGATGCATTTTTCAGTTTTTTGACAAAATACACTTTAATCGCCATTCCGTTTTTCATCTATGCTGGTTTCTTGATGGAAAAAACGGGCTTGGTCAGCGGTTTATTCCGATTCGCAGATTCTTTGGTCGGCTGGATCCCCGGTGGATTTGCTTACGCAACCTTGGTTGTGGCCGTTTTGTTCGGGGCAATATCTGGCTCCTCGACAGCCATGGCGGCAGCCCTCAGTGTTATCGCTTACCCAGAGTTGATTAAGAGGGGTTATCCAGTTTGGATGTCGGCAGGTCTCATTGCTTCTGCCGGTGGAATTGCCCTACTTATTCCGCCAAGCGTTACGTTGATTCTTTTTGGTATTTTGACTGAAAGTTCAATCATAGAACTATTTTTTGCAGGCATGATCCCCGGACTCATGCTGGCGACCAGCGATGCACTGATTATTTTTGGAGTGTCTCTGTTTATTAAGCTGCCTCGCAAGAAATTTGAAATAAAGGAAGTAGGTCGTACCATTATCGAAGCTTATCCAGGCATTTTGATGCCGGTGATCGTCCTGGGTGGTTTGTACGGTGGGGTGTTCACGCCAACCGAAGCCGGGGCTGTGGCCTGTGCTTACGCAATGATTTATGGATTGATCGCCAAACGCAAAGAATTTATCAAAGAAATTGGCCCGACAACTCTTCGGACGCTTAATTTGACCGCCATTGTCTTCTTCCTTCTCGGTTGTGTGGGAGTATTTCAGTTCTATTTGGCTAATATGGGTTGGCCGCAGATGATTGCCGACTGGGTTGGCTCACTGGGCCTGTCTCAAACAGGATTTTTGTTTGTATTGTTGGCGACACTACTCGCCTTGTCGACCGTCTTGACGGGAGTTGCAGTACTGGTTCTGACCGTCCCTATCTACTTCCCTGTTGCGTTAGCCTTGGGTGTTGATCCTATTCACTTGGGTATTCTTACGGCGCTGTGTATTGAAATTGGGGGTGTAATTCCGCCTGTTGGACTTAACCTTTTCGCTGTCAGCGGGGTGACCAAAGTACCGCTTACTACGGTGATCAAAGGGTCATTTCCATACTGCATTTCTGATACGGTAGTGTTGATCCTAGTTACGCTGTTCCCTGCGCTTGCGCTTTACGTTCCTAATTTGCTGGTTGTATCGAATTTTTAACTGCCATATGATGCTAGAGGAAAAACGCTAACTTTTCGGAGTTAGTGTTTTTTCTTGTGTTAATGCTTTTGATGGTTTACCTCGATTCATACATACTCAATCGGATTGATTACTGCTTGATCGCGTGATCCCTATGTTGCACGCGAATATAAGTGCACAGGATGTGAGAATCCAGTGATGGCGCGATAACAATGGTCATGATGGATCGGACTAAGCTGTTAACACAGTGAAAGTTTTTTATAGGACGTATTGTGGGCTCAACTATCGTTGAAAAAATTCTTGCCAGGCGTTCTGGTCGAGACAATGTTCAAGCGGGCGAAGTGGTTGTGGCAGAGGTGGACTATGCCATGGTCACAGATACTCGGGCTGTGAACACGATCAAATTGATTAATCGATTTGGCGACCAACCATTGAAGTTCGCTAAAAAAACGTCATTAGTCTTAGATCATTACTCACCACCACCCACTCAAGAAGCCGCGGACATTCATTCTGAAATGCGTGGCTTCGCGGCAAAGCGTGGCACAGGCCTTTACGATATTGGTGATGGGATTTGTCATCAAGTACTGCCAGAGGGTGGTCACCTTACCTGCGGTGATCTGGTGGTCGGCACGGATACGCATTCGGTAACTTACGGAGCGTTTAATGTTTTCGGTACTGGTATCGAAGGGACAGATGTTTGCGCGGTCATGATGACTAGCAAGCTTTGGTTTAGAGTGCCTCAAACGGTTCGGATCGATTTGCAAGGCACGCTCAAACCTGGTGTTTGGGCCAAAGACATTACATTGTCCTTGCTGGGTAAGTTTGGGGCAGAAGGATTGAATTACCACGCCATCGAATATGTTGGTGATGCCGTGGCTGCCATGGCAATTGATGACCGTATGACACTTTGCAATCATGCTGCTGAACTAGGTGCCAAGGCTGCTATTCTTGAACCGGACGAAAAAACCTTCGCTTGGCTAAAAGCACATGGCGCTAAGACACCTCTTCCTACTTTTGCGGATGAAGACGCCCGTTACTGCGAGCAGTACACCATTGATGTCGGTAATCTCGCGCCACAATTGGCCCGCAAGCACGAGGTAGATAATATTATTGGCGTGGACCAAATTGAGCGGCAAAAGATTCAATTTGCCTTGATCGGCACTTGTACTAATGGACGCTTAGACGATATTCGTCAGGCTGCCTCAATCCTTAAGGGGCGCAAGCTTGCAAACGGGGTTCGCATGATCGTGACGCCAGCTTCCAGACAAATTTATTTGGCAGCGCTCAAAGAAGGCCTAATAGAAATTTTGACACTAGCAGGGGCATCATTTGATTCGGCGGGATGTGGAACCTGCGTGGGCATTACCAATCGACTGGTTCCTGGTGATGGCGACACTGTTATATCGACAGCCAATCGCAATTTTAAAGGACGACTCACCAATAAAAATGCTGACATTTGGTTGAGCTCGGCAGCAACCGTTGCGGCCTCTGCATTGACAGGCTACATCACTGATCCTCGAACGGTTGAGGGCGGTACCTGGCGGTCACAAGCGTGAGTGACCAACTGGTATTCCAAGGCCCTGCCTTTTTGCTTGGCGATGATGTCAACACGGATCTGAACTGTTCAAACAAATACTTGCCAGGTAAAGATGTTGAGTACGTTGCTGCGCACGCTTTTGACCAATTGTCTCCTGGAATTGGGACTCGCATCGCCAGTCATGGCGGTGGGATTTTGGTTGCAGGCAAGCACTTTGGTATCAATTCCTCACGCGAGCAAGCCACTCAAGTGTTGCATAAGATGAAAGTCCACGCGGTTGTTTCGCAATCATTCGGGAGGCAATTCTTCCGAAACGCAATCAATAACGGTCTTCCTGTCTTCGAGTGCGACACGACTGCAATCAAAGAGGGGCAGGTGCTTGAACTAGATTTGTCGGCGGGTACCTTGCATTGCGACGGTTGCTTGATACAAAAGGTACGGCCGCTACCCGCTGAAGTTCTCGCTATTTTATCCATGGGTGGTTTATTGCCTTTTCTCAACAAGTATCCTGATTGGAAATTTGTATGAGCACAACCCCAGCATCGAACAAGCGCAGAACACTGCGTCATCTGCTGCAATCGTCACAAACCGTACTAGCGCCAGGTATCTATGACGGTTATGGTGCGCGTCTTGTTGAACAAGCCGGGTTTTCTGCTGCTTATATGACCGGTAACGGCGTTTCTGCCGCCTTGCTTGGCCGCCCTGATGTGGGATTGGTCGACTTGACTTTGATGACTGACCATGCGCGACGCGTTGCCTCAAGCGTGGACATTCCTATCATTTGTGACGCAGACACAGGTTATGGAAATGTTGTTAATGTGCGTCGAACAATTATGGAGTTCGAAGCCGCAGGCATTGCAGCGGTTCATATTGAGGATCAGGTATTCCCCAAGCGTTGTGCACAGATGCCTGGAGATCGAACGGTACTAGACTTTGCACAAGCTGTTTCGAAGATCTCAGCAGCTAGCGCTGCCCGCTCTGATCCTAACTTTGTTTTGATTGCTCGCACTGACTCAGCGGGATCGCTCGGTCTCCAAGAGGCGATTCGGCGTGCTCAAGCTTTTGCCCAAGTCGGAGCTGATGCTGTTTTTATAGAAATCAAATCCAATCCTCACATTTTGCAGGATATTCTGGCTATTAAGGCTGGGGTGTCCGTTCCTGTCGTCGTGAATGTAGACAGCGCTCAAGCGTTGCGCAACCTTCAGAAGTCCGAGCTCAAACAGGCGGGTGTTGACTTGGCCATTTACCCTGCGATGGCACGTAGTGTTTTTGGTTATGCGATGCATGCGGCACTCTCGCATTTGCATAACGTTGGGAACATGGCAGGCTATGAGAGCAATATGTTTACCTCAGAACAATATAACGAAGCTTTGGGGTTAAGCGAAGTTCAAGCGTGGGAAGGTCGTTTTGACTGAAGTACTGGTTGGGTCGAGTCTTTGATTTTTGGTGTTTATTGATTCTAAGATAAATGTACGGCAGGGTTACAAGGCAAGCATCCGGTCTAAGCTGTCTGGCTTTCTACCGAGATGTTTATCAAAATAGGTACCAACCTATTTTTAAGCGAACACTTATTCATGGCAGATTTATCTTCCCTATCGTTGCCGCTTAGTTGCAAGCAACACACCAGGCACAAAAGGTTAGTATTGTCGAGCAATCGGTGGCGCCATGTGTTTCGATCGCTTGTCAATGCGGTCAGTGTAGACATCAGTGGCGAGGAGTTGTTGGGCTCAGTTTTGAAACCGTTTGAACGCGGTTCATTGTGTCCGTTATACGCAAAGTTGAGAGATCTCAAAATTAAGCCATTGAAGGTCAATGAGTTTTGAGTTTTTAGTGTT
>CAWUWI010000056.1:0-21406 GCA_963926245.1 uncultured Burkholderiaceae bacterium | reverse complement strand
GGCACCACCGCAGCGGGAGTTGGGGTTGTATCAGTTTCCATGCCCGTCACTATCGGGCATCGCTACACCGTCAACAAGATGGGTTTACCGGTCGCTTACGAAGCAATTGGGCCCGCTCTTTTTAAACTTGATATGGCTGCTAGATCACGTCATATTCTGAATTACGTGCAACTGGAGGATATGTGGCATCAAGTTGAAAATGATAATGATGCTTTTTACGAGTTGTACTTAAAGATGAAGCTTTCCCCAACAACGCTGGCTTCTTGTTGGCAACTCAACGATGACATGAATAATTTGACTTGGCACCTGGTGCTGCCAAAAGGCAACGAAGATACAAACGCTAAAGCTGACAATTTCGGTCAGTACCGCGTTCTGGGCAAGCGCTTAGAAATTCTAGACCTCACGGATATAGATATTGAAAAAACCTGCGCCTTTTTGGATATGGCATATGATTTTTCCAACCAAACAAATTCACCACCAAAATTCACAGGCTTTGAAAGTAGTCCTGCCAGTTAATTTGTCAACGCGATCAAGGTAAGATTTTTTTCAAGTTCGGTGCGAGCAAGTTCTGAGGCCATTGGATTACGACCCGCATCGATCTCTAACTTATAGGTTTCACCTGCAGTTTTAATCGAAACTTTGACCACCCCAGAATCACATTTGAAATCAAAGCTCATCTCGATCCTTGGTAAGTGTTCCCGCTCGTTAACAATTTGAACGATTTTCACCTTACCCAGTTCAGCGACCTTTGGGTGCAACTGCCAGGCTTGTGCAATCTGTGCCCGGTAGTCTTTGAGTGCATCATTGACGACACCCATCGTTTCTTTGCTGCCAACGCGCTTGATGATGGGTAACTCAACGCTGAGGTCCTCACCCTTGAGGAGTCGTGCACGAATACGCTCGTAATAACCAACCGCCAAGACCGCCTTTTTCATACGCTCGATGCTGTGCTCAGCATAGCGCTCGAAGTATGGTGTCAGTTGATCATTCATGGGCAGCTTTATTTCAGTCGTGAGGAAAGATCGTGAATCAATTTATTTTTCTCAATACGCTAGGAGGTCTTTCGGGCTTTGCGTTTTAGACGCTCTTCAAAGTCTTCGGTTAACTCTTGGCTCTGAACAATGAGCGGCATCGTCAAGCCCGTGCTCATCTGTACCAAACTCATAATATTGTTGTTGGCTAACTGTGCAGTCATGATGGCACGGATTTGCGCAGCCTCCCCTGCTGCGTGAGGGTCTACGGTTCCAGCAAACTGTTTTGCCTTCATTAAAGGCGTCAAATGGCTGTAATGCCTGGTGATCATCAGGACTGACGTTCCCATCTGTTCGGACAAGTCATGAATGGGGACGCCTTCAAGTAGCCGCTGTGTCGCATAGTAGTGTCGCAGACTGTAAAGGCTGCGTTCTTTGTTGGACACAGGACAATTTAAAAGTTTGGTGTCCTCTAGCATCTGCCTAAATGGCTTGTTCCAGTTATCAGGAACTGAGCCATCTGATAGACGAAAAAGTCGCTTGGCCACCCGCTTCTTCAAAACCTCTTCTAGCGTCATCTCTGACAGGTCGGGGCTCAATTGCCGCAAACGCTCTAACAACAACCAGCAACTGTTGTGCGCGACAAAGTTTCTCGCACCGCGTTTACCTTTTTGCAATCTGAAATGAAGAATGGGTTGTTTATCTCGAATTTCTACATCGATGTGCCGCCACTCCAAAAACTCTGCTTCAGTCCCGGCGCGCATGCCAGTGGATGCCATGAACGGCACGTAGATACAAAGCAACTCACGGATCATACGAGTGCGCGTTGTTCTGCCGTCTTCGATAAATTTTGGGGCGTGAGCTAAAAGCGTCTCTAGTTCGTCGTGACTGAATTCGGCTCTGCGATCACTGTCACCACCTGTGTTCTTCGTTGGGGGGCGCTGATTCTCATTCATGTAGCTGCGCTCAATCGCCTCATCAAAGACCAAATTGAATGCTGCGTTGTGATTGTTTTGCGCACTACCTGAGAGCTCTCGTCCCACGTGTTCGCGACGCCATTGATGAAACTGTGTCACGACAGCCGGTGTGATGCTGTCTACGTTGTAATTGCCGTAAAAGGGCATCAGGTACAGCTTGAGTGCGGAAATGTAGTCCCTGAAGCTGGGTTTGGCAGTTTCCGCTTTCACTTCAGCCTCTAATCGCGACAGTACGATCTGTGCGATAGGTTTGAATTTTTTGCTGATGACGGGCCGACCCTCTTCGTGATCGAATGTCGCCTTCATCCACATGCGCTCAGCTAGCCGTGTAGCTTCTGTGGCATCAGTGGTATCCAAGCTTCGACGAAACCACGCCTTAATGCCATCTATCTTGTAATGTACTTGCCATTTTTTACTGTCGTCACGACGCACAAGCCTTATTTGCTCAGGTCTGACAACGACAGATGTTGTAGAGATTACGCGCATGTAGCTACTTTAATACCGCTTTAATCAAAAAGCAATGAGTGGCGTACGTACTATTCGTGTAATAACCGTGTAATTAAGAGATTAAATTAAAAGCAAGCGCTAAGTGCTTGCTTTTAAAGGTAATTTTGGCTCCCCAACCTGGGCTCGAACCAGGGACCTACGGATTAACAGTCCGGCGCTCTACCGACTGAGCTATTGGGGACCGGAGCCGTAGTTTAGCACAAGTAAAAGGTGCTGTTCTCACCTTATTTCCGTGGCGGTAAGCCGATGTGTTGAGTCAGCATCCGACCCGGCTTGACTGCGTTACCAGCAGCCTTGGCCGATGGTCTAGTGGTTGATAGGGCCACTGATTTAGTACCCATTTTGACTGGATTATGTGGTTGGCCAGCGCGAGCGACTTGTGCTGTTTTCGGTGCTTTGGGCCAAGAGGCTTGCGTGCTGTTTTTACGGCGTACGCTGGTGTAGCTGCCATCAGTTTGAGGTTGATGAAACGGAATCAGGTGTTTTTTACCATTACCGATCAAGTCCGAACGACCCATTTTTTTGAGGGCTTCGCGTAGCAAGGGCCAGTTATTGGAGTCGTGATAGCGCAAAAACGCCTTGTGCAACAGACGACGCCGATCACCGCGAACAATATCGACCTTCTCGCTCTCACGCGTGATGCGACCCAATGGGTTGCGACCCGAGTGATACATCGCAGTGGCCGTGGCCATCGGGCTGGGATAAAAAGTCTGAACTTGGTCTGCTCTGAAGCCATGGCTCTTTAACCACATGGCCAGATGCATCATGTCTTCATCTGACGTACCTGGGTGCGCGGCAATAAAGTACGGCACCAAAAACTGCTTTTTACCGGCCTCAAGGCTAAATTTATCGAACAATTGCTTGAATCGATCGTAGCTACCCATGCCAGGCTTCATCATCTTGGAGAGCGGCCCCGTCTCTGTGTGTTCTGGGGCGATCTTCAAATACCCACCAACGTGATGAGTCACCAATTCGCGGACATACTCTGGTGATTTCACCGCGAGGTCATACCGCACGCCTGATCCAATCAGGATCTTTTTCACGCCCTTGACGTCACGCGCCCGTCGGTACATGTGGATTAGCGAGCTGTGATCGGTGTTGAGGTTTTGACAAACATCGGGGTAAACGCAGCTTGGCTTGCGGCAAGCTGATTCAATTGCGGGGCTCTTGCAACCAATACGATACATATTGGCAGTGGGACCGCCCAAATCTGATATCACACCCGTGAAACCTGGGACCTTGTCACGAATGTCTTCGATCTCACGAATGACTGAATCTTCGCTGCGGCTTTGGATGATCCTTCCTTCGTGTTCCGTGATCGAACAAAACGTACAACCACCAAAGCAACCGCGCATGATGTTCACGCTAAACCGGATCATCTCCCAAGCGGGGATCTTGGTAGCGCCATCGTGACCACCGTTCTCATCGGCATAAATCGGATGAGGGCTGCGGGCATAAGGCAAATCAAACACCAAATCCATTTCAGCCGTGGTCAACGGAATAGGTGGTGGATTGATCCAGACGTCACGAGCCATGCGTCCATCACCGTGAGCTTGCACCAAAGCGCGCGCATTGCCTGGGTTGGTTTCAAGGTGCAATACCCGATTGGCGTGGGCATACAACACAGGATCTGATTTAACCTGCTCGTAAGCCGGCAAACGGATCACGCTGCGATCGCGAGGTGGCACCTTGAGCTTGCCCTTGCCTGTTAAGGCTGGGTTCTGTTGAAACACCAGTGGTGATTCAATACCGGCGCCTTTGGCACCTGTTTTGCTATTGACTTCGTCAGCGACAGCGCGAGCCTCGTCATTGCGAGCACAACTCTCACCTTGCTCGAGTGCTTGCTCACTGATCATGAGGTAAGGATTGACGTGGGCCTCTACCCTGCCTGGTATATCAACGCTAGAGGAATCGATTTCGAACCAACCATCAGGTGTTTCACGCCGCACAAACACCGTGCCGCGAACGTCCCTGATGTTTTGTACGGGTTCTTTGGCTGCCAAGCGGTGGGCGATTTCAACCACCGCACGTTCAGCGTTGCCATACAGGAGCAAATCACATTTGCTGTCGACCACCACCGAGCGACGGACTTTGTCTGACCAGTAGTCGTAGTGAGCAATGCGCCGCAATGACCCCTCAATGCCGCCCAAGATGATTGGCACGTGCTTGTAAGCTTCTTTACAACGTTGGGTGTAAACAATAGCGGCTCTATCGGGGCGTTTGCCACCAATGTCGCCTGCCGTGTAGGCGTCGTCGCTGCGCATCTTGCGATCTGCGGTGTAGCGATTGATCATCGAGTCCATGTTGCCCGATGTCACTCCAAAAAACAGATTTGGCTCGCCGAGCGCTTTAAAGGGCTCAGCACTTTGCCAATCAGGCTGCGCAATGATGCCGACACGAAACCCTTGGTTTTCTAGCATGCGACCGATGACCGCCATCCCAAAACTTGGGTGATCAACGTAGGCGTCACCCGTCACAATAATGATGTCGCAGCTGTCCCAGCCGAGATCGTTCATCTCTTCTCGGCTCATCGGCAAGAAAGGTGCAACCCCAAATCGAGACGCCCAATACTTACGGTACGTATTTAACGGCTTTGCGTTGCGCGGAAAGAAGGAAACATCAGTGAAAGTGGTCATATCAGTCATGGCAGCGCTCTTAACGTCAGCACAACGCCTAGAAGATCACAATGAGCAGCAGGTTTGTCTAACAAAATAACCCCACATTATCCAAGTATTTAGCCAGACTCACAAGGATCAACTGCCTAACCGTAAGGACTTGTGGCGTCGATGTCACCCCCTTACCAAGCGAAACCACCCTGCCAGCGCTGGTCCTTCAAGCCTAATCTCGTTGGATGCTTGGAACGAATGACAACCGTCGGTTAAAGAAATCCACCTTGAAAATGAAACATTATCTGCAGGTCAAAAGATATCAATTCCCGCTCTGATACAATTTCGCCCAAAGCCGATGTAGCTCAGTTGGTAGAGCAGCGCATTCGTAATGCGAAGGTCGGGGGTTCGACTCCTCTCATCGGCACCAGTAAATACGCGGATCACAGCGATGTGACCTTTTATTTTAGAACGGGCTAACACGGGGCTAACACCACCTAACCTGTCTGGTTTTATTGGACCATTTCTATCTAGAAACGCAAGCTCCAGTTGTTGAATTGCTTTCCCATCCAGACACGTATTCAAATGGCGTTAGATAATTCAAACTTGAATGCAGCCTGACTGTATTGTCATGTTCGCGCCACCGCTCGATTAAAACCTTCGCATGCCTTCGGCTGTGAAACAAATTCATTGCCAAACATTCATCCCTAAACTTGCCATTAAAACTTTCGTTCGTACCTTACTGCCAAGGCTTGACTGGCTCAATCAGCATATTCGTCATGCCATGTTTACTGGCCCACTCCAGCAGCACCGTACTCACGAATTCCGAGCCATTGTCGCTCCGAAGATTTTGAGGGTAAGCGCGCTTTGCTGCCACAAGCTCTAGCACTTCGACCACGCGTTTACCTCGGATCGAACCGGCAACATCAATAAACATACTTTGCTTCGTAAACTCGTCGATCATTGTCAGGCATTTCAATTTCTGTCCGTTCGCACAAGCATCAAAGACAAAGTCATAACTCCACACTTCATTCGGTCGGCTAGGTGCGCCGATTTGTGTACGTTCAGGTCGATAGCGCTTCTTTGGCTTCTTTGCTGGCACCTGAAGCCCATGTTGGGCCCAGATTCGAGCTGTACGGTCCTAAGGCGATGCCATCTCGCCGTAGGAAGATCCTCACCCGCCTAGCCCCAAATCGAGTGTACTTGGCTGAGCAATGCTGCATGGCCTGAACAATCGGTGCGTCCTTGATTGGCATCTTGCAGGTGTAGGTCAAACCTGATCTTGCAACTTGAAGCGGCGTGCAGGCCCGTCTTTGGCTGACCCCACGCTCGATGGCATAACGAGCTTGGGACAACCGAGCTTGCACGCTCACCACTTTTTTGCAGTGATCTCCTTCATCACTTCGATTTCGAGGTCTCGCTCAGCCAGAATCTGTTTTAACCGACCACTTTCCTGTTCAAGCGTTCGAAGACGCTTAACGTCGTCAGTACCCATCGCGCCAAAGCGCTTGCGCTATACATAAATCGAGGCCTCGCTGACGCCATGTCGCTTGGCGATCGCTGCAATTGGATCCTGATCAGCTTCTTGCAATATGCGAAAGATCTGCTTGTCTGTAAATCGTGCTTTCCTCATCACTGCTCCTTGCCGTCAAAGAGCCATTGTCTCTAATTTCGCTTAGTCTGAAAATCCCAGGGCAGGTCAGCCCCGGTTAAGCACCTCGCGTGGAAATCGCTCAAAACCGCTAGTCGCCGAAGGATCGCACGGTGATAACCACATAACCAAGAATTATTCAGTCAAAAATACGGCCAACAACGCGCGCCAAAACGGTATAGTCGTTGATGGCCATAGTCCGTTTAACTGGTTTAACTGGAGTCAAACGTGTCTGATAGAAAAGTTAATGATCTTGGTGGGCAGCCGGCTGGTCCGATCTGCCTAGACGAACACCCGACTACGCTACACGAAAAGAGGGTTGATGCCCTACAGAAATTACTGACGGGTGACAAGCTGCAAGCATTCACCACTGATGCCATGCGCCGTGCGATCGAGTCCAATACCGAAGAGGACTACCGTAGCATGCTGTACTACGACAAGTGGATTCGTGCCGTGCGAGATCTGGTTATTGAGCAGCAGTTGCTCTCGGCCAAAGAAATCGAAGATCGTATCGAGGTTTTGCGGGAACGCCACAAACAGACGGGATCCCTATGAGCGCCATGCCCCCCCGACCCGGTCAAGCTTTACCTGAGGGCACGCCCGTCATCGTTCGCCAACAGCCGCCAGAGCCGCATTGCCGCACGCCTTTTTACTTACGGGGCGTCAGAGGCGAGATTACACAAGTGCGCGGTTGTTACCGCGATCCGTCGCTCTTGGCCTTTCACAAGCCAGGTCTACCGCTGCGATTGTTGTACCGCATCCGGTTCAAACAAAAAGATGTTTGGCCTGATTACGCAGGCAACCCAAATGACACGGTGGTGGCCGATATTTACGACCACTGGATTGATCCGATATCGGAGTAAAAAATGAGTCAGCCTAACAGCAATAGTCACGACCATCACGACCACCTTGATCACGATCATGGCCACCCCCACGCCCCGCCTGCGCCAGACGACGCGGACCATTACGACCGCTACGAGGTCTTGCTGCAAACGGCCATCCGTGAGCTGCTCGACGAAAAGGGCATCATCACGGCGGACGAACTGCACCGGCAAATCGATCATCAAGACAGCCTGACGCCTGCGATTGGCAGCAAGATCGTCGCCAGGGCATGGGTGGATCCAGTCTTTAAAGCGAATCTCATCGCTGAGCCTCTCAAAACCATTAATGAGTCGTTCGCGCTCGATATAACCACACCCCTGGATCTTGTCGTCCTAGAAAACACGCCATCCGTCCACAATGTGGTGGTCTGCACCCTTTGCTCTTGTTATCCCCGTATGCTGCTTGGCATACCGCCGGCTTGGTACAAGTCGGTTGACTACCGCTCACGCGTGGTAATGGAGCCCCGCAAAGTGCTGGCTGAGTTTGGCACCCAGCTGTCCGATGATGTCGAGGTGCGGGTTTCTGATAGCACCGCCGATTTACGGTTTTTGGTGCTGCCCTATCAGCCCGCTGGAACCGAACACATGAGCGAGCAGGCGCTTGCCGAACTAGTGACCCGAGACTCGATGATCGGCACTGCGCTGCCATTGAGCGTCTAAACATGCTGACAACGGTGCATCGGCCCAAGCCATAGGAATAAGGAAGAGTAATGTCTGAAGAACGATTTGAAATCGCCGTGCTCGCGGGCGATGGTATTGGTGTTGAGGTGACGCAGGCGACATTTGCCGTGGTGGAAGCGGCGCGCACGCGTATTGGTGGATTTAACTTGCATGAACAGGCGATTCACGCTGGTGCCACTTACTATCGCGATACCGGTCGAGATATCGAGATTGATGGCGAAGAAAGAGCGGGCAAGGCTGACGCCATGTTTGTGGGAGCGATTGGGCTACCCACCATTCGTGCCGCAGACGGCACCGAAATCGCGCCGCACTTACGCCTGCGCGAACGCTTTGAGTTGTATGCGGGCGTACGGCCGGTAAAAGCCTACAAAGGCGCCCCGCGGGTGTTGCTCGATGAAGAGGCCAACAACATCGATCTTGTCATCATCCGTGAATGCACCGAAGGACTTTTCTATACCGCGGCGGTGCATGACCGAAGCCCCGAGACCGGCCCTGATGAAGCCAGAGAAACTCTACGCCTGACCCGCTCAGTGACCGAAAGGTTGTGTGACTTTGCGTTTCGATTGGCAGAGCGCCGACGCCAAGAAGGTGGCAAAGGTATGTTGACCTGCGTCGACAAAGCCAACGTGTTCAAAGCATTTGCTTTTTTCCGAAAGATATTTGATGAGCGGGCTTTGCAATTTCCCAATATTGAAAGCAACCACGCCTATGTGGATGCACAAGCCCTTGAGCTTGTTAAAAAACCGTGGACGTTCGATGTGCTTGTCATGGAAAATATCTTTGGTGATATTTTGTCAGATTTGGCCGGTGGTCTGGTGGGTGGCATGGGTATGGCGGCATCCGCTGAAATCGGCGACCACCATTGCTTGTTCCAACCCGCCCACGGCAGTGCGCCAGACATCATGGGCCAAGACAAAGCTAACCCGTTGGCCGCCATCCTAAGCGGCGCGATGATGCTTGATTGGTTGGGCTGGCAACACGGCAACAAAAAGATGCTGGAGGCGGCTCGTCTCATCGAACAGGCCGTGGCCGATGGATTCGCTGATGGTGGCTTGCGTCCGATGGAGTTTGGCGGTGATATGGGGCTCAAAGACATGACACGGGCAGTGCTCGCTTACACCAAGCATGCGCGTCTGGGCTAGAAAAGGGTAGAAAGGACGAGTACATCAGGCGAGTACATCACGCATGTGAACACCAGCAGGTGAAATACCGCGCGCAGGGTCAAGCACGACAAGCCGTCAGTCGTATGACATCATCTGCTGGAAAGTCTGCAAGTTTTCGTAATTCAGTTTTAGACGACTCATCAATCTCAAAAAAGCCCTCATATCCCGACAGATTGCGTTAACGATGTACTTGGTCGATGACGCCCCATTTTGCGGGAGACCATTGACGTGTGTGCTGTAACAACTGGCACACGAGATAGCGGTTCTAACTGCGTTAACCGTGCCAGCCTAGCCAAAGCTGCCGAATCAGTGGCGTTAGACTCCAAAATTTGGTTTATATCGATGCGATCTTTATCCCAGGTCTTGGGCGGTGAGAACCACGCGCTCTTGGATCTAAAGTGGACCCTTTCATCAATACAGAATCTGTCCGAGTTGATCTACGTCCATTTCTTCAGCCACCCAGTGAAACACGGGTTCGATCCATTACGCGGGCACTAAAGTAAATCCTTTTCTAGGCAACCGGTACGAAACAGCAGCTGCCAGGATGAGAAGCACGCCTGACATCCCAAAAGCGACCCAATGGGTTCCAAAGTTCTCGTAACCCCAGCCACCGAGCCAAGAGCTTAGCGTGGCGCCAAGTTGGTGACCCAAGTAGGCCCAACCGTAAAGCATACCCACCAGTCGAATGCCATAAACATCAGCCAAGATGGCAGACGACATCGCAATACTGCCGGCCCAGACGATGCCACCGATTGATGCGGCAACATAAAGCTCCCATTGGGTACCGACCAAAAGCAACGCAAAAAACCCGAGGCCACGTACCAGGTAAATCACGGCCAAAATATTGCGCTTTGGTAATAAATCAGACATTCGACCCAGCACAATCGTACTAAAAATAGCCACCAAACCAATCAGACCAATCCCAAACGCACTGGTGGCTGAGTCGTAACCGTGATCCATCAACATGGGCATACCATGCGTACCCAACAGATTCATGCTGAACCCACAAGCAAATAAACCCAAACATATTTGCCAAAACGGACGGGTCTTCAAGGCTTTGGTGAATGGCATGGGACCCAGTGCTAGAGATACCGGCTTTGCACCCTTGGGCTGGCTTGGGGCACTCAGTGTGTCTGTGCCCTCAGGCGCGTTCTCGCGAATCACCCAAATGGCCACTGGCGCGGTTAAAAGCACAAACGCGACGGCAAACCCAATCAAAGTCGTCTGCCAACTCGTCGCTTCTATCGCAAAGGTAAACACGGGTGTCATGATGGCAATGCCCGCCATTGATCCGGTCGATAAAAAGAAAAGCGCCATGCCACGCTGTCGCGTAAACCAACGGGCAATCACAGGTGTGAGTGCGACAGGGCTGGTGAAGGCCAATCCAAGCGACAGCAAGATACCGTATGAGAAAAGAAACGACCAAGGCGTGCGCGCTTGTACGCTCCAAATAATGGAAAGCACCACAATAGTCATGCCAGTTAACAGTACAAAACGCGTTCCATACCGGCCAACCAGATAACCCGCTAATGGCATACCTAGCCCATAAAACAGCATACCGATGGCCACAATACCAGCCAACATGCTTCGGCTAAATCCAAGGTCCTCGGTGATCGGTATAAAAAACGGGCCAATGCCCATACGCATACCCACGGTCAGGAGTGTCAAAAATGTTGCTGCTGCCACGATATTCCAGCCGTAGTACCACTGCTTAACAACCATTACTCGACAACCTTTATTGTTAATTTGACACTTGAGCGCACCTAACAGGTGAGCCGAATCGGTATATTAAGACTCGAAACCCACCTTCACACCAGATATTTTTAGAGTTGCGAGACAAAGCCATCTACTATTGAGGAGACACGTTTGTCACGAATGTCACAAAATGAACTGTTGGTTGAAGCCCAATGGTTAAAACCACGGCTTGGTCAAGACAGTATTCGTGTTCTTGACTGCACCACCCACATGATCGCTCAACCGGTTGGATCCTCAAAAATTGTTTCAGGTTGGCACGACTTTTTAGAGGGTCACATCCCTAGTGCTAGCCATGTCGACATGGCCACTGACTTGTCGGATCCCGACGGCCCCTACCCTTTCACCATGCTAGATTCGAATCAGTTTGTTGCTTTGATGCAAAGGCTAGGCATTAAACCGAGCGATCACATTGTCTTGTATGGTCGCAGCGCCATGAGCACGATCACCCGAGCATGGGCTGTCCTACATATCAATGGCCACCAAAAGGTATCTATCCTTAATGGCGGCTGGTCGGCTTGGGTCAATACCGGTGGGCTAGTATCCACAGAAAATCCAGCCATTGAGCCAAGCATTTATCAAGCAATCCAGCCTAAGTTTGAGCACATCGTTGGTCTAGAAGAAATCCGTGCTGTTGCAAACCGAGCGCCGCAAACGCTGGTTAACGCCCTCACCCGCGTTCAGTTCATGGGGATTAGCGGGCCGCACTATGGGCGCCCTGGCAGAATTCCCGGCAGCCTCAATGTGCCAGCCAGAGAGCTGTTTGATTTAAAAACCAACCGATTCGTTTCGGTGGTTCAAATGCAGTCGCTCTTTACGGCAGCCGGTGTGAGTTGGGACCAACCCACCATTCATTACTGCGGCGGCGGCATTGCGGCAAGCACCAGTGCATTCGCTCAAGCCCTTTTGGGACATGACAATTGGGCAATCTACGATCATTCATTGCTGCAATGGAGTGTTCAGCCCGACACCCCAATGGTGACTGGCTGAACGCAAGCCTAGATCGCAACTTTCTTTTGTCGCATGAATGGGATTGTCAATGCCAATATATAGGTAATTAACAACAGAACAATACCGGCGAGGTCGGTTTTAAGGCCTGGAAAAAGGAACAAACCGCCAGTTGCAAACAACAAGATACGCGTGGGCCATCTCAGAATCCCCACTCGATACAGGTAGCCTTCAAGCGCCGACGCCAGTACCCACATTGCGGTCACTGCCGTGGTGGCTGCTTGAATGATGGGGCCCCAATCACCCTGCATGATGAGCGCTGGATTCAAAACAAACATGAAAGGCAAAAGGAACAAAACACTACCCAATCGCATGGCCGTTAAACCTGTTGCCCAAGCAGATGCACCAGCCACATTGGCGGCCGTAATTGCAGCCAACGAAACCGGTGGTGTGATGTAAGACATCATGCCCCAGTATAAGATGAACAAATGGCTAGCCAAGGGATTTAAGCCCGCATTAACCAAAGCAGGCGCCAACAAAATCGACAAGAAAATGTAGCAAGCACTGACAGTCATGCCCATGCCGAGCACAAAGCTGGTTACCGCCCCGGCGATCAGCATCAATGGGATACTGCCGCCGGCATACAGCAGCAATTCACGAGAGAACGCCCCCGCTACGCCGCTGTAAGAGAGTCCACCGACAACCAACCCAATGCCAGCCAAAATAGCGACCAGATTGGACACACTAACGCTCAACTCTTTAAGGAGTTCAAGCGAGCGGCTTAAGTTCATCCTGTGACTTTTCTTGAAAGCGGAAATCGCCAACAAAACCAAAGTTGCGTAATAAGGGGCGTACGTCTCCAGACGCATGACCAACAGCATGTAAATGAGCATGCCAAGGCTAAACAAATACGGCCAGCCGTCTTTGAGCACAGGCCACATGCGTGGGATTTCATCTGGTGGCAAGCCAACCAAGCCTTTACGGGCCGCGTAATTATCAACTTGAAACAGCAACGCAACATAGAACAGTAACGCTGGCAAAAAGGCCGCGACCATAACATCAGCATAGGACACCCCCAAAAAAGACGCCATGATGAAAGCCACTGCACCCATTACCGGTGGCATCAGCGTGCCGCCTGTTGAGGCGCAAGCTTCAACAGCCGCCGCATATTGCGGTGGGTAACCCGTGCGCTTCATGGTCGGAATCGTAAAGGCACCTGTGGTGAGAATGTTTGAAATCACGCTGCCAGACAAACTACCCATCAAACCACTTGATACAACAGCCACTTTGGCAGGTCCCCCTCGACTCGCCCCCATCATTGAAGTTGCAAAACGCATAAAAAAGTCACCACCGCCCGTAACCGTTAACGCGGCACCAAACACCACAAAACCAATTACCAAATTGGCCACGACTTGCATGGGAATGCCGATAACACTTTCAACACCCATCACATGAGAACGGATGGTCTCGGCCACTGTGTACTGGTTGCCCCAAAGAAAGCCTGGCATGTGATCGGCATAAATGGGATAACTCCCAAACAAAATGACCACGACCAAGAGCGGGGTCCCGCCGCAACGACGCACGCCTTCAATCAGTAAAACCAGCAAAATACCAGAGAGCACAGTTGCTTCAATGGGTGAGGAATAATCCCAGCCCTGCTCAATAATCTTTAGTCCATTGGCACCTAAATAAAGAGTGCAAGCAATCACTAAGAGCGCAAAGACCCAGTCATACCAGCGTGTCTGCTCTGAATCCGATTTTTTCATCGGATAAATCAAGTAGGCGGCTGACAAAAAGATTCCGATGAGGTAATAAAGGAAAGAATTACCCAACGGCGAGAAACCAAAGGTTCGCAGCGTAAAAGTTTGATTGATTGCCAAAAACAAACCAATGGCCCCGAGCGCCAAAACCACCCAATAAGTCACGCCGTGCATGCGCGTGCGCTTGGCTATCTCAACTTCAACAGGCGGATTCGAATTAACGTCTTCTGACATGGGTGGCTCTTATGTGGTTTGAAGTGCGCGATAAAAAGGTCAAACATAACAAAAAACGCGCAACGAACCTGCAGCTTCGTTGCGCGTTTTGATAACGCTTTTTACTTCAAGGAAGCAATTGCAGCCTGACGATTTTTGGCCCAAAGAGCCGCAAATTCCTTATCAGACAAGCTAATCCCTGTATCCATCGTGACATCCCAAGCAGCCAACAGCGCATTCAAACGAGCCAAGCGAGCTGTGTTCCACTGGTCGTGCTCAGCAGTCCAAATGCCTTTTTCTTTCAAGTACCGGATAGCACCTTCGTGAAATGGCGCATCACCAGGTGGTTTACCAGACTGCGCCAAATTCCAACGTGGCATCACTGCCGTTGCATCCTTGTACAAGCCATACGTCTCGTCCATGGCTTTGACAAAGGCGTACGCCTCGTCAGGTGTCATGTCAGCACGCACAGCCAAGAGCGGATAACGATAAGACATCAACGCAGCTGGTTTTTCTTTTGAAATACCAGCACCGACTGTCTCGATGCCTGGCCCAAAGTAAGGCGCAATGGCCCGCATCCGAGCCCAACCTTCCTTGTCATCGGCCGGAGCACCAATCCAAGTGATACCCCGTGGGGACTCAGCCAGCTCGTACATTTGGCTTGGGGTGGTAGTGGTACATGTGAAGTCGGATTTGCCTTGTGCAATCGAGTTCATGGCGGCGCCATACGTCGGAAACATGATAACTTCGACATCGTCTAGCGTGAGGCCACCAAATCCTAAGTAGGCTTCACACTTTACGTTAACCGAGGGGTTGCCAGCAACAAAAGCTGCGCGCTTGCCTTTCAAGTCGGCAAATGTTTTGATGCCAGCATCAGCGGCCGCTGGCAAACCGAAGGCTGCAGGACGACCGGCGAGAACGCGCAAATCTTGTGGACCCCATCGCTTAGCAGCAAAGTCTTCCGTGCCTTCAGCGGCAAAGAAGGTTTCTGTCGCTAACCAGCCGACATCGGCCCGGTTTGTCAGCACTGGCTGCAAACGGCCAATCGATGAGCCAGAAGGCATGATACGAATCTTAACGCCGTATTTTTTGCCAAAGGCATCGGCCATTGCCGAAGCTTCAGCGTAACCCGCTGAACCAACGTCGTAAGATGTCCAAATCATGGTTTTAGGAAGTTCTTGAGAAATGGCGGCACCGCTAAGTGCCATGGCGAAACCGGCAGCGGCGGTTGCCACTAAACGGGTAGCCGTTAATTTGCTTTTCAACATTGAGCTCCTCCTTTTTGAAAACAATAGAGCACTGAAATAATAGTTTTATTTTGACTGACTTCATCAGTCACGTGTGTTTCAAATTATTGAAGTCACACTTCATACCTTACACCCATGTCGAGCAACCAAACATTCCTTAAGGCTGAGATCATGCAAGCAACCTCGAAGGTGTCTGCACCCGAGGGGTCGCAATACTAAACATTGATTTGAATTTGCTTGCGGTTTTGTGCGAGATCGTACGGGTTTGTACGGGGGCAGTCGCAGGTACGTTGTCATGCTTTTAACAACACTACTCAGGCAACCGCCTCACTTCATACTGAACAGACTGAACAGACTGGACACCACTGTGACTACTTCTTTGGTGCATCGCCACCCTGTCGTGGCAATCCTTTGGGTAAGGGGAAAGAAACATTTTCAACCAAGCCATCCATGGTGCGAACCGAGACTGCACCGAGCAACTTCAATTGCTCAATCACGCGCTTCACAAGCACCTCTGGCGCCGATGCGCCGGCAGTCACCCCAATGTGTTGTTTGCCGACAAGCCATTGCGGCTCAAGCGACTCAGGGCCATTGATCAAATAAGCAGGCACCCCTAAGCGCTCGGCTACTTCACGCAATCGGTTTGAATTAGAACTGTTCGCGCTACCCACCACAATGACCAGATCGCACTGTTTGGTGAGTAATTTGACAGCATCTTGACGGTTTTGAGTGGCGTAACAGATGTCACTTTTTTTCGGTTCCTGAATGCTTGGAAACCGAACTCGCAACGCGTGCGCAACATCGGCGGCATCATCAACAGACAGCGTGGTCTGAGTTACTAGAGCCAATTTACTCGAATCGGCAACCACAAGATTGGCAACATCCACTATGGTCTCCACCAAATGCATGCCCTCACTGGACTGACCAAGTGTTCCCTCAACTTCAGGGTGCCCCTTATGCCCAATCATGATGACTTCCAGATCTGAGGCGCGCATTTTGGCTACTTCAACGTGCACCTTGGTCACTAACGGGCACGTCGCGTCAAAAATTTTTAGATCCCGTTTTTTTGCTTCGACTTGAATCGATTTTGACACACCATGTGCTGAAAAAATGACAATCGCACCAGCTGGTATTTCTTCGAGCTCTTTAACAAAAACAGCACCTTTGGCACGCAAATCATCGACCACAAATTTGTTGTGAACGATCTCATGGCGAACATAGATTGGCGAACCGTGAATTTGCAATGCCCGCTCAACGATTTCTATGGCGCGATCAACACCAGCACAGAAGCCCCGCGGCTGGGCAAGCACAATATCTGCACCAACAATCGGCTGCATTAAATCATTAGTAACGGCCTGCATCAAAGCACCCCCAGCAGATCAACATCGATACGCAACACACGACCGGCTAGTGGATGATTAAAATCAAACAGAGCACCATCGGTCATCGTTTCTTTAAAAATACCCGAATACTGCCCACCGTTGGGTGCCGTGAAAGAAACCATATCGCCTGGTTGAAAATCCGCGTCTTCACCCGCGTGCTCTTTAAGCATCGCTTGACCGACTAATTGCACCAGTTCAGAATTACGATCACCGTAAGCATCTTCTGGCGACAGTGTGGCACTGAAGCAATCACCTTCCGCTCGCCCAAGTAACACTTGCTCCATGCCTGGCGCCCACTGCCCAACACCCAACTGCAGCGTGGCGGGTCGGCCGTCAAAAGTATCAATAAAGACTGATCCCTTTCCTGGCCCGCTTTCAACAACAATACGATAGTGCAAAGTGAGGTAAGAATCAGACTGGACAAAAATAGGCGTGTTGGTGGTTTGGCTCATGGGATCATGTCACTGTTCTAAATAGATTAATCACTATTTTAGAGCCTCTATGATAACTTTGCGAGAAAGCCTTACCCCAGACGAACGTCCGCGAGAACGCTTGGCCCGCTTGGGCCCCAAATCATTGACAGACGCCGAGTTGTTGGCGCTTTTAATCGGCAGCGGTGTGCGAGGTCGGCATGCCATTGGGGTTGCCACTGATATTTTGTTCCGAAGTGGTGGCCTTAGGGGGTTGCAGCGACAGACTGCGAAACAGCTTCAAGGCACCAAGGGTTTGGGTCCAGCCCGAGCAAGCGTGCTGACTGCCGCATTTGAATTGGCATCGAGGACTAGCCTTGAGGACTTGCGGGCAGGAAAAGTACTCAACCGCTCCGAGCAGGTAAAGACTTATTGCAGAACCTTATTGTCACACCGTGAAGTGGAGCATTGCGTGGCTTTGCTGCTAGACACACAACATCGATTGATTCACTGCGAGGAGGTCTCACAAGGAACATTGACGCAAGCACCCATATATGTCAGAGAAATCGTCAAGCTTGCACTCAAACATCACGCCAGTGGGCTCATCATGGCGCACAACCATCCTTCTGGCGTGGCCAAGCCGAGCCAAGCTGATCTTGCATTGACCACCGAGCTTTCTCACGCACTTCAACTCGTTGATGTCACCTTTGTCGATCACCTTATTGTCGCCGGCCCGCAAACAGCTTCGCTTGCGGAGCTCGGCTACATGTAATTCGCAAAAACCAGACCTTCTCGTTCAAAAGCCGGTCTGGTGTTACTAAGCGCGCTCAAAAATTGCTGCAATCCCTTGACCACCGCCAATGCACATGGTGACCAAAGCATACTTACCACCAATGCGGTGCAATTCGTGAATGGCTTTAACGGTCACAATTGCACCGGTTGCGCCAATCGGATGTCCCAACGAAATGCCGCTGCCGTTTGGATTGACCTTTGCTGGGTCTAGTCCGAGCGTCTTGCTCACGGCACAGGCCTGGGCGGCAAAAGCCTCATTGGCTTCGATAACATCCATTTGATCAAGGCTCAGCCCTGCACGCTTGAGCACGGCTTGTGAGGCGGGAACCGGTCCAATGCCCATGATTTCGGGATTAACACCGGCATGCGCATATGCCACCAAGCGCGCCAAAGGCTTGGCCCCTGATGACTTGAGTGCACCACCGCTCATCAACATCACAGCGGCAGCGCCATCATTAATGCCAGAAGCATTACCTGCAGTTACTGTACCGTTTTCTTTAATAAAAACCGCCCTGAGTTTAGCCAGGCCTTCGGCAGAGATATCACGCCGAGGATGCTCGTCGGTATCAAAAACAGTCTCGCCTTTGCGACTCTTGATAACGACAGGCACGATCTGGTCTTTAAAACGCCCTTCGTCCCAAGCTTGAACAGCACGGCGGTGGGATTCGAGTGCAAGGCTGTCTTGGTCTTCACGCGAAATTTTGAATTGCTTGGCGACGTTTTCTGCGGTCACGCCCATGTGCATACGACCAAACGGATCTGTCAACGCACCAACCATCATGTCTGTCACTTTGGTGTCGCCCATTCGTGCGCCCGAGCGCATGGCTTCAGACAAATAACCGCCGCGGCTCATGTTTTCTGCACCACCGCCCACGGCCATTTCCGTGTCGCCCAACAAAATGGTCTGTGAGGCTGAAACAATGGCTTGTAAGCCAGACCCGCAGAGTCTGTTCACATTAAAAGCAGCCGTTGTATCGGGCAATCCCGCCGACAATGCCACCACACGCGACAGATACATGTCACGCGCTTCGGTGGGCACAACATGGCCGAAGGCTAGGTGTCCGACCTGATCCCCGACAGCCCCCCCTTTTTCAAGCACGGCTTTGACGACTGTTGCGCCAAGGTCGATCGGTGCGACGTCTTTTAATCCGCCACCAAAATCACCAACTGCTGTCCTCAGTGCTGCTGTGATCCAAACTTCACGCATGATCCGCTCCTCTCATCATAAATAGTGTCGATGGTCGTTTACAAAAAATCGTTTACAAAAAATCTTCGGTTGATTTGCTCGTCGAAATCGGCTTAAGCTAGCAGTTCCGGCAAGCATGTTCATAAAACTGGGCAATGCACAAGAATAACGCGATCCCAACCGAGGCATGACAATGGCTACCCCCTATTCTATTCTGGATCTTTCTCCCATTGCAGAGGGTTCGGATGCCTCGACTGCGCTGCGCAACTCTTTAAGCTTGGCTCAGCACGCAGAAAGCTGGGGATATCAGCGCTATTGGATGGCTGAGCACCACAACATGATTGGCAACGCCAGCTCTGCGACTGCTGTCGCGCTGGGTTTTATTGCTGGCGGCACCCGACACATACGAGTAGGCTCCGGCGGCGTCATGTTGCCTAACCACGCGCCACTGGTCATTGCAGAGCAATTTGGTACTTTGGCCGCGCTCTACCCCAACCGCATTGATTTGGGCATCGGACGGGCACCGGGCACTGACCAGTTGACCGCCCGAGCGCTGCGTCGCGATCTGCAAGAAACTGGCGACGGTTTTGTGCACGACGTGCTGGAGCTTCAGGGTTACTTGGGCCCTGATGCCTTTGAAGCACCCGTTAAGGCCATACCCGGTGCTGGCACTGAGGTGCCTCTTTGGATTTTGGGGTCAAGTCTCTATGGGGCACAGTTGGCGGCTCACTTGGGCCTACCCTACGCTTTTGCGTCGCATTTTGCACCCGCTGACCTCTTTGATGCGCTTGCCGTTTATCGCAAGACATTCAAGCCCTCTGTCCATTGCTCCAAACCGTATGCCATGGTTTTGGTCAATGTTGTGGCCGCGTCCACCGATGAGGAAGCAGCATTTTTGTACACGACCGTACAACAACATTTTGCAAGAATGCGTCGCAACACGCGAGGCAAACTACCGCCACCAATTGCCGACATTAATCAGTTCTGGAGCGAGCAAGAGCGCTACTTTGCACAGCAAATGCTGGCGTGCTCGGTGGTGGGTTCGGCGCAAACCGTGAGCGAGGGACTTGCTGATCTGTTAGAACAGACCGAGGCACAGGAGTTAATGCTCGCTGGTCAAATTTTTGATCATGAAGCCCGATTGCGTTCTTTTGAAATAGCAGCTTGCGCCATGAGAAGCTTAGTCCAACCGGCTTTTGTTTAGGATCGGCCTTTTGGGGTCAAATAAGCAAGGTTGGTTCACTTAGTGGTCTCAACCCTTCAAGCGCCGGGTGATTTAAAAAGCCGAGCGAGTTAGTATTTAAAGCGTTTTCGTGGCAATTCATCCCACTAGGTGGCATTGCGGTTGCAGTAAAGCGCTTTTTCACGCTAATATCTACTGTTTGGTGCTTATCCGTATATCGAGCCAGATTTTAGCTTTTTGGGTAAACACCATCGGCTGTGGGCGACGATTGCCTCCCGACCCTCATTTTTGTAGCATGACATTGCGCATATGTAGCAAAGTCGTACTGTTTGAAGGTTTTAAAGGTTGATTCAATTCACACATTGTTCGTTGCTTTGCGGTCAAAGCGACTTTTTTTGACTTAACACATTGGGCACTATTAGTTAGGACTCGCCATAATAGGTTCGGCAGGTCCTAAGTCAATGACCAGTAACATATAAAAGGTGTAGCCATGGCACGAGTTTGCCAAGTAACCGGAAAGCGTCCAATGTCGGGCAATAATGTTTCACACGCCAACAACAAGACAAAGCGCCGGTTTCTCCCTAACTTGCAATCGCGTCGGTTTTGGGTTGAGAGTGAGAACCGTTGGGTTCGGTTGCGCGTCAGCACAAACGCTCTGCGCACGATTGACAAGAACGGTATTGACACAGTGCTCGCTGAAATGCGCGCGCGCGGTGAGGTGGCTTGAACGATCTTTGATCACATGTTCAAGCGACTGACATAACTGGAGAATAAAGAATGGCCAAGGGTATTCGAGAGAAAATTAAGCTAGAGTCGACTGCGGGAACCGGTCACTTTTACACCACGACTAAAAATAAACGCAGCACGCCTGACAAAATGTTGATCAAGAAATATGATCCCGTCGCTCGTAAGCATGTTGACTACAAAGAAACTAAACTTAAGTAATTCATCTCGACATCAATTCATTTGATCCACGCCCAACACCCGACGACTTAATGAGATTCGCCGCGGTCATCGGACGACCATTTGACGCCAGCGTTGGGCGGCGTCTGGGTGGCCTTTTCGCTCGGCTACACAGACGGAACTGTGCGAGGCA
>CAWUWI010000055.1:0-32063 GCA_963926245.1 uncultured Burkholderiaceae bacterium | reverse complement strand
CGTGCCGTACAGCGGGCGAAACCCATGGGCTTCTTCTTATTGCTTATTAATATGTATTACTGCTTTTTGATGCCGCTTGGTAGTGTGTACTCATCAGCACGCGCTTCGACGCCAAAGTTACCTTGTGAGGCCCACACGTTTCGCTGGAAGTGCACGGGGATGATGCCTAAGTCAGTAAATGCGATGTCAGAGGCTTCACCCAACATAACGGCACGCTTTTTGTCATCAACAGTCGCCAAGGCTTCGATGAGTTTGGCATCGAGCGCTGGGTTCGAGTAACGACCACGATTGGCAGCGCCCGAGCCTTTCGACTTGTCGTTTGTACCCAGCAAAGAGCGCAACGAACCAGACGTTTCACCCGTACCGGCACCCCAGCCTGCCATAATCATTGAGAACTCAGGTTGGCCATTGGCACCCCTTGAAGCGCGCGAGAAAAAGTTACTTGGTGGCATTGTTTCAATTTCTACCTCTAGCCCCAATCGGGTGAACATCTGCGCAATGGCCTCAATGATTTGCGTGTCGTTGGTGTAGCGACCGGCTGGACCGTGCATCTTCATCTTAAAGCCATCTTTGTATCCCGCTTCAGCCAATAAAGCTTGGGCCGCTTTGAGATCGTACTTTGTGGGCTGTAAGGTCTGTGAGGTACCAAAGAAGTTTTTGGAAAGCACTTGCTCTGCAGGCTCTGCGGCACCGTCCATGATGCGGTCAACAATCGCTGGGCGGTTGATGGACATGGAGAGTGCTTGGCGAACACGCTGGTCAAGCAACGGATTTTTGATGGGCGAACCATCTTTGGCCGTGATGAAAGGGCTGTTGTCACGGAACTGGTCCATGTGCAGATAGATGACACGGTTTGACAGCGTGTCGGTCACATTGACGTTTTTCGTTGACCGCAGTTTGGCGATATCGGTCGGTGGCACGTTGTCAATCACATCCACGTCACCGGCCAACAGCGCCGCAACTCGGGTTGGACCTGATGTCAGGTATCGGAAAGTCACCTCGCTCCAGTCTTGCTTAGGACCGTTGTAGTTGGGGTTGAGGATCATGACCGTGCGATCGCCGGGCTTGAACTCTTTAAACTGGTAAGGACCACTGCCACCCAAACACTTCGCAGCATTGAAGTCTTCCGTGGTCATGTTCTCGGCACAATCTTTAGAAACGATTGCCACTACCGACAAGAATGTGGGCACCAGCGGTGCTGGCTTGGCGGTTTTTACGCGCAATGTCTTGTCATCAACTTTCTCAAATGTCATGCCGTTGATGAATTGGGCAAAGCTTGCCGGTGAACGTGGCACATTGGGCACGCGATTCATGGTGGCAATCACGTCGTCAACTGTCACCGTTTGCCCGTTGGCAAACTTGGCACCATCACGAAGCTTAAATTCCCAAGTCGTGTCGTCTACTGGCTGCCAACTGATGGCCAATCCAGGTTTTAATTCTTGGCTTGGCCCTTGGCTAACGAGTGGCTCGTAGACCTGGCGAACCAATGAGTTATTGGGACCGAGGTTGTGATAGTGCGGATCAATCGAGCTGGGCTCAGATGAAATGCCGACACGTAACTCTTGGGCTTGGGCCATTGTGGCACCCAGCACGAGGGCAGAAAAAAGTGAGACAGAAAGAACACTTCGCAATGGTTTCGACATGCTGTAACTCCTAAGCGGTCCGTACGATGAAGTTGGTTTGGCTAAGGTTCAGATTTTTTATGGCTTCGATTGATCCGAGCGTTTTACCAGTCAGTGACAACCACAGATCATCGCACTTATCGTGCCAGGCGTGAACGACAAACAATCAGGAATTACCCTTGCCTCGGGAAAACCAGTTTTCAACGAGTTTGACCCAGTATGTGGCCCCTAGCGGAAGCAATTCATCGTTGAAGTCATACGACCCATTGTGGAGCATGCAAGGCCCCATTCCGTGGCCTTGATCCCTATGTTCGCCCATGCCATTACCGATCCAGACGTAACACCCGGGCACCTTTTCAAGCATGAAAGAAAAGTCTTCTGCGCCCATTGTTGGTACCACTCGGGCATCAACATTTTTGTCGCCAACGATGTCTTTCATGACCTCGACGCAAAATGCGGTTTCGCTTTCTGCGTTGCGTGTGGGCGGATAGTTACGGGTAAACGATAGGTGACCTTCACAACCCATGGCTTGGCTGGTCGACTCGACGATGGCACCCATGCGTTGCTCGATGAGATCCAATGTCTCGTTGCCGAAGGTACGCACCGTGCCCATGATCTTGGCTTCGCCTGGAATAACGTTCATGGCGCTACCCGCATGGATTTGGGTGATGCTTAAAACAGCCGCATCAAGCGGGTGGCGATTCCGCGTGATGATAGTTTGTAGGGCTTGTGCAACCTGCACCGCCCCCATGATGGGATCGTGGCCCAAATGCGGCATACCGGCGTGTGCCCCTTTGCCTTGCACCGTAATCGTGAAAGTGTTGCTAGAGGCCATGATGGGGCCTGGAGTCACACCGAACTCGCCGACTGCCATACCCGGCCAGTTGTGCATGCCGAACACCGCTTGCATCGGAAATTGATCGAAAAGCCCGTCTTCTATCATGCGCCTTGCGCCGCCGTTGCCGCCTTCTTCAGCCGGCTGAAAAATCAAATAGACCGTCCCTGCAAAATCTAGGTGCTGGGATAAGTAACGTGCCGCATTGAGCAACATGGCGGTATGACCGTCATGGCCGCAACCATGCATGACGCCAGCGTGTTGGCTGGCGTGTGCAAACACATTGGTCTCTTGCAACGGTAGCGCGTCCATATCGGCGCGCAAGCCAATGGCAGAACCTTCTGTTTTGCCTTTCAGGATGCCAACCAAACCAGTGCCGCCAAGGCCTCGGTGGATAGGAATATCCCATTGGGTCAGCAGTTCAGCCACCCGATCACTCGTTCTCAATTCTTTGAAGGCCAACTCAGGATGTGCGTGAATATCACGGCGCACAGCTTTGATTTCGTCTTGCCATTGGAGAAAAGGTTCGAGCAACTTCATAAAAGGCCTTAACAGGAAAGATAATGATTCGATCTTAATCGCAAAATCACATTTGGCAAAAATGCCCCTTTATTATGTGTTTTTTATCTCGCTGCACTGCTTTTAAGGCTGCTAAATGAGCGTCGTGAGCCGCCTTACCAGTGGCTTTATTAAAGATAGAGGTCTTACTCGAGAGCTATGATGTGTTGGTGCGTTTGGCAATGCTGCGTTGCGCAAAAGTAATGACTGTTTTTAACAAGGGGGTAAGCCATGCACCTGTATGTTTACTACAAGTTTGATCCAACACTCAGCGACGAGACGATGAAGCGCGCTCAGACGGTACAGACTCAAGTTCTGGGGGAGTTTCTTGATTTAACGGTGGCACTGCTCAAGCGTCCGACAATCGATGCCGAAGGGCTCACCACATGGATGGAGGCTTATCAGCTGCGCGCTGAAGATGAGGATCACTTGAAGGCACGGCTAACTGAATTGGCACTTTCTTTTGAGTTACCCATGCCGCGACACGCCGAAGTGTTTGTAAACGTGAACCCACAAGCGCCAAACTAACCCACCGTTAGTCTGGAATCACCACATCAACTGCAGCACCAATCACATCAGCGGTGACCTCAACCGTCGTGGACACCACACTGACCAAGGCGTCTGCTACCGCCACCACGGCACAGCCCGTTTGGCTTAACAAGACAACTGAGAGTAATAAAATTCGGATGGTAGACAATACAGTTCCGGTTCCTTAAAGATGCCAGATTGTCTCACAGACCCTAAGATTTTTGACAGGCAATAGAATCAGTACTGAACCCATTGCCGATCCTTACGAGATGAATAGTCATTCACTGAATTTTTGGCGGCTGTTGGCTAAGCCAATGGTCGACCGCTTGGGCGAACTAATTTGAATGCACTGAACACCTCGCCTAAGAGACTCGAGCTTCTGAGGAACTAAATGGCGATCCATGCGTCCTGTCTCTCTTTAAGTAGTCGTCGTTGTAGCGGCATGAAATCGGCTTGGCCGACTAAGTTTCGGTCAACCAAATTCGCCCAGGCATCCGTTGACCCAAGGACTAAGCGTTCGTTTGCCACGATTTGATTCAACAAGGGTTGACTTACAGTTTTAAGGTCGATCAAGTCAACTGGACGCCCCAGCTCCAAGGCAACGGCATCGATAATCTTAATGTGCTGGTCAAAACTCAGCGCGTCGCTTGCCATCAGAGCGACATCGACATCAGTTTCTCGATTCTCTTGGCCTATTGCCATTGATCCGAAAATAACAGCAAGTTCAATGTTGCTGAAAGTGCTCAACACTTTTCTTACGCGATCTTGGTTCGATTAAGCAATGTTGTTACGCTTTCCATCTGAGTCAGCTGTCATGGTTAGTTACCTGTTTATGGTCCGTACTAAAAATAATTTCAGCTCAACGGGATGTACTGACGATAGTACCGTCGCACGCCAACAGTAATCAAATCTGACTGAAGAAGCGCAAGTCTTGCTTTTTTTTTCTTGGAATTTTCTTTTTTTCCAACAGGGCTTTACCTTTGATTGGGCGTTCATTCTTATGGAATTTAAGCATAACGACCCTACAGAATATTACGCAACTGCTTGATGGCAGGCTCATCGCTGATTCGTGACAAGTGGGCGACCACCTGCATGGGAATTGGTGGGCTCATGTCCTCGAGCACAAGCAGCTTGCCGCGTTGGATATCATCTAAGACGATGGACCTCGGCACCCAAGCCGCACCTGTTGAGGCCAATGCCATTTCGCGAAGGCCGACAGCGAAGGCGCTTTCGCAGGCGATAGAGGCATTTTCATGGCGCAGGACTCTGGGCATTACGTCAGCCCAGACCACGCTGCCAAAGAAGCTCGAAATGGGGTATGTCAATAGCGGCAAGGTTTTGTTGCCTTTGCTTTTTTGCACCTTTTGAATAACACCCGGTGTCGCCACCAAGACCATCTCATCAGTACCGAGGGGTTTGCGAACCGATAAGTGCGGCAAAATAACGTCGCGGTTGCCCTCTGTCTCGTAAATCACCAGCATGTCGACTTCACCTTTCAAGAACATCGCCACACACGTGTCCATGTTCTCTGATAGGACGCTGTAATTCAAGTTCTGCACTGAGGCAGAGAGCTTTTCAAGAAACCTCGGTAGAAAAGGCGTGACAAGCAAACTGTGCTGGGCAGCCACTGACAAGCTGACTTGGTCGCGCAACGAAAACTTTATTTGATTACGCGCTTGGTACATCGCGTTGACCAAGCTTCTTAGGGTTGCTTCGTGTGCTTTGGCGGCAGCCGTAAACCGAAAAGGCTTTTTACTGCGATCGACAAGCTCGACACCCAACCAAGTTTCAAGCGCTTGAATGCGACGCGAGAACGCCGGTTGGGACAAGTGTCTCAAGTTGGCCGCAGTGGTGAAATTGCCAGCATCCACCAAGGCAAGGTAGTCCTCTAGCCATTTCAATTCCATAAATAGCCTTGTCAAAAAAACCCATGCTGAATGCAAAAAACAAATACTACAGCCTAAAAATAGCATTGGACAGCAGAAATTCTCCCTGATGAAATGCATAAAAACTATACAAGGCATCGACATGGATTTGACACACTATCCCCGAATTCGCTGCGGTCACTGGCCAACGCCTTTGGAACCAATGCTTAATTTGTCTGCCGATCTCGGCGGGCCCGAGCTCTGGGTCAAGCGCGACGATTGCACCGGACTCTCGACTGGTGGTAACAAAACCCGCAAACTGGAATACCTGATTGCTGACGCGATTGCGAAGGGTGCTGACACCGTCATCACACAAGGTGCCACCCAATCCAATCACGCCCGACAAACGGCCGCGCTGTGCGCTAAAGAAAAGCTCACATGCCACATCTTGTTAGAAGACCGCACCGGTTTTGAAGATCCTGCCTATCGCCTTAACGGCAATGTGCTGCTGGACCGTCTGCATGGAGCGACAGTTTCGTCGCGTCCAGCTGGTGCCAACATGCAAGCGGAAATGGAGACCTTTGCCGCTGGCTTAGAAGCCCAAGGCAAGAAAACCTACGTCATTCCTGGCGGTGGCTCCAACCCCATCGGCGCGCTCGGTTACGTCAACGCCGCGCTGGAGCTAACCCACCAACTCAATGAGATGGGTTTAAAGGCCACCCACTTGGTGCTAGCGACCGGTAGTTCGGGCACCCACGCGGGATTGGTTGCTGGGTTAAAGATTTTGAACAGTCCGTTAAAAGTCGTCGGCTTCGGCGTTCGTGCCCCCAAAGAAAAGCAAGAACAAATGGTTTATGACTTGGCCTGCAAAACCGCTGCCATGCTGGGGCACGAAGGCGTGGTCAAGCGCGAAGACGTTTTTGCTGACTGCAATTACGTCGGTGCAGGGTACGGACTACCAACCAGTGCAATGGTCGAAGCCGTCAAAATGCTGGCTGAGTCAGAAGGCTTGCTGTTTGACCCGGTTTACACCGGCAAAGGCTTGTCAGGCATGATTGACTGGATTAGACGCGGTCACTTCACCGCTGATGACACGGTCATATTTTTACACACAGGCGGCAGCGCTGCCCTATTTGGTTACCCAGAAACCTTCGAACTCGAGGGCTATGTCACTTAAGCAGCACCACTGAGGCAGTACCAAGACCAACCCTTAAAAGGAGTGCCCTCATGAAGTCCGTTATATCTTCAAGTCGTCTAAAGTTCGCAGTTTGCGCCATTGCATTGGCTGCCGGGTTCTCCATGGCGTCGACCAGTCAAGCGCAGACAACCTTTCGTCTGTCGACTTACGTGAATGAAACCGATATTCGATACAAAGGCTTTCAAAAGTTTGCCGAGATCGCCGAGCAGAAAACCCAAGGCCGGGTCAAAGTGCAGATTTTCCCTTCTGCCACTTTGCATGGCTGGAGTGAAGGTGTTGATGCGGTGTTGGGCGGCGTTTCAGACATAAGCTGGATCCCCGCTGACAAGCGCTTGGCATGCTATCGCGTGACCTCACTCTACCCTGCATTGGTCAATCTCGACAAACAAATCGAGCTTGACAACAAATTTGCTGAACTCATCAAACCCGAAGCAGCCAAAGCTGGACTCGTGCCACTGATCAATTCCAACTACTCTTACGATCAAGAATGGTGGTTTAAAGGCGAAGTCCAGGACATTTCAAAGCTTGAGGGCAAACTGGTTCGTTCCATCGGTCCTTTGGTCTCGATGATGATCGAAAGCTGGGGTGGCAAGCCAGTCTTTATCGCACCCAAAGAAGTCTATCAGTCGGCCGAACGTGGCGTGGTCGATGGCATTAACATGGGTGTGGCAACGTACAGCTCATGGAAGCTTTGGGATGTGATGCCCTATATGGTTAACGGCACCCTCTTCTACGGCAATATCATATACATGGTCAACAAAAAGAAGTTTGATGCGCTGACCCCTGATGATCAAAAAGCACTAATGGCAGCGGCCAATGAGTCAGAGGTTTGGCTTAAGCCCCGCTACGAGCAGTGGGTCAACGAGCAAGTCGGTAACGCCGTCATGAAGGGTGGTGGCTCAGCCGTGTCACTACCACTTGAAAAGCGCCAAGCGTTGGTCGGTGCAGCTCAACAAACATGGAACACCACCGTCGATCAAGATTGTGGCCCAGAGCTGTCTAAGCAAGTTCGCGCGCTGTTCGATTCTTACACCAACTAAATCGCGGTGACTCGAACGTATTAAATTTAATGTAGTGACTTTCATGCAGTGACATTTCTGGGGCTAGCCCTGATACTTCGGTGTCAAAGCCAGCCCCAGAAACACAGGATTCCCATGCTCAATCGTGTCATTCGCTTTACGGAACATCTAACACGATGGTTTGCCATTATTGGCGGTGCCATTATTTTGGTGCAAATGGTATGGATCAGTTACGGCGTTTATAAACGCTACTTTCTTGGGCGACCAGACGGTGTCGTCACTGAGGCCACAGCACTGTTGTTATTTCCCGTGGCTTTCCTTGGATTGGCCTATGCACTCAAAGAGAACGCTTACCCCACAGTGACTTACGCTATTGATGCACTCAAAGGCCAGGCAAAGCGTTGGCTTTTGGCCTTTAACTTTTCGGTGATGGTCGGCGTTGGGGTTTTCTTCGCCTATGCGGCTGTCGATGCCGTCTTTAAGTCCTACGTGTCTGGCTCGGCCTCCGAAATCCTGCTCTGGCCTCGCTATTTGTTCTGGATACCAAGCGCACTTGCACTGGTGCTGTTTGCTTGGTACGCGTTTTTGCGATTATTACTCATTGTTTTGGGGCAAGCCCCCGAGCTGTCAGATGTGCATCAGGAGCCCTAAGCATGGAGTGGTATGAAGTCGGTTTGTCGCTGATGGGTTTGTTGATGTTGCTAATTTTTATTGGCCTGCCTATCCCCTTCGCGATGGCAGCTGCAGCGCTGCCTTTTTTATTGAGTATTCAAGGTTTATCAACGTCGTTGGTTAGCACCGAGTTGAAACTTTGGGGCGTCTGGATTGATTACATCTTACTTTCGGTACCGCTGTTTGTGTTTCTGGGCGAGTTGATCGGGCGATCTAACATTGGCCCAAATTTGTACCGTTTTATGCACAACGGCATTCCCCTGCGAGGCTCAGCCGCCTACGGCAGCATTGGTGCCTGTGCCGGTTTTGGTGCAGTCTGTGGCTCTTCGATGGTAGGCTCTTTGACCATTGGCGGGGTGGCATTGCCAGAGATGATCAAGCTTGGCTACGACCGTAAACTTTCAAGTGGCGTATTGGCCGCTGGCGGCACCTTGAGTGTGCTGCTACCCCCGAGCTTGATTTTGCTGTTTTACGGCATTGTGACCGATCAATCGATTGGACGGCTATTTATTGCTGGTGTAATCCCTGGCTTGCTACTGGCTTCGCTGTTTGTGTTGGTGGTTGCGCTATGGGCGAAACACTATCCAAACGATGTGCCCGAAGCCGCACATGGCGTGAAATGGTCATTCAAAGACATCTTATTAACAGTGGGACCGGTGATTATCATTGGTGCCATCATCACCATTTCAATTTATGCTGGCATCGCCACACCCACAGAAGCCGCAGCCGTGGCCGCACTGGCAACACTGATTTTGGCACTGGTGGTCGGTGGCCTCAAATGGCAGGGATTCATGGGCGCACTCATGGCTACCATGCGCACAATGGGCTACTTGGGTCTTTTGCTTTCAGCCGGAATTTTGTTCGGCTTTGTGATGAATTACTACCAAATCCCCCAGCAATTTACCGCTTTCTTTTTGGGTTTTGATCTCTCGCCCTACGTTGTGCTGATGCTGGTGATTGTGTTCTATATCGTCTTGGGTATGTTCTTGGAACCTGTGTCGATGACCTTCATCACGCTGCCCACGATTTACCCGCTCATCGCCGCGTCAGGTTTTGATTTGATTTGGTTTGGTGTGATCTACACCATCACCATGGAAATTGCAGTGCTCACACCGCCAGTTGGCTTGAACCTATTTGTCATCCAAGGTATTGGTCGAGATCACGTCACCATTGGTGACGTGATTAAGGGTTGTCTGCCGTTCATTGCCACCATGGTGGTGTTATTGGCGATATTGATTGCCTTCCCGCCATTGGCTTTATGGCTACCAGAACTGGCAAAGTAAGGTTCAACGCGTTTAAGCACTGAGCCTTAGCTAGGCTTACGCTACTGTAATCGGCTAAGGTACGCCAGCTGGCACTTGTGCCGTATTGGCCGACTGCCAATGACCAATGTGTTCGGCCAACTGATGAGCAGTGATGGCTGAGAGTGTCCAACCGAGGTGGCCATGACCCGTGTTGTAAAAAACATTGGGCACTTTACCAGCACCCACACGTGGCAACATATTGGGCATCATAGGGCGCAGTCCAGCCCATGGCACGCAATGCCGGGTATCGACCCCGGGGAATTGCCGTTGAACCCAATGCGTGAGTGGCTGAATGCGATCGGCACGAATATCCAAATCAAAGCCGTTGAATTCGGCAGTACCGGCCACCCGGAATCGGTCTTGACCCAAACGACTGGTAACAATTTTTGTTTCATCATCTAAAAGGCTGACTTGCGGCGCAGCGTGTTGGCTCGCCAATGTGGGCAAGTTAACCGTAATGGAGTAGCCCTTGACCGGATAAACATTGATCCGGTCGCCAAGTTGGGCTGCCAATGCGCGGCTGTGTACACCAGCAGAAATAACGATGGCATCAAACGACAATGTCTCGCTAGGCTCGTCAGTCTGACTGCGATAGCGCACATTAACAGAGGCTCGTTGCCCATCGGCGGCGACTGTCGTGACCTCTGCTTCAGTGATGAACGTCACACCTAGGCGTTGGCATGCATTGGCCAAGCCGGTGGTGAATTGATGAATATCGCCGGTGCTGTCACTATCAGTAAAAAATCCACCGTAGTACTGGCCCTGCAACGTTGGTTCAATGTTGCGCATTTCACTGGGTGTGACCGCCCGTCGCTTCAAACCACCTTTAGCCAACAACGTCGAAACGCGGGCCGCTTGATCAAAACCCGCTTTGTTGCGATAGATGTGCAAAATCCCAGCAGACAAGTGATTGAACGCAATACCCTCTTCAGCGGCCCACGCTGATAGATGCGCGCGAGCCTCAATGGCCATGCGAGTGGTCGTGATGGTGTTTTGTTCATATTTTGGAATAGCTGCGATAAATTCAGTCATCCAGCTGAACTTGTGCCAGCTCGGTTTTGGGTTCACTAATAATGGTGCATCGGCCTTAAACATCCATTTCAGGCCCTTGAGCAAAGTACTGGGATGGTTCCAAACTTCAGCGTTTGATGCAGACAACTGCCCACCATTGGCAAACGAAGTGACCATGCCGGGGTAACGCTGTTTTTCAATGAGCGTGACGCGATGGCCTTGTTTGGCGAGTGCGTAAGCTGATGTAACACCGGTGATACCACCGCCGATGACTGCGAAATGTTTCATGAAGATCACCTGGACTCAAACCGTCAGAAAGAGGTGCACGATCAGACCCCATGTCCGATGACGTGACCCCCTCTGTGTTGAGACCTGAGAGATTCATCTGGTGGGCACCAGATTTGCTCCTGCGGTGGGCGAATCGACGAGATCCTACCGCTCTTCAGAGTGTGTTGTGACAGCTCGGTCCTTTTGCCTGAGAGTTTCCGGGGCGGTTGCTCCTTCGGCGCTGCATTAAACAGTCTCTCCCGATGCGTCACCTCAAGTATATTCGTAATGACAATAAGGTATTGAAGAAACCCCACGCTTGGATTTGACCAAGTGGGTGCAATTAAAGGCATTGGCCTAACTAGATTTTGAGTAGCTTTGCCATGGTTTTTTGTCCTAATCGTTTTTGCACTGATCGTTTTTGCACTGATCGTCTTTACCCAATTTTTCTTGTATTTTTTGATGCCCAAACAAGCTTCTGCCGCCACAGCAATTCAACTGTCAGCTGACGATGGTCATGCGCTTGCGGGGCAATTGTGGCGGCATGCTCAGGATGCAACGCGGCAACGGCCGGTGGTGATCATCAACGCAGCAACGTCGGTTCGTTGCCAATACTACGCACGCTTCGCACAATACTTATATAACGCCGGTGCTGATGTGGTGATCTACGACTACCGCGGCATTGGCGTTTCACGCAACGGATCTATCAAAACTTCAAAGGCGGGATGGCTCGATTGGGGCCAACGAGATTTTGAGGCAGTACTGCAGTACGTAACCGCTGCTTTTCCAATGCAACCCATTCACGTGGTCGGTCATAGCGTTGGGGGTGTATTGATTGGGCTGGCGCCCTCCAATCATCGCATCAGCCGAGTCTTCACCATGGGTGCGCAACATGCCTATTGGCCAGACTATTTGGCCCACAAGCGTTTGGGTATGTGGCTCAAATGGCATTGTGTCATGCCCGCTGTGACGCGAGTCATGGGTTATTTTCCAGGTAAGCGGTTGGGCTGGTTAGAGGACACGCCAGCCGGTGTGGTGCGCGACTGGGTCGTCATGCGAGCCAACTTTTTAGACACTTACCGCCAACCCGGTGGCTCTTGCCACTTGTCAGATGCTCAGTGCGAGGCTTTAGCCGCGCGCTTTGCCTCGCTCACCGCACCAACTTTAGCGCTTAGTACCTCTGACGATCCCTATGGCACGACACCCGCTATTGAAAGACTACTCAAACTTTACGCCGCAGCACCGCGATGGCATCTGCGCCTCACACCAAAAGCACTCAAGGTATCGGACATTGGGCACTTCGCCTTCTTTCACACCCGCTTTGAAACCCAATTGTGGCCCATCGCCCGGCAGTGGCTTTTAGAGGAAAGACTGCCAGATCAAGATAGTGCCAACGCCACAATATTGGGCGAACTCAAACAATACCCAGCGCTTTAAGCTTTAAGGAAGGGCGGTTGGGGGGCTGAGGATGGTGTTAGGCTCAACTTTGGTTTGTCTTTACCGCGGTGCCTATTTGGGTATACAAACAAAGCTGTTTTAACTGTTCTTGAGCACCAAACCATGAGCCACGATCCCACCTGCCCTTTTTGTTGTCTTGCCGCCGAGCATTATCTCGACCAAAACGATGAGGGTTTTGTGATTCGGGATTTGTTTCCCGTCAACCCAGGGCACACGCTCATTATTCCCAAACGCCACGTGGGTTCATTTTTCGCACTGAATAGACACGAAGTTGACGGATTGTGGCAGCTGATGCAAAGAGCTAAGGTGCAATTGGACAGTGAGTTCGCCCCCATCGACTACAACATTGGCGTGAACGACGGCCCCAATGCTGGCCAAACAGTGCCCCATGTTCACATCCACCTCATGCCACGTTTTACCAATGACACCGTCGACCCTCGTGGCGGGGTACGCAAAATCATCGCCGAGCGTGCAATTTACAGCAAAAGCTAACGCTGGGCGAATAATGTCTGATCCAAAACTTAAAACCACTTATCTTGAACTGGCCATAGCCTAGGCCACTTAAACCATGACAAAAAACACAAACGCTCTTCACCTGTTACCCGCACACACCGCTGCGGCGCAAATCAGACAGGGCAAACTCAAGCCTTCGGTACTGATGCAAACCTATCTTGATCAAGTCGCCGCACTTGAATCCGCCGTGGGTGCATTTCAGTGGATTGACACCGAACTGGCTTTGAAGAAAGCTCGCGCCCTTGATGATCAAGTACCAAATGGGCTGTTGTTTGGGTTACCAGTTGGTGTTAAGGACTTGATCGATACGGTTGACATGCCAACGACCTATGGCTCGCCTATTTACGCCAAACACCAACCCGCTTGGGATGCGCCTTGTGTAGTGAATACCAAAACGCAAGGCGGGATTGTGATGGGTAAAACTGTCACCACCGAATTTGCGGCGTCTCATCCCGGTAAGACCGCCAATCCACACAACACATCTCACACCCCTGGGGGCTCTTCGAGCGGCTCAGCCGCAGCCGTTGCCGCACACATGGTGCCGCTTGCGTTTGGCACTCAAACATCCGCCTCGGTCTATCGCCCTGCCGCGTTTTGTGGGGTGGTGGGTTACAAGCCGACCTTTGGTGTGATCAATCGCGTCGGAGCCAAGCAATTATCAGACTCTTGGGACACGATTGGCACCATGGGCAACGGCGTGGTCGATGCGGCTTTGCTGGCGGCAGCGGCGAGTGGCCGCCATGACTTGGTTCTGAGCGCTGATAAGCCCATTGATAACCTGCCACGGGTGGGGGTTTTTCGTACCCCACAATGGGATCAAGCCGACGCCGACAGCCAAGGCGCTGTTTTGGCCTGCGCACAACGCCTGCGAGATCGCGGCGTGACCGTAATCGACATCAATGCAAAAGCCATTTTTGCCACTTTGGTGCAGGCCCAACTAGACATCATGATTGCCGAGTCCGCCCAAGCCTTAAGTTTTGAATATAAATCTCATCGGGCACTCTGTTCACCACGGCTCATCAAACTGATTGAAGAGGGTCACACATTAGACATTAAGTGTTTGCAATCCGCGCGAGCGGTGGTTCAAAAAGCGCGATCAGAACTGGCAAGCCTCTTTAACGATGTCGATTTACTGTTATCCCCGGCCACCTGCGGCCGAGCGCCTAAGGGGCTTGACGCCACGGGCGACCCCGTTTTTGGTCGGATCTGGTCCGCCTTGGGCAACCCTGGCATAGCACTTCCTTGGAAAAACCCAGTGACGGGGTCGTCTTCAGGCCTACCATTGAGCGTTCTTTTGTCTGGCCCGTATGGTGAGGACCAATCTTTTTTACAAGCCGCCCAACGCATTGAACTAATGAGCCATTAATGCAGCATAAACCGAAGTCACCCTTTAAGTTGACTTCGGTTTATGCGCAGCCAGATAACTACGCCTTGTCTTTTGGCTCTTAAGAATCAAGGGTCGCACAGCTGCTGGCTGGGAATAGGTATGGGCTATCCGAGGCCGGCGTCCTGACTCTGCACGCAGGTTATTCAAAACTGATTTGGCACACTCATTTAAGTCAAGCGCCGTCGCGTCTGAACATAGGCGCAGCGGTGGCGTAAAGCGATCCAAGTTTGGCGTTCGATCACGCAACACAATACCGAGCGACTGCAAGGCCTGACACACCACTGAAAACCCAGTGGGTTCTGCGCGCAACGCAGGCAATTGTTGATAGATCTGGGCGTCTGATAAAAAACCTCGGCTCACGCCATACTCAAGCAATTGCACCAGGTCCTCATGACCGACAGCAGAACAGACACGCTTTGGAACTGTTGAACACCTTAATCGACGCTCTGGTTTGCCACACAAGAGCTTGGCTAACATGATGTGGCCATTGTCTTGAGCAATCATTGAGGCCGTCTGATGATTGGCACTGGTCAAATCAACGTTGGCACCAAACCGCAAAAGCAGGATGCCAAGTGCCATCTGCCCGGTGTCAGCGGCGAGCATCAGGGCATTCATACCAGCTGCGTTACAAGTATTAACTGGGTAGCCCTTCGACAGAAAAAAAGATACGTCTGCCAATTCGCCCTCGAGGCAAGCCCTTTCAAAAAAAATATGCATCTGACGATCTCACAAAAAAGTAATCGCGCATTGTGAAGGTGAAATCGATTGGTGGTCTTTACCCCCGGTCAAAAGTATCCATGGGGGGAAGCCGCAGTTGGCAGGTTAGTCATTAAAAACAACAACCAAACAAAAACTTTTTGTGGTGCTAATGACCAAACAAATCATTGAGTTTTTGGCGTGGATCGCCATCTTGACTGGATCGCTTCGGTGTGACCTTCGGGTACTCTTCGGCGACCCGATCCTCAAAGTAACTGGCAGGACTGGGCGCACGCGAAAGTCGCTGAAAGATTTCTTCGGGTACCGGTCGGTAAGCCGTCACGATTTTGTTTTCCCAAGTCAGGGTTAAATGCTGGTCACGTCGCTCGTACGTGACCAGTCTAATACGACCCGAAGAAAATGCCTGGCTCTGCACCCTTGACCTCAGTGCTTAGGGCGCGTTGGCCGCTGTAAACTCTTTGGCCACTAGCTCGCAAGCTGCTTGTGTCACTTGTGCCGTGGTGGCCTTGCCACCCAAATCGCCCGTGTGTAATGCAGGGTTTGCAGTCACGCGTTCGATGGCTCGCATGGCAGCGGCCGCCGCTTCATGTTCGCCCAAGTGTTCTAGCAACATCACCACCGACCAGAATGTGCCGATGGGATTGGCCAGTCCTTTGCCCATGATGTCAAAGGCTGAGCCATGGATTGGTTCAAACATGGAGGGGTAACGGCGTTCCGGATCAATGTTTCCCGTTGGAGCGATACCTAGACTGCCAGCCAGGGCAGCTGCCAAATCACTCAGAATGTCAGCGTGCAAATTGGTCGCCACAATCGTGTCCAAGGTCGTGGGGCGATTGACCATGCGTGCGGTAGCCGCATCGACCAACTCTTTGTCCCAGCGAACATCAGGAAATTCCAATGCCACTTCAGCGGCAATTTCGTCCCACATCACCATGGCATGACGTTGTGCGTTTGACTTGGTCACAACGGTCAATTGCTTGCGCTCGCGCGAGCGTGCGAGCTCGAATGCATAGCGAATAATTCGCGTGACACCGACTCGAGTCATCATCGACACGTCGGTGGCCACCTCAATCGGATGACCTTGATGCGTGCGTCCACCAACACCGGCGTATTCACCTTCTGAATTCTCTCTGACAATGACCCAGTCAAAACTGCCGGGCTCGCAGTGACGTAATGGGCTCACAATGCCCGGCAAAATACGCGTGGGACGCACATTGGCGTATTGATCAAAGCCTTGGCAGATCTTTAAGCGCAGACCCCATAACGTGATGTGGTCAGGAATATCGGGATCACCAGCTGAGCCAAAAAGGATGGCATCGGCGTTGCGAATTTCATTTAAACCATCCTCAGGCATCATCGCCCCGTGCTTGCGGTAATAGTCACCGCCCCAATCGAAACCCTGAAACGTGAAGTCAAAGCCTGACTGGCAGGCCGCGATGGCTTGCAGAAACTGCTGCCCCGCAGGAATCACTTCTTTGCCGATGCCGTCACCGGGGATACAGGCGATAAGATAATTTTTCATAATGCTCACATAAACTCTTCAGAGATGTTGATTTGTTCTTAAATTGATGGAGAAAAATCCCCACCGTATTAGAGCAGTTTACCCACCGTTGCGGGCGGTGCGGGGCCCATTTCGATGACTTACTTGGAGTCGCAGCAAAGGGGACTCGACCTTGCATCACTTCGGATCCCGCAATATTTCACGAACGGTGTCCCAAGCCGACCTCAAAAACCCCGACTCTGGGTTCCTTTGTCGTAATAGCGTTACATACATTGAAGCAGTCGGCATTTTCAGTCCGCTGTCTACCAACACGAGCTCACCGTCATCAAGGCTCTTTTGTGCCATGCTCTGAGGAACCCATCCGACGCCCATTCCACGAGTAATGAGACACATCACTGCTGTTGAAAATGCACTGGTTACCGCTCGATAGAATCGTCGATTGCACTGAGGAAGGAGCTCATCTTGGACGATTCGACCCAACACTGAATCGTCTGGGTAGTCAATCAAAGCAATCGACTCGTGGGGCGAACTCGATACGGCTTGCAAATACTTCAGGCTCGATACAGGAATCAAGGGGTCTTCGCACAAACGGACTTTTTCCACAAGCGACTGCGAGTGACGGGAGTAATGAGAATTCGTTTCATAAGTCAACATCATGCTCACTTGCCCGGTCATTAGCCAAGCAAAGCACTCGTCAACATTGGCCGCTCGCAAGTCAGTGTGTGAATAGGGCAGTCGCGTTGCCAAACGCTCTAGAACCGGTGGCATAATTGCCATCGCAATCGCGTGCAAGCAAGCAAAACTCAACACACGCGTGGGATCTTGGGGGCCTCTCAAGTCATTATGAAGCCGTCTTAAGGCATAGGTCATTTCCCGAAGCTCGATGGCGTTGGTCTGTAACCAGGCAGTGGGTCGGATCGGTCTGGTCGAACGATCAATAACCGGGCTCCCTAGGGAGAGTTCGATCGCTTTTACGCGTCTCGAAAACGCAGGCTGCGAGACATAGCGTCGCGCCGCTGCTTCGGAAAGCGAACCCGTCTCGATCAAAGCCAGTAAATCTTCAAGCGTTTTTAGATCCATGATAAATTATGCATGAAATGCATATTATCAACAGGAAAAAGTATTGGACATGCGATGAGCTTACATGGCTAAATAAAACTTCTTAAATCTACGTCCCAAACAATGCTTTTTCAGATACAAATCATATAGGTAATTACCATACCCCCTTTTTTTACAATTTTACGTTTGAGACATTATGTGGCTTAAAAATATAGAAAACACTTAACCCAAGTTGGGATAGGATCCTACGGTTGCAACGCTTTATATGCAGTAAAGCAACCGTATAACCTATTACCTCAACCAATCGAGGGGCGCCTAAGCAACATAAATACCCGATAGTGTTTGGAGTATTTGGCTCAACTCCTGTAAACAGAGCCAATTTCTAAGTTGTCCAGTTTCACAAACTCCTCACCCAATATCAATATTGAGGGGACCTTACAAACGCTGTTTATCAAGGAGTGCTACATAATGAAGCGACTGTCAATTTCCTCTCTACTACTCGCGAGCGCTTTGACGTTTGCCACACACTCGGCTGTCTACGCCGATGCCGGTGATTCCCCTACACTAAAACGAATCCAAGAAAACAAGGTAATTAACGTTGGGCATCGCGAAACGTCAATCCCATTTTCTTACATGGATAAAGACGGCAAACCGATTGGCTATTCAATCGACATCTGCATGAAAATAGTTGACGAAATTCGCAAAGAGTTGAAGAACCCCGACATCAAGGTACGCTCCGTGCCTGTCACGGGACAAACGCGTATTGCCCTGATGGCCAACGGAACGATCGACTTGGAGTGTGGCTCGACCACCAATAACTTGACTCGACAAAAGCAAGTTTCCTACCTACCCACCACCTTTATTACCGGAACCAAAATCGCGACTCGAAAAGACTCGGGTATTAAAAATGTGAATGACCTCAATGGCAAGATTCTGGGTGTGTCAGCAGGTACAACCAACGAGAAGGCACTGAAGGCCTACATCGAAAAAAACAATCTAAACACCAAAATAATTGAAGTCAAAGACCACAGTCAGGGTTGGTTGGCGTTGGAAACAAATCGTATCGACGCCTATGGATCTGATGACGTATTGCTGTATGGCTTGATCTCCAAGTCAAAAAACCCCAATGACTTCGAAGTGGTTGGTGAGTACTTAAGCTTTGACCCCTATGCCATTATGATCCCCAGAAATGACAGCGGCTTTCAGCGCCTTGGCACTGCCGTGCTAGCTGACTTAATGCGAACAGGTCAATTACAAGAGATTTACGGCAAGTGGTTTGAGCCAGGTCCCACTGGCATCAATATGCCGATGTCAGCAACGCTCGAGACTGCCTTCCAAGTTCAGGCACTTCCCAACTAAGCGATTTCAGCAGGCGGGCGCCCGATACAGTTATTTGGGGTGTCCGCCGTCATTTAGGCAATTAAGTAATGAACTACAACTGGAATTGGTCCGTCCTTGTATCTGAACCGTATCTCGGCTGGATCTTTTCTGGGCTTGGATGGACCATTACCGTATCAATACTGGCATGGATCGTTGCCTTTACGCTGGGCTCTCTGCTTGGGGTGATGCGCACCACCAGCAGCATGACGCTAAGAACCATCGCTACCACTTATGTGGAAATATTCAGAAATATCCCGCTACTGGTTCAATTCTTTCTTTGGTATTTCATATTTCCCGAATTATTACCCACTGATGCGGGTATGTGGGTTAAGCGGGAAATGCCAATGCCTGAGTTTACGACCGCGGTCATCGCCTTAGGCCTGTACACCGCCTCTCGGGTTTGTGAGCAAGTGCGTTCTGGCATTGAATCGGTCGGTGTCGGACAAGCAGCCGCCTCTCGAGCGCTCGGTTTGAGTGAGTGGCAAACGATGCGCTACATACTGGTTCCCGTCGCCTATCGCCGCATTATCCCGCCGTTGACCAGTGAGTTTTTAACTATTTTCAAAAATTCGAGTTTGGCCTTAACTATCGGAGTCATCGAACTGACGGCGATCACGCGGCAAATTGAAGAATACACATTCCAGGGTTTCGAAGCATTCACAGCGGCAACCGTCATTTATAGTCTGATTACGTTCATCGTGATGGGCATCATGCGGAAAATTGAAATGCGCTCGCGTGTACACGGCATGATCGGGAGTGGTCAATAATGTCTGATTTCGACTTCGATATTATTTTCGATAATCTACCTTTCTTGCTTGAAGGCATGAAAACCACGCTTTTACTGACAGCGCTAGCCATGATCGGTGGCGTTATTCTAGGCACGCTGCTCGCTTTGGTTCGCTTATCCTCAATGAAAACGCTTGCTTTCGTCGCAGCAAGCTATGTCAATTTCTTTCGATCACTGCCACTGATTTTGGTCATTTTTTGGTTCTATTTTTTAGTCCCATTGGTGCTCGGAAGACCAGTTGGCGGTTTCTACTCTGTCCTAGTGGCTTTCACCTTGTTTGAGGCGGCTTATTATTCAGAGATTATTCGGGCAGGTATCACCAGCGTTCGCTCTGGCCAAGCGGCCGCAGCTCGAGCGCTAGGCATGACTTATGGTCAGTCAATGCGATACATCGTCTTACCCCAGGCTTTTAAGGCGATGTTGCCGATACTACTGACCCAGAGCATTATCCTATTTCAGGATACCTCCCTCGTTTACGTGGTTGGTCTGAAGGACTTTTTGGTGAGTGCTGAACTCATTGCCAATCGAGACCAAAGATTGATTGAAATGTTTAGTTTTGTGGCGTTGGTCTATCTAGTACTGTGTTTCAGTGCTTCATTAGGCGTTAAGGCATTAGAGCGGAGGATGAAACATTGATTACCCTTGAAAAGGTTGATAAATACTACGGTGATTTCCAGGTGTTGCGCCAATGCTCAACTCATGTCAATGCCAAAGAAGTGGTTGTTGTCTGCGGACCTTCGGGCTCAGGAAAAAGCACTTTAATCAAATGCGTCAACGGGCTTGAATCGTTTCAGGCTGGCAGTATTGCTGTCAATGGCGTTAGCGTGGGCGACAAGCATACGAATCTAAATGAATTGCGCTCGCGCATTGGCATGGTGTTTCAGAACTTTGAACTGTTTCCTCACCTATCCGTACAACAGAACATTTGCCTCGCCCAAGAAAAGGTTCTCAATCGCCCTCCCGCTGAAGCCGCTGAACGCGCCCACGCGCTGCTAGAGAGAGTGGGCCTGGCTGACCAAGCGAACAAATTTCCAGCACAGCTCTCGGGTGGTCAACAACAAAGGGTTGCTATCGCTCGAGGCCTTGCCATGGATCCCGTGGTCATGCTTTTTGATGAGCCCACCTCTGCCCTTGATCCTGAAATGATCAACGAGGTGCTTGATGTGATGGTCAAGTTGGCACAAGAGGGCATGACCATGATGGTCGTTACCCACGAGATGGGTTTTGCAAAGCGTGTAGCAGACCGAGTGATCTTTATGGATCAAGGGGAGATAGTTGAGGATGAGAAAACAGACGTATTTTTTTCAAATCCCAAAAGCGAAAGGGCGCAAGATTTTCTTTCGAAAATTCTGAACCACTGATGTGAGCATCATTTAAAACCCTTGGGAATTTCTGCACTAAATTTTATTCCCTAACAACGTCACGAGCGCCTGGATAAGAAACGTTTAGCCATGTCTGGGTCGGCCATCATTTGGTAGTAGACCAATGAACAACCAACGGCGACCGGCAAGTTGGGATAATGCGACTTGACGAAGGTGCCCGCTAAGGCTCCGTTAGACACACGGCTTGCCAGTAACGCGCCGAGCATCGCACCACCATCATTGGGCTCAAAGGCAGAAAATGCAAAGCGTTTTTCAGTGGCGGCACAAGCCGTCGAGGCCGATTCGTTGACCTGCGGGTAGTAGAACAATCCAGCCAAAACAAGCAAAAACGCGATAAGCCACTTCATTGGGTCACTCCAAAACTGGGTGCTTAGCGAATAGCGACCGACCTGTTGGTACGGTTAACTATTTGCCGAGAGCCCGCGGTCAAGATCAGTTGGTGCAATTATTATGGCGGCGCCACATTTGTGGATCGTGACCATCAGGCACGAAGGCACAAGGATCACTGTTGGTATCGTAGCCCCGCAAACTGTTGTAGCGCGCTATTTGTTGCACCGAGAGTAACGGTGGGGTCTCTAAATGACGCAGCAAATGAACATACCGCAGCTCAGCACGAACGGCAGCTGATTGGGCAACCAACTCTTGCAGGCGATCGGTCGACAGATTCCCTTCTCGAAATCCCGCTTCTATCGCAGCCTCTGCAGCGATAAAGCGTTCGCTGGTCTCAATCGCTTGGGCTTTCATCTGGGCGTAGATGACTTCAATGTCGGCGAATTGCTCGGGCGTCAAGTCAATCTGTGTTCGCAGTTCTAATAAGTGCGCTGGTCCCGGCACGCCATTCAATTCAGCCGCCAATGCTAACCCCCAGCCCCCTCCCGCTCGCAGCTCCACCAGATCCTCTTCTGACAAACTTTTTATCTCGCGGTTTTCAAGCCCTGCATAGGGCGAGAGGGTGGCCTGAGATTTTGTATCAGCGCCCCTTGACACCTGTGTTTGACCATGGCTTTGGCTATGCGTTTGCGCACCAACGGCCAAAGGCACTGCACTCAAAACAGGCAGCAGAAAAAATGCTAGGGTAGAGAAAAATCGCGTCATGGTAGGTTCTAAAGTAATTACTAGATGGAATTAAGAAGGCCGTGCGAGCAACGGATGGTTAGATGGATATCGATTGAGTATTGCAGTCTTTGTCACCTTAGCATACGATTTTTATCACGTTGAGGGATCTAATCAAACCGTTACTAACCAACCTTTTTTGCCAATTCAGAAGCCCTTATACTCGTCTGGGCAAGTTTTTTTCGCACCGGCCAACGGGTACAGCAGATGTATTTAGTGCTTCAAGGGCGTTAGTGCTTCAAGGGCGTCTCGAACGACAGCGCCACACCCCGCAAGGCACCAGCTTGGTGCTACAAAATGCCGTGCCAGACAGCATCTTGGCCGAAGCATCCACTTACTCAAGCCAATACCACTGTGACGCACAAGCCGTTGAACCGACTCAATTGGCCGTGTTGGCCAAATCTGCTTTTTGGCTGCACTTGATAGAGAACCAGGCCTGGCTTGAACAAAGCAATGTCTTGCCGCAAAAGGGCCACTGGCAAGCGCTTGCTGTCGAATTGAGCGTTTCGCGCGAAGCCCTCTATCGTGAGCTTGCACAACGGCGCGCCAAAGCCAGGTCGTTGTAAGCTACAGTTGTTTTTTTAACCTTGATCAACCCACGCAGCGCCACCACATGAATAAGCCCCTGATCGTCACTGCCCTGCCCCAAGAACTCGCCAATGAACCCATTGGTCACGACATTCCTGTGATCTTTACCGGTATCGGTAAGCTCAATGCAGCCATGTCGCTGATGGATGCGATACACACGCATCAACCAACGATGGTGATCAATTTTGGGACGGCGGGTCGTTTGATGCCAAATGTTCACGGCTTAGTCGAAGTTGCTGATGTGCTGCAACGCGACATGAAGGCCGAGCCATTGGCGTCACGTGGTTCTACGCCGTTTGATCCCACGCCGAGTATTTTAAAGTCGGGCTTCAGTGGGGTTCGCTGCGCCACGGGCGACAGCTTCGTGTCAGCCACTGAGCCGTGGTTGACGGCACAAGGCGTTTCAATTGTTGACATGGAATTGTTTGCGTTAGCACTAGTCTGCCATCGCAAAGGGATCAATTGGCGATCTTTCAAATACATCACCGACGACACCGACGAAAACGCCGGCCAAGAGTGGGCCGATCAAATGCACCATGGCCGTGATTTGTTTCTCACCAAGCTCAAACAACTCAACGACGAACGCTAGTGCGGTGATTCTCTTGATCAGTGACATTTTGAAAGCCCCTCGAGACGGTCAATTTCGCTGTAGATGTGCTTGAGTGCCGGTGTCACGATCGCCACAAAATGTGATTCGCGAATTCGACGTTGAACCGGAGAGCTCATCACATACCCGCGCGCGCCTTGATGCAACAGACCCGCTTGAGCCGCTTTTAGGCTAAGAACGGAGCCTCGCGCGCGCGCTTTAAGCACCGATACAAAACCCTCATCGCTGCCATCTGGCGTCAAACGCGATAAGGCCAGCGTGTCATCCCACCACTGGTCAAACTCGTCTTGCAATTGTTCAGGCTGAACATCCAGATATCGGTTCACGTGACCCAAAGACGACTGAACCGCACGCATCGACTGCAAACCACCCTGAATCACACCGGCGGCCCAACCAGTCTGTAACAACACAAATTTGGCACGAATCGAACGGATAAAAGGTTGTGCGGGGTCAGCGATCAAACGGTCATCGCCCACAAAGTAGTTATTCAAATGTAGCGCATACGTGCCCGTACCCTCCATCCCAGAGAAGCTGGGGCAAGTCTGCAAGTCCACCGCCTCATCGGCGCAATCAAGCAGAAACATCACTTCACGCGAAAGATTATTTTCCGAAGCCGCCTCAATTTGAGCAATAGCGCCACAGTAGTTCTCTGACCCCAAGTGACTAACCCAAGGCAGGCTGCCACTCACCACGTAACCACCAGCAACAGGCTTGGCATGCAACAAAAACGTCTCAATCTTGGCATAAGACTTCATCGGGTTGGACAATGCGGTACCACCCAAGCCAAACCCAGACACGTGGTCAAGCAACCGTTCTTCGCGTAAATGCGCCGAGGCCGCTTGTTGTAGGTAAATCCCACACACACCATGACACCACATTAAAAACCCTGTCGATCCACAGACCTGCGAAACCTCTGCCATTGCCTTAAGCGACAACGACATGTCGTCGTGACCATGCGGCCCTTTCAAATGCGCGCTCATGGCCCCAGCACCAGCCAACTCGCGCATGACATCGCTCGGATAAAAGCCGGCGTCGATGTCGCTTGTCAAAGGACTCAGTGCTTGCCGACTGATGTGACGAACATCACCGATCAAGCTGTCGTGGGGTGATGCCAGACTGACTTCAGGGGCTTCTATGACGTCTACCGGTGCCATCTTGTCACTGCTCCATCAAGGAATTGGGTTTTAACGGGTCGAGATTTCAAAGGGAATGGGGTTGCGCATTGTATTTGCCACTGGCGAATAACGGTCGGCATGGCAAACAATTTCTTGCAACACTTCAGGCGAGGCATCACCTTCTACCTCAACGCTGACACGTATCGCCTGAAACCCCATCTGCAGGGGCTCTTTATCCAAGGCACCACCGGCGCCCCAAGCAGCGCTATTGCCAATGTCACCTTCAAGGAAGAGTTCTAACTTCGTGAGCTTGACGTTTTTATGGGTTGCTACCGCCGTGATACCCACAGCCAAGCAGCCACCCAAAGCACTCAGTGCCAACTCGCCTGGGGCGGGCGCTGTGTTCTCACCAAATAAATGCAAAGGCTCGTCAACCACCACCGGCTCATGATCACCCACATAACTCAACGAACGAAACTGGCCTTGCATAACCGTGTGAACCTTGTTGGTGCCACGTGACTGAGGATTGGCCAATCCTTTTTGTGCAAAGCCGGCAAGCCCTTGGGCATCAATCGGTTTCAAATACACTGAGACGGTATCGCCGGTGTTGTCATTGTTAGTTGTGGCTGTATTTGTGTTGTTCTGTGTCATGCTGTTTTCCTTAATTGGCATATCGATCTAAAAAATCCATCTAACAAAAATCCCAAGATACCGATCAACACAATCGTGGCCATCAAAGCCGGGTAGTCCAGCCGATCACGCGTGTCAAGAATGAAGTAACCCAAACCAGCCGTGACACCCAACATCTCGCAAGGCACCAAGACAATCCAGAGCACCCCGATGGCCAACCGAACCCCTGTCAAAACATGCCCAGTGATGGCCGGCACTGTGATCTGCCAGAAGGTCTCAGTGGCTGAAGCCGCAAGGCTTTTACCGAGTGCTTGCCAGCGTGGATTGATGGCGCGTACACCGGCCATGGTGCTCAGCATAATGGGCCAGACTGCGGCAAAGGCCAGCAAAAAATAGATGGGCCGATCACCAATACCAAACGCAATCACGGCAATCGGCATCCATGACAGGGGTGAGACCATGCGAAGAAATTGAAAGGCTGGTGATAATGTGGCGTTAAGCGTTTGCGACCGACCTAGGGCCAACCCCAGGGGCACACCGACAGCCAAGGCCAATATTAATGCCACAGCCACCCGCTTCAAACTCACGCCGATGTGCAGCCACATGCTGTCTGCGCCACCCAACAAAGAAAACAGCGCTTGCAACGACGGCACTGGCGCAAAATGCGCCACCAGACTGTTGGGGGCGGTAAACGGCACGGTTAACAGCCACCAAACCACTAATAGCATGATCAAACCAAACCCACCGTAAACCGCCGAGATCAAGATTTTTTGTTTGGAAGTGCTGCTCGCTAATGTACTCGGACCGATCTTAGTAGCTGGCAGCACAGGGGCAAAAACCGATGGCACGACTGATGTCTTGCTCATAATGAGATGACTTCTGTGCGCTGCCAATTAAGAGGCTGACCGAACACTGCCGGCCCACCCAACTTATTAATAGCCTGTTTCACAAACCGATCGTCAACCAAATCAGCTGCCGCAACCACAGGATCCAACGTTTGTAAAAAAGCGTTGTCAGCGGCCATGGTGGTCACGCGCAGCTGCTCAATCAAGGTCTTGGTGTAACTTGGATATGGGTACGGCTGGAAACCAATCCTTTGCTCACTCCACTGAGGATGAATGATGGCGCCGCTCGCTAAGTAGGACTCGCGGTCTTCGTTTGGTGGCGCCAGAACCTTGGTCAAGATGGGTGTGGAATGGGGTGTGTACCGGAATCCACTCTCTCTGGACAAAATGCCCGCTGTCTTAAGACGATTGTTGTCAATCCAAAGCTGGGCTTGAACGATGCCATCGACCACGCCTTGCGACCACTGAGGCCTATCGTTCAAATCTCGCTCATGCATAAAGACCGTGCAGCAGGCATGATCTTGCCAAGCGTCGCCTGTGAATCGCAGAATCTTGCCAACCCCCATGATCTCTGCGGCGGCATTAAAAGGTTCGGCCACAATGTAGCCACTGATACTGCCCGCAGCCAACGCGGGCAACATATCAGACGGTGCCATGACAACCAGCAACACTTCATCAGGCGCCAAACCACCAGCTTCTTGCGTCTTGACTTTTAACCCTTGCTGCCTAAGTAGCGACTGCAAGACCACGTTATGGATCGAATACCAAAAAGGTATGGCCACGCGCTTGCCGCCAAGGTCTGACCAATCGTTGACCGTGGGGGCCACCGTGACTGCCGAACCATTAATGTGGTTCCATGCCACCACTTTGGCAGGAATTTTGCTGTTAAAACGTGCCCAAACCGTCATGGGAGACAACAAATGAACCACGTTGATTTGACCGCTAATAAAGGCCTCGGCCAATTGCGACCAACTGCGAAACAGGCGTGGCGTTTCTGATTTCAGACCTGCTTTCTCAAAAAAGCCGTTGTGATGCGCGATCAATAACGGCGCAGCATCGGTGATTGGCAAGTACCCAATACGAATGGGTTCATCAGATTTGGGTTGGGCCTGAGCGTTAAAAGCCGATAGCAAAGGGGCAGCGCCTGCGGCTGTCAGTAACGCAGTCAACTTTAAAATGTCACGTCGTGAACGATATTCAGCGCACATGGGCCAAGCTCCTTTGGGGCATTAATGATGGGGTTGAAATCCGGGTCTCAGGGGCGCGGTGCTTAACAGGGGTTTTTTGCATGGCATGGCGTAAAGCGCTTAAGACCTGCACGCGCAAAGTCACAAACTCGGCATCCAAGGCGTCTCGAGGCTGGACTGTGCTAAGTTGCCACTCCTGCACCAAGCCTGCCGGTGTGCCAGCCAATAACAACACCCGATCAGCCATCAACAGTGCCTCATCGATGTCGTGCGTCACCATGACGGCTGCCGTTTGGTGTTGATCACGGATCGACAAGAGAAGTGATTGCATTTGAGCGCGTGTGATTTCATCGAGCGCACCAAACGGCTCATCGAGCAGCAACACTTTGGGTTGGCGGGCCAAACACCGGGCGAGCGCCACGCGTTGTGCCATACCGCCAGACAACTGGTCAGGATAAAGGGCATGTGAATCAGGCAAACCCACCTGATCAAGCGCTTGATCAATACGGTCTTGGCGGGTGTGGCGATCAAGCTTGGGCTGAGACTTAAAGTCCAAGCCGAACGCGACGTTTTCAGCGACGTTTAGCCAGGGCAATAATCCAGCCTCTTGGAATGCCAGTGCCACCTGCGGATGGGCACAATTGAGGGTCTGACCTTCAATCGAAACATCCCCTTGGCTCGCTGGCCACAGGCCAGCCAATACGCGCAATAACGTTGACTTGCCCACACCGCTGGGCCCCAACAAACAGACGATCTCACCCGGTGCGACAGAGAAGCTAACGTCAGATAGTAACGACTGATTGCCATCTAAGGACAGCGACAAGCGGTTGACCGCCAAGGCGTTCGACGTTCTTGCGTGAGAAGATTCAGGTTGTGTAAAAGTAAGCGACATGGCGGTGACTGTTTTGAGCCAAAACGCCATGGTACTGGTATCAAAATAAAAACCAAACGAATCAATTTTTAGATCTTAATGACTTATAAATTAATGACTTATTTGCTTATGCTTTAAGCGACTACCAAACGATAAGCCTTGGCTGCCTTGGCTTACACCGCACAGATCGTTGGGAATCAGCTGGCCATCCGCGCGCGAAAGGCCTGAACCGTTTTGACCACATAGCCTACTGTCGGTTGACGAATCGGCAACTCGCTCGCCCGGTGGTGAGTAATCGAATCCACTTGATCAAGCATCTGCTCAAGCGTCTAGATGGCAAACTCAGCGGCCACGCCACTTTCTTACACCAGTCGGAGTAAATGATCACGACTTATGCTCGCACCCTCTGCGCATATAACCATGTGGTGCTGACCCATAGGCCCTTCACTAAATGTCAAATCGAAAGCCGGTGCTAGCTTCCAGCGGCGTTTCTCATCCAAGCACCACGCAAAATTTTTGGGGTGGTTGTCACGATTGTGAAACAGCACATTAAAAAGAGCACGCGCGTAGGCATTTTGTACTTCGACTTGATCGTTGGTCAAAGTGCGGGTTTCCCTTAAAAACCCGGTGTAATCAACAACAGCGGGTAGACGGAAGTTGAACTGCAACAGACCCGCTAATCTGTGCAACGGCACACGCTCGGTGCCGATACGATCGAATCGCGCTGCACCAAATGCCGATAACTTTGAAGAATCATCAAAGTACTACGTGTCAGGCACGTTGATCCCACAATCGCGAGCCAATAGGGCATAAAGTTGCTCTATAGCGCAAACCTCCTTGTGCTCACTTTGGGCAGGAAGCTTAACCAACTAAAGCGCTCCGGGCGATTCTAAAGACGCACTGATCCGCCCCGTTGATATCTCGAAGTGCACCAATGCTTTGGGTTGGGCGCCTTACGGCGAACCGCCAGCCATTGCAAGCTAACGCAACGCATCAGCCAAACCGCCCCCTATCACCAACACGGCTTCAATAGCTTACCCACTTAAGTTCCAATTTGGCGCATGAATCTGAACAGCTAGGCACACCACCAGAAGTCAATTTTTTTGATAGCAAATGAATCTTGGTGGTTGAAGTTGAGTCAGCAGCCAACAGTGCGTTGGCCCTTGGGCAGTTAAATAAAAAAGCTCGTTCAACTTGGCACTTATGGATCTTTACATGCCTGTCATGGACGGGCAAACCTGTGCAGAAATCAGTAGGCAAATACCAAAACTTGCCAGCATTCCCATTAGTGGCTTAACCGCAGCCCGTTTCGCCGAAGATCGAAATGAATTAATAGCAAGTGGCATTAACGATTATCTGTTAAAACTTTTTAAGATGCATGACTTGGTTGCGGCTATCAAACAACATATTGGTCGCACTAACGGTTCATAAAACAAACCCGTCAAGAGGCGTCACAAACACGGCACGCATAAAAATCCAAACAACTAGCCATATGTCGCTAGATCAACACCCGCCTTTGGCTTAGAATAAGCGCAGTTGGGCGGACGATTCCATTATCGTGACCGTCTCATTTTTTATGAACTCACAACAAACGGTCAGACCTTTTGCTTAATCGTTCTTGGACCGCTTTTTTTTATCAATTTCTAAAGCACCCCAGACAAGTGGGTGCTGTTCTACCTTGCTCAGTTGAGCTGGCCCAAGCCATGCGCGAAGCCTTAGAGGTCAATTGTTCGTTAGAAACGATTGGTGTCGTCGAGTTCGGCCCAGGCACCGGTGGCATCACGCGGTGCCTAGACACAAATAACTTAACGCTTGTAGAGATCGATGAAACGTTCTGCGAGTTGCTTAAACACCGCTATCCGAGCGCTCACGTGGTCAACTTATCAGCACAGGACTATTTGGCGCAACAAAAGACACCTGTAGCCGTGGTTTCGTCGATTCCGTTGTTGAATAACCCGCACGCTAGCGCTATCAAGAAGGCCATTACTGACGGGTATCGAAACGGTGTGATTCAAAAACTGGTGACATTTTCTTATGGCAGCAAATCTCCATTCGCGGGCTGTGGTTTCGTACACGAAAATCGCTTTAAACATGTTCTACGTAACATGCCCCCAGCCAACGTTTGGGTTTATTACTGAACTTGGCTGCGGTTTGACCAACAAGGACTCGATTAGTGGCCACTCGTTGTGTTTGTCACAATCTGCTTCGAGTAGGTGTTGGCGAGTCGCCAACTCAAAGTCTTCAAACACAAAACCCGGCGCCACCACGCAACTGACCAAGGCAAATTCGTCTGAGCCCATAGGCTTGGCCGCAAACCATTGGCCAGCTGGAATCGTCAATTCAAACCGCCCCACCGACCCGAGGGTTTGCACTTGTAATGTACTCGCTGGCCCCTCGCCACTCGGGACCAATGTAAAGATTTCAACCCCACGACCCATATGGAAAAACCAACTCTCGTCTGACGCCACACGATGCCAAGCCGAGTACTGATCGCCTGCCAACAAAAAATAGATGCTCGTGTAAGCCGAACGTTGACCATTGTGGGCGACAGAATCAATATCCAGCGGCGCTCGATATGTCTCTCGATAGTAGCCGCCCTCAGGATGGGGCTCTAGTCCCAATTGCTCGATTAATGCAACAACTTGTCGGTTCATTGAATGACTCACAAGATAAGGTCGACACGACAATACGCGTCAATGCGTTAAATCATCACAAAGATTTTTCAGTTTACCTTGGCGAGATTATGTGACTGCCCCATAAGGATGCCCCTGCTACACAAACTTGCCCGTCAACCCACCATCGACCACGATCTCAGTGCCCGTGACATAAGAAGCATCGTCTGATGCCAAAAAAGTGGCCACCGAGGCCACTTCCCATGGTGTACCCATGCGCCCAAGCGGCACTTGCTGGTCGCGTGCAGCGCTTGTTTTATCCATGTCGCCGTCAGCGTCAAATACTTTGGCCACATTCTTACGGATACGTGGGGTGTCGATAAGCCCCGGCACAATGGTGTTGGCACGGATGCCCTGACCCGCGTACTGCTGAGCCAGCATCTTGATGAAGTGAATCACGCCAGCCTTGGTGACACTGTAGGCCAAATGCGGGTAACCGATGTAACGCATGCCCGCCACCGATGACACGCCAATAATCGATCCCTTGCCTTGATGAGCCATGATCGGACAAACCAACTGGCTGGCAATGAGGATGCTTTCAAGGTTTACTTTTTGGATCCGCCCCCAATCCTCAATACTCGTCTCGCCTGGCCCACCAACCTTACCAATGCCCGCATTAATCTGCAAAACGTCGATGCGTCCCCAATCGTGCATGACATCATCAATCGCTGCCTGCATCTGCGTTTGACTCGAGACATCAGCGGCATAGGCCCGAGCCTGCCTACCCTCAGCCGTGATGTCGTCAACCGTCTGTGTGGCGGCCTCAAGCGACAAATCCAGTGCCGCTACTTTGGCACCGTCTCGCGCCATTGCCAAACTGCTCGCTTTGCCAATACTCATGCCAGGCGCGCTACTGCCCGCGCCTAAAATTAAAGCCACACAACCGTCTAGTTTTAAACGACTCATTTAACTGGCCTCATTGAAGTGTCGATTGATTGCCGATAGATGGAAACCATCGTTACGGATTTTTCTCTATCGCCTGCACATCACCTGATCGCGTCAACGCCCATTTGACCAAGGACGGTGCAAAAAATAACATATTGATCAGCGTCAATAACAACAACGCATTGAAAAGATAACCACCATGCGGAGCACCCATGGTGTCGCGCGCAATGAAAGTCAGTCCCATGGTCAAACCCGCTTTGGGCAACAATAACAACCCAATGTTTGATTTGAGTAAGGCTGGCGCCTGAGTTAGCTCTGCACCCACCAGAGCCTCGACAAAGTTGCTCGTGCAACGCGCCACAATAGTCAAAATCCCCAAAAGCCAAACATCTTGCACGGTATCGAATTCAAAGAAAAGCTCGAGATCACAAAAAAAGAGAAAGACAGTCCCCTCAATGGGCTCAATCGCCTCGCCCGTTTCTAGTCT
>CAWUWI010000054.1:0-22156 GCA_963926245.1 uncultured Burkholderiaceae bacterium | reverse complement strand
CTTCAATGGACTTTAAAACGTGACCTTTGGCAATCAATCCTTTCACCACCGCTGGATCCATGGTGGACTCAACGTCAAGGGTAAAGTCACGGTTTAACTTCCATCTTGGCGCGCAACAAGCCGCCTGTGGTTGTTGGTCGTAAGCGAGCATGCGAACCAATGTCTGCAAGTGTCCTTGCGGTTGAATATCACCACCCATGACACCAAAGCTCATCACGGGCGATCCTTCGCGACTTAAAAAACCAGGGATGATGGTGTGAAAAGGTCTCTTGTGCCCGCCCACCACATTGGGCGAGGCTTCATCCATAGAGAAACCACAACCCCGGTTTTGTAGACTAATGCCTGTATTGGGCACGACCACGCCAGAACCAAAACCCATGTAGTTAGACTGAATAAACGAAATCATCATGCCGCTTTCGTCGGCAGCTGACAAATAAATGGTACCGCCTGCATCAGGCACACCAGCACCAAAATGGGTGGCACGCTCAGAATCAATCAGTTTCGCACGAGACGCCAGATACTCGGGCGCCAGCATCTGCTCGGGTGTCACTGACATGGCTCTTGGGTCACTCACATAGCGATACAAATCGGCAAATGCCAGTTTCATGGCCTCAATTTGCAAGTGTTGTGATTGCACGCTATCGAGCGGCAAGGCGCTCAAGTCAAACTGCTCCAAAATGCCCACCGCGATCAAGGCCGCAATGCCTTGGCCATTGGGTGGCAGTTCATGTAAGGTGAAGCCTTGAAAGTCCTTGGTCAGCGGCTCTACCCACTGAGGTGCATAGGCAGCGAAATCTTCTAGCGTGTGAGCCCCACCGTAAGCCTGTAGGTGTTGAACCATGCGCTCGGCCATCTCGCCGTCATACATGGTTCGCCCATTGGTTTGACCAATGAGCCGAAATGTTTCGGCTGCCGCCGGTAAGGCAAACCGCTCGCCAACGCGCGGCGCACGACCATTGGGCATGAAGGCCTCGGCATAACCGGGTTGATCAGCGATTTCAGGAACTGCGGCTGCCCATTTATGTGCGACCACTGGTGGTACGGCATAACCGCGCTCAGCAATAGCCGCTGCGGGTTCCATCAAATCAGAGAAAGGCAATCGACCAAACTTTTCGTGCAAGGCCGCCCAGCCGGCAACAACCCCAGGCACCGTGACCGCATCCACACCACGTTTGGGGGCATTGGCATGACCTTGTGCATTACGACCGTATTTATTGGCAAAGTATGCAGGGTTCCAAGCCATGGGGGCATGGCCAGAGGCATTCAGGCCATGAGCCTTACCTTCATGCCAGACAATCGCAAAAGCATCACCACCCAAGCCACACGACACGGGCTCAGTCATGGTAATGACAGCGGCGGCGGCAATAGCCGCATCAACAGCGCTGCCTCCTTTGTAAAGCATTTGCAGGCCCGATTGGGCTGCCAAAGGATGTGAGGTGGAAACGATGTTGCGTGCAAACACGGGAATACGAACGCTTGAGTAAGGGTTTTTCCAGTCAAAAGATTTCATGGCAGTCCAGTCGTTTTCATATTGTTGCTTTTTTTCGACACTAACCGCATCAAAGCGCCGTGTCACCCATCTCACCGGTTCGGATGCGCACCACTTGTTCGAGTGGAGAAACAAAGATCTTGCCGTCACCAATCTTACCTGTACGTGCCGCTTTGATAATGGCCTCAATGACCATCTCAACTTTGTCATCACTAATGGCAACTTCAACTCGTACTTTTGGCAAAAAATCTACCACGTACTCGGCGCCGCGATACAGCTCTGTATGGCCCTTCTGTCGACCGAAACCTTTGGTTTCTGTGACCGTTAGACCCGTAATACCGACCTCAGACAGGCCTTCGCGAACCTCATCAAGTTTGAAGGGCTTAATAATGGCGGTGACTAATTTCATATTGACTCCTGCGCCAGCGTCAAGCTGGCAAGTTAGCGCTAATTGGAAAGATACTCACGAAATGCGTTGGTCAAAGGATAGCGCCAATCACGCCCAAATGCCCTAACCGTGACTTTGGGGCCCGGCGGCGATTGACGGCGTTTGTACTCATTGACTCTGAGCAATCGCACCACTTGCTGAACCGCCGCCTCGTCAAGACCCGATTGGACCAAGGACTTAAGGGGTAAGTTGTGGTCCACATAACCCGCAATAATCGCATCAATGATCTCGTAACTAGGTAACGAATCTTGGTCGGTTTGATCGTCACGCAGTTCGGCGCTTGGCGCACGGGTAATTATTCTCTCTGGAATCACCAAAGATTGTTGATTGCGCCACTTTGCCAAGCGATACACCAACGTTTTTGGCACATCTTTGAGCACAGCAAAACCACCTGCCATGTCGCCATAAAGTGTGCAGTACCCTGTGGTTAGCTCTGATTTGTTACCCGTGGTTAGTACCAAAGAGCCCAGCTTATTCGACAGCGCCATAAGCAGTGTGCCACGGGTACGAGACTGAAGGTTTTCTTCTGTGGCGTCTGGCGAGCGCCCAACAAAGGCGCTTGAAAGAGCCTGCTCAAGAGCGTTGGTTACGTCGCCAATGGGGATCACTTGATAATTAACATTCAGTGTTTCAACCATGGCTTGCGCATCTGTCTGCGAAATATCAGCCGTGTAGCGCGATGGCATCATGACCGCACTCACCGCTTCTGAGCCCAAGGCATCAACAGCCACAGCCAAGACAACGGCGGAATCAATGCCGCCAGACAGGCCTAATACCACTTCCTTAAAGCCATTTTTAATCACGTAATCTCTGACACCAGTAGCCAGTGCGCCCCAAACCAGTGATAGGTGCTCTTGTTCGGCCTCCTCCTCCATGCTGGTGACCGGCGTCCATGGACCGTCCCCAAGAGCCAAAGCACCGCTATTTTGCACCAGCACATGATTAAGTGCCGGCTTAAATGCTGGCGCATGGCCTATGCAATGCCCCTGACGATCAAGGGCAAACGACATGCCTTCAAAGACCAGTTCATCTTGCGCACCACAGAGGTTGACATACAGCAAGCTTAGACCAGCCCGATCAACACAACGGCGCATCATTTCGAGTCGTTGCGTGAACTTGCCCATGTGAAAAGGCGAAGCATTCAAAACCAGTAAGCACTGGGCACCGGCTTCACTGGCGGCTGTTGGTGCGTGCCGAAGCCACGCATCCTCACAAATGTTGATACCAAATCGAACGCCAGCATGCTCAAAAGTGCAGGCTTGATCACCAGCGCTGAAATAACGTTTCTCATCGAAAACGCCGTAATTGGGCAGTTCGCGTTTGCAGTATCGCGCAATGATTTCTCCACCCAGCAAAACACTGGCGGCATTGTAAAGCTTGGCATCTTGCGCAAAAACATGCCCGACCACCACAGCTAAGTTTGGCAAATCGGCTAAGCGGGCGCACAAATCATCCAACGCTTGGCGATCTTGCTCAACAAAAGCTGGCCTGAGCAACAAGTCTTCACAAGGATAGCCCGTCAAAGAAAGCTCTGGGGTTAACAAAACATCAGCCCCGCGTGCTGCCGCTTGGCGCGCCATTTGCTCAATTTGAGCGGCATTACCCGAAAAATCACCAACCGAGGCATTGATCTGCGCGAGCGCAACGTTTGCAGCTGACATAGGCACCTTCACTTTCGAATTGAAATTGATGTTTGATTATGGCATGACAAGAGGCGTCAGCGAAGGCTCTTTGGCATCCTTACCATCCTCAAGGACGGAGAATCCTAACGACTCTATCAGGCCGCTAAAGTTGGGCGTGTATCGCTATTTCCCAACATTTCCTGCTTCATCGCCGAAACCACGGTTTGAACTCCACAGGCTAACACCCGATGCCCTCGGGGTAATACATTCAAAGCACTAACCCAGTCGGCATTTGCCGAATAACCACAGCCAACGCACTCAAATCTTAACTATGTCGATCGATTGTCTTTACTCACATGGTGGCAACATGGAAAGGTTTGAGCGGTATATTGGTGATTGACCTTAATCACCAATATACCCAACCATTGTTGCTCCACAGCATCTGCACAAACATGGCCTAACTTTGGTTCAATATCGACTGATTTGAGCCAGGCTTGGCTTTGACATTGCGACTAGGATTGGCTAAGTCGCCTATTGCCGATTTCGTCATGCTTCTGACCTTCAAATCTTCAACAACAATCATGGCGTGGTTTTTGCTAAGTTGCGTTGAGAGTTTGTGCAAGAAATCTTGTATGGCATTAGCCGATGATTTCACAAAAATTGATTGCGCAACAACACAGACCACATTAACAAGCTTCGCCTGAGTGCTGACATCTTTGACCTGAAGGACAAGATTTTACGCGCCACTCTATAATCAAAGCATGATGACAAACAACGCCCCTACCCCAGAAGACCAGTTTGCCAACAAGGCGCAAGCTTGGTCTGCACGATTCTCTGAACCCGTATCCGATTTGGTCAAACGCTACACCGCTTCGGTCGGGTTTGATCAAAGGTTGGCCTACCACGACATTGCAGGCTCTTTGGCACATGCCGAAATGCTGGCCCATGTTGGGGTCATCAGCCAAGACGACTTAGGCAAAATTCAATCTGGTTTGAGTCAAGTGCGAACTGACATTGAAAACGGTCAGTTCACTTGGTTACTCGACTTAGAGGATGTTCACCTAAACATCGAAAAACGCTTGGTTGAATTAGTTGGTGATGCCGGCAAGCGCTTGCACACTGGACGATCACGAAATGATCAAGTGGCAACAGACATTCGTTTGTGGGTTCGTGAACAAATCGACTTGATTTTGGATCAATTGAACGCCCTTCAGCGCGTACTTGCCGAGCAAGCCATCAAGCACGCCGACACGATCATGCCAGGCTTTACCCACTTGCAGGTGGCTCAACCCGTCACTTTTGGACATCACCTGATGGCCTACGCTGAAATGTTTGCACGCGACCATGAACGTCTGGTGGATTGCCGCCGTCGCGTGAATCGATTGCCGCTTGGTGCAGCGGCTTTGGCTGGCACAAGTTTTCCAATTGATCGCGAGCGCGTGGCAAGAACCCTCGGTTTTGAATCAGTTTGCCAAAACTCGCTTGATGCTGTTTCTGACAGAGATTTTGCGATCGAATTTTGTGCCGCTAGCGCCTTGATCATGACGCATATTTCCAGACTATCCGAAGAACTCGTGCTGTGGATGAGTCCACGAGTGGGATTCATCACCTTAGCCGATCGGTTTTGCACGGGCAGTTCAATCATGCCGCAGAAGAAGAACCCCGATGTGCCCGAGCTTGCCCGCGGTAAAACTGGGCGTGTCAATGGCCACTTGGTAGCGCTGCTGACACTCATGAAGGGTCAACCCTTGGCTTACAACAAAGATAACCAAGAGGACAAAGAAGGGCTATTTGACACAGCAGACACCGTTCGTGACACCCTCACTATTTTTGTTGACATGATGCAAGGTGTGACGGTTCATGCTGAAGCCATGCGCGAAGCAGCCAAGCAAGGATTTGCAACAGCTACTGATTTGGCTGACTACTTGGTTAAGAAAGGCGTCCCGTTTCGTGATGCTCACGAGGTTGTGGCGCATGCTGTTCTGAGCTGTGAACAAAAGGGTTGTGATATTGCCGACTTGCCACTAGATGCACTTCAAGCCTTTCACCCCCTCATCGAAGCGAGCGTTCACGCTTGCTTGACGCTTGAAGGCTCAGTAAACGCCAGATCCCACGTTGGTGGCACCGCGCCTGATCAAGTCCGATCAGCAGCCCAAAGCAAGTTGGATTCACTCAAAAACAGCGATTGATTCCACGTGGCCGGTGTGCGGGAACATGTTCACCACACCGGCCTGCTTAAGGCGATAACCACCCTGCTGCTCCAAGAGACCGGCGTCGCGCGCCAAGGTCGCTGGGTTACAAGAGACGTAGACAATCCGTTTGGGACGCTCTTGGCCTACAAGTTGGCTCAGTGCTTCACAAACGGCTAGTGCTCCCTCTCTTGGCGGATCGATCAACACACGATCAATTCGGCCACCCAAGGCGGCCATCAATACAGCGTAACTTTCGGTGGTGAAAGTGAATAAGTCACTGGTTTGAAAGGCCACATTATTGACGCCGTTGTGACTTGCCGCAGCATGCGCACGATCGACCAACGCTTGACTTCCCTCGACACCAAGAACCTGCTGCGAACCACGAGCCAATGGCAACGTAAAGTTGCCCAAACCACAAAAAAGATCCAACACGTGATCCGCTTCTGTAGCGCCGAGCAATGACAGCGCTCGGGACACCAGGATTTGATTAATTTGGTGATTAACCTGTGTGAAATCCGTTGGACGAAATGGCATGCTAATACCAAAGGCAGGCAAAGCATAGGTCAGAGGCACTGCACCTTCCTCGTCGAGCAAGCAGACCGTGTCAGGCCCTTTAGACTGCAACCACCACTGCACACCGTGTGATTGCGCAAAAGCTCGCAAAACCGTTTTGTCGATTTCGGTCAAAGGATCCAAGTGACGCAAAACCAAGGCGATGACAGCATCGCCGACAGCCAACTCAATTTGTGGAAACCGTGTTGGCGCACTTAGACGTCCAATCATCTCGCGCAGCGGGACCAGAAGATCACTGACGGACGGTGGCAAAACCTCACAGGACGTCATGTCAGCCACGAAACTGCTGCGCCTCTCATGAAATCCGACCAGAATGCCACCCTTTTGTGGCACCAAACGAACGGTCAATCGTGCACGATAGCGATAACCCCAACTCGGCCCGTGAATGGGTGCCAGCACTTGCTCAGGTTTGATGCCCGCCAAATGACCAAACGCATCTTCTAAAAGGCGTTGCTTAACAGCGACTTGGGCATCTGAGGCCAAATGTTGCATCAGGCACCCCCCGCATATACCAAAGTATTGGCAACGTGGCGCCACGCGCATCCATGAATCCCGCTCAACGGACACAACTTTGGCTGTGTCATAAGACGTTTTCTTTTTTAAAATCTGGGCTGTCACTGACTCATGCGGCAGCGCGCCTTCAACAAACACGACCTTGCCGTCAAGGCGACCCACGCCACGAGCTTCGTGATCAAGGGAGTCAATAGTCAGTTCAATGGTTGGTTTAACACGTTTGGCTTTCAGACCGGACCCCAGGCTTCTAAGTACTCATACCAATGATCAGCATCAAGGCTCTCAAGATGCGCTCGCACCAACGCTATTTCGTGGTCATAAGCCGCCTGCGTGAGCAGACCACGGATCAACTGAAAGCGGCAATACACCAACCACGTGTTGACGACGTCAGTTTCGCAATACGCCCTAACCTCGTCAGTGTGACCTCCTTGCCAAGCGTGCCAGACTTTACTGCCGTCCATGCCTAGTTTTCCAGGAAAGCCGCACATCTTAGCCAAGTCATCCAAAGGTGCGTTAGCTCGGCCACCGTAGTTGGCCAGCACATCCATCAAGTCTGTATGGCGCGTGTGATACCGGCTTAAGTAGTTGTTAAATTTAAAATCGCGGTCATCACTGCCATTGTCCCAATAACGTGAGGCAACCACCCCGTGAACAAGGCTGCGGTAATGCAAAACGGGGAGATCAAACCCTGATCCATTCCAGCTGACAATCGTCGGCGAATAGTGATCGATTGTTTTAAAAAAACCTTGGATAAGGTTACGCTCTGGATCATCGGCTTGACCGATACATTTCACACGGAAGCCATTGTCATCACGAAACGCACAGCCAATCACAGCAATTTTTTGCAAGTGATGTGGCAAGAACGTATTGCCTGTTTTAGCGTGACGCTCAGCCAGTGCCTTCTCAACCAATTCAAGGTCGCTCAAGTCACCCCAATCGTTGGTTTGGCGCAAACCAACAACATCAGGAATCGTTTCAAGATCAAAAACAAGTATCGGCGTCATGCTGTCGTCCGATTATGGCTGATCTGGCAGGTAGCGCATAGGATCGACAGGCGTGCCGTTGCGCCGAACCTCAAAATGCAAGCGTGGCGAGCTTGTGTCGGACTGACCCATTGTGGCAACTTGAGCAGCTTTTTTAATGGCATCACCTGACTTCACTAACAGCTTTTCGTTGTGTGCATATGCGGTAATAAAACCATTGCCGTGATCAAGAATTACCAAATTACCAAAACCACGGGCGCCGTTACCAGCATAGGCAACCTTGCCGGCTGCAGCCGCTACCACGGGCTCACCCACATTGCCAGAGATGTCTATGCCTTTGGTTTGCACGGTAAATTTTTGAATGATCTTACCCTTTGCTGGCCAGACCAAATCCAAGGTTGTTGCGTCACTGGCACGTGTCGCAGACTCAGATGCACCAGACGCGGGATCTGCATCACCTTGCCGAGCCGCTGCCATGCTTGATCCCGAATCATTCGCAGAGGCCTGTTCAGGCGTATCAGCGTTTAACCGCAAACGCTGCCCCACCTTAATCAGGCTGGGGTTGGTGATGTTGTTAAGCAAGGCCAGGCGATCAACGCTAACCCCTGTTTCCCGAGAGATAGAGGACAAAGTATCGCCTGGCTGAATGCGATAAGTGCCCCCAACCCCAAGATCACTAATATTGGATACGGGCGCAAAAATGCCGGTGCCGGAACAACCAGCCAATAGCGCCACAACCACCATCACCATGATCCAGCGCAACTGGTCAGTAATCACGCGCCTAGTGGGTGCATACATATGACTCTCCATAACAATCAACTTTGTACTCCAGGTTTCAGAGGCACGAATCGAACCGCCTCAAGCTCTTGCCTGACCCACTGCTGTGACGACTGACGTGTCATCATCATCAATCGCTGCTGCGCTTGACCTTCTGGAGCAATTAATCGGCCTCCAACGGTCAGTTGCTCAAGCAACGCCTGGGGAATCTTTAGTCCTGCCGCTGCCACAACGATCGCGTCAAACGGCGCGTGTGCCGCCCAACCTAACATACCATCACCAAACAACAGATGAACATTGCGACATCCCATCTGTCGCAACCGTTCATTGGCAGTATCGTACAACGGACGGACGCGCTCAATTGAATAAACTTGGCCAAAAACTTTTGACATGACTGCGGCTTGATAGCCACAACCAGTGCCAACCTCTAACACTTTAATGGGTTTGGGTGGCGTCTCGCAAACAGCTGCCAACATCCTAGCCACCACCCACGGCTGCGAAATGGTTTGCGCATGACCAATTGGCAACGCCGCATCCTCGTAGGCTCTGCTCGCGAGCGCCTGATCGACAAACAAATGTCGATGTATTGACGCAAGTGCCGCTAAAACAGTCTCGTCAGCCACACCTTGGGCACGCACACGATCTACCATACGCAGGCGCAGGCGCTCAGATGTGAGGCCTAAGTTTTCAGGGTACTCAGCATAAAAAGGTGCTGCGGTTGCCGTTAGCGCGCGGCCAAAGGATCCAGGCGGAATTATGCGCGTGTTGCTATTAGACGGACGAATGTCCGACATCGAAGCGAACAGCGCTTTTTTTTTCATGAGAGTGAAACCGAGGAGTCAGACAACCACTGCCCCACCACGGCAACTTGTTGCTCGTGGGTCAAATCCATTCGAAGTGGCGTCACCGATGTCCAGCCATGCTTAACCGCATGAAAGTCAGTGCCAGGTGAATCGTCTTGCGCGTCACCCGCGGGGCCGATCCAATAAACGGTTTCATTATGAGGGTTGGTAGCAGCAATCACTGGCTGCGAAGCATGTCGCTTACCCAGTCGTGTCACCTTTGGCCCGCGGTGTTCGTGCGCTGGTAAACCAGGGATATTGACGTTAAGTAGGGCCTTAGCAGCCAGCGGACCATTAATAAAACGCTTAACCACGGCTTGTGCCACGAGGGCCGCCTCGTCTAAATATTCCCAGCGCCTTTGCGTCAAAGAAAACGCAATCGCAGGTATTCCAAATAGGTGGCCCTCAACGGCTGCTGCGACAGTACCCGAATAAATGGTGTCATCGCCCATGTTGGCGCCATTGTTGATGCCCGACACTACCAAATCTGGCGTGAAGTCCAGCAATCCAGTTAATGCGACGTGCACGCAATCAGAGGGCGTCCCGTTAACCACATAAAAGCCATTCTTTGCCTGCCGAACTGTCAATGGTCGATTTAAGGTTAAAGAGTTTGAGGCGCCACTGTGATTGACCTCAGGGGCTACCACCGTGATTTCACCCAAGCATTCAAGCGCACAAGCCAAAGCCTCTATTCCAGCAGCGCTGTAACCATCGTCATTCGAAACGAGTATTTTCATGAATCAACCAGTTGTATGCCCACAACGGACTATTTGTTCATTGTACCTTCGTCAGGCTAAAACCATGCCCGCCACTCCAGTAAACTAACGTCTTAATTCACGAATCATTTCTCGCATGATTGAATCCTTAAGCGCTACGGTCATCACACCAACAATCGCAATGGCTATTTTAATTGCCGCGTACCTATTAGGGTCCGTCTCCTTCGCTGTGTGTGTGAGTAAGATCTACGGACTCCAAGACCCCCGGACTTACGGTTCAGGCAACCCTGGGGCAACCAATGTTTTGCGCAGCGGTCACAAAACCGCTGCGGTATTGACCTTGCTTGGCGATGCTTTAAAAGGCTGGTTTGCTGTTTGGTTGGTCGTCAATGCAGGCGCCTCCGCCGCCCTTGTTGCCATCGCCGCCGTGGGGGTGTTTTTAGGGCACCTTTTCCCCATTTTTCTTGCTTTTAAAGGAGGCAAGGGCGTCGCCACAGCGTTTGGGATACTGCTTGCACTCGCTCCTGCACTCGGTCTAACCACCTTACTAACATGGCTGATCGTGGCCTTCTTTTTTAGAATGTCGTCACTGGCTGCTGTTGCAGCTGGTGTTTTTGCACCGTTTTATTACGCTGTTTTGGTGGGCGTCCTTTGGCCATTTGAACCAGCCATCCTAGCTGCACTGACTTTGATTGCTGTCTTACTCCTTACTCGGCATCGTGCCAACATCGCACGCATTTTTGCTGGCACAGAGCCAAAAATTGGTAAAAACTCGACTTAAAACCGTTTTTATTCTCTACTGCTAATAATCGTGATCTTCCAAAATTGCAGTGCCAATCTCTGCGAGTGGCCACCGCGGGCGAATGACAAATCGATGGCGCTTTTCACCAACAACTTCTAACCCCGCATTGATACGCTCTGCGGCAGCATAGGCAATCATGGCCCCGTTATCGGTACAAAGTGCCACTGGTGGAAAGAATACCGTTGCACCCATTGAAGCCGACTGTCGCTTAAGCCGACTGCGTAAACGCTGGTTGGCGCCAACGCCACCGGCCACCACCAATCGTTTAAGTCCCGAGCTTTTCAACGTGGCCAGTGACTTTGCCACCAACACGTCAATGATCGCGGCTTGAGTGCTTGCGGCCAAATCAGCACGCGCTTGTTCATTGAGTTGTTCAAGACCGCCAGCACGCTGCACTTGTTGCAGGACTGCCGTTTTAAGGCCACTGAAGCTAAAATCAAAACCCGCGCGGTTGAGCAACGGGCGCGGCAAATCAAATTGCCGCTCATTGCCTTGCTCAGCCAAAGCCGCCAGGGCTGGCCCACCGGGATATCCCAAACCGAGCAACTTGGCTGTTTTGTCAAAAGCCTCACCCGCCGCATCATCCAAAGTCTCACCGAGCAGTTCGTACTGCCCCACCCCATCCACACGCATTAACTGCGTGTGGCCGCCAGACACCAAAAGTGCCACAAAGGGAAATTCAGGTTTGGGATCAGCCAATCTAGGCGACAACAAATGCCCCTCTAAGTGATGAATACCAATGGCTGGTTTACCGAGTGACCAGGCAATCGCCTGTGCACTACCAGCGCCAACCAGCAGCGCCCCCGCGAGCCCTGGGCCTGCGGTGTAAGCCAGCATATCGACCGCGCTCAAATCAAGGCCGGCTTGAGACAAAGCTTGACGGGTCAAAGGTATGACTCGCCGGATGTGATCGCGAGAGGCCAGCTCAGGCACCACACCACCATAAGCTTCGTGCATAGCGGCCTGGGTGTGCAACGCATGCGACAACACCCCGCGCTCAGTACACACCAGCGCCACACCTGTCTCGTCACAAGAACTTTCATAGCCAAGAATAATCATCTGATTATTGTAAGACCTTAGGCGGGCTGGCCTTGTCATCTTCCTGTTTTTTAGTAATGGTTTTTTTATTACATGGATTGTCAATAACTTGGTTACACCTTGAAAGATTACGGATTTCATAGAGTGTCGGACAAAACCGACACCGCTCGTGCAAAGCGATTCTTAACATGCAGCAGTCACACGAAAACCGATGTGGCTAGAAAAAAGCTTAGGAGACGCAATGCAAGTAGTCACAGATTGGTTCAATCTCATCAGCGGCTGGGTTTGGGGCCCTGTCATGCTTGTCCTTTTGGTCGGGACGGGTGTTTTCTTCACTGTTCGCTTAAGGGGACTGCAATTTCGACTGTTACCACGCGCCCTGAAACTGGTATTTACCCGCCAAAAAAATAGCGATGCGCCTGGCGATATTTCACAATTCCAAGCGCTCATGACCGCTTTGGCGGGCACCATCGGTACCGGCAATATTGCTGGTGTGGCCACAGCCGTGGTGCTCGGCGGGCCAGGTGCGGTGTTTTGGATGTGGCTATCCGCGTTAGTGGGCATGTCGACAAAATACGCTGAGGCCTATCTGGCCGTTTATTTCCGTGTACGTGACAGTCGCGGCAATATGTCAGGCGGCCCAATGTATTACATCGAGCACGGTCTGGGCTTAAAAAGCTTGGCCATTATGTTTGCCACCTGCGGCGCCTTAGCAGCACTAGGCACGGGCAGTTCGGTGCAATCAAACTCAGTGGCACAAGCGCTTCAAAATACCATTGGCCTACCGGGTTGGGTTACCGGCGTTGTCTTAACCGTTGTGACCGGACTCGTGCTGCTCGGTGGTATTCGCAGTATTGCACGAGTTGTCTCCATCATTGTGCCCGTCATGGCAGTCATTTATTTGATGGGTGGTTTGGCTATTATTTTGACGCATTTGGATTTGGTTTGGCCAGCCATCAGTCTGATTGTCAGTGATGCCTTTAGCGGTCAGGCTGTGTCCGGCGGTGCTATCGGCATGGCGATACGTTATGGCGTGGCGCGCGGGGTATTCTCCAATGAAGCGGGTATCGGTACAGCGCCTATCGCCGCGGCAGCGGCCAAAACCAATCGTCCCGAAGAGCAAGCGCTGGTTTCCATGACAGGCACCTTTCTGGACACCATCGTGGTTTGCTCAGTCACGGGTATCGTTTTGGTCATAGGTAATCAGTACACCCAAGGCATGACCGGTGCAGCCCTCACGTCCAACAGCTTTGAAGCAATGCTGCCGGGCGTGGGGTCATGGTTGGTGACGATCGGGTTGATATTTTTTGCGTACTCGACGATTCTAGGATGGTCATACTACGGTGAAAAGTGCGCCTTTTACTTGCTCGGCAAAAAAGCGGTCGTGCCCTATCGCGTTGTTTACACCGGCTTTGTCATGCTTGGTACGCTCATTTCATTGGATTTGGTGTGGGCAGCCGCTGACGTCTTTAATGGACTCATGGCGTTTCCTAACTTGGTTGGCTTATTGTTGCTTTCCGGTATTGTGGTTCACAAACGCCTGCCCGCCCCCCTTAATGCTCATGAATAACCAAGTGAGCCATGCCTTGCTCGGTGGCCAACCCCACTTTGGCACCTATGGGTAAGGTGGCTTTCACAGCAGTATGCCCGTAAGGCAACCCCGGGATTACTGGGATACCAACGGTCTTTCTGATGTGTGCAATGACATCTAGCATGTCAAAGCCTTGATCTTGAGCCGCAAGTCGGTAGCCGGTGAACTGCCCTAACACTAGGGCTTTTTGTCGGCCCAGCACGCCGGACTGAGCCAGCTGTAACAACAATCTTTCAACGCGATAAGGGTGCTCGTTGACATCTTCCACAAACAAAATACCACCGCGTATTTTTGGGAAAAATGGCGTACCCAAAAGGCTTACTAGCATTGCCAAGTTGCCACCCCACAACAAGCCTCGCCCATCAAAAGCATCAGCTTTCTCACTCTCGAAACTTAAGATCTCAAGCTCACCGCGCATGGTTTCAGCAAACAAGTCAGCCGTTAGATCATTGACATTAGCCACACCAAAATCAGCAGCAGCCACCGGCCCGGTGTAACTGACCGCGCCAGTGGTCGCTAATAACGCCAAATTAAAAGCCGTAAAATCGCTATGACCAATAAAAATTTTGCCACTATCAGCTACCGCTCGCCAGTCTATCGAGGGTAACAAGCGAGTCATGCCATAGCCCCCGCGCGCAGCCATCACGATATCGGCTGGCTGCTTAACTGCTCTTCTCACCGCTTGGAGCCGCTGCAAGTCTGTGCCCGCGAAACGTCCATTAACCGCCTTGGCACCGCGATCCAAAGTCGTCTTAAAACCCAGGGCTTGAAGATTGACCATGGCGATGTCGAGTTTTTCTGCAGGCGCTACTGGCCCCGAGGGTGAAATTACATAAATTCGCTGATTGGTCAATGGTGCGTGCAAAGAGGTATTGGCTTCTTTCATGAGGATGATCTTCTTATTTATTTCTATGGGTCATTCAGGGGCTTGGGTAGGAAAGCTTACTTCGGAAACAGGACTTGAATTGGCGCGCCCACGCCGTGCTTTAAAAAATTGGCTCAATACTTGCCCACATTCGTCTGACAACACGCCGCTTTCAATGTGTGCGTGGTAGTTGAGAGTGCCGCGCGCACTCAAATCGACGCGGCCACCACAAGCGCCGGTTTTAAGGTCTGAGGCGCCATACACAATCCGTGCCACACGTGCATGAAACATGGCGCCCAAACACATGGCGCAAGGCTCAAGCGTGACAAACACAGAGGCGCCCGGTAAGCGATAATTACCCAAGTATGAGGCTGCTTGTCTTATCGCCAAGACTTCGGCGTGGGCGGTGGGGTCAGACAAGCCGATGACGGCATTAGCGCCTTGACCGATGAGCTCACCCTCGGGGCTCACCACCACAGCACCGACTGGCACCTCGTCTTGAGCCTGAGCGCGTGCGGCCTGTGCCAGCGCCATGCGCATGTAGAAAGCATCATCCACGATACATACGGGACTTAACCGAGATACGACGTACCAAACTGATTACCGCTTCTTCGAGCCATTGGTATAGTTCAGCGTCTTCGTCGTAACGTGCTTGATTCAAATTATTGACGCGACCGTCTTCGATAAATCCCCAGGCTCGACTGCGCTTGTCGCGATGCTTAGGATCCCAAACACCGAAAGCAATACCACCGGCTTGGCGCACCAGAGAAAAGCAAGGAATATCGGTATAACCATCACCCACAAAAACCATTTGATCAAAAGGCACTCTCAACCGATCCTCAGGGATCTTACGGTTGACCTCAAACGGCTTGTCCTCGTAAGAGGAGCCAATGATGCCTTTTTGAATGTGGAACAAATAACGTGTTTTATCGGTAAAGCTCACGATTCGACGCGGAAACTCAATGCCACCATCCGTGCCATACACAAACTCAGAAGCCCAGATTTGGGAGAATTCATGCGCAATTGGGGTGTGACGGACAACGTCACCGATTCCGCTAGAAATGAGATAAAACTCCAGCTGTGTCTGCGGGTGCACTTCACGAACCACTGACCGAAGCCGGTCAAACACTGTTGGCACGCCCGAGTGAAGCGGCAACTGTTTACCCCATTCGTTCAAAACGGATTTGGTGATCAAACCGTTTTGCTGAGACTTAGACAACTCGATCATGGCGTACAAGTAAGCCGGCACTGGATCCCAGTTCGACGATAGCAAAGGGTCGACCCGATCGGCCCAAAATGCGGAGGTATCGACCCCGAGATGCGCCAAAAGCCCGGAAGTGCTATCTGGTGCCAACGTGTCATCAAAATCAAAGACCAAGGCGATAACATCAGACATGCGAGACTCGCTTTAAGATGGTTTTGTGGTTGTTTGTGAACTCAATAGGCGATGTCGGATCAAAACTCAAACCCAGCATTGACCTTAGTGTACCGTTTGCCTTGGGTTGTAGTCACGCAATCTGAGCACGATCGAACTATGAAACAAGCCAATTATCAAAAAGTAGGATGTGATTCATGACTTCAATAAAACAGCTTTTGATTCAGCCGGCCAGAACACAACGATGGGCTCTTTTGGCACTTGCAGCCATCTTTCTGGCTTTGATTTGGCCAAACATAAGTTCAGCCCAGACCCAAGACAAATCCTCTCTCATATTGCATCTGAGACATGCCATTGCGCCCGGAGGCGGTGACCCAGCCAATTTCGATGTCAACGATTGCAATACGCAACGAAACCTCAGTGCCCAGGGCCGCGAACAGTCGCGCCAAATTGGCGCGCAATTAAAATCGCTTGGTATTGCGCCCACCCAAGTCTGGTCAAGCCAATGGTGCCGCTCGACTGAGACGGCCAAACTGATGGGTGTGGGCGAAGTCAAGCCCTTGCCCGCCTTGAACTCTTTTTTTCAAAACCCCAGTCTGGGGGCAGCCCAAATCGCCGAGCTCCAGACCTTCATACGTGAACTCGACCCCGAAGGTGGGCCGTATGTCATGGTGAGCCACCAAGTCGTGGTGAGTGGTTTGAATAGCACCTTTGCGGCCAGCGGCGATGGGGTCTGGATGGTTCTTACTGGTGACCCTCATGAACCTTGGCGGACATACCCAGCCAACACGCAAACGCTTGCACTGCCACCTGGCTTTTAGCTGGACCGATCGCTGACCGCTAAAATAACGATATGCAAATACCAGACACGACAGCAACCCTTCTGCCAGGCCAATCGGTTGAGCTGCTCAAGGCGCTGCACATCCTGACCCGCGAGGGCCAGATGAACCAAGACAGCCGGCGTAAGCTTAAACAGGTCTACCACCTGTTTCACTTGATTAAACCTGCACTTGAAACGCTAAGCCAAACGGACCCCGAATTCATCTTAGTGGATCACGGCGCGGGGAAGTCTTATCTGGGTTTCATCTTGATGGACTTGTTCATCAAAGACAAAGCCCCCAACGCCCAAGTCATCGGCGTCGAACGGCGACGCGATCTGGTCGATCGTGCGCAGCAATTGGCCGAGCTTGCTGGTTTTTCGCAGATGCGCTTTTTAGCCATGGATGCAGAGGCTGCGATTACAAGCACTGAGCTGCCAACGGTTGTGGACATGGTGACTGCCCTTCATGCTTGCGACACGGCAACCGATGACGCCATTCGGTTTGCGCTCAAACGCCAATCCCAATACATGGTTCTCGTACCATGCTGCCAAGCCGAAGTGGCGGCAAGTTTGCGCCAACAGAAGAAACCTTACGACCCTGATCCGATCAGCGAGCTCTGGCGCAGGCCTCTACACACGCGCGAATTCGGCAGCCACTTGACCAACACTTTGCGCTGCTTACAACTCGAAGCGCATGGCTATCAAGTGACGGTAACCGAGCTAGTCGGTTGGGAGCACTCCCTTAAAAACGAACTGATCATTGCCCAGCGCAAAGGCAAACCCCAGGCCATGGCTGCCAAAAAGCTACAGGCCATCTTAGAGCGCGTTGGACTTCCAGCACTGAGCACGAGATTCTTTTTGCCTGAAGGGTACTGAAGATGACTTGGTTGATTGCAGGGTTTGGCGATTTGGGGCGTGAAATTGCTAGGAACATTCACGCCGATCCTGCCCTAGCCGGCGAAACTATTCTGGCGCTCAGACGCAATATTCCCACACCAGAATCCGCGGCTGAAAAAAAGAACTCGCCCAATTTACGCTGGATACAAGCCAACTTAACAGACCTCGAATCACTACAGCAGTTGCCAACGGGCATTACCCATGTGGTATTTTGTGCTGCGCCCGATCAACGCGACGAAGTCAGCTATCAGGCAACCTACGTTGAAGGTCTAAAAAATCTGCTGCAAGCTCTCACGCAAACCGGTAATTCACAAGCTCGCGTTCTGTTCGTGTCTTCGACTGCCGTTTACGGTGCAGAGCAGCAAGGGTGGCTTGACGAAAAGAGCGCCACTGAGCCAAGTGGTTTTAATGGTCGCGTGCTGCTTGAGGCCGAGCATGAAATAAAGAGCCAATGGTCAGCTCACGTGATTTTGCGGTTGTCCGGCATCTACGGGCCAAATCGCCTGTTTTTGCTCAAACAACTGCTCTTAGGTGCGACCTCAGTGCCCACCTCCGATGCCTACTGGGCCAACCGCATTCATGTCTCTGATGCCGCCTTGGCTGTTATCCACCTACTCAAGCATAAAACATTGAAGGGTATTTACATCGGCACTGACAGCACGCCCGTGCCACTTAAAACGCTATACCGTGAATTGGCTGCGGCCCTCGGAGCGCAGCCACCTCCCGAAGGCCCACCTTCAACCATGATGGGCAAAAAGCGCCTTTCAAATCAGAAACTTTGCAACAGTGGTTTCGCGTTTCAATGGCCTGATTGTCGCCAAGGTTATGCGGCGATCTTGGCTAACGAAAACAGGCGCGATTGATTGGTTCGTCCACTAAGACATCCCACTATCGACGTAACTGACTTCAATAATGTCTAGCGTCTGCAGGCCGGTGGGGCTTTCCAAGGTGACGGTATCGCCTTCACGAGACTTCAAAAGAGCGCGCGCCACGGGTGAAATCCAACTGATGTGGCCATTAAGGGGGGCGACTTCGTCAACGCCTACTATCTTGATACGCACCGCTTGCCCCGTCTGATCGATGTACTGCACTGTCGCCCCAAAAAACACCTGATCTTGACCGGCTTGATCCGCGGGATCAACCACATGAGCGACTTCCAACCGTTTGGTTAAAAACCGCATGCGCCGATCGATCTCTCGTAAGCGTTTTTTGCCGTAGATGTAGTCACCGTTTTCTGATCGATCACCGTTCGATGCCGCCCAAGAAACGATCTGAACCACCGATGGTCGCTCAACTTTAATCAATTGCACTAACTCAGTGCGCATATTCTCGTAGCCTTGGCGAGTCAGGTAGTTTTTCTCTGTGCTCATGCCAAACGAGCCTCGATCGCAGGGGCGTGCCAAACAGGGGTTAGGTCTTGATGCAAGAAAGGCATCTCACCAAGGTCACAGCGGCTTTCCTTGGGCCCATGAAAATCCGAACCCGTCGACGCCAAAAAACCGTAACGTTTGGCCACATCGGCGTACGTTTGAAACTGCCCAGGGTTGTGACTGCCCGTGTTGACTTCAATGGCCTCGCCACCGAGATCCTTAAAGGCCGTGAAAAGGCCCTCAAACTGCAACTCGGTGTAGCGATAGCGACCCGGGTGCGCAATCACAGCGACCCCACTGGCCGAGTGAATCCAACCGAGTGCCTCTTCCAAGGTTGGCCACACGGTTGGTACAAAGGCGACGCCATCGTCTTTGAGATATTGATCAAACACAGCTTGCATATGGCTGAATTGACCGGTCTGAACCAAATGACGCGCAAAATGTGTGCGACTGATTAAGCCCGGATTGCCGGCCACACGCAATGCGCCTTCATAAGTGCCCGGATACCCCAAGTCGCTAAAACGTTGGCCCATGCCTTTGGCGCGTTCAATTCGCTGCCGCCTAATCGAGGCCAAACCGCTGAGAAGCGCAGGGTGAGCATCATCGATGCCAAGCCCAACCACGTGCAATGTGCGCCCGGACCAAGTCACCGATATTTCGACACCTGCCAAAAACGATAGGTTCAGCGACTCGGCGACTTGACGGGCCATCGCCACGCCGGCGACCTCATCATGATCAGTCAAGGCCCAGAGCTCAACGCCGTTCGCGTTCGCGCGTCGTGCCAGGTCAGCCGGCTCAAGCACACCGTCCGATATGGTTGAATGACAATGCAGATCAGCGCGTCGCATGGATTGGACATTTTTTAATTCAATTGGCATCAATGAAATCGACCACCGTTTGGATTTGATCTTCAACAATTAAGCTTGGTGCATGACCCACACCAGCAAAATCAACCGACCGCGCCTGCGGATTGACTTGCACCATCATTTTGACAGTTGCCTCAGAAAGCAGATCAGATTGTGCCCCATGCAAAATCATTGTTGGCGCATTCACACACGCGTAAGCACCCCATAGCATTTGCTCACCTTGCGCCATGAGCTCTTGGCTAGTAGTGGCAAAAGCCATCGCAATGCTTGGATCGTAGTGTTTGACCCAGCGACCTTCGCGTGGCACAAAATAATGGCGCGTCAGACTGGCCCATTGCTCATCGGTATGCGGCCCAAATGAGGCAGCCGTTTGTTTCATGTACTGGACAGACGCCTGAAAGCTCTCAAACTGCAAATCTTCAGCCAGGTACTGGCCAATACGCGCCAACGAAATTGATTCTAGTTTTGGGCCAACGTCATTTAAAACCAACCGCGAGATCGGCACTACTGGATCAGCAATGCTTGCGCTCAATCGTGCCGGTGGCGTTGCCCTGAGCAGCGGATTGGATTGCGCCACCAAGGCGGCGTAACTCAAAGCAATCAAGCCACCCATCGAGGTGCCCACCCAGCGCAGGGTTTTGGGTTGTAAACGTGCCACCAAAGCCACCATATCAGCGGTGTACTGCGGCACAGCATACCCAGAGGGTTGCAACAACCAATCCGATAACCCGCGGCCCACAACATCGGGACAAACTACCCGAAAACGCTTGGCCAATCGCGACGCCAAAACATCGAAGTCTCGCCCCGTTCGGGTCAAGCCGTGAACGCACAGCACCACGTCTTCGTTGTCTGGGTCACCCCACTCATAGTAAGCCATGCGGTGCAAACCGGTCGGACTCACACAAGCCATTGAATTCACGCGCACAGCTGACATGGGAAAACCCCCAATCTAAAACATCATTCTAGGGCATCAGCCCGCAAATGGGGGTGCTGACCGTGCCAGTAACGTCGTCTTTGAGTGGCGGCCGATCGTACCTGGAGCGACCCAGCGGTTGAGTCGAATTGCATGGCGCCGTGCTGTGCCGAAACCCAGGTCTGAGTGCCCAGGGCTTGCCAACGATCGATCACCGATTGATGGGGATGACCAAAGCGATTGTGGTGACCCGCTTGCGCGACAGCATGTTTGGCTTGGCTCCACCCCACAAACGGCTCGCTCGAACCTGTTCGTGAGCCATGGTGCGGCATGCTGATGACATCAATCGCCGCCCGCCCATGACTGGCTTGGTCGTTGATAATTTGGTTCTCGGCCACTACATCAATGTCCCCAGTCAAAAGGGCAGAATGCCAACGGCCCGTGACCAACAAAACGCAACCACAGCGATTTCGCGAAGCCCCTTTCAAAGACTGTTGAGCGCAATCATCTAGCGGATAGAGGAACTCAAACCGAACCTCGTCCTCGGTCCAAGCTTGATCGCGGCGACAAGGTGTTGCTTTCGGCACACCTGAACCAATCAATGCAGATACTGAACGTTGCGCTTGTAGCGTTTCTAAGCCGCCCACGTGATCACTGTCAGGGTGAGAGATGACGACCCGATCCAAGACAGTAATCCCTCGAGCCTTCAGTTCAGGCAATACCACGCGCTGCACGGCATCGACAGCACCAAACCGCCAACCCGTGTCAAACAACAGGGTCTTGGTATTGGTTTGTAGCAAAGCCGAACCACCCTGCCCGACATCAAACACCGTCAACTGCCAACCGCCTACCGGTGGCGCTGACGGTCGATACAACAAACCCGCAAGCATGACCCCGCAACCGAGCCCGCGCCAGCGCGTAGGCGGTAAAGTGACCGCTGCCATCACCCCGAGCAGGCCCAGAACCAACCAAATGAGCGGCATGGCACTGACCTCAGCCGCCAGTACCTCAAAACCCGCCAGCCAACGCACCGGGCGCAAAGACCAATAGAGACTCTCATGGGCCAACCAAGCCAAAGGCGATAGCCAAACATCAGGCAACGGTAACAGGCACGCTGCTGACAGCACCAGCGCCAAGGGCGTTGCCACAAACGTAATCCAAGGAATAGCCCACGCATTGGCCGGCATAGAAGCAAATGACACTTGATAAAACAAGTAGGCCAATATTGGTGTTGTACCAATGGTCATGACCCACTGCAAACGAGCGGCTGTCATCAAAACCCAACAAAACCGCTGCCAACGCGTTTGCGCGACTGAGCCCCGTTGCGGGGCCTGTTCGGCAATGGCAATCAAAGTCGTCACGGCCGCAAACGACAACCAGAACCCAGTCGACAGCACCGCCCAAGGGTCCAACACCGTCATGATCGCCGCCGCCCAGGCAACCGCTTGATAGCCGCTTAGGGGC
>CAWUWI010000053.1:0-14791 GCA_963926245.1 uncultured Burkholderiaceae bacterium | reverse complement strand
TGTTTTAGGCAGTCGCTATGTTTTCTTCAAACAGGTTACACCCTAGATTGCAACTCCATGGTTAAAACTTTAGTTTCTAACGATTACAAACTCTTAAACTGGACTCTAGCTGTGTGCGTATGGGTGGCACTTTGTGGGCTAGCTCAACATCAAAAGATCGGGTGCATGAGCATAACGCCAGCCAATCTCCAAAAATCACCCCGTCATTCGTCCAAAACCCAATGCATAGGTGCGGTGGGGTCAGTGATAACAGCTTTTTTATTGGTCGCTGCCGTGCCATCGTTCTCCGAGGACAATAGCTTAAACCCGTGTCTAAAATTCGGGGTCCACTTTAAAGGTCATACTGATAGCAATTGTCGAACGCTGGGATCAGTCATTTGTTGCTGATCCCCGCTGGCTACCACTTCACCACGAGATAAAACAATGAAGGTATCAGCCAACTCTTGTGCAAAATCAAAATATTGTTCACATAAAACAATGGCCATGTTGCCTTGATCTCTTAACATACCGATCACGCGACCAATATCCTTGATAATTGAAGGTTGTATACCCTCAGTAGGCTCATCAAAAATAATTAATTTAGGTTCTGATACGAGTGCTCGGGCAATCGCGAGTTGCTGTTGTTGCCCACCCGACAAATCGCCACCCCGTCGGTTAATCATCGTTTTTAAAATAGGGAACAATTCAAATATTTCAGGGTTAATGTGTTTTGCTTTAGGGCCGGTCTTATTTGCCATTCCCATTAAAATATTTTCTTCAACAGTTAACCTTGAAAATATTTCACGCCCCTGTGGCACGTACGCGATACCCAAGCGAGCGCGTTGATAAGGAGGTATTCTTGAAATATCTTGGCCATTAAACTCAATTGAACCGTCTCTAATAGGTTGCACACCCATTAAGCATTGAAGCAACGTGGTCTTACCCACACCATTACGACCCATGACAGCAATACACTGCCCAACTTGTACTGACATCGATACAGATCTCAGGGTGTGACTACCGCCATAAAACTGATTGATCCTATTAACCTTTAACATCATTAGCGTCCAAGATAAACTTCAATCACACGGGGGTCATTTTGCACATTTTGCATTTTCCCCTCAGCAAGTACACTACCCTCACACAGTACAGTCACTTTGCCGTCTAATGCTATCGATTCGACAAAATCCATATCGTGTTCAACCACAACCAATGAATGTTTGCCGCGAAGTGAGTTAAACAATTCTGCTGTTCTTTCAGTTTCAGCGTCTGTCATGCCTGCAACGGGTTCATCAAGTAGCAAAAGTTTTGGGTCTTGCATCAGCAACATGCCGATTTCTAACCACTGTTTTTGGCCATGCGACAGCAAACCTGCCTGGCGCTTATACAATTTTTCGAGTTTCAATAACTCAAGGTTTACAAAAATCTTATCTCGTTGCTGCCCTGTCAACCGCGCAAAAAGGGTTGGCCAAACAGCTTTGTTCATTTTTAATGCCAACTCAAGGTTTTCAAATATAGTGTGATGTTCAAAAACAGTTGGCCTTTGAAACTTGCGACCAATTCCTGAGTGAGCAATTTCAGCCTCGGTCATAGTTGATAAATCTAATGTTTGCCCAAAAAAAGCTTGGCCTGATGTGGGGCTTGTTTTTCCTGTAATGACATCCATCATAGTGGTTTTACCCGCCCCATTTGGCCCAATAATGCAACGCAACTCACCTACACCGATATCAAGCGTTAAATTATTTAAAGCTTTAAAACCATCAAAGTCTACACAAATATCTTCTAAATACAGAATGACACCATGAGTGACATCCAATCCCTCTTGCGCCACGCGACCATAGCTAACTGTTCCACCTGAAGCGGGTGTGTCTAAAGTGTGGGGGTGAGATTCCATTAATTCATCCCTTTTGATGCAAAGTTTTTCATTAATTTTTGTACAAGCCCAACAATACCTTGTGGTAACAGAACAGTCACCAAGACAAACAGAAAACCCAGAGCAAAAAGCCAGTACTCTGGAAATGCACTGGTAAACCAAGTCTTGAGACCGTTAACCGTTGCTGCGCCAACTATTGGACCAATGAGAGAGCCTCGCCCACCTGTTGCGACCCAAATTACCATTTCAATCGAGTTTTCAGGCGACATTTCACTTGGATTAATGATGCCGACTTGTGGCACATAAAGCGCACCGGCAACGCCACAGAGTATGGCTGAAAGTGTCCAAATAAATAGTTTAAAGCCTAGTGGTTCATAACCTAAGAATCTTAGGCGCCCCTCTGAGTCACGAATGGCTGTTAATACACGGCCAAGTTTAGATTGCGTGATAGCTCTACCTAATATCAGAGCACCTAGCAAAGCGGACAAGCTTACCCAATACAAGCTAGCGCGTGTACTGCTTGCCGTAATATCAAAACCTAATATGTACTTAAAGTCGGTAAATCCGTTATTACCCCCAAAACCTGTTTCATTTCGGAAAAACAAAAGCATGGCTGCAAAAGTAAGCGCTTGAGTAATGATTGAAAAATATACACCTTTAATACGAGATCGGAAGGCAAAATAACCAAATATAAAAGCAACTGCACCAGGAACTAAAATGACTAGAAACCAACCGTAGGCAGCATATTGTGTCAGCTCCCAGTACCAAGGGTAGTGATCAAAACTTAAAAAAACCATGAAATCGGGTAACTGGTCTGATGAATCTTTAGCGGCTCTCATTAAATACATGCCATGAGCGTAACCACCCAAGGCAAAAAACAGCCCATGACCCAAAGATAAAATACCGGTATAGCCCCATACTAAATCAAGTGCTAAGGCTGCCAAAGCAAAGCATATAAACTTGCCTAACAATGAAATAGTGTAGTTAGAAACATGCCACGCATGATTTTCGGGCGTTGATAAATTCAAAATAGGTAAAACTGCAAAGAAACAAAAAACCAAAAATATGGCTGCCCAAGCTTTGGGTTTGTAAAGTGTGGGTTGATGACGCTTAAAGGCTGTATTCAAATGTAGAAGTGAGTTTGAAACAATCATTCAACACCTCTACATTTCGGTGCAAAAATACCTTGTGGTCGTTTTTGTATAAATAAAATAATGAACATCAAAATTGTTATTTTTGCGACCACAGCCCCAGAAAATGGCTCAATAAATTTATTCAAAGCACCCAAACCTAGCGCCGCAATAACCGTCCCTGCTAACTGGCCAACACCCCCAAGCACGACAACCATAAATGAATCGATAATATAAGTGCGCCCTAAGTCTGGCCCAACGTTACCTAACTGTGACAAGGCAACGCCAGCCAAACCTGCGATGCCGGCACCCAATCCAAATGTCAACATATCAATTCGACCAGTTGGAACACCCACGCAATTCGACATTTGGCGATTTTGGGTTATGGCTCTAACAAAAAGCCCTAGGCGCGTATATTGCAAAATGATCCAAATAAATAAAACAACTAATAAAGCAAAAAAGAAAATCGATATACGGTTATAGCTAATGACTAAACTACCCATTATGTGCAGCCCACCGCTCATCCAACTTGGATTAGCGACTTCTACGTTTTGTGCGCCAAAAATTGTTCTAACCAATTGCATTAAAATCAAGCTCACACCCCAAGTGGCTAACAGTGTTTCTAGCGGCCGACCATACAACCAACGTATAACTGTTCGCTCTAACACCATGCCAACAAAAGCCGTAACTATAAAAGCCACAGGTAATGCTGCAATGACGTACCAATCGAAGGCTAATGGAAACCATTGTTTGAATAGTGTTTGCACAACATAAGTTGAATAAGCACCTATCATCAACAATTCACCATGAGCCATATTGATGACGCCCATCAAACCGAAAATAATAGCCAACCCAAGTGCAACAAGAAGTAAAATACTTCCTAAACTTAGCCCAAAAAAAATGTTACTCAGCCATGACTCAATCGTTAACTGATATTCTATTTTATTTAATGCAATCTCAGTAGCTTGCCGTATTTCGAGTGGCTCAAAAAACTGTCCTCGATCATTTTTTCTGAGTAGAGGTGTTAACGTTTGTATAAACTGCCCTTGACCACTTTCACCCAGATTTACAATCGAATTGATACGCTGTTGATTATCTTTTGACTGCAGGTTTGCACTGGCGATTGATAAGTCTAAAGCTAGTGCAATGTCAACATTTACCTCTTGTGAACGAGCTTTTATTAAAATGGGAAGCCTTTCAATATCTATATTAGTTTGTAACGCTTTAACTGCAAGTAAGCGCGTTTCATCGTTCTCACTGAAAACTTGAGAATAGGCTAATGCGTTTGTAATAGCTGAGCGTAACCGATTATTAAGTCTTATCTTTTTGACATTTTTGGGCAAGTTCGAAACGCTAGCCCCATCGGTTAAATTAACAAATGATCCATCCAGTTTTTCTAGAAAAATCTGCCCTTTATCATTAACCTTCACCTGACCGCTAGCGATTGCTAAAAGTACTTCCACAGCATAAGGTGATCCAGACTGTCCCAGCTGCTCAACTGATGCCAATATGGCACTTGAATTAGAGCTGGTTAACCCCTTAGTTATTTCGGGGTTAACCGTTACTTGAGCAAACGCAAGCTGAAACGGTATGGAAAAAGTCAGCATTACTAGCCATTTCAGCCAGGTTCTCATCGTTTATTTCTCTTAAATTAAGAACAATTACATACCTTGCTTGTTTTCATTGCCTGGAATGAAAGGGCTCCAAGGCTGTGCTCTTACAGGGCCTTTGGTTTCCCACACCACTTCAAATTGCCCATCAGCTTGAATCTCGCCAATAAAAACGGGCTTATGTAAATGATGGTTGGTTTCATCCATTTTGACTGTAAAACCATTCGGTGCAGCGAATGACTGTCCACCCATCGCGTCAATCACTTTATCAACATTGGTGGAACCCGCTTTTTCAACTGCCTGCTTCCACATATTTATACCGATGTAAGTTGCCTCCATCGGGTCGTTGGTTACAGCGGTTTGATAGTTTGGAAGATTTTTTGCCTTGGCATAAGCTTTCCATTTTTTTACAAATTCAGCGTTAGTTGGGTTTTCAAGTGATTCAAAATAGTTCCAAGCTGCCAAATGACCGACCAAGGGTTTGGTATCTACACCACGAAGCTCTTCCTCGCCTACTGAAAAGGCAACAACTGGAACATCGGTTGCCTTTAAGCCTGCATTTCCAAGTTCTTTATAGAAAGGTACATTTGAATCACCATTAATAGTCGAGACAACCGCTGTTTTCCCATCTTGAGAGAATTTTTTAATATTCGCTACGATTGTTTGATAATCTGAATGACCAAAAGGGGTGTAAATCTCTTCAATGTTATCGTCTGTCACACCATTTTTATTTAAAAATTGACGCAAAATTTTATTGGTTGTACGTGGGTACACATAATCAGTACCTAACAATACAAATCGTTTAGCACCCCCGCCCTCTTCGCTCATTAAGTACTCAACTGCCGGAATGGCCTGTTGGTTTGGTGCTGCACCGGTATAAAAGACGTTCATCTCTAGCTCTTCGCCTTCATACTGAACAGGGTAAAAAAGCAAACCGTTCATTTCTTTAAATACAGGCAAAACTGATTTACGCGATACCGAAGTCCAGCACCCAAACACAACAGCCACATCGTTTGTCAGCAACTCACGTGCACGTTCAGCAAACAAAGGCCAGTTTGATGCCGGATCAACGACCACCGCTTCAAGTTTTTTACCCATGACGCCGCCTTTTGCATTGATTTCATCAATGGTCATCAATGCAACATCTTTCAGTGAGGTTTCAGATATTGCCATCGTGCCTGATAGTGAATGCAAAATGCCGACTTTAATGGTGTCTTCTGCTGCGAATGCTTGTGGCATAAAGTTGGTCATAGTCAGCAAAGTTACAGCTGACAGCTGCTTGAGAATGAGTCTGCGCTTCATGGGGTCAGTTCCTTCAATTAGATTTAGTTGAATAATGGTTAAAAGTGTTTAAATAATTTAGCTAATTAATCATAAGCAAGACTTGTGCCAACTTTTCTGCCTTGACGCATGCACGTAAATGAAACACTGGTGCATCATTTTTTGCACTAAAAAAAGGGGGATTCAGCGTAAAAATGCCTCAAAATGAAGCATTTTTCTTAAAATGGAAGTTGAGTACTTAGCGGGTAGGAGGCTTAGTCTCTTAGTTGCTTGTTTGCTAGAAACTCAAGCATCAACGAGCTATATGTTGACGCCGGTTGAAAATTGACCAGTTGGGGGTGCGGCGGAAAAGTTGGACTACTTGGAGGTAGTTCGACGACCACGTTCAGGCAGTTAAGCTTTATATCAAGCTTGATAAACGCATCTCAGCGACCATTATTCAGTTGGGCTACCCGACAAAGAACGCACTCAAGACTTGGTATCGAGAATATGAGCAACGACAAGATGTGTCGATGGGTTATGCACGATCTAGGCTGAAGTACTCAGAGGCACAGAAGCATTTAGCCGTTGATCATTACCTTGACCATGGCCGCTGTATTGCTGGCACCATCAGGGCGTTGAGTTACCCCTCTCGGGGCTTGCTCACAAACTGGATCGGTGAGTTATCCCTCGAGACTAGAAAACGCCTAGTCAGCAAAGGTATTAGGACGGTTCACTCTGAAGCTTTCAAGAATGCTGCCGTCATGGATCTATCCATGCGACAGACAAGTGCTTAGGTAACGGCTCAAAAGTTAAGCGTTGACAGGACAACGCTGTACAACTGGAAGAACACGTTACTTGGTCCCGAGGCTCCAGCATCCATGGCACACAAAAATGATCCCCCACCACCGCCTAACCGGGCTGAGTTGGAGAGAACTGTCGAGTCGCTTAAGCGCGATATTCATAAGTTGCAGCTTGAGCACGACCTTTTAAAGAAAGCAGCTGAACTGTTAAAAAAAGGCCAGGTCATCAACCTCTTACTTCTGACCAATGGAGAGAAGACGCTGGTGGTTGATGCCCTAAGACAAACGTATGAAGTGCCAGAACTATTAGACAAACTTGACCTTGCTCGCAGCTCTTACTTTTATCACCGAGCCCGTCTGCAGGGCCCCGACAAATACGCAGACGCCCGTCTGGCAATAACTGATGTCTTTGAGCTCAATCACCGGTGCTACGGATTTCAGCGCTTACAGGCATCGCTGTGCAAGCGGCATCTACACATATCAGAGAGAGTCGTGCGGCGCTTAATGAGATAAGAGGGGCTGACCATTACCACGGCGAGGCGTCGTTGCTACCACTCGTACGGGGGAGAAATTAGCCCTGCGCCAGAGAACATCATCAACCGCGACTTCCACGCTGCAACGCCTAATGAAAAGTGGCTCACCGACATCACAGAGTTCCATATCCCAGCTGGTAAGGTTTACCTGTCGCCCATGATCGACTGCTTTGACGGCATGGTGATCAGTTGGTCAATTGGTACACGGCCAGACGCTAAACTCGTAAACACGATGTTAGATGCTGCGATCGAAACCGTTGCAAATTGCGATGACCTGCCTGTCGTCCATTCGGATCGCGGCGCTCACTACCGTTGGCCAGGCTGGTTAGCTCGCATGGGTGATGCCAAACTCAATCGGTCATTGTCGCTCAATGGGAGCTCACCCGATAGCTCGGCCTGGGAAGGTTTCTTTGGCCGACTGAAAAACGAGTTGTTTTACTCTCGTAGCTGGCAGGCGACAACCGTTGATCAATTTATTCAGACCGTCGATTCGTAAATTCGCTGGTACAACGAAAAACGAATCAAGATATCTCTTGGATCACTTAGTCCCTTAGAATACCGACAAAATCTCGGACTTACAGCGTAAACCAGTCCAAGTTTTTAGCCGCACCCCCAAGAACGAGCCTTTGATCCTTTGCAGCCCCAGCTTTTAGAGGGCGAAGTCCTTCGTGTGGAAGAGATGGCGAGCCTATGTTGTGTCACGACTGAATGGTTGCAGGCGCGTATAGAAAAAGAGGTGGTCTATGCGGTGCACCGCGAAGGAACATATTACCTATCGAGTGCGACCGTTATTCGTGTGCAACAAGTCGCTAAAATCGAATAAACTTGCGACGCCGATCCTCAGTTGGCCGCACTGGTGGCCGACTTGGTGGAAGAGGTGCAGCATTTGCGTCAACAATTAAAGCGTTAAGTGCCGTCATTTTACTTAATCGATCAGTCGCCCGTTTTCGTAAAAGGGGTACGGCCCGTCGAACGAGTCGACGTAGGCCATGTGGTTGACGATTGATTGCCCTGGTATTGCTGTTAACACACGGTAGGCGCCAGGCTCGAGTAGCCAACGGGATGGGCCGTCTGGCATTAAATTCAAAGCAACTTGATGCGCCGGTGATGGGGCGATGCTGGCAACGGTATGCTCGTACTGAATGCTGATTGGCCTATGCACGTGTCCACAAATGATATGTTGGATATTTTTGTGTTGCGCAATTAATTGCTTAAACAAATCATTGCCCACTTTTAATTTTTGTTGATCCATGTGGTGAATGCCTGTCAAGAAGGGCGGATGGTGCATGGCGATAACTACCGATCGGTCTTTGTTAAGGTCGAGCGTGTGGCTCAACCAAGCCAATTGATCAGCAGCCAATTCCCCATGGCTGGCATTTTTTACTGAAGTATCGAGGGCAACAAGACTGATCGACCCAATGTCAACACAGTATTGGATTGGCCCTTGCGTGCCTAAATAAGTATGACTTGAGAAGACTTCTCTCAAATGAACGGCGTGATCGTGGTTTCCTGCTAATAAATAGACAGGCATAGATAAAGGTTCGAGCAACTTCGCCAAGTGTCCATATTCCTCAATCCGTCCAAAATCAACCAAGTCACCGGTGATCACAACAGCTGAAATGTGTTCTTGACGGTTGATTATCGATTGAATTGCTTTTTTTAAATAGGCAGCCGTATCAATTCGACGGTATGTCAGTTGACCGGGCTGACGAATATGAAGATCCGACAGCTGCACAAAAACTGAACTCACAGAGATTCTCCAAAGGGAAGTAAGTTGCTTGGGTCAATGACAATGGAGACTGAGTCACCAACCTGCCAAGGCACATCGCCATGGCAATCAACGAGCAAAGGGGTTTGGTTGGCTAGAGAAACAGTGAGTTGAACCTTATCTCCCAAAAATACACGGGTCGAGACAACGCCGGGAGCACCTTGAAGGTGGGGTGGTTGTATCGAAAGGTGTTCAGGTCGCACCATAAGCATCGAACCGTGTGACACAGGAACTGGCATGGTAAATGTATCGAAAGACAGTTCCCCTCGCGCGGTTTGTTCCGGTGAGCGAGTGATTTGATTCAACCGACCGAGAAAGGCTGCTACAAAGGGATGTGTGGGTTGGCGATAGAGCGCCTCTGGTTTACCAAATTGCACTACTTTACCACTTTGCATCACAGCCATTCGATCAGCGATGGCCATGGCTTCTTTCTGATCGTGCGTGACATACACCGCTGTGATGGAAAGACGTCGCAGCATTTGACCGAGTTCGTCGCGAAGGGACTCTTTTAGTTTGGCGTCTAGCGCAGTCAGGGGTTCGTCTAGAAGCAGCACTTTGGGTTCGGCTGCAACCGCACGCGCCAAAGCGACCCTCTGTCGTTGCCCGCCAGATAGGTCAGTGGGACGTTTATGCGCGTGCTCTTGCAGTCGTACCAAGTCCAATAGATCACCTACAACTTTTCGCTGACGCGTTTGATCCACCCCTCGAACTTTTAAACCGTAGCCAATATTGGCAGCAACCGAAAGGTGGGGAAATAAAGCATAATGTTGGAACACCATACCCACTTGGCGCTTTTCAACGGGCAGACCGGTGACATCACGGTCATCGAACCGAATACACCCACCTTTATCGACAGTTTCAAGCCCGGCGATAATGCGTAAAAGTGTGGTCTTGCCACATCCCGATGGACCTATAAGAGCCATGATCTCGGCGGGCTCAATGGCCAAATTTGTCGGCAATAATCCTCGGGTGCCGTCAGCATATGTTTTTGCGGCGGCCTGGATGTTGACCGATACGGCGCTAGTTTGCATATTTTTTTTCAAGAAGATGGGTGCACCATTGCAATAACCAAAGCATGGGAAGCACCACGATAAAAAAGACCAAGGTATAAGCAGAACCAACCTCAAGGCGCATTGAGGCATAGCTATCTGCTAGACCGACGGGTAGGGTGCGAGTCAATGGGGTATGCAGCATCCAAGTTAAGTTAAATTCGCCAATTGACAATGTGAAGACCATCAGGCTGCCTGCTGCAATGGCCGGTAAAACGGCAGGCACCAAAATACCCAAAAATCTTTGCCGAAAGTTAGCGCCAAGGGTTTTGGCGGCTTCATCCATTGCCACTAGGTCTGGCCTTTGAAACGCTGCTGTGACAGTTCTTACCAGAAACGGTAAGGTAAAAATCATATGCCCCACCAAAATAAAACTGTAACTTTGCCTGAAATCGCGCAATGTGCCGTAAGCCAGTATCAAGGCCAGACCCGTGGCAAGGCCTGGAACGGCTACAGGCAATGTGAGAACTTCTTCAAATGTCTTCGCCCAACGCGATGGATTTCGGGCCAGCGCGTAGGCTGCGGGCACACCGATCAATATATTGCCAATGACGCAAGCCACTGCAATGGCAATTGACCACACAACGGTTTGCCCATAAACCGTGATGACTTGCTCGAGCCAGCGCAGCGTTAATCCGCTAGCAAATCCCTGACTGTAGTTGTTAACGAGAGCGGCCGAGGTGGACAAAGCCATCGGTGTGAGCATGAAGACAGCAACGATTGCAGTGATAAGGGCCAAGCCTGGAGATTGAGTGCGTCGAGTCATTGACTGGCAACTCCAGTAACAATTTCCTGACGGCGCGTCAAAAAAAGCGCAAACCAAGTAAATAAGCCAAGGGTGATGGATAAAGAGGCTGCTAGCGTAAAGTTCGCAAAATTAGTGAACTCAGAATAAATCGTAATGGGTAGTACTTCGAACTGGCTTGAAAGCGTGAAGGCGGTGCCAAAAGCACCCATAGAAGTCGCAAACACAATGGCAGCGCATGCAGATGTGGTTGGTTCTAGCTGAACCATCCAGACATCTCGAATAATATGCCAGCGGCGGGCGCCGAGCGAACGTGCCGCCTCTTCGACCGATTTGTCCATGGATTGCGCGGCAGCGGCATAGGCTGCTATCGCTCGTGGCAGGGAGAAATACAAATAGGCCAAAAACAGACCAGCCAAACCGTAGGCAAATGAAAACCGACCCAGGCCGAGCGCTTGAGTGATGTCAGTGACAAGGCCTTGCCGGCCAGCCAGTAGGATCATAAAAAAGCCAATGATGACACCAGGAAATGACAGAGGCAAAGTGAGTATCGACAACAGTAACTGTCGGCCAGGGAACTGTTGGCGGCCGAGGTACAGACCGACCGCTGCGCCAAGTATCAGTGTCACCAATGTGACACTGATGGACAAGCCTAGTGTATTGATCAAACTCCAAGCGTAGCGAGCCTCGGTCAAGAACACGAAATACAACCGCCAGTCTTGCTCGGCTGGCAGTATCAAAAGCCTTGATACTGGTAGCAACCAGAACGCCATAAAAAAAATGGCAACCGGAAGCAGCAGGAGGCGGTGAGTTGATTTCATGAATTGAGAGGCTCGCGGATCGTGCTTTGGTTATCTGACTGTTTTTAAATAGTTGTCAGCAAAAGCTTTTTGTACCGTTGCCATTTGGGCGTAATCGACCGTTTTGGCGCGAGCATATTCAGCGTCTGGCAGAAACTTTGATTGGGCTTCGGCAGACATTGCAGATGCGCGTACTGGTCTTAGAAATGCGTTGGCCCAGATGGCTTGGCCTTTATCGGACATGACAAAGTCGAGCACTTTTTTGCCATTTTCGGCATTGGGGCCGTTATCGACCAAACTCATGACGTAGGGAACGACGACGGTGCCTTCGGCAGGGATCACGAATTCAACATTTGCTTGGTCTTTGTACTTGGCACGATAAGCGTTGAAGTCGTAGTCGAGCAGAATGGGTATTTCACCTGAGATGACTCGGGCATAGGATGTTTGCTTAGGGACGATCGGATCGTTGGCTTGAAGCTTTTGAAAGTATTGAAGACCTGGCGTAAAGTCAGCTAATGTGCCGCCAAGCGCCTGGTTAACGGCCACAGCACCCACGTATCCCACAAAGGCGGAAGACGGGTCTAGGTAGCCGATCATGCCTTTGTATTCGGGCTTTAGCAGATCAGCCCAAGATTTTGGAACGGGCTTGCCGTCAAGGGCGTCTCTGTTAACAAAAAATCCCAGGGTGCCAGAGTGAATCGTAAACCACTTGCCGTTGGGATCTTTGAGGCCTTCAGGAATATCGTCCCAATTTGCTGGCTTATAGCCACTGACCACGCCCGATTTGTCAGCTTGAATGCCAAAGCTCACACCCATGTAAGCGACGTCAGCGACTGGGCTGGCTTTTTCAGTAATCAATTGCGCAAGTGTTTGGCCAGAGTTTTTATTGTCTGCAGGGACGTTAATACCGGTGTTTTCTTTAATAGCTTTTAATTGAGTTCCCCAGTCAGCCCACTCAGTTGGGCAGTTGTAGCAAATCGCTGTCTGGGCGCTCGCCGCACTGGCTGCGAACGTCAGGGCGGCAAGACCGGCTTTTAAAGTGGTGTGCCACGTTAATTGAGATAGAAGTTTCATTATTTCCCTTAGCTTTAGGTTAAAAGTTGTCTCGCGCATGGTGAGACCGGTTGGTGGGCGGCGAGCCAATCGTCTCGCCTAGCCGGAACCCACACTCCAAGTTGTGGGTTGCTGGTTTTTGTGTGCTTGCCTGCCCGCTGATGCTTTGTATGAGTAGGGTCGTTGCCCATTGACCAATATCGTGGTTGGGTTGAATGACTGTGGTTAACATCGGGCTCAATTCTTGACCGATCTTGATGCCGTCAAAACCCACGACGCTTAGCGACTCAGGGACTGATAGTCCACATTGGGTCGCTGTTCGTAAGCTCCTAAAGGCCAGCAAATCATTTGAGCAAATAAGCGCGGTAGGCCGTTTGGCAGCGCTTTGTTTTAAAAGCGTGGCAAGCGCCAACATGTCTGAGGCAATGAAGTCCACCTCGATTAGTGCGAGTGGTTGAAGATTGGCCGATTGCATACCAGAAAAATAGCCTTGGTAGCGTTGGCGAGCGCGATCAGACGCGCTGAGTTGTCCGCTGACCATGGCAATTTTTCTGTGACCCAATGCGCACAGACGCGCGACCACACTGGCCACCTGGTTGTGACCGTCGACGCCAACACAGTGGTATTTCGGATGCTGGTTATAAGCCAAAACGAACGGTACCGATTGTTTATGCAGCTGGCTTAAACCAGGGGCTTTGGTTGGGTCTCGTACAACCAGTAGCATCCCGTCAACGCCCTTGGCTAGTAGACGATTGATTGCTTCTGTTTCGCGTTCGCTGTCGTAGTCTGATGTCACGGGCATGACGCCGAACCCTTGCTCAGCTGCTTGACTTGCAATGCCTTCGAGGCATTCGGCGAATACGGGATTACCAAAGGTGGGAAGTATCACGCCTAAGATTTTTGATCGCTGAGTTCTCAGAGCTCTGGCGGCACTGTTTGGCTGATAGCCATATCGTGTCGCGATCGCAAGAACCATTTCACGCGTACCAAGACGTACCTTTTCAGGCTGGTTGAAGACGCGCGAAACGGTAGCCGCCGAAACACCCGCTGTTCGTGCAATCTCCAAAATGCTGACTGGATTATTCATGGCTAAGTCTCAATGAAAACGATTTCATTTTGGGCTCGCCAAATGACCATGGCGTGACAAGGCCGTGAAAATTTTGTGACAAATAAATGGATGTGGCTTCAAAGACTGTGCAAAAGTATTTCAGCTATCCCGCGGAATTTCCCGAAACTCCTTGACTCAGCTAGGATGAACGTCTGATGATCAATTTGAAAGAGGCCCTGTTTCCCGACATCAATTACTGTTGACAACGTTAGACGAGATGTGAACGTTTTCTTTTTGTGAGAAGTAGATGTAAAACCAGATTATTACAACGCCAGTGCGACCGGGTCCGCCGGGAGGTGTTAAATTACAAAGCAACTGGCAGGGTGGCAATGTGCCGCTGCGGTTGAAGAACTAGATGAGGCTTAAACTCGGGCAAATTCTGTCTTGACTATAGGGTCCACCTTACAATTCATTCTGGCACAGGGGGGACTAAAACTTCTCTAAAAATCTATATCAGAGTAAAGATAGTTCCAACTTAGCCTTACAGATACTCACCGAAAACATGGAAACTTTCAGATTGAATTTTAATCTTTAATTTATTTCTGAGAAATATTACCGCCAGCTTTTTGCAATTCAGATTTGAAACCACCGTTCCTTAAACGATGCCTAAAACGATTAACCATCAAAACTGCACCTTCAGGCTCAGGTTATCGGTGCCCAGTGTCTGGCCACTGTGAGCTTCGGCTGATATGCCGGCGTAGGCAAAGGTGTTGTTGGACATCTTGGCTGTTCCATTCAGACCTGCCTGCACAAACACCTTGCCAGCGTTCGGTGTGGAAATGTTGGTGCCAATCCCCACGATTGAGGCGTTCAGTGTTGGATTCGACAACGCCGATGAGTCCACACCAACCCCCACGAACGCGCGGTACGTGTATTTGGCGCCCATCGGATCGTTGACTATTGATCCGGCCGCCAAACCGAGCACACCGCGCACCCCATTGCCGGTGTAGCGATCGACCGAAAGGGTTGAGGCCGCTTAACCCTCATTCATGCCAGACTGCGTCACCACCTGCCAGGTCACCCGTGCAAAGGGCGTGATACTCAGGTTGCTGGTTTCAAACGCACGGCTCAGGCCCAAAC
>CAWUWI010000052.1:0-29954 GCA_963926245.1 uncultured Burkholderiaceae bacterium | reverse complement strand
CATGTGAATGACGGCTTTGTCTTTCTTGGTCACCGCATCATCCGCAAGCGTGGTCCACGCGGTCGAATGCGACCCGTGACAACGATTCCGTGGGAGAAGTATCGGGGCTTTGCCCAGCGACTCGTCAAACAACTGTCGGGGAATTACGGCATGAATAAGATGGATTTAATGGAGAGCCTGAATCGGCAACTTTCCGGATGGGCTGCCTTTTACCAATACACAGACTACACCGCCACCATGTTTAGTAAGCTCGACCGAACTGTCTTCTGGAAGTTTGGTTATTGGCTTGCACGCAAGTACCGCTGCGGTTTCACTTCCTTGATGCGCCGCTGTGTCAGGGCGCCAGAACCGGGGCGGGCTAAAACGTGGGTTCTACAGGGTCAGAATAGTCGAGGTTGGTATGGGAGCGTGGCGCTTCGGCGCCTGGTTACTAGCCGTAAGGGGCAATTCAGGTGGCGTTCGCCATCTGAAAATCCATACATCTTGCGCGATGAGACTAGGATCACAGTCGAGTCGCGTTATGCCGATGTTGCCTTTGCCATGGGCAACGCTTCAATGGAGAGCCGGATGCGCTGAGAGGTGCAAGTCCGGTTCGGAGAGGAGAGGCAGGGAAATAGTTCGACTACGCCCTGTCTCTTACTCTACTCCCTATGGCTAAAGGCTTTGCATACCTCGTTGCCATCATGGACTGGGCGAGCCGCAAGGTCTTGGCTTGGCGGATATGCAATACCCTGACAACAGATTTTTGTATCGAAGCGCTTCAGGAGGCCATTGGTCGGTATGGCAAGCCAGAGATTTTTAATACTGATCAGGGCAGCCAAGGTGTATTCAACCGGTCGTCGCAACATTTAATTGTTGAACAGATTTTAGGTGGCCGTCCAGTGCTTCGGCCGGTGTCTTCCAACCAAGCGTTTTACGGGGCCTGGAATTGAGAGTATTAGCCACGGCCTTGATCTCTTGAGCACTCCAACGAGACAAGTCCGTACCCTTTGGGAAGTATTGCCTCAAAAGACCGTTTGTATTCTCGTTTGTGCCACGCTGCCAAGGACTACTCGGGTCGGCGAAGAATACCTTCACCCCGGATTCAATCGTGAAGCGGCCTGACATGACCGATCAATGACTTTCACTTATTTTCCTTGAAAGGCTGTCCAACAGAGTCAGACCACCGCTGCCCTAGGCGGATGGCCCTAGGGCTACGTCTTTGACCTGACAGATTCCTATGATTTGCTTTGCTCAACGGTGTGGCTTGGAACGCTGTCAATCTATCGATTGTTCTGTGGGTGTTGTGGCGGCTTAAAACGCGAGCGTCGCCGCCAATGTCAGCGGTGTCCACCGGATAACCAACCGTTGAATAATGATCTCATTCGGTCCTAATTCACCAAGGCGTTTTAGACAACGCTTCATGAGCTGCAATTCGCCCAAATGCAAAACACTCCCCAATGTTGCCAGTGCCCTGATAGAGGTAACCAAATATCGATCCCATTTCGCCAGCGCTATAGAGTCGATTGATCGGTTTGCCGTCAGGGCGCAAGACTTCAGCCCGCTCGTTTCTACGAGGACCACCCTGTGTGTTGAGCATGCTCGGCACCAGTTCCATGGCGTAAAGCGATCCTTCAGCGATGGGGTGAAGTGACTTGGTGCGTCCAAACTCAGCATCGTGACCGGCAAGTGCTGAGCTGTTCCACGTATCGATTGACTTTGTCAGTGTCGTTTCATCGATCGATAATTTAGCGGCCATCGTTTGAACGTTCGCTGCCTGCTTGATCCAACCGCGCTCTATTTCATTGCGGTTGTCATGACTCCAGTCGTAGCCAATCATGATGGGCGTCCAGCCACGATTGGGCTTACTGTCATATAAGGGACCCGCATCCAGCAGGGTCTGATCAAAGATCATGTACATCGGTGTTCTGACAGGCATGGGCGCCCACTGATCACCCATGGGGATCTTGCCATGCTTGTGCTTGTACTTTTCGTTGATGAAACGCTTGCCATCTGATCCCACAATGATCATGCCACCGGGTGGTTCGTGCGAGAAGTGCAAAGGGATAATTGAAAACGTCGTTGGGTACTCAGGGGCCTTAAAGGCGATTGAAGGACCTGCGTAATTGTTCATGTGCCAGAGGTCAGCGCCAGCTTGCATGGCCATACGAATACCATCGCCCTCGTTGTAGGGTGAACCTGATGTATAGCAAAACGGCACCCCAGGCAGATAGTTTCGAATCATGTCTTGATTGTTTTCAAAGCCGCCGCACGTCAGGATCACGGCTTTTTTTGCTTTGATGCGTATCGTTTGGCCATTTTGCTGGGCCACCACGCCACCGATCGAGCCATCGGGTAGTTGAATCAACTCAGTCGCTGGTGTTTCGTAGAGGATCTCGATTTTTTCTCGTGCCTTGACCGACTCTTCAAGAAATGCCCACGTTTGTGAGTAACCCAAAACATCCCCATGGTGATACTTGCGAACGCATTCGGCGCCGGGCAGGTCAGGGTACTCAACGCCGGCCGGTGGGGGTTGGTGTTCCTGCGGGTCACCGCCAATGCTGGTGAGCCAGTCGTTGTTTTTGCAGTTTTCTTCTGCCCACACTTGAACCATTGTCTGCGGCACTTCGAAAGGCCCGCAGAGCGCGTTGAAATAAGTCGCGGCTGCCTCTGGGTCGGTGGGGTTGAGATAGCCTTGTGAGGAAACCCGAGTGTTGCCACCAACGGCACTTGGCGGGGCTTTGTCTATTAAAAGGACATTAGCACCACCATCGGCTGATGCAATAGCGGCTGCAGATCCAGCACCACCAAAACCGACGATCACAATGTCGGCTTCTTTATTAAATTCAGTCACAGCAAGTTACTCCCTAACAAAATGGCCAAGGTAATTCGAAGTGGCTCTGAAGTACCCCACTTGGAAAGTCTAAGTTCAAGAACTTACCCATTGAAAGCATGGCAGCAATGGCACAGGCCAACATGGTGATTGTACTTCGCCAAGACTTGTCGGCCACGCGTCGCAAAAACGCAATAAAGAAAACCACGATCACCAGCACTAAGCCGACAATCGCGGTAAGTGCAGAGAGCGCAATCACCCAAGCCATCCCAAGCCGCAGTCTAGATTGTTCCAAGTCCCAGCACTCGCTTGAATGCTCTAAATCAAACCATGCACCGTTTCGTTTTTTTCGAAAGATAAGATCGTAAGCCCAAAAACACTCAATATAAGACCGAAGACGCCGATGCCGCGTGTGAATACGCCACCTAGAAATGATTGCTTAAAACCGTCTAGTGCACAGAAAAGGAAGGCCAGCGTCATGAGCGCCAAGAACACAATTTGGCCGATACGGTTACTCACATGCTGAGCATTGCTTTGTTGTGCGATCTCGACGGGCAAATGGCCTGCTTTCATAAGTGCATAAATCTGATTTCCGGTCGCCACATAAACCCCAACCGGTATCGTGATGCCGCTTCGAAACTTGGGTGGTATTTTGACTTAGGCTGGCCCCACTTGGGCGAAGTTTTGGAGCACCATGTCACGGGCATGATCGAATAATGTCAGCGCTTGATCTAGCATTTGTCGGTGTTGCGCCGTGACACACACAACAGTTTCAATGGAGTCCACAGATTGCAAGGCATGCACAACGGGCGCTATTTTGATGGCCTTCGGTCGTGTGCCAAACACAACGAGGGTTTTGGTTTGGGTCGTCGGTGTCATGGTTAACCGTAAAAAAAGCATCACTTGAGCTTTAGTTTAGCCCTACCAACGTTGGCGCACTCAGTCGCAATTCCGTGAGGTTTGGTCTTTAGACGTTTGCCAGTGGTGCGCCACAAAATCGGCTTGATGCTGCTTAGCAAAGACAGCAGCATCCCACTTACCAAAAAGAAGTGACTCCTCGATCCAGTGGTAAACCCAAGCCTTTCGAGGTGAGCCGTTTTCAAGCACAACAGTGGCTATTTCTCTACTGCAGTCGCTGGCTTCAAAAATATTAAGGTTTTTCAACGCTATGTCTGACGCTTCAAGCCATAAGATGCCATCAACTTGAGCCTGTGGATTCAGGCTAGGTGCAGCCTCTGGTTTAGTCTTATCCAACATTGCGTTACGAGACCATTGTTTAAGGGTGGCTTTCTGATGTCGGTCCTTTTCACCAGTTACCCCTTCAAAAATATTCGAGAACATTAACGAACCGTATGTAAAAAAAAGCGTACCAGTCACATTGAAATCCTTCGAGGCTTGATTAAGTCCTAGTAGCTACTTTGTCACAAATTCGGTCCAAACAACAACCCAAAAAAGCCTTAAAACAGTGGTCCATGGCGAACTTAAGTTTGCTTATACAAGGGGAAACCCCGACCAAGGTACACAAATTTTTTCCGATACACTCAACCTTGGTTAACCATTAAGCAGTTTTGCTTTTTGGTTGGTTTAGTGACAAGGATAAGCTTGTGCATGAAGCCCTAACTTTAAATCGGAGACTGAAAATGAATAAAGGACTTAGCGTCGTTGGATTGGCCCTAGCAGGTTCGCTACTGGCTGGTGCGGCTTTCGCCCAAACAAATAGCGTTGGTTTACCCCCAACACTGGCATGGAGTGCCTACGGCGTGGGCTCTGGTGGTTATAACCAAGCCGTGGCCATTGGTAACGCACTCAAGCAGACCTATGGCGTTAACCTGCGCGTCTTACCAGGCAAAAACGATGTGTCGCGTACCTTGCCATTGCGCGAGGGTAAAGTGCAGTTTTCCGCTAACGGTGTCGGCGGCAGCTACATGGCCCAAGAGGGCTTTTATGATTTTGGTGGTCCTCAGTGGGGCCCACAGCCTGTTCGTGCTCTGATGCTAAATAGTTCTGATCAAGTGTTAACCGCTGTTGCCGCAGGCGATGCCGATGTCAAGACACCTGCCGATATGAAAGGCAAGCGGGTGGCGTGGGTGATCGGTGCACCGGCATTAAATCAGAACATCACGGCGATTTTGGCTTTTGCCAACCTGACCTGGGATGATGTGCAAAAAGTTGAATTCGGTGGCTTTGGTGCAGCCATGGATGGTGTGGCCAATAACCAAGCCGATATCGCCTTCACCTCATCCATTTCTGGCAAAGCCTATGCACTAGAAAAATCGCCACGCGGGATTTCGTATCCAGTGATGCCTGCTGACGACAAAGCCGGCTGGGCTCGCTTGCAAGCCATTGCACCGTTCTTTTATCCCGCCAATGGCACTGAGGGCGCTGGCATCAGCCCAGCCAAACCAGCGGTTTCAGCCGCTTACCCATATCCCGTTTTGATGACCTATGTAAACCAAGATTCGAAATTGGTGAAAGCTGTCATGACGGCGATGGTTGATACGTTTGATGTTTACAAGAGCGCAGCGCCAGGTAACGCGGGTTGGGCCATGGATCGACAAAATCTTGGCTGGGTGATTCCTTATCATGAAGGTGCGGTCGAGTACTTCAAGTCAAAAGGGATGTGGACTGCTGAGCATCAGAAAAACAATGAGTCGTTGATCAACCGCCAGCAAATCTTGGCTGATGCTTGGAAGCAAGTCAAAAGCCGTCAGCATGCTGATGACAATGCTTTCCAGCAAGACTGGATGAAGACCCGTGCTGCTGCCTTGAGCAAGGCAGGTATGGATCCAGTGATGGCCAGCTGGTAATGAGTTAAAAGTCGGACACAAGAAAAACATGAGTCAGTCACAAGAAGTGCAGCAAGCCCCAGCAACGGGTCCCATTCCTTTGGCAGCAGAGTTACAGGCACGGACTCGAGTGTTGACTGGGTTTTGGAAGGCAGTGGCTATTTCATTTGGTAGCGGCGCGATTGTGCTGGCCTTGAATCAGCTACTGAATCTGGGCTTCTTTGTGGGTGAAGCGCTACTAGATACAGCCTATCTGTATTTATTGGCTGCGTTACTCGTGAGTTTGGTGTTTTTGTTTGTACCCGCCACAAAAAGCGCCGCTTGGGACCATGTGCCATGGTACGACGCGGTTCTTTTTGTGGCGTCTATTGGCGTTTTTTGCTATTTCGCTTTTAATTCTTTTCGCATTATTTCTGAAGGGTGGGAGTTTATGTCGCCCCCAACCGCTGTGGCGGTATCCATCGTCGGTTGGGTGTTGTTGCTTGAAGCCACCCGTCGTTCGGGCGGCACAGCAGTGTTTGTGGTGGTCGGCCTGATTTCTCTGTATCCGGTATACGCGGAGCTTATGCCAGGGCCTATTGCTGGGCTCGGCCAAGACCTTTACACCACAATGGCCTACCATTTCACGAGCAGCGAGAGCGTTTTGGGTATTCCAATGCGTGCCTTTGGTGAGTTGGTGATCGGGTTTGTTATGTTTGGTGCGGTTTTGCAATTCACCGGTGCCTCCGAATTTTTTAATAACCTTGCTTTTGCCATGTTTGGACGAGTTCGTGGTGGTCCAGCCAAGGTGTCTATTTTTGCTAGCGGTTTGATGGGATCGGTATCCGGCAGTGTGGTGTCGAATGTGCTGACCACAGGCGTGGTCACCATACCAGCGATGAAGCGAACGGGGTTTGCCGCTAAGTACGCCGCGGGTGTCGAAGCGTGTGCATCAACGGGTGGGGTGTTGATGCCTCCCATCATGGGTGCAACGGCTTTTGTGATGGCGGCTTTTCTTGGGCTGCCTTACAGCCAAATTGCCTTGGCTGCAGCCGTGCCTTCTATTTTGTTTTACTTTGCGCTTTTCATGCAAATTGACGGTTATGCCGCGCGCCATGGTTTGAAAGGATTACCAGCTGACGAATTGCCATCACTGGCTCAAACCTTCAAGGAAGGTTGGCAGTACATCATCGTATTTGTGGTGTTGATTTACTTGCTGCTGGTGGCGCAAGTCGAGTCAATGGCACCGTTCTATGCGACTGGGCTTTTGCTAGTGATCAACCAATTCAGTCCCAAGCATCGGCTAAGTCTCGATAAGCTCGGACGTTTGCTCACGGGTGTAACCGCATCCTTAGCTGAACTAGCTGCGCTACTTGCGGGTGTTGGTTTGATCATTGGGGCCATGTCAGTGACTGGCTTGGCAGGTACGCTAGCCAATGACTTAATCTACCTAGCGGGCAATAACGTTTATGTGTTGCTGGTCATGGGTGCTATCACCAGCTTTATTTTTGGTATGGGCATGACCATCACAGCCTGTTATATCTTTTTGGCGATTGTGTTGGCACCTCCTTTGATCAAGGCTGGGTTTGATCCCTTAGCCGTACACTTATTCATGATGTATTGGGGCATGGTGTCATTTATCACGCCACCGGTCTCGCTCGCCGCATTTGTGGCTGCTGGCATATCTGGATCCAGACCGATCGATGTGGGTTTTCAGTCGATGCGGTTGGGAAGTGCCATGTATTTCGTACCGTTTTTCTTCGTACTCAACCCGGCTCTGATTTTGCGTGGTGATCCTGTAGATATCGTGTCAGTTATCTGTACGGCTTTCATTGGGATTGCGTTAATAGCTTCTGCTCTTGAGGGCTACTTGGTTCGGGTTGGAACCATGCACACGGGTGTTTTGGGGTTGTTGGCTCGTTTGGTGCTGGCGCTTGGTGGCTTGGCAATGGCCATTCCCGGTGGCGGTGATTTGAACCTTAGCCATCTTGATCTCAGTTTGATTGGGTTAGGGCTCTTATTTGTGGCCGTGGTGCTGGCTAAATTTTCGCAAAAGATGCATGGTGGGACTGCAACTGCTTAATGCCAATTGGTAAAGAGACATCACCGTCGTTGTGATGTCTCTTTAGTTCAATCCAGGAACTTGGCAAAGCCCGATACCGGTTCACGTTCGCTGATTAATGTGTTTTCTATTTTGCTGTGGTCTGCGACACCGAGCGCCAAACAACACATTACGATTTCATTTTCTGCAATGCCCGTGTGTTGTCGAATAATGGGATGGAACCGGTTAAGGGCCGCCTGTGGGCAGGTATCGAGATCGCGGCCGCGGGCTGCAATCATTAGGTTCTGTAAAAAGCAACCAAAATCCAACCAAGAGCCCTGGTTCATGGTGCGGTCAACGGTAAAGACCATGCCCACGGGCGCGTCAAAAAACTTAAAGTTTCTCGCATGTTGATGGCGCATGCCAACTTTGTCTGTTTTGCCAAGGCCAAGCAGTTGGTACAAGTCCAGCCCAACTTTGCGCCGACGGTCAATGTAAGGTGATGCCCAAATGTCTGGGTAGTACTGGTATTCTTCTTTGAACTCGGTCTCGTTTTCGGTGTCCAGAAAAGCTTTTACGATATCGACCGACATGGCTTGCAGCCGCTGACCCGTCAAGACGTATGCCTTCCAAGGCTGTGTGTTTGAACCCGACGGCGCCCGTGCGGCGACAGCCAACATTTGTTCGATGTCCTCGCGCGCGACCGGTGTCGGTAAAAAAGCGCGTATGGAATGTCGAGAATTAATCGCTTCGTCGACGATGCGTTGCTGTTTGGATTCAATCATGTTTCTGAACCTATGATTCGTTGAAAGAAGGGCCTCTTAAAGCCTACAATGACCAATATAACGATTCGGCGACGTGTTGTTGACTGCTCTCATTGGTCCTCTAGGAAAATAGTTTTGAGTCCCTTCAGCACTGGATTACAAGGCAAAGCCTGCGACTACCGCATTGCCATTCAGGTCTTGCACGGCTGCGAGCCACAAGCGGCGCTGGCACAGTGGTTGGTTGATTTAGACCCCAATTGCTACAAGACCGTTGTCGTGATTACACCTTTTGGTACCTTGCCAACAGGGTGGCCTGAATCATTGCGAGTGATTCACACAACAAGCGACGAATTGGCGAGTTCGGACGCCTGTTTGTGTTGCGCCATGAGCAATGAGGTCAGTGACGCGTTAAGACAATTGTTTTTTGCTGTTTTGCGCAAGCAACAGGCAGCCGTCGGGTTGGTCGTGCTCGCCACATCCGCCATCAGCACTGAGCCTTTGGCCTTGGCTCTGAAGCACGCACCGTTTTTGGGGCAACGCTTCCGCTTGGCAGAGGCTGGCTCGCCCTAAGTGTTTTTCCTATCGACTGTTGAGTGGTTGTTTGCCGTTGGCCCGTGCTTGTTATACAATGTTAAAAATCAGAGGCCAAGCCCGACCGCGCCACTTGAAAAAAGACAGTCAAGCTAGCCCAGAAAGCCGTAAACGAAGTGTGATTTAACGGTGTTGCACCCAAATGCGTTCAATGAAATTTTTCACCTCACCGGTGATCTGCGCTGAACCCTTTAAAAGAATTCACGTTTAAAAGCGACCGTCATTGGTGTGAGCTGGTGCTCGGTTGAATTTTATGCGGCTTATTTTGGCTTTGTCATGATAGATTCGATAGCAAAAGGGACATGATAAAAAAAAGGGCCAACAGTTAAGTTGACCCTTCGAATATCTGGTTGCGGGGGCAGGATTTGAACCTACGACCTTCGGGTTATGAGCCCGACGAGCTGCCAGACTGCTCCACCCCGCGTCTGATTTGTTGATTATAGCAGTTTGTGGGGAAGCGTTCAAATCGCAGGGCTGAGTTCTTATTTATTCGTTTGTTTAGGTTGCGGTATCTGGAGGATCATGGAAGATCATCAAGCAGTCAACGTGATGGAGGCGGCGTTACTATGTGCGGACACGCCCATGACAGTTGCAGCATTACAAAAAGTATATGAGCCCGAAGAAATCAGCACTGCCCAGATTGAGAGCTGGTTGAATCAATTGCAGTCCAATTGGCAGGATCGTGGCCTTGAACTGGCGCAAATTTCGACAGGTTGGCGATTCCAGAGCAAAGCAAATATGCAGCGCTTTCTAGAAAAGCTCAATCCAGAGCGAACGCCAAAGTATTCGCGAGCCGTTCTAGAGACTTTGGCCATCATCGCGTGGAAGCAACCTGTGACAAGGGCAGACATTGAGGCCATTAGAGGCGTGACGGTTTCGTCGCAAATTGTCAAAACACTGGAAGAAAGGGGCTGGGTGGAAGGTTTAGGTCATCGCGACGCGCCCGGGCGCCCAGCACTGCTTGGTACAACTAAGCAGTTTTTGGATGACTTGGGCCTTAGAGCGTTACATGAGTTGCCGCCACTTCAGCCATTGTCTCCAGACACCCCTGACCTTGGAGGCTTGATCGACGCAAACATCGTCGTCACGCATAATGAGGCTACGAATTTATTACTGGCTGATAACGAATCTGAGCCTGCGCGCTTAGTGGCAAGTGATTTGGATCAGTCAGAGCCCATTGAGGATGCGCCAGTCCTCCCAGAACTTGAAGAAACAGCGAGTGCGGATTCCGCGCCTTTACCACAGCATAATCAGTCGATGGATACCAACCCATCTATAAATCCATCCATCGATATATCGGAGCAAAAGTGACCAACGAGCAGCCAGAAATTCCAGCGGTGTCAGAGCCAGCAGCGGTAGATGTTAAAAAAGTACCTGCCAAGAAACCTCGCGCCAAAAGGGTAACGGCCAAGATTAAAGCCGAAATTGCAAACGATGCCCACACTGCAACTGAAGTAGTGACCGCGACCGATGTTGATAGCGCGATTGAAACCCAAACCGCTTCTAAGCCTCGGTCTCGAAATTTACGAACCCCATTTCGCCGTCGTCGTAATGACGCAGCCAGTGGTCAAGTGGATGCTTCGACCAATGTCGAGCTGACGGGTGGTGAGCAATTGGTATCGATTCAAGCAGAAACAGTCGATCATGACGCGATAGATCAAGTAGCTGTTGCACCAGTCGAGATGACGTATGAGGACGAGCCACCAGCGCTTGAGTTTTTGGGAAAGGTGCTGAAAACGTCACAGCGATTGGGCAAGTATCTTCAAAGCGATGTACTGATGCCTAAGCTGCATAAGGTTTTGGCAGAGGCGGGTGTCGGATCACGGCGCGAAATGGAAGAGTTAATTATTGCGGGCCGCGTGTCTGTGAATGGCGAGCCAGCGCATATTGGCCAGCGTGTTGGCAGCTCTGACGTGGTGCGTGTTAACGGTAAGCCTGTCAGTCGGATCGTTGGTCGCAAACCGCCTCGGGTTATTCTTTATCACAAGCCGGCTGGTGAAATTGTCAGCCACGACGACCCCGGTGGCCGTGCTACCGTATTTGCGCGATTGCCGCGGTTAAAAATCGGCAAGTGGTTATCGATTGGCCGTTTGGATCTAAACACCGAGGGATTATTAATTTTCACAACGTCCGGTGACCTGTCTAACCGGTTGTTGCATCCAAGATATGGTAATGAACGCGAATACGCGGTCCGTGTTTTGGGGGAAATGACTGAAGAAATTAGCAAAGCACTGACAGAAGGCGTTGAACTAGAAGACGGACCCGCCCAATTCGGCAGCATTGAGTTTTTGGGTGGGGAAGGTAGCAACCGTTGGTACCGAGTTACCTTGCAAGAGGGGCGCAATCGCGAGGTTCGCCGCATGTTCGAACTGGTCGGTTTAACGGTTAGTCGGCTAATCCGAACCCGGTTCGGTGAGGTTGTGTTGTCAAGCAATTTACGTCGTGGCCGCTGGGAAGAGTTAAACGAGGATTTGGTCAGCGCCTTGATGGTTCAAGTTGGTCTTTTGAAGGATGAGGACGAAACGGCTAAGCCTGGTGCTAGAGGCCGTTCAGCGCGACAGCCAATCAGCCACGATAGTGCGATGCCACCAGGTTACCGACCCGTGGCTGGCTCTGGTCCTGGCTTAGGACAGGGTCAGGGTCGTGGCCCAGGGCGGGGATTCGGTCCAGGCCAGGGCCAGGGTCAGGCTAACGCCGATCGGCGAGGCCCGTCGCCGCGCGGTGGGCGAGGAAAGCCACCTGTTCGTGGTGGTAGGCCTGGGACTATTCCTGATCCCTTGACGACGTCAGTTGCTGCCGTCGCGGGTGGTGCCCCTGGCGGGCGTGGCCAACGTTCGGCGGACCCAGCTAATCGGCCTAAGCGTCCGTCAACCAAGGGTGGGGTAGGGGCCGTGCAACCGTCTGGACGTTCTGGCTCAGGGCGAAGTGCTGGCGGGCCCAAAGGCGTTGGTGCAGCGCCAACCGCGCCGACAAAGGGCCGTTCAGCACAAAAGCCACGTCGTTCGGGAAACACGAGCCAAACTGGTGCAGCACGGCGCGGTGATGATTGGCAGCCCAGCGGGGCTGCTGCACACGAATCGCGATTAGGCTTTGTGAAATCCAATCGACGTTAAATCAGGGCTGGCCATTAAAGGATGGCTCTACAGACGTAAAGCATGTTAAAGTACTGGGCTTGGATGTTGGTCTCAGATAAAGTCACTTTTTGGTAGTAAGTGACGCTTCCTTGTGCCAGTCGTCGAATATTAATGGGCTGTTCACCAGCCCTTTTTTTTTGAAGGTATGAAAGACTTAGTCGAAATCACACGCCAGGCATTGGCCGGCATGGAGCTTGAGTTGGTGACCGTTGATCGTGCACCAATGGGGCTATTGCGCATAACAATTGATTGCGACACTGGTGTCACAATTGAGCATTGCGAGAATGTTTCTAGACAACTTTCACGAGTTTACGAAGTCGAAGGTATTGATTACCGTCGGCTTGAAGTCGGATCGCCGGGAGTCGATCGGCCGCTACGAACCGAGCGGGATTTTCAGCGATTTTTGGGCGAGCGCATAGAGTTGAAGTTGCGCGAAGCGGTTGACGACCAAAAGGTTTTCAAAGGGGTTCTCCATATTGTTGCTGCTCACCAAGAACCAGGTGATACGGTTTTGTTCGATTTGGAGCACCAAGTGAAAAAAGGTGATGTTCGTCGGGTCACATTCTCTGTATCGGATGTTGATCGAGCGAAACTGGATCCGCTACTAGATTTCAAGGGTAGGAAGCGATGAGTCGCGAAATTTTATTACTGGTTGATGCACTGGCGCGTGAAAAAAACGTGGGCCGTGAAGTTGTCTTTGACGCGCTAGAAGGTGCACTGGCTTCGGCCATGAAAAAGCGATTTGAAGAAAACGCAGACATTCGCGTAAGTGTTGATCGAATGTCTGGCGAACATGAGGGTTTCAGACGCTGGTTAGTCGTGCCTGACGAGGCTGGCTTGCAAGAGCCCGACCGTGAGGAGATGCTCTCTGACGCACAAGATACCTTCCCAGACATCCAAGATGGCGAGTACATTGAAGAGCCCTTGGAGCCTGTCGAATTCGGACGGATCGGGGCGCAAGCGGCCAAGCAGGCGATCCTGCAGCGCATCCGTGATGCCGAGCGAGAGCAGGTGTTAAGTGACTTCCTAGAGCGTGGTGAGACAATCATCTCCGGCACTATTAAGCGGATGGATAAGGGTGATGTCATCATCGAGACAGGCAAAGTGGAGGCCCGTCTGCCGCGTAGCGAGATGATTCCAAAAGAAAACCTGCGTATTGGTGATCGAGTCCGCTCATGGGTACTGCGTATTGACCGTGCCGCACGTGGTCAGCAGGTGATCCTGTCGCGTACGTCGCCAGAGTTCATCAAAGAGTTGTTTGAAAACGAGGTTCCTGAGATTGAGCAAGGCCTTCTGGAAATTAAAGGTGCTGCCCGTGATCCTGGCGTAAGGGCCAAAATTGCTGTGGTTGCTTATGACTCGCGCATCGATCCAATCGGTACATGTGTGGGCATGCGTGGATCACGCGTAACAGCGGTTCGCAATGAGCTTGGCGGCGAGCAGGTGGACATCGTGCTTTGGTCGGAAGACCCTGCGCAGTTTGTGATTGGCGCGCTTGCGCCTGCGAACATTGAGTCCATAGTTGTTGACGAAGATCGTCACGCCATGGACGTTGTGGTTGATGAGGAAAATTTGCCGAAAGCCATTGGCTCTCGAGGTCAAAACGTGCGCTTGGCGTCTGACTTGACGGGCTGGCAAATCAACATCATGACGCCGGAAGAAAGTCAGAGTCGCCAAGATTTAGAAAGATCAGCGCTTCGCCTGACATTCGTCAACAAGCTCGATGTTGACGAAGAAGTGGCAGATATTTTGATTGACGAAGGATTTACAGGTCTTGAGGAAATTGCTTACGTGCCCATTGCCGAACTCCAAGAAATTGAGGCATTCGACGAAGACACGATCAATGAGCTTAGAAATCGCGCTCGCAACGCCTTGTTGACTGAGGCTATTGTTCAAGAGGAGCGCGTGGAGTCTGCTCAAGATCTTTTGCATATCGAGGGGATTTCCCCGGAATTAGTGGCTGTGCTCACTGAGCACGGTATCAACACACAAGATGACCTGGCTGATCTGGCCACCGATGAACTTGCCGAAATGGCTGGTATCGATACAGAGAAGGCAGCGGCGTTCATCATGGCAGCCAGAGCCCGCTGGTTCGAAGATGAGCAATAAAAGAAAAAAGCAGCAATTGAAGGTATCCCATGTCTAGTTGATACGGGAACCCGCTGCTAAGGTAAGAGAGAGTCTAATGTCGAGTAATACCGTCACCCAGTTTGCTAGCGAACTGAAAATGCCAGCCGAAGTGCTGCTTGAGCAGTTACGTGCAGCAGGTGTGACTATTAACACCACAGCCGACGAGCTGTCAGAGGTTGATAAGTCAAAACTGTTAGAATCCTTAAGGCGGTCCCATGGGGCCACAGAAGGTAAAAAAATCACACTGACCCGCCGTCAAACATCGGAAATTAGGCAGGCCGATGGGGCAGGCCGTTCACGGACGATCCAGGTCGAAGTCAGAAAGAAACGTGTGTTTGTGAAGCGTGATTTGGCATCTGAGACATCAGAGGTCGATTTTGACGCATCCGCGGTTCCTAATGCAATCGATCCTTCGCCACAAACGTTTGCCCCCGAAACAGGTGCAAACAATGCACCATCGCCCGACTTACAAACGCTTGATACGTCAGAGCAGGTAACACAGCCGACGCCTGATGTTCACGTGACGGAGCTGGCGGCTGCACCGGTTGAGCAGCAACCCGTCGCACCAGTTACTGAAGCCATAGACCCAGCCAAAGCATTAGAGCCTGTTGTCCAGGCTGAAGCTGCTGGCGAAAAGCCCGCAGAGCATGACATATCGGCGACGCCGGCTTCTGAAACGGCTGGCGCAAGGCAGCATGATGACTCCCCCTCGCTACCATCGGTTGCAGGCGAGCTGCCAGCACCTGAAGCGGCCGAGACGCCCGTGGCAGCTGTCGCTGAACCAGCGGCTGATGAGCCATCGCCCGCGCCCGCGCCTGTAAAGTCGATCTCGGGTGGTCGTAAAGCGGTTCGACAAAAAGCCGTGATGCCAGCACCCGCCGTGCCTGGCCGTGAAGCGGCCCGTGCGCGCGCTGAGCAAGAAGCAGCGGCACTTAGGGATATGCTAAGCCGGCCAAAGAAAGTTTTGCACGCAGAGCCCGAACCCGATCCAGCTGCCTTAAAAGGCACATTGCACAAACCAGCAGCCGGCAAGGTTGTTGACAAGAAGGCACCCGATGGCGGTAAGAAAACCATCAAAGCAGGTGAGCTGTCATCGACTTGGTCTGATGATGCTGCCCGTAAAAAGCCAGCAGGTAAGACAACCGCGCCAGCCTCGCGCGATGGCTGGCGTGCTGGTAAGAGTGGGCGTGGGTCGGGTCGACGTGGGCGTGGTCAAAACGCTGCGCCGCAGCAAGAGGTAGCACCAATTGAGTTTGTTGCACGCGAAGTACATGTGCCTGAGACCATTACGGTTGCTGATCTGGCGCATAAAATGTCAATCAAAGCGACAGAAGTGATTAAGCACTTGATGAAGCTTGGCCAAATGGTCACGATTAACCAGGTGTTGGACCAAGAAACAGCCATGATTATGGTTGAAGAGCTTGGCCACACGGCCGTTGCTGCAAAGTTAGACGATCCTGAGGCCTTCCTCGAGCAAGCGCCTGTTGCTGAGGCCGAAAGCAAACCGCGAGCACCAGTGGTGACTGTTATGGGTCACGTTGATCACGGTAAGACTTCCTTGCTAGACCACATCCGTCGAGCCAAAGTTGCATCGGGTGAGGCCGGTGGTATTACGCAACATATTGGCGCTTATCACGTTACGACAGAGCGTGGCATGGTGACTTTCCTCGACACGCCAGGCCACGCAGCCTTTACGGCGATGCGCGCGCGTGGTGCCAAAGCGACCGATATTGTGATTTTGGTGGTGGCAGCTGACGATGGCGTTATGCCGCAGACTAAAGAAGCGATTCACCATGCCCGTGCGGCCGGTGTGCCGCTGGTTGTTGCGATTAACAAGATTGATAAGCCTGATGCCAATGCTGACCGAGTCAAGCAAGAGTTGGTTGTCGAGCAGGTCGTCCCCGAAGATTACGGTGGGGATGTTCCGTTTGTGGCCGTTTCGGCAAAGACTGGTCAGGGCATTGATGAGTTGCTCGAGAATGTCTTGTTGCAAGCTGAAATCCTCGAACTGAAAGCGCCAATTGAGTCTTCTGCCAAAGGCATCGTTATTGAAGCGCGATTGGATAAAGGTCGAGGCCCTGTGGCAACGGTTCTGGTTCAGTCGGGTACTCTCAATCGCGGTGATGTCGTGCTAGCTGGCGCCAGTTACGGCCGTGTTCGTGCGATGCTTGACGAGAACGGCAAACCGATTCAATCGGCAGGCCCTTCAATTCCTGTCGAAATCCAAGGTTTGACAGAGGTGCCAGCGGCCGGCGATGAGCTGATGGTGTTGGTTGATGAACGTAAGGCTCGTGAAATTGCACTGTTCAGACAAGGTAAGTTCCGTGATGTTAAGCTGGCCAGACAACAAGCCGCTAAGTTGGAGTCGATGTTTGAACCAACGGCTGAGGGCCTGCAAACGTTGGCATTGATTGTGAAAACCGATGTCCAGGGTTCACAAGAAGCGTTGGTTAATGCGTTGGTCAAGCTCTCGACGCCTGAGATTAAGGTTCAAGTGGTGCATGCCGCTGTCGGTGGTATTTCCGAGAGCGATGTGAACCTAGCCATTGCAGCAGGTGCGGTCATCATTGGCTTTAACGTGAGATCAGAGACGAGCGCCAAGAAGTTGGCAGAGTCTAGCGGCGTAGATGTTCGCTACTACAACATCATTTATGATGCGGTCGACGAGGTCAAAGCGGCCATGTCAGGCATGTTGACGCCTGAGAAGCGCGAAGAAGTGACCGGCATGGTCGAAGTTCGCGAGGTCTATACCATCTCAAAGATAGGCACAGTGGCTGGTTGCATGGTGACAGATGGTTTTGTGAAGAAAGACTCGCAAGTCAGGTTGCTCAGAGATAACGTTGTTCAGTGGACAGGGTGGTTAGACTCGCTGCGTCGTTTCAAAGATGACGTCAAAGAAGTGAAGTCCGGTTTCGATTGCGGTGTAACTTTGAAAGGCAACAACGACCTCAAGGTGGGCGATCAGCTTGAGATATTTGAAATTCGTGAAGTTGCTCGATCACTCTAGGAATAGCCTGAATGTCACGCCATAAGCAGAAAGTGGCCGGTGGTCGTAACATTCGGCTGGCCGATCAGATACAAAAAGACCTAGCGGTGTTGATCCAAAAAGAAATCGACCCCTCGCGTGTCGGATTAATCACGCTGTCTGGTGTTGAGTTGTCGGCCGATTATGCACATGCGAAGGTCTTTTTTACAGTTTTGGCGGGTGAGCCTGATGCCGCGGAGAGCCTATTGAATGAAAAAGCGGGTTGGTTTCACGCCCAGCTTTTTAAAATGTTTCACATACACACAGTGCCTACCTTGCGTTTTTTTCATGATCCCCAGCTCGAACGAGGTATCGCCATGTCACAGTTGATTGACAAAGCCGTTGCCTCGGATGAGGCGCATGTTGGTGCTGATGCTGACCGAGACGGTAATCCTTAAAGGTTGTTGCTGTTTGAGTCGGATAAAGAGTTTTAGATGAGAAAGCGTCGCGGGCAGGTGATTGATGGTTGGCTTTTGCTTGATAAGCCTGTTGATCTATCAAGCAATCACGCTTTACAGCGAGCCAAAAGGCTGATGGACGCCCAAAAAGCCGGTCATACCGGTACGCTTGATCCTTTTGCAACGGGTCTGTTGATTTGTTGCTTTGGGCGAGCAACAAAGATTGCAGGGCACCTGTTAGAGGCTGATAAAACCTACACAGCAACCTTACTGTTTGGCGTTGAAACGGATTCTGGTGATTTGACTGGAGAGGTAATGTCTCAGGCTGACGCGTCATTTGAGGGCGTGAGTCAAGAGGCGCTTGAGGCTGTGTTACCCAGCTTCAGGGGTGTAATTTCGCAAGTACCGCCGATGACTTCAGCACTCAAGCATAAAGGTCGGCCACTCTATGCGTATGCTCGTGAAGGGGTGACGATAGAGCGACCACCCAGGGAGGTCACGATTCATGAATTGGATGTGTTGTCTTGCGAGGGCCAAACAGCATCGATTAAGGTTAGTTGCAGTAAAGGCACTTACATTCGTACTCTGGCGCAGGATATCGGACGTGCATTGGGTGTGGGTGCCCATCTGGTGGCGCTTCGGCGCGACAGGGTTGGCTACTTCGATATCAAAGATGCTTTCACGCTTGAACAAATCGCTGAATTGTCAACGCCATTAACAGTCATTAGGCCGCTGAGCGAGTTGCCAGCGGATTTGGCGCAAATATTTATCAAAGGGTCGGCTAATGAGCCGTCTCATCTGTAGTTTATTTAAGAGGAAATTTTCATGTCACGCGCCCTGCGCAATGTTGCCATTATCGCTCACGTTGACCACGGAAAAACAACGCTGGTTGATCAGCTATTGCGCCAGTCCGGCACCTTCCGTGACAACCAGCAATTAAGCGAAAGAGTCATGGACTCTAACGATCTCGAACGAGAAAGAGGGATTACGATTCTCGCCAAAAACTGTTCGGTGCAGTACGAAGGCACCCACATTAATATTGTCGACACGCCAGGCCACGCCGATTTCGGTGGTGAGGTTGAGCGGGTGCTTTCGATGGTTGATGGGGTTTTGTTGCTCGTTGACGCCGTTGAAGGCCCAATGCCTCAAACACGATTTGTGACACGCAAAGCTTTGGCTTTGGGTTTAAAGCCCATCGTTGTCGTCAACAAAATCGATCGCCCAGGCGCCCGTCCTGATTTCGTCGTTAATGCCACTTTCGATTTGTTCGATAAGCTAGGTGCTACTGAAGAGCAGTTGGACTTCCCCGTCATTTACGCTTCTGGGCTAGATGGTTATTCCGGTTTAGATCCTTCGGTGCGCGATGGTGACATGCGTACGTTGTTCGACGCGATTTTGAATCAAGTGCCGCAGCGCGAAGATAATCCTGATGAGCCTTTGCAGTTCCAGATCATTTCACTGGATTACAGCAGCTATGTCGGTAAGATCGGTGTTGGCCGTATCAACCGTGGTCGTGTACGCGCTGGTATGGAGGTGGCTCTCCAGTTCGGCCCCGACACCCCAGTCGCCAAGGGTCGTATTAATCAAGTCTCAAAGTTTCAAGGCCTTGAACGCGTTATTGTCGAAGAGGCGCAAGCCGGCGACATTGTGTTGATTAACGGCATTGAGGATATTGGTATTGGATGTACATTGATGGATCCAGGTCATCTTGATCCTCTACCCATGCTGCGAATTGACGAGCCTACGCTAACCATGAACTTCATGGTGAACACCTCGCCTTTGGCGGGCCGTGAAGGTAAGTATGTGACGAGTCGTCAAATCAGAGATCGTCTAGATCGTGAACTCAAAGCTAACGTTGCTTTACGTGTTCGCGAAACGGACGATGACACTGTGTTTGAAGTAGCAGGTCGTGGGGAATTGCACCTGACGATTCTGCTTGAGAACATGCGGCGTGAGGGTTTTGAGCTAGCGGTTTCAAGACCACGTGTGGTTTATAAAGAAATCGACGGTCAAAAGTGCGAGCCATTTGAATTGTTGACTTGCGACGTTGAAGATCCTCACCAAGGTGCGGTGATGGAAGAACTAGGCCGCCGTAAGGGTGATTTGCAAGACATGCAAGCTGATGGGCGAGGCCGAACACGACTCGAGTACCGCATTCCAGCGCGCGGGCTAATTGGGTTTCAAGGTGAGTTTTTGACCATGACGCGCGGCACTGGTTTGATGAGTCACATTTTTGATAGTTATGGACCAATACGTGAAGGATCAATCGGTGAGCGCCGTAACGGTGTATTGATTAGCCAAGACAACGGTGACGCTGTGGCATACGCGCTTTGGAAGTTACAAGAACGCGGTCGTATGTTTGTGGGTCCAGGTGAGCCTTTGTATGAAGGCATGGTGATTGGCATTCACTCGCGCGATAATGATTTGGTGGTTAACCCCATCCGCGAGAAGAAGCTAACCAACGTTCGTTCTTCTGGGAAAGATGAACACATCGATCTTGTCACGCCTATCAGGATGACACTTGAGTACGCGGTGGAGTTCATTGACGAAGATGAATTGGTTGAAGTGACGCCGCAATCGATTCGCTTGCGTAAGCGCTATTTGCAAGAGCATGAGCGTCGACGCATGTCGCGCGAGTAAGCAATTAATAGGTCACACCGCAATTTCCGCCTGCATCAGTTTTGATGCAGGCGGTCTCAAAAAGGCCTAGCAAAATGTTTGCTAGGCCTTTTTCATGGGACCTTAGATGCCGCCCAAGCAGACATACTTCATTTCTAGAAAATCATCCATCCCGTAAACCGAACCTTCTCGGCCTAGGCCCGATTGCTTCACCCCACCGAAAGGGCCAACCTCGCTCGAAATGATGCCGGCATTCACGCCGATAATACCGTATTCCAATGCTTCAGCTGTCCGGAAAATCCGTCCAATATCACGGCTGTAAAAATAAGCCGCAAGGCCAAACTCGGTGTTGTTGGCTTGTGCGATGACTTGTGCGTCGTCGTCAAACTTAACGATTGGGGCAAGTGGTCCAAAGGTTTCTTCGCTCATGCAAAGCATATCGCTCGACACATTGATCATCACGGTAGGCTCGAAGAAGCGCCCGCCACGTGCATGCGCTTTGCCCCCGGTAAGAACCTTTGCACCTTTTGCAAGTGCATCGTTAATGTGCTCTTGAACTTTTTTAACGGCTGCCTCATCAATCAGGGGACCCGTGGTGATGCCGTCTTCAAAACCTTCGCCCACTTTGAGCCGAGCGTTAACGGCTTCGGTCAATTTTTGCGCAAATTTGTCATAGATTTTTGCGTGTGCGTAGAAACGGTTGGTGCACACGCAGGTCTGGCCAGCATTGCGGTACTTCGATGCCATGGCGCCTTCAATCGCGGCTTCAATATCGGCATCATCAAAAATAATGAATGGCGCGTTGCCGCCGAGTTCGAGTGAGAGCTTTTTAATCGTGGGCGCGCTTTGTTGCATGAGGATGCGGCCGACCTGTGTTGAGCCCGTGAAGGTCAATTTGCGCACGATTGGGCTTTCGCAAAGAACTTTACCAACCGCAATAGACTGCTCGCTATCGGCAGTAATGATGTTGATAACGCCGGCAGGGATGCCCGCGCGTTGCGCCAGTTCAGCCAATGCTAAGGCAGATAGCGGCGTTTGTTCAGCTGGCTTTAAAACGACGGTGCAACCCGCTGCGAGGGCGGGCGCAATTTTGCGTGTAATCATGGCTATTGGAAAATTCCACGGTGTGATGGCGGCACACACACCAATAGGCTCACGAAGCACCAAGATCCGAGTGTTTGGCATGGGTGCATCGATTGTATCGCCCATGATGCGTTTACTTTGCTCTGCAAACCATTCGACAAACGAAGCGCCGTATGCGACTTCGCCGCGTGCTTCAGCCAACGGTTTGCCTTGCTCGGCTGTCATGATGCGAGCCAAATCTTCGGTGTTGGCAACAATCAGATCGAACCATTTGCGCAAAATGCCAGCTCGGGCCTTCGCTGTTAACGCACGCCACGCGGGCCATGCCGCATTAGCCGCTTGTATGGCACGCGAGGCGGCGGCAGGCCCGTTGTTGGCCACGTGCGCAATGGTTCGCCCATCAGCAGGGTTGTCGACTGGGAAATAGCGGCCATCATCGGCATCAACCCACTGGCCTTGAATGTAAGACTGATGATGCAAAAGTGTTGGGTCATCGAGCTTGACTGGGAAAACTGCTTTATCCACTTGGGTTCCTTTGATTGATCTGTTTAATGGTTTGTCTGGTTTTGAATTTTTTCTTGTGATTCGGTGCTGTTTTGAGCGTCGGGTGCTATTGACTTTGAGTATAGCGGGGCAAGGCGCTTGGCCTCACTGACTCGCTCAAATGCGTGTATTTGTAAGCCAAGACCCGTTCGACCACCCGAGCCGGATCGTCTTCAACGATGAACAAATCAATATGTGAGGATGTGATCATGCCTAGCTTAAGAACTTCTGCGTTTAACCAGTCAATCAGTCCTGACCAGAACGCGCTACCGACCAAAATGACTGGGCCTGCGGGAATTTTACCGGTTTGAATCAGTGTCAAAGCTTCAAATAACTCATCTAACGTACCGAACCCACCGGGCAGCGCGATGTAGGCTGTGCTGTGCATGAAAAAAGTGGCTTTTCGTGAATAGAAGTACTCAAACTGAAGGTCTATGGTCTGGTAAGGGTTATCTTTTTGTTCGGCGGGCAGCTTGATGTTTAATCCAATGCTGGTGCCGCCAGATTCGAATGCGCCCATGTTAGCGGCGCCCATGATGCCAGGGCCACCGCCTGCGATGACAGCGAATCCAGCCTTGGCAAGACGTACACCAATTTCGCGGCTAAGTTTGCAGTAAGGTGAGTCGTCAGGTAGTCGTGCGCTACCAAAAACACTGACAGCAGGGCCAACATGAGCTAAGGTTTCAGCCGCAAGCACCATCTCTGACATAATTTGGGGTGTCTGCTCAATAGCAGTTGAAGACTTTAGGTTCTGACTCATGAAAAAAACCTTGTTACTGGTTGATGGCTCAAGTTATCTTTATCGCGCCTATCACGCCATGCCTGACTTAAGAAACGCACAGGGCGAACCCACGGGTGCCATTTACGGCGTTATCAATATGATGCGCAAAATAATGCAGGATTTTCATCCTGATTATGCCGTCTGCATCTTTGACGTAAAAGGCAAAACCTTCCGGGAAGACGTGTACCCCGACTATAAAGCCAATCGCGCCGCCATGCCTGAGGATTTGGTAACCCAAATTGAGCCGATTCATGAGGCTGTTGCCGCTTTGGGTTGGTCGGTTATTGGTGTCACCGGCGTTGAAGCTGATGACGTGATCGGCACCTTATCGGTCTTGGCGGAAGCAAACGGGCTTCAAACCACTATATCAACCGGCGACAAAGATTTGGCGCAGTTGGTGACGCCAAATTGTCTATTGGTTAACACGATGAACGGTGAAAAACTTGATCCGCAGGGTGTAAAAAATAAATTTGGAGTGTCACCGGAACGCATCGTTGACTACTTGATGTTAGTGGGTGACACCGTGGATAACGTTCCTGGTGTGAATAAGGTGGGCCCAAAAACTGCTGTCAAATGGTTAGAGGCTTATGACAGTGTTGATAACTTGCTTGCGCATGTTGATGAAATCAAAGGTGTTGCGGGAGTAAATCTCAAAGAAGCAATGGGTCAGTTCGAGTTAACGCGACATTTGCTAACCGTTAAATTGGACTGTGAGTTGCCGCCTGAGGCTCGCGAAATCGAGCATTTTGTACCCAAATTGGCGGATGTTGAAAAACTGACGCAGCTCTACGAGCGCTATGGATTTAGAACATGGTTGCGCGAACTAAGTGGCGATGTGCAGCGTATTCCCAAGGGTGACGCTAGGGTCTATAACAACGCTGACACGTCAGGGATGATGCCAGGTGAGGTAGTGCCGGTGCTTGCTGCCTCCGTGGAGAACTTGGCATACGAGACGGTGTTGACCATGATGCAAGCGCAAACCTGGCTCGATCGCGTGACACAGGCCAATCTTGTGGCTTTGGACACAGAAACCACATCGCTTGATGGCATGCAGGCTCGGCTCGTGGGTTTTTCACTTTGTGTGGCCCCTGGCCAAGCTTGCTACATCCCTTTGACCCACCGCGGCACCGAAGCCGTGGTGCAACTGAACAAAGCTGAGGTTCTTGCCTTGTTTGCGCCGTGGCTAGAGTCCAGCAAGACTAGCAAGATACTGCATCATGCGAAGTACGATGCCCACGTTTTTGCCAATGAGGGCTTGCATTTGGCTGGGATCGCGCATGACACCATGCTGCAAGCCTATGTGCTTGAGTCGCACCGCAGCGTGGCCTTGGCTGAGCTCTCACACCGTTGGCTAGGTCAGCGTGGCGTGTCCTACGAACAATTGTGTGGCAAAGGTGCTCACCAAATAGGGTTCGATGAGGTGGCTGTCGATAAGGCTAGTCACTATGCTTGTGAAGATGCCGACTTCACGGTACGCCTTCATCACATGCTTTACCCGCAGGTGCAGGCCGATGAGGCATTACAACGTATTTACGAACTCGAACTGACGGTCAGTGAAGTGCTGTTTGTGATCGAGCGTGAAGGTGTTCGAATTGATCCGCAAGAGCTGCAGTCCCAGAGCCACGAAATTGGGGAAAAGCTCTTGGAAATTGAAAAGCGTGCCTATGAAATGGCTGGGCAACCGTTTAATTTGAATTCACCCAAACAGCTTGGCGAAATTCTTTTTAATCAAATGCAGCTACCGGTAGTGCGTAAAACGGCCAGTGGAGCCCCATCGACTGATGAAGAGGTCTTAAGTAAGCTTGCTCAGGATTACCCGTTACCTCAGGTGTTGCTCCAGTACCGTGGACTCGCGAAACTAAAATCAACCTACACCGACAAGTTACCCAAAATGATTAACCTGGCAACGGGCCGGGTGCACACGCATTACGCCCAAGCTGCTGTTATCACAGGGCGTTTGTCATCATCGGAGCCTAACTTACAGAATATTCCCATTCGAACAGAAGAGGGTCGGCGTGTCAGAAAAGCTTTTATTCCTCGACAAGCAGGTGGTCAGATTGTGTCTGCCGATTACTCGCAAATTGAGTTGCGTGTAATGGCGCACGTGTCAGCCGATGACGGTCTACTCAAAGCTTTTGCACAAGGCGAGGATATTCATAAAGCCACCGCCGCTGAGGTGTTTGGGGTAAACGTGGACCAAGTCAACGCGGATCAGCGCCGTATGGCCAAAACCATTAATTTTGGTTTGATATATGGCATGGGTGCGCACGGACTGGCAGGGAACTTGGGTATAACCCGTGACGCGGCGCAATCCTACATTGACCGCTATTTTGCGCGTTACCCAGGTGTTGCTGAGTACATGGCATCCACAAAGGCTTTGGCGCATGAGCAGGGATTTGTGCAAACGGTTTTTGGTCGCAGGCTTTGGCTCACCGATATCAATGCAGCCGGTGCTCGACGAGCGGGCGCTGAGCGGGCTGCTATCAATGCCCCGATGCAGGGCACTGCGGCTGACCTGATTAAGATGGCCATGGTGGCCACGCAACGTTGGGTAGAAACCGAAAAACTGCAAAGTCGTCTGATCATGCAAGTACACGACGAATTGGTTCTCGACGTGGTGAGTGATGAGCTCGCGCTTGTTTGCGATAATTTACCAAGGTTAATGTGTCAGGTGGCTAAGCTGAGCGTGCCTCTGCTTGCCGAAGTCGGTCAGGGTAGCAATTGGGAGCAAGCGCATTAAAGGCGCGTTGTCATAAGAAACTTCAAGGAGTAAGAGATGACTGAAAAAGCAAAAAACCCCATCAAAACGCCGGTCAATGGACTCAGGGCAGGAATGATTCAAGTGCCGGTTCACACCGACACTATGCCGGCTTACTATGCGATGCCAGAGCAACCCGGCCGTTTGCCGGTGGTTTTGGTGATTCAGGAGATATTCGGTGTTCATGAGCACATTCAAGACGTGTGCCGTCGTTTTGCGCATGAGGGCTTTTTGGCAATTGCACCGGAATTGTATTTTCGGCAAGGGGACCCAGCCGCCTTGAGCGTAGTGAGCGATATCGTTTCGCAAATCGTGAGCCAAGTGCCCGACGAACAAGTGCTTGAAGACTTGGATGCTTGCCTGGTATGGGCTGGACTGCATGGCGGGAATTTGGCTCAAGTTTGCGTTACTGGGTTTTGTTGGGGAGGTAGAGTGACCTGGCTCTATGCCGAGCACCAACCCATGGTGAAAGCGGCAGTGGCTTGGTATGGGCGCCTGACAGCGGGTCACGGCCCAATCCATAATCGCCATCCCCTTGATGTAGCGGCGACGCTAAAAGCGCCTGTACTGGGGCTTTATGGTGAAAAGGACGCTGGTATACCGGTGGCACATGTGAGAGCTATGCAAAAAGCCCTTGCCCTAGGCAATGAGCATGCCCAGCACAGCAAGGTCAGGATCTACGAGGGCGCTGACCATGGTTTTTTTGCTGATTACCGACCCATGTACGATCCGAAGGCAGCCCAAGATGCTTGGGTTAGATGTTTGGCTTGGTTGCGATCCAACATGAAGCCTGGTTAATAAAAAAGGTCGCCATTGGCGACCTTTTTTTCATCACATCGATTTCAGCGCAGCAATTCTTTGCTCAATTGGTGGGTGCGTTGCAAAAAGTGCACCAATCCCTTTACCACCACTGATGCCTGAGGCCTCGAAACTTTTTGGAAGTTCACCAGGAGACAAGTTACCCAAACGAGCCAAGGCCCTAATCATTGGCTCTCGGGCTTGCATCAGCTTTGCCGATCCAGCGTCAGCCCTAAACTCACGCTGGCGCGAAAACCAAGCCACAATGATACTGGCTAGAATGCCGAAGATAATTTCCGAAATAATCACTGCAGCAAAATAGCCGATACCCAAACCACGGTCATTCTTTAGAATCACACGGTCTACAAAGTAGCCAACGATACGGGCGAAAAAAACGACAAATGTGTTCAAAACACCTTGGATGAGTGTCAACGTCACCATGTCGCCATTGGCGATGTGGGCGACCTCATGCCCCAAAACGGCGGCGACTTCCTCTTCTGTCATGCTTTCAAGAAGCCCCGTAGAAACGGCCACTAGTGCATTGTTTTTGAAAGCACCCGTCGCAAATGCATTCGGTGGGCCGTCATAGATGGCTACTTCAGGACGTCCAATTTCGGCGCGGTCAGCAAATTGATGCACGGTCTGCACCAGCCAAGCTTCGCGAGCATTACCGGGTGCTGTGGGGTCGATAACACGGGCCTTGGTCGTAAATTTGGCAACCCATTTGCTTATAAGTAACGACAGGAAAGCACCGCCGAAGCCGATAATGGCTGAGAAAACCAGCAGCGTTTGTATGTCTAAGCCCTGAGGTGTTAAAAATCGGTTGGCGCCAGTGATGTTTAAGATTACCCCTAGAACAATCAGAATGGCCAAGTTAGTGGCCAGAAAAAGCATGGTTCTCTTCATGGTGTTGTCTGTTTCGCTTTGAAGTTATTTTATAAAGACACGGTCAAATCTTAGACGAGAAAAAGACCATCAGGTTCAGTTTTTTTAATCTGATTTTGGAGAGTTTTGTTGCGGTTGAACATTAGCCTAGCAACCCCAACATCTCTTGGACTTTTGCGCTGTTAGCTCAGGGTTGTGATTGGTTGATCAGGCCTTGATACCACTCATGGAAATGTTGCATGCCATTTTCCATGGGTGACTGGTAGGGACCAACTTCGATATCACCGCGCTCGTATAGCGCTTTGCGGCCTGCGTCCATACGTTCAGCGATTTCATCATCTTCAACGGCCGTTTCCATGTAAGCGGCTTGTTGCGCTTGCACAAACTCGCGCTCAAAAGATGCAATTTCCTCTGGATAGTAAAACTCAACAACATTAACCGTCTCTTGTGGCGAGATAGGGTGAAGGGTTGAGAGAACAAGAACGTGAGGATAAAGCTCAATCATGTGAGTCGGGTAGTATGTGACCCAAATGGCACCGAAGTCGGGCGCTTGTCCTTGGCGAAAAGACATCAACTTATCATGCCACACGCGGTAAGCGTCAGTGCCAGGTTGAGACAAGGCCTTATGAACCCCGACACGCTGCACACTGTGAAATGGCGCAAACTCCCACTCAAGGTCATCGCAGGTCACAAACTGACCCAAGCCAGGATGGAATGGCTCGACGTGGTAGTCCTCCAAATAGACTTCAATGAAGGTTTTCCAGTTGTATTGGCAGGGATGTACTTCTACGTGGTCGAGCACATAGTTTGAAAAATCAAATTCAGGACGTTTAAAAAGGCTTCCAAGGTCACGCAAAGGGTCGCGAGGGCCCTCGAACAACAGGCCATTGCAGCGCTGTAATGGATAGCGCTGCAGATTCATACATGGTTTTTCAGGAAAGTGAGGTGCGCCGAGCAGCTCGCCTTGGTCGGTGTAGGTCCAACGGTGCAAGGGGCAGACAATATTGCCATTGGTCGCTTGGAGGTTTCCAGCCAAATTGGCTGAGCCGCCGACGTTACCTGTCACGCCGCCCAGCATGATCGATTGACGGTGCCGGCAAACATTGGACAACAACTCTACGCCGTTATTGCCGTTAACCAGCACACGGCCATTGCCTTCTTGGGGCAAGGTACGCCAATCACCACTGTTGGGAACACCTTTTTCGTGTCCCACGTATTGACAAGACTGTCCAAAGATGAGGTTTTTTTCAATCGTGAGTATTTCTAGATCGAAATACTGTCTGGGTGAAAGTTGCGTAAAAGCGGGTGATACGTGCGCTGTCTGACCCCTGTCGGCCATCATTCCCTCCGCGGGTATAAAAAAAGCCAGCTAGGAATCTCATCTGGCGCGAAGAAAAATCGGAGCTTCCGATCATCTTTCTAAATTGTACCGCAACCAACCAGCTAGCCAGTTCTTACCCCAAGTCTTTCTACTACAATAGGTCAATTAGTTGTTAACAACAGTTCATGGAGTTCGCGTTGGTGGCAAGCAAAAAAAAATCGGATTTAGAGCCGGATGACCTGCCACAGGATTTCGAAGCAGCCATGGCGCAGCTCGAGGAAATTGTGGCGCAAATGGAACGGGGGGATATGTCTCTAGAGGCATCCTTGGGTGCCTACCAACGCGGTGTGGCACTGACCCGTATCTGTCAAGATCGTTTGGCGCGGGCAGAACAAAAAGTTCAGGTGCTGTCAGACGAGTTGCTAAAGCCCTTTGATCTTGGCGGCGAGCCTGATAAAGACGCTGCATCGCAATGAAGAGATCAGAGCGCCAATTGATTTTTCAGCGTTGGCTAAGTGACCAAGCGAGCCGCGTGGATAACAAGCTGGCTTATCTGTTGCCAACAGGTGAAGATGAGCCTGGCCGTCTTCACGAGGCAATGCGGTGGGCGGCACTTGGCGGTGGCAAGCGAGTTAGGGCCTGTCTGCTTTTTGCTGCAGCCAGGGCGTGTCATCCCGCACCTGATGTGGTCTTGGATCGCGCTTTGGATCTCGCGGCTTCTGCGGTCGAGCTCATTCATGCTTACTCATTGATTCACGATGACTTGCCATGCATGGACGATGATGACATGCGTCGTGGCCGAGCGGCGACCCACATTCAATTTGGTGAAGCAATGGCACTGTTGGCTGGCGATGCTATGCAACCGCTGGCATTTGAGTGGATGTCTGTGATGCCCATTGCCCCCGCTTTGACGGTTCAGGCGACTCAATTACTGGCTCGCGCCATTGGCAGCAAAGGCATGGCTGGTGGGCAGGCTATTGACTTGTTGAGCACCGGTGTTCGGCTCAACGAAACAGATCTTGCGGCGATGCACAGCAAAAAAACGGGGGCCCTGCTGGGGGCCAGTGTTCAGTTGGGAGCCATTGTTGCTGGTGCAGACTCTAAACGCCGCGAGGCACTAAGGCGTTATGCTGACTCTCTTGGTTTGGCATTTCAGGTGGTGGACGATGTGCTCGATGCAACAGCGTCTACTGAAAAGCTAGGTAAAACAGCAGGCAAGGATCAAGAACAGTCCAAAGCAACCTACGTTACTTTGTTGGGGCTGGAAAAAGCGCAAGCCTTGGCTACAGAGTTAGAGGGTTTGGCTCGCGATGCGGTCAAGTCTTTCGGCGACAGCGGTCGCCATTTGGCAGATCTGGCAAGTTATGTGGTGCAAAGAGAGCACTGAGGAATAGATAAGAATGTCTTACGGTATTTTAGAGCAGATAAATGCACCCGCTGATTTGCGGTCAATGGATCGGTCTAAATTAGGGCAAGTGGCCAAAGAGTTGCGCGCCTTTATTTTGA
>CAWUWI010000051.1:0-32331 GCA_963926245.1 uncultured Burkholderiaceae bacterium | reverse complement strand
CTCGTCCGCCATACCCGCAATCGGGCACGATGGCGTTGAAGCCATCACCACAAAGCGATCCGGGATTTTGGTGACTTGGTCACCATGGCTCATCCAAACCTTCAACATCCCATGACCTTGCTTGGTCACAAAATCTTGAATATCAGCCAACAACTTGGTGTGGCCCTGTGCACGCACCTCAGCATAGCCAAACTCGCGGTGAGCGGCAGCCGTCACCTTGCCCCCAAGCTGCTGCGCCATCGCCTGCATGCCATAACAAATACCCAAAACCGGCAAGCCCTGCTCAAATACCGCATGCGGGACTTTTGGGGCACCGGCGTCATAAGCCGACAAATGACTACCCGACAAAATGATGCCTTTTAGGCCTAACGATTTTTGTTCCTGCAAAAAGTCTTCCGTGATGTGGCTCGGATCACCAGCGTGCAACTCGCAATAAACCCCCGCTTCGCGCACCCGGCGGGCAATCAACTGCGTCACCTGTGAACCGTAGTCCAAAATCAGAATTCGTTCATGCATGGTCTTTGCTCAAAAAGAAGGCGTAAAAAAATAAACACAAAAAAAATGGTGCTGCCAACAAAACCATTTGGCCCTAGTCGGCGCGATAGTTCGGTGCTTCTTTGGTGATTTGGACATCATGGACATGCGACTCACGGATACCAGCAGCCGTGATTTGCACAAACTGCGGCTTGGTGCGCATCTCTTCAATAGACGCACAACCGCAGTAACCCATTGAGGCACGCAAACCACCCACCAACTGATAAATGATCGCCAGCACACTGCCCTTGTAAGGCACCCTGCCCTCAATGCCTTCTGGCACGTACTTGTCCGTGTTGTTCGACGCATCTTGGAAATAACGATCGGCTGAGCCATCAGCCATCGCACCCAAACTACCCATGCCACGATAAGACTTATACGAGCGGCCTTGAAACAAAATCACCTCACCCGGTGACTCTTCAGTGCCGGCAAACATGCCGCCCATCATCACCGAAGACGCACCCGCAGCAATCGCCTTGGCCACATCGCCAGAGAATCGAACACCGCCATCCGCAATCAGCGGGATACCCGTGCCTTCAAGCGCCTTGGAAACGTCTGAGATCGCTGTGATCTGCGGCACACCAACACCGGCCACAATACGTGTCGTGCAAATTGAGCCTGGACCAATACCGACTTTAACCCCATCAGCGCCGGCTTCAACCAGAGCAAGAGCCGCCTGAGCAGTGGCAATGTTGCCACCAATCACTTGCACCTTGTCGTAGTTGTCTTTGATCCACCGCACGCGCTCGATCACACCAGCCGAGTGCCCATGAGCCGTGTCAACAATAATGACATCAACGCCAGCTTGCACCAGTTTTTCAACGCGCTCTTCCGTTCCTGGCCCAACGCCGACCGCCGCACCCACGCGCAACTGCCCTTGACTGTCTTTACACGCCATGGGGTGCTCAGTGTTCTTAACAATGTCTTTAACTGTCGCCAAACCACACAACTCAAACGCCGCATTCACAATCAGCACACGCTCTAAACGGTGCTTATGCATCAGCGACTGGGCTTGATCAAGCGTTGCCCCTTCAGGCATGGTGATCAATCTATCTTGTGGCGTCATGATTGTGCGAAGTGGCTCATCAAGCCGTTCTTCAAACCGCAGATCACGGTTGGTCACAATACCCACTACCTTGCCGCCTTCAACCACCGGCAAACCCGAGATGCCATGCTGCTTTTGCAGCATGATGGCATCTCGCACCCGCATCGATGGGGTGACCGTCACCGGGTCAATCACAATGCCGAATTCATGGCGTTTGACGCGAGCGACTTCACGCGCCTGCTCATCGGCCGTTAAATTCTTGTGAATAATGCCAATCCCACCCTCTTGCGCCATGGCGATGGCCAGATGGGCTTCGGTCACGGTGTCCATCGCCGCTGAAACCAGCGGAATGTTCAACGAAATAGATCGAGTTAGTTGAGTCGTCAAATTCGTGTCGCGAGGCAACACTTGCGAGTAAGCGGGCACCAATAGAACATCGTCAAAGGTGAGCGCGGTTTGGGATAAACGCATCAAAAGCTCCGGGCGCAAAGATAAATTATACGGGATGCGAGCTTACCCTTAACCACATAGGGTCTGTTTGATCTGGCCATTTGGGGACTGACATGACGTCAAGACGCCAACTTTTAGAGCGCCACACTGCTGCGACCACCCGATGAAATCAACATGGCGTTGGATACCCATCACTGAATTATTTAGGTTTTATTATGAAAGTTTGTCCGGACAATCTGATAAACTCATTAAATCATTTGAAACAGCTGTATTTACTGTTGCTGTTGAACAAGACACGCTCAAGGAACCCTGACATGGAAATCCTAACAGTTGGCTCAAACCGATACCGCACCAGCTACGGCAGGTATCTCGAGGACTTCGAGCTCGGTGCGACTTACGAACACAGACCCGGACGCACAATCACCGAGGTCGACAACATCCACTTCTCGTTGCTGACCATGAACACGCACCCCATGCATTGCGACAGTCATTTCGCCAAGGACAGTGAGTTTGGTCAGCCTTTGGTCAACAGTGCGTTCACATTGGCTGTCGTGGTGGGAATGACCGTCAACGACGTGAGTGCCAAAGCCATTGCCAACCTGGGATGGAAAGAAATCAATCTAACCGCCCCTGTGCACCCGGGTGACACGCTCTATGCTGAGTCTGAAGTCCTCGAGGTCCGAGAATCAAAAAGCCGCCCGACGCAAGGCATCGTGACCGTTCGCACTCGCGGCTTTAATCAAGATGGCACAGAGGTCATCAACTTTGTGCGATCAGCCCTCGTACCCAAACGGGGACATGGTGTCGGTGACATTGTCAGCGACATTGCTGACAACAAGTAACCTCGCCAACTCAACAGACGCACCTGCATCGGAGTGAGACATGAAAAACGACTTGGATCAGTCACTGTTAGCCACGGCATCAATCTCTGAAGAGCTCGCCGCCTTTGCTGCTCAGTTCAAACCACAGTCCATCCCATCGTCAGTGCGCGAACGCGCCAGGCTGCTGATGCTAGACGCGCTGGGCATTGCTTTTGCATCACACGGCTATGACTTCGCTGACAAAGCCATGGCCGCCATCGGCGAACTTAACGAAGGCGGCCAATCCATTGTGATTGGATCCAAAGATCGCCTAGACACGCGCAATGCCATTTTGATGAACGGGATTTTGGTGCACGGACTGGATTTTGATGACACGCACTCAAAAGGCGTCATTCACGCCACAGCATCGGTCTTACCCACCGTTCTTGCCGTCGCGGCCAAACACAATCGCAGCGGCGAAGAACTCGTTTCTGCCTATGTTTTGGGTGTTGAAGTGGCCACCCGGCTCGGTGCTGTTGCAAAGGGTGGCTTTCACCAAGTGGGTTTTCATCCAACGGGACTGATCGGTGCGTTTGGTTGCGCTGTTGCCACGGGATACCTGCTGGGGTTAACCGAATCACAGTATGTAGACGCACTCGGCTTGACGCTCTCGATGGGCTCAGGCACGCTTGAATTTTTAAATGATGGCGCCTGGAACAAACGCATGCATCCCGGCTGGGCCGGAGTCAGTGGCGTGACGGCAGCCACACTGGCCAAACATGGCTATGTGGGCACCAAACTGACCTTCGAAGGCCGCTTTGGGCTCTATCGAAGCCACCTGCCACCGGGTCAAGACTTTGACTTGAGCCTAGCCACGGCAGACTTGGGGCGTGTCTGGGAAGTCAGCCATGTTTCTGTCAAACCCCTGCCCGCTTGTCACTTCACGCACGCGGCGATTGATGCCGCGATTCGAATCCATCAAAAAGGCATCCCGCTCGAACAAATTGATCGCGTCGATGTCTTGGTGCCTGCAGAGGTCATCAAAACAGTTTGCGAGCCTGAAGCTCAAAAACGAAAACCACAGAACGCGTATGAGGCCCAATTCAGCGTCCCTTTCCTTGTTGGCACCGGGTTGCTCAAAGGACGCTTAACCCTAGAAGACATCGAAGCGCCTGCTTTGCACGATCCGCAAGTCCTCGCCCTTGCCGCTCGCACATTCTATCAGGCAGACCCAAACAGCGCCTTTCCCAAGTACTTTGACGGTGAGGTGATTGTCACACTCAAAAATGGCGACGTACTGCGCGAGCGTGAAGCGGTAAACCGTGGCGCCGTCGATCGCCCGCTGACTGCCTTCGATATCACCCAAAAATTTCGCGCCAATGCCGCCAGACAACTCAGCCAAGACCGGGTGACCGCCATCGAGCAAGCTGTGCTAACGATGGAGAGTGACTCAGCCCATTCACTGGCCCGTGCGCTTGGCCAATAACTGGCATTGAAACATTGACCCCATAGACTCAAAGGATGACAACCGTGCAGCAAGATGACAATCAAGAAAGCCTGATACTGGACAGCGTAGAACGATTTTTGGCTCAAGAAGTAAAACCACACGCCCAAAGACTGGAGCACGACGATATCTATCCGACAGAAATCGTTGAGAAGATGAAGGAAATGGGCTTGTTTGGATGCTTGATTGCACCAGAATATGGTGGCTTGGGGCTGTCCACCATCACTTACGCAAAGATCATTGAGCGTATCTCAACCGTGTGGATGTCTGTCGCAGGCATCATCAATTCACATTTGATCATGGCCATGTGTCTACAACGCAATGGAACTGATGATCAAAAGGCATATTGGTTACCCAAGTTTGCAACTGGTGAATTACGCGGCGGCATTGCCCTCACGGAGCCCGATTGCGGCACCGACCTGCAAGCCATTCGCACAGGCGCCAAACTCGCTGGTGACCATTATGTTGTGAACGGCACAAAAATGTGGATCAGTAACGGCATTGAAGGCAACTGCTTTGCCTTGCTGGTTAAGACCGACTCCACAACCAGCCCAAGGCACCTCGGCATGAGCTTACTGATCGCGCAGAAAGGCGAGGGTTTCTCTGTCAGTCGCAAACTGGAAAAGCTAGGCTACAAAGGGATTGATTCTGCAGAATTGGTTTTTAATGATTACAAAGTCGCCAAAGACCGTCTCATCGGCGGCATGGAAGGCAAAGGCTTGCAAATGATCCTCAGTGGCCTCGAGCTTGGCCGCATCAATGTGGCAGCGCGTGGCGTGGGGTTGGCGCAAGCCGCCTTAGATGAGTCGGTTAGTTATTCACAAACTCGCAAAACCTTTGGCAAACCCATCTGCGAACACCAGGCTATTCAGCTTAAGTTAGGTGATATGGCCACTCGCACTGAAGCCGCCAGACTGTTGACCATCACGGCAGCACAAGCTTATGACGGCGGACTGCGTTGCGATATGGAGGCGGGCATGGCAAAACTGTTTGCAACAGAAGCAGCCGTGGAAAACAGCCTAGAGGCCATGCGCATTCACGGTGGTTATGGTTACTCAAAGGAATACATTGTGGAGCGGCTTTACCGCGATGCCCCATTGCTTGTCATTGGCGAGGGCACCAATGAAATGCAGCGCATCATCATTGCCAAGCAATTGATCGAAAGGCACCCTGCATGACCATGCCATTGGCGGGTTTGCGCATTATCGCCATTGAGCAATATGGTGCGGGCCCGTTTGGCACCCAGCACTTGGCTGACTTGGGTGCAGAAGTCATCAAAATAGAAAACCCGTATGACGATGGTGATGTGGGTCGTCATGTGGGACCTCATTTTTTTGGGCCACAAAACAGTCATTTTTATCAAGCCTTTAATCGCAATAAAAAAAGCATCCGTTTGGACCTAAAGCATCCCGATGGGCAGGCTGCACTGCACGCCTTAACCAAAACTGCCGACGCAGTCTTTAACAATTTGCGAGGTGACCTACCGAGCAAGCTCGGCGTGACCTACGACAGGCTCAAACACATTCGTCCCGACATTGTTTGCGCCCATCTATCAGCCTATGGCCGTGAAGGCCAACGCGCGAACTGGCCCGGTTATGACTACCTCATGCAGGCTGAAGCTGGATACCTTTCATTAACCGGAGAGCCCGACGGCCCCCCTGCACGATTCGGGCTTTCGATGATTGACTTGATGACGGGAACAACTGCAGCGCTGGCTTTGGTGTCAGCTGTGCTGGGCGCACGTCAAAGCGGCCAAGGTCGCGACATTGATGTCAGCTTATTTGACGTGGCAATGCACAACTTAGCCTATCTCGCGACTTGGTATCTAAACGGTGAGCACAGAACAGGTCGCGCGGCGAGATCTGCTCATCCCTCTCTGGTACCCAGCCAGCTTTACCAAACCAGTGATGGTTGGATCTTTGTCATGTGCAACAAAGAGAAATTCTGGCCCATCATGGCTCAAAAAATGGGGCACCCCGAGTGGGCTGATCGCGCTGAATTCAAAACGTTCAAAGACCGCCTTGCCAACAAGACGCAGTTCAATCAGGAAATCGAGGCTGTGTTTGTCACGGACACCACCGGCAACTGGATGAAGAAATTTGAAGGATCCGTTCCAGCCTCGCCAGTCTATGATGTCGCGCAAGCACTCGAAAACCCCTTTGTCTCTTCACGCAACGGCGTGGTCGATGCAAAAATGCCTGACGGCACGTCGATCAAAGGGCTCGCCTCACCCATTCGATGTCCAGGTGAAACACCGCCATTGAAAGCGGCACCAGCACTTGGGGAGCACACTGAGCGTCTGCTAAAACAGGCGGGGTTGACCGATGAGCAAATTCGAACTCTGCGCGAGAGTCACGTTTTATGAGTGCTTCTTCGCTATCCGCCTCACTGAGACCCAAACCACGCTACGTGCAATTGGCAACCACGCTGATGCAAGAAATTGAGTCAGGTCGCTATCCCGTTGGGGCACTGTTGCCCACAGAGTTTGAGCTCTGTGATCAATTCGGCGTTTCTCGGTTCACGGTTCGCGAAGCAATCAAGCTACTTGTTCAACAAGGTGTCATCACTCGCCAAGCGGGTGTCGGTAGCCGCGTACAAGCGGCCCCAGTGAGTATTCGCTATACGCAAACGATGTCCGGCCTAGAAGACTTGCAACAATACGCAGATCAGACGACCTTGGTCATCGACAGGCAAGAAATTCTTGGGCTCACCGAGAGCTTGGCTCAACGGCTACAGGTTTCAACGCGAGAGACATGGCTGCAAATTGAAGGGCTGCGATTCGCCAGCAACGCCAATTTACCCATCTGCCACACCGCCGTATATATTGCGCCAAGATTTCGCTCGGTCAGTGGCATTCAGATGCACACCCAACGCCCCATTTACGCCGTTATTGAAGAAGCGTTCGGCTTCAAAATCAAACGGGTCGAGCAAGAAATCAGCGCCCTGACATTGAGCACAGGAATGGCTCAGCGACTCAAAACAAAGCCCCGTGCGCCTGGGCTTTGGGTTTGTCGGCGCTATTACGACGAGCGCGGTGATCTCATCGAGCAAGCTGAGAACACCTATCCCGCAGACAGATTCACTTACAAAGAAGTTTTTCAGCGCGACATCACCTCGAGGTAACTGTGTACATAAAAAGCGCTAACCCACGGCAACCCGTGCTTGCCTAAAAAACCGCATCCAAGGTGAGTCCGACCCACCACTGTCTTTCTCACCCCAGACGCTGGGATGCCAAGACAGCATCACATTACGCGTCACCCGCTCAGGGTGCGGCATCAACGCGGTAAAACGCCCATCAACCGTCGTCACCGCGGTTAAACCGTCCGGACTGCCATTGGGATTAAACGGATACGCCTCAGTGGCTTGACCGTGATGATCGACAAATCGCATGGCACGCAGAACCTTACTCGCGTCACCCTGCCGCCTAAAATCCGCAAAACCCTCACCATGGGCCACTGCCACCGGCAAACGCGAACCCGCCATGCCAGACAAAAAGATTGACGGCGACGGCAATACTTCAACCAACGACAAGCGCGCCTCGTACTTCTCAGACTGATTGCGCGTAAACCGCGGCCAATGCTCGGCCCCGGGAATCATGGGGGCCAAGGCGGCCAACATCTGGCAACCATTACACACCCCTAGACCAAAGGTATCGGGCCGCGCAAAGTACGCACCAAACATCGTCGACAAGGCCTCATTAAAGAGAATGCTGCGAGCCCAGCCTTCGCCAGCGCCCAGCACATCGCCATAACTAAAGCCACCAACGGCCACCAAACCCTTAAAGTTATCTAAGCGAACCCGACCAGTTAGCAAATCAGACATGTGCACGTCGTATGCCTCAAACCCAGCCTGATCAAACGCCCAAGCCATCTCTATCTGGCTGTTGCACCCCTGTTCTCGCAAAACCGCTACCTTGGGTCGCGCACCAGTGGATACAAATGGGGCGGCAATGTCATCTTGCGGATCAAATGCCACCACCGCTGACAAACCCGGATCTGCGACGTCGTCCCACGAATCCCATTCAGCTTGGGCGCAAATGGGATTGTCGCGACGGCTGGCGATGCGCATGCTGACTTCAGACCATGCCTTACCGAGCACGGCACGGGGACGCCCCCAGATACGCTTGGCATCACGATAGACTTCAACCTCATCGCGAGTATTGACCATGCCAATCACATTGGCGTGCTTGGATAGTCCCGCGCCTCTTAGCACTTGCATGACCGCATCACGTTCGGCTGACGGCACCTGAATCACAGCGCCGGCTTCTTCACAGAAGAGTGCTTTTAACGTTAACTCATCGCGCTGCACCGCGACTTGCGATGGTTTGATGTTGTAAGCGCCCCAATCTTCAGCATACGGATCAATGGTCAGTAAATCAATGTTGATTGACACACCACAGTGACCCGCAAAGGCCATTTCGCAGACCGTGGTAAACAACCCACCGTCAGACCTGTCGTGGTACGCCAAGACAACGCCAGAATCGGCCAAAGCGCGCATGGTTACAAAAAATGTACGCAACAATTCGCCATCAGTAACATCTGGAACCGTCTCACCAACTTGACCAGCCACTTGAGCCAGGATTGAACCACCCATGCGCTTGCGCCCTTGACCCAGATCCACCAGGATCAAAGTGCTCGGCCCAACGTCTGTGCGTAGGGCGGGCGTGAGTGTCTTCTTGACATCTGTGACAGGTGCAAATGCCGTCACAATCAGTGAAACCGGCGAAATGACTTCTCGGCTTGGTTCGTCGCTTTCAGTGGGCTCCCAACGCGTGCGCATAGACAACGAATCTTTGCCGACTGGTATAGACAACCCCACCGACTGACAGAACTCACTGACCGCACTCACTGTGTCGTACAGCACTGCATCCTGACCCGGCGAACCACAAGCGGCCATCCAATTGGCAGATAGCTTAATATCCTCAATACAGGCCACATCGGCAGCGACTAAGTTAGTCAGCGCCTCGGTCACGGCCATGCGCGCCGAGGCTGGGCCGTCAAACATCGCCAAAGGCGTTCGTTCACCCATGGCCATCACTTCACCCACGTCACCATCGTGATCTCTCAGGGTCACGGCACAATCGGCCACAGGCACTTGCCATGGGCCGACCATTTGATCGCGGCTTGAAAGCCCGCCGACCGTTCGGTCACCGATCGTAATGAGGAAGGTTTTGTTGGCCACGGTGGGGTGTCGTAACACGCGGTCAACGGCTTCATCGAGCGTTAAGACGGTTAAGTCCATCAATTCACTGACGCCTGGCAAACGCGTCACGTCACGCGTCATGCGCGGTGGTTTGCCAAGAATGACCGACATGGGCACATCAACCGGCGTTGGACGATCCGCATCGATGACTTTGAGCTGACGCGCTTCAGTGGCCTCACCCACCACCGCAAACGGGCATCGTTCGCGCTCAGCCAGTGCTTTAAAGCGTGGCAAGTCAGCCGGCATGATCGCCAGCACATAGCGTTCTTGGCTTTCATTGGTCCAGATCTCTGCTGGCGACAAGCCCGACTCTTCCACTGGCACACGCTTCAAATCAAATATCGCCCCGCGACCGGCATCGTTGACCAATTCCGGAAAAGCATTCGATAAGCCACCGGCACCCACATCGTGAATCGCCACAATGGGATTGTCTTGTGCCAACTGCCAGCACCGATCAATAACCTCTTGCGCACGGCGTTCCATCTCTGGGTTGCCACGCTGCACCGAATCAAAATCCAGATCCGCTTGATTGGTCCCAACACCCATGCTCGAAGCGGCACTGCCGCCCATGCCGATGCGCAAACCTGGCCCGCCGAGTTGAATCAGAAGACACCCAGGCGGTAAGGGGTCTTTGTGCGTCAAACCATCATCAATCGTGCCCAAGCCACCGGCAATCATGATGGGCTTGTGATAACCCCAACGCAGGCCACCCGCGCTTTGCTCAAAACTTCGGAAATAGCCCAACAAATTGGGCCGTCCAAACTCATTGTTAAAAGCCGCCCCACCCAAAGGCCCTTCAATCATGATCGACAGTGGTGTGGCGATCCGATCCGGCGCGCCATGATGATCGGCCTCCCAAGGAGCAATGGCGTCATCAAAGCGCAAATGTGAAACGGTGAACCCGGTCAATCCGGCTTTGGGTTTTGAGCCTCTACCTGTTGCCCCTTCATCGCGAATCTCACCGCCCGCGCCCGTAGAGGCCCCCTCAAACGGCGCAATCGCCGTCGGATGATTGTGGGTTTCAACCTTCATCAAGGTATGGGCAATCGCATCACGACGACCGTAGACAAAGGCGGGTGGCCCCTCGACTGACGAATCCATCGAGACCGGCTCAAAACGCACCGCTGGGCCACCCTTCATGATGGCTGCGTTATCAGAATAAGCCACCACCGTGCCGTGAGGCTGCTTGGCGTGCGTTTGACGAATCATTTCAAACAGTGTTTGTGGCAGCTCTTGGCCATTAATCACCCACTGCGCATTGAAAATCTTGTGGCGGCAATGCTCGCTGTTGGCTTGCGCAAACATGATGAGTTCAACATCGGTCGGATCGCGCTTCAAACCCTTAAAGGATTGAACCAAATACTCGATTTCATCGGCTGATAATGCCAAACCCCAAGACTCATTGGCCCGTTCAAGTGCCGCGCGACCTTCGCTTAAAACCGCCACCGTCTGTAGAGGCTTGGCGGTGCGCGTCACAAACAACTGCTTGGCATCAAACGACTCGTCAACCACCGTTTCGGTCATTCGGTCATGCAGAAAACTCGCTGCTAACACCAGCTGCACCTCAGTCAACGCGACGAATGACTCACTTGGTACTGTTTCCCGCTCAGGGATCAACACGTAGCGGACCCCCCGTTCAATACGCCGCACATCCTCGAAACCGCAATTGTGCGCAATGTCAGTGGCCTTGCTCGCCCAAGCCGAGACGGTGCCCAAACGCGGCAATACCCTTAAGACCAAACCTTCTTCCGATGCAAGCGGCATCTCTGGCGCAATCCCATAATCCAGTAACGCTTTTAGCCGTTGCGACGCGTTATCAATCAAGGGCTTGTTTAGCCACGCATAGTGCTCATATCTGGCCTGCACAGCCGCGATTGGTAAGGACACCTGTTTTAACTGGTCAAGAAGCCGCTGCGCGCGAAAAGCAGACAAGGCAGAAGCACCAAGAAGCGTTTGGGTAATGATGTTGTCAGAGTTAGACACAGGACGGCACCGAGCAAAGGGGTGAAAAGAAACTTAGGGGCATGAACAGTATCAGGCATAAACATAGAAATAAGGGCAGTGGCATGGCAACAGCCAACGGCCAACGGCCAAATGGCCAACCCAAACCCAAACCCAAACCCAAACCCATGTCATTTTATCCGGTATAGGCCGATGCGTTTTGATGCCAATTCAAAGGCAGTGATCATCGCACCAAAACTTCCTTTTGGGCGCCATTTGCCCTGCCGTGGGTTTGGCTTGGCGAACATAAATTAATGCGCCTGAACTTGCCCCCTGTCGATCAATATCTGCCGGACATCCTTTTTGGTAATTTTGCCGTAACCCGACTTCGGCAGCGAATCCCAGAAAAAGAAAGCCCGAGGCCAACGATACTTGGCGCTGCGTCCCTCAAGGTGGACAAATAGATCATCAGCCGTTACTGCCGGTGCGTCAGGGCGCAACACCACCACCGCCACGCCTACCTCGCCCCATTTGGGATCGGGCACGCCAAGAACCGCCACTTCCAACACGCTGGAGTGGGTCAAGAGCACTTCTTCGACCTCGCGGGGGTAAACGTTTGAGCCCCCTGAAATGTACATATCCGACTCACGGCCGGTGATATAGAGCAAACCTTTGGTATCGAGCCGGCCCAAGTCACCGGTGTGAAACCAGCCACCCCGAAGCGCTTTTTCAGTGGCATCAGGGTTGCCGTGATATTCAAGCAGCACCGCCGGACCACGAACACAGATCTCGCCAATCTCACCGGTTGGCAATCGCTGCATGTCCTTATCCAGAATGGCCACTTCCATGCCGGTTCTGGGTCGACCACACGAGCCAATATGGGCGTTGGGATCATCATCGTCGGCCGAATGCATGTAGGTGGGTAATACGGTGATGCAACCCGTCACCTCACCGAGCCCGAAGTACTGCACCAACACAGACCCGAGCTTTTGCAAGGCGAGCTTTTGATCGGCACGGTACATCGGTGCACCGGCATAAATCACATATCTCAAACTGCTGTGGTCAAACTGATCAACCGAAGGATCTTCGACCAACACTTTCACAATCGTGGGTACTGTAAAGACGTTGGTGACTCGATAACGCTCAACCAACCCCCAAAACACCGCCGACTCAAGCCGGTCGCCCGGCATCAACACAGATGCGGCACCACGCGCCACGTTCAGAAGCGCGTGAATACCCGCGCCATGCGAGAGTGGCGCCACCACGATTGAGCAGTCGGTTTCACGCGTGCCCGGAATCATGTCCGCCAAATGGTTGGTCACCACAAACGCCAATTGCCCGTGGGTCAAGACCCCGGCTTTGGGTTTGCCTGTCGTGCCTGAGGTGTAAAAAAACCAAGCGGGATCATTTTCTTGGACGGTGGCCTCTTCAAACGCCTCACCCAATTGAGCACTGACCATTGGTTCATAAGCGTGTTCGCCTGCACGCGGCTCACCAATGCAAACCACATGTGTCAGGTGCGGACTCGCGGCACGCACCGCATCAACATGTTCGGCAAATATATCTTCATAAACCATCACCGACGCGCCACTGCTTTGGCCCAAGTAGGCCACTTCATCGGGCGTTAACCGAAAATTAGTTGGGACCCATACGCAGCCCATACGAAAACAAACCCAACCGAGTTCAAACGTTTGTAAGCTATTGCGAGACTGCGTCAAAACTCGATCGCCAGGACGCACACCGATCGCCTTTAAAGCCAAACACATGGCATCCACGCGTGCATTGATGGCTTGCCAAGACCAGACTTCTTCACGGTGGATCAAACCCGGTAAATCAGGATGCAACCGAGCTGTCTGAGCCAACAATTGGCTCAGGTTCATCACTTGTGCTGCATGCATCTTAGACCGCCCGCATCAAGCTCAAGTAGTTGGCCACCGATGCCCCACCCATGTTGAACACCGCACCCGTGTGGGCGTTTGACAACTGCATGTCACCGGCAAGTCCTGTCAACTGCATGGCAGCCATCACATGCATCGACACACCCGTGGCACCGATGGGATGGCCCTTGGACTTCAAACCACCAGAGCGATTAACGGGTAATTTGCCGTCAGCGGCCGTGACACCATCAAGGGCGATTTGCGCGCCCTTGCCATGTGCAGCCAGCCCCATGGCTTCGTACTCTAATAGCTCAGCTATGGTGAAGCAATCATGCGTTTCCACAAAACTCAAATCGTCTAACCCCAAACCTGATTCGGACAAGCCCTTTTGCCAGGCCAGGGCAGCTCCCTCAAATCGCGTTGGGTCGCGTCGGCTAAGCGGCAACCACTCATTGACATGCGCACGTCCCAGCCATTGAACCGCTGGCACCTTGGCCTCAGATGAGCGTTCGGTAGAGATGATCATGGCCGCGGCACCATCCGACACCAGCGAACAATCTGAGCGCTTGAGAGGGCCTGCCACCACTGGGTTTTTGTCGGAGACCTGACGACAAAAATCAAAACCAAGGTCGCGACGCAGATGCGCAAACGGATTGTCCACGCCATTGCGATGGTTCTTAGAAGCAATCATCGCCAACGCATCAGATTGGTCACCGAACTGATCAAAATACGCTTGCGCGATTTCACCAAAAACGCCAGCAAAACCGCCAGGAATACCTGCCTCTTCTTTGACATACGAACACTTCAACAAAATTTCACCGATCTGCGCGTTGGGCAGGGTGTTCATCTTTTCGTAACCAATCACCAACACATTCATCATGCGACCAGCGGCGACTGCATCTAACGCAGTCCAAATCGCAGCTGAACCGGTCGCGCAAGCATTCTCAAGCCTCACCGCTGGCACATGGCGCAGCTCTGGTATTGCCACCCCAACCATGGCGCCCGCAAAATCCTGCTGCACAAAACCACCGTTAAACGTACCCACAAAAATCCCGTCAATCGCCTCAGGCTCAATCCCAGCCGATTCAATCGCCGCCTTGGCCGATTCAGCAATCAAAGCCTCAATATCAACGTTGTCCTGCTTGCCAAACTGGGTGTGACCCCAACCCACAATCATCGGTGTTTTCATGTTGTCTCTCTGTTGTTTGTCTTAGCCCAAGCAACCAAAGTTTGAACGCTACCTTGGCGTAACCCTAATCTCGTTATCTCGTCGTACCTATCTTAGCCCTTTTGACTGCCCTGTTTCCATCGCTGTGGTGTGGCACAACACTTGAAACAGCACTGACTCACAAAGACAACCACTGACCTTATCACCCAGCGCTAATCACCCAGCGCTAATCACCCAGAGCTAATCACCCAAAGCCCCCAACGCATAGGCAGGCAGACAGTACTATTGTGGCCTTTGCTTTCGCTCAGACAGTTAAAAAAATGCTGTTCTCATGCCAACTCAACCTGGGTCTTGGCTTGTTCTTCAGTACCTATTAAAAGACACTTTCATGCTTTCGATTCAAATTAAAGAACAGTTTAATTTGAAAAATTATATTAAAGCGACGGTTAATTCAGGCGTACCACTTTGAAACGTAACCCTGGCACCTCCACTGTCTCGACCACACTTGGCGAGCAAGTAAAAGCATTCCTTGCGCTCCCATTGCCGCCCATAAACCCTTCGATCAAGCCATATTGGCTATCGCTCGTCTGAATGGTGTTTCGGCGCTCGTGCTTTGCATCAATGGCTGACAACACCTAAGTTGGTGATGCAGGCAGTAAACAGTCATACCCTCGCCACGAGCCAACAGCTAACATCAAGGGGGCCTCAGGGGTACAACACATGATTGAACGCTTGGCTATTCGGCTCTTAAGCCGATGCAAGCCACTCAATAAAGCACTTGCCCAACTCTTATGATGTGGTCAAGAAGCGCTGGATTTTGAATGCCATCAAAAAAAGACAGATCGATGGTGTAGATAAGATTCAAACGTTCGAGGTGTGCTCGGATTTCAGCAAGCAATGTTGTTGTTCCTTCAGTGCCAGCTTTCTATACGATCGCAAGATCAATATCCGAACCGGGACGCCAGTTACCCATCGCTCGCGAGCCGTAAATCAATACCGAATCAATCTGCTGGAATGATTCGAATAAATCAATGAGCGCATCCAACACTTCGGCCTTTAATCCAAACTTCAAATTATTCGAAGTACTCATCGTTTCGCTTTAACTCACGGGGTCTTGATTATTAACACTCGGGGGAAGCAACTCATGCATACGCCGATCAAAGGCAACAAAAGCGGATGTGTAGCTTTTGGTTACCTTGATGAACTCTTCCAGAAGAGTAGCCTTATCTTAAGTGTGTGCCATTCGATTGCGGCTTTCAATCATTTCCATCCAAACTAGACCGTCCCCTTCGAGAAGTCCAATCAAAAAGGCTTGCTTTGACGGTGACCTGGAACCAGTGATGTTTTGATGACCTTCATAAATAAGACAGTCCTTCATCAATTTCCAAGCCAGTTCGTGAGTGAACTCAAAGCGCTGCAAAACCCCTTTTTTTACGATGCTAGGCGCGGTCTCATCATACAAATCCACGGCATCTTTGAGAAGAGACAAAGCGTTATGGTAATTTGAAAGTCGTTGAATCCACCGGATATCCAACATACTGAACAACCTTCAAAAGTGTTTGGCCCGAAACGAACCGGGCCAGACCCAAAAATCACACTATCAACACAAAAAACTCTCAGCGCCAAACAACCGACAGCACACTTAATTAACTGAGAATTAAGGAAAGCAGGCACGCCCGAGGAATCGGGCGTTGTTGATTTGTCATACTGCCTTATTAAACCAAAGCCAAAAGCTTATTTCTTTCTCGTCGGCGGCAAATCCGTGCAATGGCCATCAGCGGCTTCGGCCGCCAAACCAACAGACTCACCGAGTGTTGGATGCGGATGAATGGTTTTACCAATATCAACCGAATCAGCACCCATCTCGATAGCCAGAGCCACTTCACCAATCAAGTCACCCGCATTGGTGCCGACAATGCCACCGCCCACAATTCGGCCAGTGCTCTCATCAAACAACAACTTGGTAAAGCCTTCATCGCGACCATTGGCAATCGCACGGCCCAACGCTTGCCAAGGCATCATGCCCTTCTTGATTTTTAGACCCTCTTTCTTGGCCTCTTCCTCGGTCAAACCAACCCAAGCAATTTCAGGATCGGTGTAAGCCACCGACGGAATGACCCGCGCATCGAAGTAACTCTTTTCACCGAAAGCGGCTTCAGCAGCCACATGGCCTTCATGCACAGCCTTGTGTGCCAACATCGGTTGACCCACTAAGTCACCAATCGCAAAAATATGCGGCACATTGGTGCGCATTTGATTGTCCACCTCAATGAAGCCACGATCAGTCACCGTCACCCCAGCCTTATCAGCACCAATGCGCTTACCATTGGGTGCGCGGCCGACCGCTTGCAACACCAAGTCATAGACCTGAGGCTTATCCGGTGCGCCCTCGCCTTCAAACGTTACGTGAATGCCATCTTTCTTGGCCTGAGCACCAACCGTCTTGGTCTTGAGCATTAAGTTATCAAACCGATGCTCGTTTTTCTTAAGCCAAACCTTAACCAAATCACGATCTGCGCCAGGCATCAAACCATCGAGCATCTCCACCACATCAAGGCGTGCACCCAAAGCCGAATAAACCGTGCCCATTTCTAAACCAATAATCCCACCACCCACAATCAACATTCGCTTGGGGATTTTTTTCAGCAACAACGCACCCGTTGAATCCACCACCCGCGGGTCATCAGGCATAAACGGCAACTTCACCGACTGGCTCCCGGCAGCAATGATCGCTTGCCCAAACTGGATGGATTCCGACCCCGATTGAAGTTTCACTTCAATCGTGTTCGGCCCGGTAAACGAAGCATCACCATGCACCACCCGAACTTTACGGGCCTTGGCCATCCCAGCCAAACCACCCGTCAACTTGCCAATCACGCCGTCTTTAAAGGCACGCAACTTATCCAAATCAATCTTCGGCGTACCAAAAGTAATCCCATGCGAAGCCATGGCCTGCGCTTCTTCCATCACCGCCGCCGTGTGCAACAGCGCCTTAGAAGGAATACAACCCACATTCAAGCAAACACCGCCCAATGTGGGGTAACGTTCAATCAAAATCACTTCCATGCCCAAATCAGCCGCGCGAAATGCCGCCGAGTAGCCACCGGGGCCCGCACCCAACACCACCAGCGGGCCAGACGGCACAGCAGCGGTTGTCTGAACGATTGACTGAGCGGTTGGCGCGGGGCTCGGCGCAGCACTGACGGCTGGCGCTGCCTTGGGTTCGGCTGATTTCTCATCCGTTTTCTTGACTTCAGCTGGCGCAGCAGGCGCTCCGGCACCAGCATCGGTACTAGCACTTGACGTTTCACCAGCACTGGCTTGAACTTGCAATAAAAGCGTGCCTTGGTTGATCTTGTCACCGACTTTAACCAAGACTTTTTTCACGACCCCACCATCAGAGGCGGGAATTTCCATCGAGGCCTTGTCAGACTCAACCGTGATCAAGCTGTCTTCCGCACTGATCGTGTCGCCGACTTTGACCAACACCTCAATGACCTCAACGTCCTTAAAGTCACCGATATCAGGGACCAGAATATCTTTCAGACTCATACGGCCCCCTTACAGGATGATGCGACGGAAGTCCGCCAACAAAGCGCCCAGATAGGCATTAAAGCGAGCTGCCGAAGCCCCATCAATCACGCGATGGTCGTAAGACAACGACAATGGCAGTGTCAGTCTGGGCACAAACGCCTTACCATCCCACACCGGCTTTTGATAAGACTTTGACACACCCAAGATCGCCACTTCAGGCGCATTGATGATTGGCGTGAAATGCGTGCCACCAATGCCACCCAACGACGAAATCGAAATGCAACCACCCTGCATCTGCGTAGGCGACAACTTGCCCTCGCGAGCCAGCTTAGCCATGGCGGAAGTCTCTTGCGCGAGCTCAACCACCCCTTTCTTGTCGGCATCAGTGATCACCGGCACCACCAAACCGTTTGGTGTGTCGGCCGCAAAGCCAATGTTGTAGTACTGCTTGAGCACCAAACTATCGCCATCCAGCGAGGCGTTGAACTCAGGGTGTTTTTTCAGAGCCGCAACCACCGCCTTCATCAAAAACGCCAGCATGGTGACCTTGACACCTGACTTCTCGTTTTCTTTGTTCAGCTGGACACGCAACGCTTCCAACTCAGTGATGTCGGCTTCATCATTGTTGGTGACATGGGGAATCATGACCCAGTTGCGGTGCAAATTCGCGCCAGACAATTTTTTGATGCGCGACAGCGGCTTGCTCTGAGTCGGTCCAAACTTCGCAAAATCAACCTTTGGCCACGCCAAAAGATCAAGGCCCACCCCAGAACCACCAGCAGCCGCAGCCCCGCCTTGCAGCGCCGCTTTCACAAAGCCTTGTACGTCTTCTTGAGAAATACGACCCTTGGGCCCAGTACCGGTCACGCGCAGCAAGTCCACACCCAACTCACGGGCAAACTTACGCACAGAAGGTGACGCATGCGGCAACTGGCCTGTTGCAGGAACCGCAATGGCTGCCGCAGGTGGTGCACTGGCGCGCGCAGCGTTTGTCTCTGGAGCAGCGGTAGAAACTGGCGTTGGCGCAGCTTTAACCTCAGGCTCAACGACTGGGGCTGCAGTACTTGCCACCTTGGTTTCAGTGGCAGCAGCGGAAACGCCAGCAGCTCCAGCCTTCACATGCAAAAGCACGTCGCCCATGTTGATCTTGTCACCGACTTTGACATCGATCTTGGTGATCACGCCACCTGAGGTGGCTGGAATCTCCATCGAAGCCTTGTCGGACTCCACCGTGATCAAGCTGTCTTCGGCGCTGATGGTGTCACCCACTTTAACCAGCACTTCAATCACTTCAACATCTTTGAAGTCACCAATATCTGGTACGGCAATGGCGGTCAGGTCACTCATGTCTCATCTCCTCACTCGCGCGCCAATTAAGCGTACGCCGGGTTAACTTTATTGGGATTGATCTTGTACTGGGCAATGGCCTTAGCCGGCACATCAGCTGACAGCTTGCCCTCTTTAACCAAGGCATTCAAGGTCGCCAACACCACAAAGTGGCGATCAACTTCGAAGTGCTCACGCAACTTGGCACGGAAATCCGATCGCCCAAAGCCGTCAGTGCCCAAAACCTTGTAGTGACGACCCTCTGGCATATACGGCCTGATTTGATCAGCAAAAATCTTCATGTAGTCAGTTGACGCCACGATTGGCCCTTCTGTATCCGCCAACTGCTGTGTCACAAAAGGCACCTTGGCTTTCTCCTTGGGGTGCAACATGTTGAAACGCTCGCAATCCATACCGTCACGACGTAACTCGGTCAAACTCGTGGCACTCCAGACATCGGCTTGAACATCCCAATCTTTCTCAAGCAACTCAGCAGCAGCCAAAACCTCGCGCAAAATGGTGCCAGACCCCATGAGTTGTGCACGCAATGCTGTTTTAGCCCGTGGTTTGCTTGAAGGACGAATCTTGTAAAGACCCTTCAAAATAGCTGCTTCATCACCTTTTTTGAGCCCAGGCTGGGCATAGTTCTCGTTCATCAAGGTAATGTAGTAGTACACGTTCTCTTGATTTTCAACCATGCGCTTCAAACCGTGCTGAACAATCACAGCCACCTCGTGCGCAAAGGTTGGGTCATAAGACACGCAATTGGGAATGGTTGAAGCCAACAAATGACTGTGACCATCTTCGTGCTGCAAACCCTCGCCATTAAGTGTGGTGCGGCCCGCCGTGCCGCCGAGCAAGAAGCCCCGGGCTTGCATGTCACCGGCAGCCCAAGCCAAATCACCAATACGCTGAAAGCCGAACATCGAGTAATAAATAAAAAACGGAATCATGATCCGATTATTGGTCGAATACGACGTGGCCGCCGCAATCCAGGAGCTGAAAGCCCCGGCTTCATTGATGCCCTCTTGTAAAAGCTGGCCATCGGCTGATTCTTTGTAATACATCACTTGATCTTTATCGACTGGTGTGTACTTTTGACCTTCAGGGGCGTAGATCCCGATTTGCCGGAACAAGCCTTCCATACCGAACGTGCGCGACTCATCAGCCAAAATAGGCACCACACGAGGACCAATTTCCTTGTCACGCAGAATCTGATTCAAGCCCCGCACAAACGCTTGAGTCGTCGAAATCTCGCGGCCTTCAGCCGTGGGATCCAAGATCGGACGAAACACCTCAAGCAAAGGCGCTTTCAGGCTTTCATCAGCCTTGGTGCGACGTTTTGGCAAATAGCCCCCCAAAGCTTTGCGTTGCTCGTGCAGATATATCATTTCAGGCGAATCTTCAGCCGGCTTAAAGTAAGGAATAGCTGCCAACTGATCGTCAGGCACAGGAATGTTGAAGCGATCACGAAACTCGCGAATCGATTCCAGGTCGAGCTTCTTTTGTTGGTGCGCTGGATTTTTACCTTGGGCGGTGTGGCCCAAGCCGTAACCTTTAATCGTTTTGGCCAAAATGACGGTTGGCTGGCCAGGGTGCTTAGTCGCCGCGTCAAAGGCCGCAAATACCTTGTGTGGGTCGTGGCCGCCTCGATTCAAGCGCCAGATGTCTTCGTCACTCATGCGCGAAACCATCTCTAGCAATTTAGGGTGTTTACCGAAAAAGTGCTCGCGCACAAATTTGCCATCATTGGCTTTGAATGCCTGATATTCGCCATCGACAGCCTCCTCCATGACCCTGCGCAAAATCCCCTCTTTGTCACTGGCCAACAATGGATCCCAGTAGCCACCCCAAATGAGCTTGATCACATTCCAACCACTACCGCGGAAGTCACCTTCAAGTTCTTGAATGATTTTGCCGTTGCCGCGCACCGGTCCATCCAAGCGCTGCAAGTTGCAATTGATCACAAAGATCAAGTTATCCAGCTTTTCGCGGGCAGCCAAACTGATCGCACCCAATGACTCAGGCTCATCCATTTCGCCATCACCACAAAACACCCAAACTTTACGCTTGCTGGTGTCGGCAATGCCTCGCGCATGCAAATACTTCAAAAAACGCGCCTGATAGATTGCCATCAGTGGGCCCAAACCCATCGACACAGTCGGGAACTGCCAGAACTCAGGCATCAACTTGGGATGGGGGTAAGAAGACAGGCCCTTGCCATCGACTTCTTGGCGGAAGTTATCTAACTGATCTTCAGTCAAGCGTCCTTCAAGGTAAGCGCGGCCGTAAACGCCGGGCGAAGAGTGCCCTTGGAAATACACCAAGTCACCACCATGCTCAGGCGTGTCGGCATGCCAAAAGTGGTTTTGCCCGCAAGCAATCATGGTAGCAAGCGACGCAAAAGAGGCGATGTGACCACCGAGATCTCCGCCATCGGGCGGATTGTGTTTATTGGCTTTGACCACCATCGCCATCGCATTCCAGCGAATGTAGCTGCGGATTTTGGCCTCGAGTTCCAAATCACCGGGGTGAGCGGGTTCGAGTCCAGCAGGAATCGTATTTTGGTAGGCTGTATTGGCGGAATAAGGCAGATCAGTGCCTGAGCGGCGCGCCAAATCAATCAACCGTTCAAGCAAGAAATGCGCGCGCTCTGGCCCTTCTCTGTCTAGGACGGCGGCTAGCGCATCCATCCACTCTTGAGTCTCCAGCGAATCAAGATCGTTGGCAGCATCAAATGCCATTGCAGAATTGGCCATTGCTATCTCCTCTGTTGTCACGCTAGACGCCTGCAAAGGCGTTGAGCGCAAATCTGTGTTTAAGGCATTCTATGAGCAGTCTCAAATCACGGCAAGAATATTTTCATCATTTGAATGCACTTTTCACATTACAAAATTCTGGCTTGAAAAACACCGCCCTTTGAGGATTATTTGTCATCCCAATGGCCGAAAGTAGATGTTTCGCCTGAGTCAAGCCAGAACGTCGTAAAATTGTAAAAATTATTTAAGAGACCCCACCGGCCGATGCGATCCACACAAAAATCGGTGATTTCCACCCCGTTTCAAGAGCACGCCCATCTTCGACGGCGTCGTTGGTACTGGCTGGCACCCGTCATGGTCCTGGCACTCTATTCGTTGGTGATGGGGGCTTTCTTTTGGTTGCAGCAGATACGCGAAGACAGTGTCATGTTTGTAACCATCGATCAAGAGTTGCGTCAGCAACAACTGCTTTGGGTGGTCATTGCGCTGTCAGTGGTGATCGTCATCGCACTTCTTTCACTTTGGCGCTACACCAAACACCGCACCCAAACCGAAGCGGCATTGGTTGCTGAAACCTCCTTTCGGCGCGCCATGGAGAACTCCATGTCAACTGGCATGCGTGTGCTTGATCTTGAGGGTCGAATCGCCTACGTCAACCCAGCCTTCTGTCGCATGATTGGTTGGAACGAGGCCGATTTAATTGGCCGCAGACCTCCCTTCCCTTACTGGGTGCCTGGGCAGCACGATTCACACAGACAAACACTTGACGCTGTACTGTCTGGCAAAACCCCAAGTAGCGGTATTGAATTAGAAGCGCAACGGCGTGATGGATCACGTTTTACCGCCCGAATGTATGTCTCGCCACTGCTGGCACCAGACGGCAGTCAAATTGGTTGGATGAGTTCAATGACCGACATCACTGAGCCACGCCGCATTCGTGAAGCGCTGACCGCAGCGCATGAGCGGTTCATGACCGTTTTAGAAAGCCTGGACGATGCCATTTCAGTGACCGCTGACACCGCTGACGGTATGGAACTGTTGTTTGCCAATCGCACATACCGAAGTCTTTTTGGTGCTCAAACCAATGGACACCAAGAACTATTGGCTGGTCGACGGGGTCGTTTCAGCGACGAGTCAGTTGAGGTCTTCTCACCACACGTTGAACGCTGGTTCGAAGTCCAGCACCGAACGCTGGCCTGGACAGATGGCCGGCGCGTTCGCATGCAAGTCGCCCGTGATATCACCGATCGTCGTCGTCACGAAGAAGCCTCACAACTCCAACAAGAGAAAATTCAGCTCACCAGCCGCTTGACCACTATGGGTGAAATGGCGTCCTCTTTGGCTCATGAACTCAATCAACCGCTAACGGCCATTAGCAATTACAGCATGGGGGCCGTGGCCATGGTCAAGGCAGGACAAGTCGACCCCGAGCGCCTACTGCCCGCCCTGGAAAAGGCAGCTGCTCAAGCCCAACGTGCCGGCAAAATCATTAGTCGAATTCGTGATTTTGTTAAACGTAGCGAACCTCAACGCCAAGCCGTTGATGTTCACGTCATCATCGAAAATGCCATGAGCTTGGCTGAGATCGACGCACGCAAACGTGGCATCGAAATTAAATACGAACCGCTTGATGACCTGCCTTCGGTTCTTGCAGACCCTATTTTGATTGAACAGGTCCTGCTAAATCTGATTAAAAATGGCATCGAAGCCATGGATCAAAGCGAGCAGCGCGTTCTAAAAGTCAACGTCCATCTTCAACAAACCGTGATGGAAGTTGCTGTGATTGACTCAGGCCACGGGGTATCTGATCCTGACCGGCTGTTTGAACCCTTTTTCAGTACAAAATCTGAAGGCTTGGGAATGGGTTTGAATATCTGTCGAACCATTATTGAGTCACATCACGGTCAGCTCTTGGCCACGAACAACCCAGAGGGCGGCACAACTTTTCGGTTCACGCTACCATGTGCATCTATAGACACTCAAAGCAGAACCTTAGAAACCACTGCCAAAAAGAATAAAACCCACGAGGAGTCCCACGCATGAACCTGCCGATAACTGCCAGCACCGTTTACATCGTCGATGATGATGAGGCCGTGCGTGACTCGCTGCGCTGGTTGCTTGAAGCCAACACCTATCGTGTGAAAGCCTTTGCCAGTGCCGAAGCGTTTCTGTCTGAATACCGTGACAACCAACTAGGTGTTTTGATCGTAGACGTCCGGATGCCGGGAATGAGCGGATTACAACTGCAAGAAGAGCTTATCAACCGAAAATCACTGATGCCAGTGGTATTTATCACGGGTCACGGCGACGTACCGATGGCTGTTAACACCATGAAGAAAGGCGCGGTCGACTTTTTAGAAAAGCCATTTAACGAAACCGACTTGCGCGAGATCGTATCGAGAATGTTCGAGCAAGCCAACGACAACTTACAAAAGTTCACCGCTCAGCGCGACCATGATGCCATGCTTGGGCGCTTGACTGCCCGCGAACAGCAGGTGCTAGAACGTATCGTGGCTGGCCGCTTGAACAAGCAAATCGCCGATGACTTGGGCATTAGCATCAAGACGGTCGAGGCCCATCGCGCCAACATCATGGAAAAACTTCAAGTCACGACTGTGGCAGATTTAATGAAAGTCGCCCTAGCAGCTGAGACCGCCAAATGACAGAAAGCAGTGACAAAACGGCCAATACCAACACAATCAGTGCCACGAATTCAGTAAACGCGACCATCATTGATGGCAAGCAACTGGCTGCCCAGATACGAGAGCAAGTGCGCCTTGACACGCTAACCCTGTATGGCAAAGGCATCAAGCCGGGTCTGGCGGTCATACTTGTTGGCGAAGACCCCGCTTCAGCCGTTTACGTTAGAAACAAAGTGGCCGCATGCGAAGCCGCGGGACTTTACTTCGAGTTACAGCGCTACCCGGCCACGATCACAGAGTCCGAACTCTTGGGCCACATCCAGGCGCTTAACGCCGACACCAACATCCACGGCATCTTGGTGCAATTGCCACTGCCCAAGCACATCGACGCCCATAAAGTGATCGAAACCATTGCTGCCGACAAAGACGTTGACGGTTTCCATATCAGTAACGCCGGTCTACTCATGACGGGCAACCCGCTTTTTAGGCCCTGCACGCCCTACGGTGTCATGAAAATGCTAGAGGCTTACAACGTATCGCCTTGGGGCGCACACGCCTGTATCGTGGGTGCTAGCAACATCGTCGGCAAACCCATGGCCATGCTTTTATTAGCCGCCGGTGCTACCGTCACCATCTGTAACTCAAAAACCCAAGACCTTGCCCATCACACCTGCCACGCCGACATCTTGGTTGTCGCCACCGGTCGCCCCAACATGATCACCGCTGACATGATCAAACCTGGCGCCACCGTCATCGACGTCGGCATCAATCGCCTACCGGACGGCAAACTGTGCGGTGACGTTGACTTCGAATCCGCCAAAACAGTCGCCAGCGCCATCACCCCCGTGCCAGGCGGCGTCGGTCCCATGACCATTGCCATGCTGTTGGTCAACACCCTCGAAGCGGCCCAACGATCCCAAGCGGTCTAAGCACAACGCGAAGACAAAGCGTCCAAACGGAGTGTTAGTCGGCTTAACGACCGATGAGACGGCAACTGCTTAGAGTGATCACACAGACGCTAGCCTCTTGACCGTGTCTGGGTAACGATCCACCAGATGGATCAACAGCGCTGCTTGGGCATTCGGTTTAGCACGCCCTTGTTCCCAGCCCTCGAGTGTCCTTGGATTGGTACGCAAGTAGCGGGCGAATACCGCTCTTGAGAGATTGAGTCTTTCACGTATGGATTTCAACTTGGCGGCACTGACTTCTGGCGCAGGTTTTACCTCAACGGCGACAGTTCGTAGCGTCATCTTGCCTTGGCGCTCTTCGCCCAAAGCTTGAAAGCATTCTGTTAGCTCAACAAATAGATTGCGCTTCATTTCCTTACCTCCAGTTCCATTTTGAGCATCACCTTTACATGAGGCAAGTAATTAAACGAAAAGGGCTTTCATGTTGTAAGCGTAAGTTAGCAACGTACAAAATAAATGGCGAGCCTGAACGAGATACAAAGGGGTGCGGTGCACGCACGAATGGCTAATTATGTCCTAAGCGCTATCTTTCATAACCAGTGACGATATTTTAAAGGACGTAAATCAAAGGCGATTTCAGTCCCTCAAAGAAAACAGCAACGCGGTCAGATAGTTTCGAGCCTCTGCATAGGTAACATCCGGAGCAAAAACTGGGCTGTTGCAACGTTATCAAAAAAATAGTTCGCGAACTCGCTTGCCCATCAGCGTTCACCGAGGCGTGCACCGAATCTAGGCCATCCGGTGTCCACCACATTGGCAAGATTCCACTGATACAAGATGAGCCGATGCACCATGTAGGTTACTAGGCAAATATTGCCACTATAAAGAAGCTTGATTTGCCCTTTTATCCTTAATAAACGGTTGAATATGACCGAAATTGTGAACACTGATCAGTTTCCGCGGTTAAGTGGTGACGTTTTAGACTTGGAGTTGAATTTGATCGGTTTTTAAGTTTTGTTTGGTTTTAATGAGGGGCGTTGAGCGTCGCGCGTAGCAAGACGTAAAACGCCCCTCATTGCTTTGAGACACATTTTTTCTCTAGCGGGTAAGTTTGGTGTGCGCTGGTCGCTGAGATACGACCATGTGGGATTTATTGGCGCGAGAGTCCAAAATGGCAACGCCTATGGGATCAGGCGCGGCATCGCCCAAAGTTTCGCAGCTTTACAATCCCAAGCGGTCTAAGCACAGTGTGAAAACAAAGCGCCCAAACGCTATGCAAATCAGTGTCAGTCGGCTCTGCTTGAAACGGCACTGGCATGTAAGCTTTCAGTCTGCCATCTTCAAACCATCTATTAGTCTCGCATACTGCAGGAAAAATCAGCCGATCAAGGCACTATAGTTGCGTTTAATTTTAATTAAATATCAATTTTATGCTTAAAAAGCATAATATTTGACTATAATTTGAAAAAAAGATGCGTTTGGCACACGGATACATCTGATGTTTTCTCCGAATTGAGCCGAAACCGTCCCTCATTCTGAATCCTCTCGACCTTTTGTAACGCCGGTTAAACATGCTTATCCAATTCAGCGTAGAAAATTTTCGAGCCATCCGCAGCCGACAGACGCTAAGTATGGCTGCGTCTAAATACTTCAAAGAGCTAGAGGAACTCAATACCTTCGATACGGGTGCTGCTGAGTCCCTGCCGCGCCTGCTTCGATCTGGCGTCATGTACGGCCCAAACGCTTCTGGCAAAAGCACACTCATCGATGCATTGGACTTTATGCGTCGCCAAGTCATTCATTCGGCTAAAGAAAGCCAAGCCAATGAAAAAATCGATGTTGTTCCGTTCAAGCTGAACCAAGAATCACGCGAGAGTGACAGCGAATTTGAAATTGCTTTCATCCAAGACGGCGTGCGTTATCAGTATGGATTTCGCTGTAATCAAGCGCGATTTTCCGAAGAGTGGCTGTTTGCCTACCCACACGGTCGCACACAAAAATGGTTTCAGCGCGCTTACGATCCTGAGACCGATACCGATCAGTATCGATTCAGCACCGCCTTGATGGGCGGCAGAAAGCGCCAAGACTGGAAAGACCAAACCCGCGGTAACGCCTTGTTTCTTTCTACCGCCCTACAGCTCAATAACGAACAACTGACGCCCATCCTAAATTGGTTCCAAAAGCGCTTGTGCATTATCAAGGCGCACCAATTTCTCAACCTTGACGACACCATGCGACAGTGTCGAGAGGAACAAGGGAAACAACGTGTACTGCAATTCATGAAAGCAGCGAATCTATCCATCGCTGACATCCGTATCGTGACTCAAACATTTTCCCCTGATCTGCTACCGCCTGAGATGCTGACAAGCTTGCGCGACGAAATTAGCAAAAAAATGGTGGGCAAAGAACTGATGCAAGCTCGGTTCCTGCACGAAGATCTCGAAACAAAGGAATTCGTTGAGTTTGAACGAGATGAGGAATCTGACGGTACCGTTGCGCTATTCGGATTTGCAGGCCACTGGCTTGACGCGCTTGAACATGAGCGTGTGCTTGTTGTCGACGAACTAGACGCCAGCCTGCACCCTCTGATCGTGCACTACCTCGTCAAACTCTTGCACCACGAAAAACGCAGAGCGCAACTCGTGTTTACGACCCATGACACGACACTACTGAGCCAAAAAATCTTGCGCCGTGATCAGATTTGGTTCATGGAAAAAGACAACACCAACGCCACTCAAATTTACCCTTTGTCCGACTTTAGCCCTCGAGACAATGAAGCCATCGAACGCGGCTATCTCAACGGTCGCTACGGCGGCATTCCCTTCCTAAAAGACCTGGACTTTCATGGGCAGTGACGATATTTTTTAAAGACGTAAAGCACAGGCAGTTTCAGCCCTTCAAAGACAACGTCAATCACGTGTCAAAGGCCCGCGATTTTTAATTGCCTGTGAAGGTGAAAAAACTGAACCCTTCTATTTTGGAGAACTTTGCGAAGCGCACCAACTTCGGACACCGCGTGTCCGTATTGCCCCAGGTCAAGAAGGATCATCACCAGACCGGGTCGTTTCTTACGCTGAAAGGTTATTTGACGAAGATGAGCAGCTTGGTCCCGATCGGTATGACTCCGTTTTTTGCGTCATTGACCGTGACAATCACTCAACTTTCAAATTTGCGTTGCATCGCATTGAAAACCTTCAACGGCAAGGCAAACCCTTTGTCGCCATTACTTCCTATCCTTGCTTCGAATACTGGCTTCTGTTGCACTTTTTGTACACAAGAAAACCGTTTCATGCTTCAGGCCGATGCTCAATTGGCGAGAGCGCCACGCGTGAACTACGCCAACACCCTGGCTTTAAGTCCTACGCTAAAGCACAAAGAAACACGTATGCTTTGTTAAGAAAAAGAACTGACATTGCCATGGTTCATGCCGCTCGCGCTGAAAAGGAAGCTGACCAAACGGGTGAAAAGAATCCGTCAACAAAAGTCCATCACCTTGTTCAGGCACTCAAAACATTAGCGTTAAAAAATAGTCCATTGCAAACTCAATAAAACGATGTTGTGTGTTGACTAAATGTCATGCACTCTCAATTTTCTCATGCTGCGAACACAAATCCTCTTAACACTGGCTGGTCAAGATCGAACCGGCCGACACGTTTTAAATATTAACGAGCTGGCTAAGCTCGCCTTTGTCACAGACAACATCCCAAGGCTCAAGGCGACGCTTCAGCGCATGCCCTGGGATGGCCTACTCATCCGCGCCACCAAGGCGGCTGCCCTAAGAGATCCACACCGGGTTGGAGGAATACTCACCTGATTGAATACGCGTCTTAGGACGAGAATGAGTCAAGACTCGAACCTAAAGGCAACACCACCCAAAAATCTAACCCTCCGATCCAACCCACCGATCCAACCCACCGATCCACCCCACCGATCCACCCCTACCCCCGAAACCACCCAGTCGTAACAGGGTCATGCCACACCGCCCTCAAAAGATCATTACACTTTGGTCACAACACTGCTTTAGCAGCAACAGCAATCTATCAGTCAAACACAGAGCCACCGACCCAATGATGCAGACAAACCAAACGACCGCCACATCCAGCTCAGACCTATCCAACAACCCATTGATGGTGCCGATCAGTCAGCTGATCGACTACTCAGCCATTGAGCCAGCACACGTGGCGCCAGCCATCGAAGCTTTGTTGAAATCAGCGCGCGCAGCCATTGATGCCGCTGCTAACCCCAAACTGCCAGCCATTTGGGAAGAAGTGGCCACACCCATGGACAACGCCAATGAACCGCTATCGCGTGCTTGGTCAGCCGTTGGTCACTTGAAGTCGGTGGTTAACACCCCTGAACTCAGACAAGCCTATAACGACATGCTGGGGCCCGTTAGCGAGTTTTCTACTTGGGTTGGGTTACACGAAGGCCTCTTCAAACAGTACAAACGCCTGCAAGCCTGCCCAGACTTTCTATCCTGGCCCGCCGTGCGCCAACGTGTCATTGAATTGGCGATCCGCGACTTTCGTCTAAGCGGCGTTGAACTCGAAGGCCAAGATCGCGTGCACTTTGCAGAAAACGCCGAACGCCAATCACAAGTCTCGCAAAAGTTCTCAGAAAACGTGCTCGACGCCAACGACGCTTGGTCACACACCGTTGAAAACCTCAGCGAACTCGACGGTATCCCCAAAGACGCCATTGAAGCCTTCAAAAACGCCGCAGACGCAGACGCCGAGATCGACACCTCACAAGGTGATCGCTACAAAATCACACTCAAGATGCCCAGTTACCTGCCTGTGATGCAGTACGGCACCAATCGGGACTTACGCCACAAGCTCTACAAAGCCTACGCCACCCTAGCCTCAGACCAAGGCGACACGCAATACGACAACTCAGCCCTGATTGAAGAATCATTGTCTTTGCGCGCTGAAAACGCCAAGCTGCTTGGCTTTAACCATTTTGCCGCCTTGCAACTTGAAACCCGCATGGCTGACACCGCCGACCAAGTGCTCAACTTTTTGCGTGAACTCGCCACACGCGCCCTGCCATTTGCCCATCGCGATCTAGAAGAACTCAAAGCCTTTGCGGCCAAAGAACTTCAGCTCGATCCCCTTGAGCCTTGGGATGTGGCTTTCGCCTCAGAAAAGCTGCGTCAGGCCAAATACGCCTATTCAGAAGATGAAGTGAAGCAATACTTCACTGAGCCCAAAGTCGTTCAAGGCCTTTTTGACTTGGCGAGTCACTTGTTCTCAGTGACCCTGACCGACATTGACATGCCCACCTGGCACGAAGACGTCAGGGCCGCCCGGGTTGAAAGCAAAACCGGCGAGCTGATCGGCCACCTCATCATCGACCTCTACGCCCGCAGCGGCAAACAAGGTGGCGCCTGGGTGGGCAGCGAACGCAACCGCCAACGCACCGCCACGCACTTAAACACACCCGTCGTATTTTTGACCTGCAATTTTGCCAAAGGCCAAGGCGGCAAACCCGCGCTCTTGACCCACGACGACGTCATCACCCTATTTCATGAATCTGGTCACGCCCTGCATGCCCTGCTCTCAGAGGTTGATGAGCCCGGTGCCAGTGCCTTTGCCGCGGTCGAATGGGACGCCATCGAGCTGCCCTCACAGTTCATGGAAAACTTCTGCTGGGAATACGACGTTCTTAAAAACCTCAGTGCCCACGTCGATACCCAAGCGCCACTGCCCGAAGCCCTATTTAAAAAGCTCAAAGCCGCCAGAAACTTCCAAAGCGGCTTGCAAACCGTGCGACAAATCGAGTTTTCATTGTTTGACATGCTGCTGCATCACCAATCCAAAGGTCTGGGCATCGGCGAAGTCATGGCCACCCTAGAGGCCGTGCGCCAAGAAGTCGCCGTCATCAAACCCCCAAGCTGGCACCGCTTTCCCCACGCCTTCACCCATCTGTTTGCGGGTGGTTACGGCGCCGGCTACTACAGCTACAAATGGGCTGAAGTCCTGTCAGCAGACGCCTTTGGTGCCTTCGAAGAAGCCCAAAGCACGCTTGACCCCATCACCGGCGAGCACTTCAAACGTGAAATCCTCGCCGTCGGTGGCATGCGACCCGCTGCCGAATCCTTCAGGGCATTTCGTGGCCGTGACCCCAAAATTGACGCATTGCTGCGCCACAGCGGCATGGTTGAAACGGCGCAAGTTGCGGGGTGATGATGTTAAATAAGACGCTTAAAGTAACGAAACCAAAAAATCAATCTCAATAAATTCAATGGTTTAAAAATAATATTTAAAGTTATTTGTTTGATAAATAACATCAACTATCGAAACATTACTGGGCAGACATCGTCTGCCCGTTTTGTTCACCCAACGGGTACTTTTTTCTAGCGCTGCTTTCATACAAGCCTTCTCAAGTGTGTGGCTACGTGCACAATCACTGCCGTCCCTAAGATAAACCACCATTTTTTACTAAAATCGCGGCCGTTTAAAGCGCGTATCAGCATCCGATAAAACCGCAAAAAATTAACATTTAGAACCAAAAGTGCCAAGACACACGAATAAAGAAAAGATTGCGCAATCAATCTTTAAACAAAAGAGTGAAGTCATCTTACGTGCGCAACTCAAAGGCATGGGTAGCGCCAGCCAGATCGGACGCGCACTTAAACACAT
>CAWUWI010000050.1:0-5465 GCA_963926245.1 uncultured Burkholderiaceae bacterium | reverse complement strand
TCTGACTAGATCGCACATGCCTTGTTGACACATCTTGCCGCTGTTTGTGTTCTCGATACTAGGTCTTGAGTGCATTCTTTGTCGGTTAGCCCAACTGAATAATGATCGCTAACCAGGTCACCGCGATGCGTTTATCGAGCTTGATATAAAGCTTAACTGCTCGAATTCGGCCTTCGTATGAGTACATGAACTACCTCCAAGTAGTCCAACTTTTCCGCCGCACCACCCAATGGTCAGTTTTCAACCGGCGTCAACAGCTGAGCGCTTCACGCTCTCAAACTGGCGAGTCTTACAGATAGCCCAAGCGCTTGAGAATTTGAACCACATCGGGGCCGATGTGATGGTAGAACTTGTATAGGCCAGAGCACAAGTAGTTGAGCCCTGACTCGCCATCACGAGTTTTGATGATCCGGTTCTTGGGACACTCACCCCAGCAAAGCCTGAGGTAGTCACATTGGCGGCACTGCTTAGGCAAAGTGTCGCGCTTGGCGGTACCAAACGACTCTTGCTCTTTTGAGAACGCCAAATCACCGAGGTGGGTGTCTTTGATATTGCCAATACGGTACTGCGGGTAGACGTAGTGATCGCAAGAGAACACTTCGCCGTCGTGCTCAACGGCCAGACCTTTACCGCAAATTTCAGCTTGGGTACACGTCTGCGCTGGCATCCCAGCGGCTTGTGCAATCGCCGTTTCAAAGAGATTGACGTGCACACGACCGAAGTCTGTTGCCAGCCACTCGTCCCAAACGCCGCTCAGAAAAGTGCCGTAATCATCTGGGTCCACTGTCCAAGGCGTCACCACCGACAAGGGGTGATCCGGCTTGGCGCGAGGCGAGTCTTGCATGGGTTCAGTGGTTTGCTCGATCTTAGCGGGTGCGCTTTCTTTAAAAAACTTGGGCTCAACCGCTGGATTGAATTGCACTCGGGTGGTGCCAAGCTCGTCGGCCAAAAACCGATAAATGGCTTTCGGGTGCTTTGCGTTTTCTCGGTTCACCACACAAAGGGCTGCAAACGGAACCTGTGCTTCGGAGAGCATCTTGGCCGCTTTCATCACAAAGTCAAAAGTCGGCTTGCCATTGCGAGTTTTGCGATAGTGATTATGCAACTCAAGCGGCCCGTCGATCGAAAGCCCAACATGAAATCCGTTTTCTTTCAGAAAACTAACCCACTCTTCATCCAAGGCAATGCCATTGGTCTGAAGGTCATTTTCAATGCGCTGTTTGGGTGCGGCATACTTTCGCTGCAACTCAACCACTTTTCGGTAGAACGGCAAACCCATTAAGGTGGGCTCACCCCCCTGCCAAGAAAATACCACCTGCTCGCCAGTCTGGCTTTCGATGTACTGACGAATGTGTTGCTCAAGCGTCTGCTCATCCATGCGAGCCTGAGGCTTGTGTTCGAGCAGGTCAGTTTTGTGCAAATAGAAGCAGTATTCACAATCAATGTTGCACTCGGCACCAGAGGGCTTGATCATGGCGTGGTATCGGTAGTGCCTGCCCGCAGGCAATGCGGGCAGATTGTTGACCGGTTGGGTTTTCAATAGGCTATCCAATCGGGTCACCTTAGGTGGGTGGTCGTGTTAATTCTGATGTGTACTCATAACCGATTCCATCACGCGATCTAGGTTGAAGCTGCCGGGCTCTTGGCGTGGTGGAAACTCTTTGAAGCTTTGCAGCCATTTTCCAACGTAAACAGCGGCCGGCGCAAACACAAACATGTGATCAAGATACCACTGCTGGAAACCCATCGCGTTTTCTTCTTCCGCACGCTCAAACGGATCCATCCTTAAGTTGGTGATCAGTGGAGCACGCAACTGAACAAATGGTTCCTGCCAGACACGTAAACCAAGCGCGGCTTGCTTTAAAAACGTAATTTTCCAATTCAGGTAACGGACCGCCGCCACGCTACCATCGTCTGTCCAGTAAATGAACTCCTTTCGTGGCCACTGGGCTTTGCCCTCAATGGCTGGGCGAAGGTCATAACCATCTAAGTGCACTTTGTACTCACGACCTCCGATTTTGGCGCCCTTGAGCAACTTTTCCTTAATGTCGTTGGTGCCTGCGGCTTTTGCAAGCGTTGGCAGAAAGTCTTCGTGCGAACCGATGTTGTTATTGATTGTGCCTGGCTTAACCACACCAGGCCACGTCATTAGGGCTGGGACGCGATAGCCACCTTCCCAGTTGGTATTCTTCTCGCCACGGAACATGGTGGTGCCACCGTCAGGCCATGTGAATGTTTCAGCGCCGTTATCTGTGGTGTAAACAACGATGGTGTTTTCATCGAGTCCGAGATCTTTTAACTTGCCAAGCAGCTGTCCCACGTGACCGTCGTGTTCAACCATGCCATCGGCGTAGACGCCCAGACCGGTCTTGCCAACTGACTCTGGCTTCAGATGCGTAAAGATGTGCATACGGGTGGAGTTCCACCAAATAAAAAAGGGCTTTTCGTCTTTCTTCGCCGTTTCCATGAAGTTAAGCGTTTTAACCATGACTTCGTCATCAATGGTTCTCATGCGATCAATGGTCAGTGGTCCAGTGTCAATGATGCGTCCATCAGCGAAACTATTGATCACCCCGCGTGGACCAAATTTTTTCTTAAACTCGGGATCTTTCGGATAATCAGGATGCTCAGGTTCTTGCTCAGCATTCAAGTGATAAAGATTGCCGAAGAACTCATCAAAGCCGTGGTTGCTAGGCAACATGCTGTCACTGTCACCCAAGTGGTTTTTACCAAATTGACCAGTCGCATAACCTTGTGCCTTTAAAATAGTGGCTAAGGTTGGGTCTTCTTTTTGCATGCCTTCCGGCGTGCCTGGTAGACCGACTTTGGTCAAACCAGTTCGAATGGGCGATTGCCCGGTGATGAAAGCCGCTCGTCCAGCGGTGCTGCTTTGCTGCGCGTACCAGTCCGTGAACAGCACACCATTTTTAGCGATGCTGTCGATGTTGGGGGTGCGGTAACCCATCATTCCCATGTTGTAGGCGCTGATATTGAACTGACCAATGTCATCACCCATGATGACCAAAATGTTGGGTTTGTCTGAGGCGAGCGCATTGGCACCTAGCGACAGGCCGGTGGCCAGCGCAGCAGCGAGTAACGTCTTCTTGATACGGGTTTTCATCGAGCTCTCCTAAAAGTTGATCACAACCCTTAAGTTATGCACAAATACGCCACACGAGCGTGTCCTAAAATACGGGCTGGGACTGTTTGTTAGATGCGAAGACGATAGACCAATCATTCTTCATATCCACTACTTTTCAATTGCTGATCACATATCAACATACATGGACTGGCGGTTTCAAGTGTAAAAACCTGAACGGATTGTTGAATTCAGTGCAAGTCAACAGGCTTGCCCGGCGGCTACGCTCGATGAGAAGACGACTCGATGGCCGCGAATGGTGGTGGTGGTGGGATTTATGTAAGCCAGTCCACCCTCGAGGGCGGCATCACCAACTCAGGCACGATCAGTGGTATTCAATATGCGGTGTCTGTTGATTCAACCTCAACCCTGACAGGCGGCATTCTAGTGACAGGCACTTCGGCGCAATTCATCGGCGATATCTATGCACCTAATGTGGATCTGACGCTGGCCTCAGGTGCTGAATTCACTAACAGCAATGCGATGAGTCTGAGTGGGGTGATTGTCAGCAGGAGCTATTGTCAAATCTAGTGTTTAGCAGGCTGTTAAGCGGCTTTCCGTTTTTGCTTGTCAGTCGCTTCCACACCGTCTACAAATCTGACCCCGGTAATCACTAAGGTGGACCCTATAGTCTAGACAGAATTTGTCCGGTTTTAAGCCTCATCCAGTTCTTCAATCGCAGCGCAACAGCTTTGCCCTAGAACAAGACTGAATCGCCCCGGGTTTAGAGGAGGCTTCAATTTCTGAGAGAATGAAGTCATGAAGAAGTAAAATAGATTTTCCCCCGAAGTACGAGACCGCGCCGTTCGCATGGTGCAGGAGCATCGGGCCGAATACCCGTCGCTCTGGGCCACGGTTGAGTCGATAGCCCCCAAGATTGGCTGCACGCCATCAACGTTGCTCGAGTGGTTCAAGCGAGCAGAAATCGATAGCGGTAACCGAGCTAGTGTGACCACCGATGAGCGTGAGCGTGTCAAGGCCTTAGAGCGCGAGGTTAAAGAATTGCGCCGTGCCAACGAGATTTTGAAGTTGGCTAGCGCTTTTTTCGCTCAGGCGGAGCTCGACCGCAAGCTGAAATAAACGCCTTCATTGACCAATACCGGGCTGACTTTGGGGTCGAGCTGATCTGCAGGGTTTTGCAGGTCGCCCCTTCTGCCTATTGGCGCCATGCCGCTCAGTTGAGCAATCCAGCGCTTCGCAGTTGCCGAACCAAACGGGACGATGAATTGCTGCCGGAGATCAAGCGTGTCTGGAAGGTTAATTTCTGCGTTTATGGGGCTCGTAAAGTCTGGCACGAACTGCGTCGGCAGGGGCATTTGGTTGCCCGCTGCACGGTCGAGCGTTTGATGGCTTATCACGGCATACAGGGCGAGCGTCGCGGCAAAGTTATTAAGACCACAGTGCCGGCCAACAAGGCGCTGTGTCCTCAAGACTTGGTGAACCGGCAATTTAATGCTGACCGACCAAACCGCTTGTGGGTGGCCGATTTTACGTACTGTTCCACTTGGCAAGGATGGGTCTATGTGGCATTTATTATCGATGTGTTTGCCTGTCGTATCGTGGGTTGGCGCATGAGTAGTTCGATGAAGTCAGACTTTGTGCTTGATGCCCTGGAACAGGCTCTCTACAGCCGTCAACCTACTGACACAGATGGACTCGTTCACCACAGCGACAGGGGCTCGCAATACCTATCAATCCGGTACACAGACCGGTTAATTGATGCAGGCATCAAAGCTTCTGTGGGTTCAACGGGGGACAGCTATGACAACGCATTGGCTGAAACCATTAATGGCCTTTATAAGACTGAGCTTATTCATCACAGAGGTCCATGGAAGACAAAGGCTGCTTTGGAAATGGCGACCTTGGAATGGGTGGCCTGGTTCAACAACCAACGTCTGATGGGCTCAATCGGCTATATTCCACCTGCTGAAGCTGAACAGAACTACTACAAGCAACAAGCGAATGAAGTTTTTGAGTGCGAGGCAATTTAACCAACAAGTCTCCTCGATACCCGGGGCGATTCAAAATCTTTAGCAAAGCAATGCCCGTTTGACTAGAAAACGACGGATTCCGCAACTGTTAACAATACGAGGCTAAGAATCAAACGATGTCATCAACTAAAGCAGGCCAATGGTCCATCTTTTCTCCCTCCGTCATTCGTGACACCATCAGTGGAAGCCTTGGGTTTCAAGAACAGTTTGGAACGACCTATGTTTCAGGTGCGACTCAGGCACTTGTGCTCAAACAAAACTCAATAGACAGCTCAGCCACTGAAGGTGATGCTGTTTTATATGCCGGCACAACCAATGGCGGTTTGTATTCGCTT
>CAWUWI010000049.1:0-4195 GCA_963926245.1 uncultured Burkholderiaceae bacterium | reverse complement strand
CCCCCCCCCCCCCCCCCACGCCGATTCCTGAACGAGATGCCACCATTTTTGTGAGGCATGCATGCCGTCATTTGGTTTGGGGACAGGCCACTTTAGCAATAGGGATCGGCCGTCATGGCGGTGTCCTGCGCTAGCGATGCCCGCTAACCGAAATAATGCGGCGCTAGAAAGGGAATCTGGCAGGATTAAACCGTGGGACATTGGCCGCTGTGGTGAGCTGAACTGTCTAATGGATTTCAAGTCGGCTCGAAATGAGCCGCTAAGAGCCACAAAAGCGGATGGGTTGAGTTGCTGCACTAAAGGTTTAGCCCATGGCCGAGCAAAAATCACCAATCCGTGACCTTGGTCGACGAGCCATTGCAAGCAGGGCAGGCTCATGCACACATCACCAACCCAGTTGGGCAGGCGCACAGCAATGACAAAAGACGGGTCGTTAACAGACATAGCGCGCAGAATAAACCAGTTTGTAGCCTTGGAAAAAGTCCTTCACAAAGAGCACAGAACGATCTTTGTGTATGAATCGGTACAATTTATGTTGACTAAAGGTTAGCATCACGCCCACAAAGACATTTTTTGTCTTTTGCGCGAGGGTTGGCCCGCTTATTTGTGAAAGGATCCCATTGAAGCCGTCTGCAACATCGTCGCACGCCGACCACCCCTTGAAAAACAAAGTTTGGGGCCGGATTTACGCTAGGGTTGGCAAGTACTGGAAAGCGCTGTTAATAGCGGTGTTTTTCATGGCGTTAGCCGCCGCCACTCAGCCCACCCTTGCCGTTGCCATGAAGCCGCTTCTTGATGAGGGGCTCACGGGCGCCAAACCTGGTTATGTCTGGCAGGTACCGCTGGCGATCATATTGTTGGTTCTGTTGCGTGGAATTTGCTCCTTTATTAGCGATTATCTTTTGGCTTGGGTTGCTAACAACATGCTGCTTGGGTTGCGAACCGACATGTTTGATCGTTTGTTGTCTATGCCTGATAGTGAATTCAAGCGGGGCGATAGCGGGCGGCTGATGAACCGGTTTACTGTTGATGTTGGCAATATCACGACGACTGCCACATCAGTGGTGACTGTCTTGGTTAGGGAGTCACTGGTGGTTTTGTCGCTGCTGGGTGTTCTGTTTTATATGTCCTGGCAGTTGGCTCTCATTATTGTGGTGATTTTGCCAAGCTCGGCCTACATCACGCGATTGTTCATGAAGCGGCTAAGGCGGATTAATCGCGAGACGATCAGTACAAATGCAAAGCTCGCTGAAGTGGTGTCTGAAGGGATCCAAGGGCAGCGTGTGATTAAGCTGTTTGATGGTTATGACGTCGAAAACAATCGCTTTGGTAATGTGAATTCAAACCTGCGTCGCCACCAAATGCGAGCAGCCATTGCTGACTCGGCCTTGAGGCCTATTGCGCAAGTCATTATTGCTATTGCTGTGGCGATCGCCATTGGTGTTGCCTTGCATGAAGCTAACTCAGGCGTTTTGACGGTCGGTAGTTTTGCGGCTTTTATGGCGGCATTGGCGCAAATATTTGATCCTGTAAAACGGTTGACCAACGTGCTCACGAGCATGCAACGGATGTTGGCTTCAGCTGAGAGTGTTTTTGATTTGGTTGATCAGAAAGGCGAAGATATAGAGACGGGGCGTGACTTTTCTGGGGCTGTGGCGGGTCGAATTGAGTTCACGCACGTGGTTCATCGGTTTGAAGATGCGCAACGCGACACCCTAAGTGACGTGAGTCTTGATATCAAGCCAGGTCAGGTCGTGGCGCTGGTTGGGCGTTCAGGGAGTGGCAAAACGACATTGGCTAATATGCTGGCTCGATTCGTAGAACCCACAGCGGGTACGATCCGCATCGATGGAATTGATATCCAAACATTGGCACTGAAGCAGTTACGGTCTCGGCTGTCATTGGTGAGCCAAGATGTGGTTTTGTTTGATGCGACGATTGCGGCTAACGTCGGCTACGGGAGTATGCAAACGGCGACAGAGCGCCAAATTCGTGACGCGTTGGCAGCTGCCAACTTATTGGAGTTTGTTGATGGCCTGCCTAATGGCATTCATACCCAGGTCGGAGAAAATGCCACGCGCCTGTCGGGTGGCCAGCGTCAACGACTGGCGATTGCTCGAGCCTTGATAAAGGATGCACCGATCTTAATCCTCGACGAAGCGACGTCAGCGCTCGATAACGAGTCCGAGCGCCAGGTACAGGCCTCATTAGAGACTCTTATGAAAGGGCGCACAACCTTGGTGATTGCCCATCGACTGACGACTGTTCAAAATGCAGACCGAATCGTGGTGTTAGATAACGGCCGGATTATCGAGAGCGGGTCTCACGAGGCACTTGTGGCCGCGGATGGCGCTTACGCTGCGCTTTATAAGATGCAATTCAAGGTTGATTGAAAAGATCACAACAATACGATGTCATATTGCTCTTGGTGACAATCGGCTGATGCGGCTAACGAGATTGGCTTGCCGATTAAGTCGCACAGCATGGCTAAATGCTGGCTTTCATCGTCTAAAAATAGGTCGATAACCGACTGGCTCGCCAAAACCCGGAACTCTCTTGGGTTAAATTGCTTTGCTTCGCGTAAGATCTCGCGCAGAATTTCGTAGCAAACACTTCGGGCTGTGAGAATTCGGCCACGGCTATCGCAGGTGGGGCAGGGCTCACAAAGGTGGTTGCTCAACGCGTCACGCGTGCGTTTGCGTGTCATTTCGATCAACCCCAGTTGGCTGAATTCGCTCACCGTGGTTCGAGTTCGGTCATCAGTAAGTGCGCGCTTTAATGCCTCTAAAACAGCCTGTTGGTGCTCAGGCTCGCTCATGTCAATGAAGTCAATGACGATGATGCCGCCAAGGTTTCGCAAGCGCAACTGGCGGGCAATAGCTTGGGCGGCCTCCAGGTTGTTTCTGAAGACGGTGTCATTGAAGTTTCGGCCGCCAACGAATCCTCCAGTATTGACGTCAATACTGGTGAGGGCTTCGGTTTGATCAAAAATCAGATAACCGCCAGATTTCAGGTCCACCCGTCTTAAAAGCGCTCGTTTGAGTTCTTCTTCTACGTTGGCTAAGTCAAAGAGTGCCCTCTCGCCGCTGTAATGTGTGATCTTGTCGATCGCAGTTGGTGTGTAGATGCCGGCCCAGTCCCGCATTTTTTGGCAAGCCAAGCGGGAGTCGACCAGTATTTTCTGAGTTTTGGGCGTGGCTATATCTCGCAAAACGCGCTCTGGTAGTGAAAGATCTTGGTAGAGCAAACTCGGTGCTTTGGCGGTTTTGGTGGCTGTTTGAATGTTTCCCCAAAGGTGTATGAGGTAATTGATATCGGCCTGTAAGGCGTCATCGTCAGCGTCTTCTGCTTGTGTGCGGACGATAAAACCGCCTTTATGGCCTTTAGGCACCATTGCTTGGACGCGATCTCTGAGCGCTTGTCGGTCAGATTCAAGTGTAATTTTTTGTGAAACGCCGATATGGGGATCGTGGGGTAGGTAGACTAACATTCGTCCAGCCAAGCTTAATTGTGTCGAAAGTCGTGCTCCTTTGGTGCCAAGTGAGTCTTTAATGACTTGCACAATGAGAGGTTGCCCCTCAAAGAAGATTTTTTCTATAGGCGTTGTTGAGGTCGCGCCGGCGCTTCGTTCTAGGCGGTTTTCTCGAACATCTGCAATATGTATGAAGGCAGCACGTTCAAGCCCAATGTCAACAAAGGCGCTTTGCATGCCCGGCAAAACTCGAACCACACGACCTAGCCGCACGCTACCAACTTGGCCTCTTTGAGCAGATCGCTCCATGTGTAACTCTTGAACAGCGCCTTGATAAATAAGCGCAACTCGTGTTTCAAAAGGCGTAACATTGATGTAGATTTCTTCGTTCACGGGGTCCACTGGGTTAACCAGAAAGTGAGATGATTGTGAGGTTTTAACCGATGCCGATTGGCTTGGGTGAAAAACTCAATCAGGAGGGAATTGAGACAAAGGATGAGCCTTCAGGTAGTCATTTGACAAGCTTTAAAAACAAGTCCATAATCTCGTTCTTCGCTGCTCAAACACAAGTTTTCAGCGAACTGCTCTTTAACAACGAAACAACCGATAAGTGTGGGCATTTAATTATTAAATGCGAAGCAAATCGATAGCAGGTGGGGTTGCCGCAAGGTAGCTGATCTTGATGTGGATGACGCGGACCAAAAAAATAAGTAAGTGCTCACA
>CAWUWI010000048.1:0-42745 GCA_963926245.1 uncultured Burkholderiaceae bacterium | reverse complement strand
ACGGTCAACCCGCTATTGGTTCTAAAGACTCATTTTTAATTGGAACTTTATAATTACTGAGTATGCTACTCCTATACTACAAAGCCAGTTTTAGTTGATCTAAGCTATTGATTTATATAGGTAAATTGATACTGCAACACGCCTTCACACGGCAGGGGTCACAAGTTCGAACCTTGTACCGCCCACCAAAAATATCAAATAATTCAATAGATTTAAAGCTTCGATGATGTAGGCTTTTTATGCGTACGGATTTTGTACGGATATGCGCTGTGTGTCGGGCTCGTCTTTGAAAAATACATCTAGCAAAGTCACGGGTGATTTGTTTGCCTTTAAAAGACGAAGGGGAAGGTAGGCCCTTAGCATTTGTCTTAGGCAAGCCGAGGGAGTGCGCTAAATTATTTTATCCATAGCGCGCGAGTCATGGTTAGTCAGCATATAAAGAGCTATATCTCGACTGTAGAAAATCACTTAAATCTGACCCCCAGGGAGTCAGATTTGGGAGATCGCCAACAGGTTAAGCGCTAAAAGTGTCCCTGGTGAAAGCTCCATTTTTTCAAGGCTTCCGGGCACAAAGTTTTCAATGAGCACTTGAGCTGTGGGGGTGAGTGTTTTGAAGTCCATGAGGCCTTGCTCACTTTTTAAATCGAGCACCACCGAGCGCTTGTTTCGCCCATAGACTTTCCAATAAATGTCATGCCCGCGATCGCGCCAATTTCTGAGGCCATCGCCAGCATTGTGCGCTCAACTTTGATAACATCGGCGCCAATGTCAGCTAAGTAGGCTGATAGCATGTTGCCTGCGACTAAACGCGACAAGTCGAGTAAGCGGATGCCATGCAAAGGGCCTTCTCGGGTGTCATCAAAGTCTTTCAAACCGTTTCCCTATCAATTATTAAGATGAGTTGTTATTTTTGATATCGTGATAAATATTAAATAACGAAGGTCGACCTCGTAGTACAAATAGCATTAGATGCGATGAACTTAGCGCACCATATTAATTTTTTGGAGAGAGTATGAACGAGAACGAAACTTTCAAAGCGGGTTTAGCGGTTAGAAAAAAAGTGCTTGGCGAAGACCATGTCAACCGTTCAATGAATAACGTCGATGACTTTACCGGCCCACTACAGCAGTATGTCGTGGAACACGCCTGGGGTGCTGTTTGGGTGCGCGATGGCTTGACGCTTAAAGAGCGCAGCATGATCAATTTGGCCATGCTAACGGCACTGAATCGACCTCATGAGCTCAAGATTCATTTGCGTGGCGCCCTCAATAATGGCCTAACACACGAGCAGATTCGAGAAATTTTTTTGCAGACAGCTGTCTATTGTGGTGCACCCGCAGCAATCGACTCATTTCGCACTGCTAAGCAGGTGTTTGCTGAGATTGAACAGGAGCAATCAGACAGCAAGGCTTAAATTTTGTTCATTTAATGGATTTTGATTGGTTTGCAGGCGTGGTTTGGGACCACAATTGATTTTGCCAAATGCGGATCATGCTGGCCGCGCCGAGCAAGCCAATTCTGCGCAACATAATACGTAAGTCGTTTGTCTGTTGTAGATCAAAAAATGTCATGTACGCGGAAGCATTTTTTCGTTGACTTCAATTTTGTAATCGGTATCCTAGCTCGCGGCCAACGCGACGAATGTCGTGGTGACCTGGGTTGGTGTGGCTAGCGAGGCCGTCATAGGAATCAATCCTCATCACAAGATGACCGAACCCCTAGGTATTCGATTTATCCAGAACCAGTTTACGTTTGTGATCGATGAGCTAAAGGGCCAAAATTTTTCAGGTTACAAGTTTTCTAAAGCGGGGTTTAAGGACGCCTTCATTGGCGAGTTTCGGGTGGATATGAGAAGTGGGGTGAGGAGTGACTCTGATGGAGCGAGCGTGTTCGAGATGGTCGGCGATGACACGATGGATGCTTGCTACACGCACAAGCCCAGTTTTTGCCTGATAGCTGTTTATCACTGGCCAAGTGATCGATGTCGCGGGCGGGTGGCTCATAACCGGAAGCGGGTTAAATATTTCTCAGGGCTCTAGTTAGTCCATTAATTGCACGGCTCTTGTGACATCAATTGGAGGGTGAGATTTAGTTGGCTTGTAAAAAGATAATTGAGTAGACCTTCACTGGAAGCCATATTTTGAGCTAGGATCATATTTTGATTGCGCGGTATTAAGCAAACAGACAGTTATTTTTTAGCTCTTGCGTCCAGAGTTGCTTTGCTAGCTATCTGTTAACGAGACCGGTATTCTATTCACGCAGCCAATAAGTGCAAAACCTCATGGAAATTGACGGCAATACCAAACTTTTCGCGATTGTGGCTGACCCAATCGGACAGGTAAAAACGCCACAGTTGTTAAACGCGCTCATGCGTGAACGTCAATTCAATGGTGTATTGGTACCCATGCATGTCTCAGCGATCGGTTTGGCTGATTGGTTTCAGTCACTTCGACACATCAAGAATTTTGGTGGTCTGATCAGCACAGTGCCGCATAAGCTTGCTATAGCCAAACTTTGTGATGAGGTGTCTGACGCCGCCCGACTGATCGGTGCAGTCAATGTTGTGCGTCGCGAGCTCGATGGCCGCATGGTTGGTGAAATCCTAGATGGCAAAGGATTTGTTGCGGGCTTGCGCTCTAACAACATTGAACCCAAGGGACAGCGGGTCTTTTTGGCTGGAGCAGGTGGTGCCGCCTCTGCCATTGCGTTTGCCTTAGCTGAGGCGGGTGTGGCAAATTTAGGGATATACAATCGGACTCATAGAAAAGTGCATGAAATGATCAATAGGCTGCATCAAATTTATCCAGACTTGAAAGTTAAGTTGGTCGATAACAGCCCCGTAGGCTACGACCTTGTGGTTAATGCGACCTCGATGGGTATGAATGAAACGGATCCAATGCCGATCGATATTGCAGCGATAAAGGCTGATCAGGTTGTAGCCGATATCATTATGAAACCAGAGATGACAGTCTTGTTGACAAAGGCTCAAGCTCGCGGTTGCAAAATTCATTTTGGATTACCTATGCTGCGTGCGCAAGCGGCACTCATGGCCGCGTTTGTGGGCATTTCAAATTGATGGCGAATTATGTTTGACTATATCCTTGTGGGCGGAGGTACTGCGGCCTGTGTGTTGGCGAATCGATTGACAGCGAGCGGTCGCTGGCGTGTTCTGGTTTTGGAGGCGGGTGAGGAACCCCGCAGTCCTTGGATCCGTATCCCTGCGGGGTTCACCAAGTTATTGGCGAACCCCGTTTACAACTGGCGCTTTGAGAGCAAGCCAGAGTCGAACGTGTTGGACCGAATCATCGCCATTCCGCGCGGGCGTGGGCTGGGTGGTTCGAGCTTGATCAATGGCATGATTTACGTGAGGGGCCAGCGAAGCGACTACGAGCAGTGGTCGTCTTTGGGGGCAACCGGTTGGTCTGCAGACACGGTGATGCCGTATTTTAAAAAACTCGAAACGTACGCGTTTTCTCAAGATGGGCGCGGTCATGAGGGTCCCATGCATATCGATCAGGTGCGTGAGCGCTTTCCAATCGCCTCAGCGATGATTGACGCCGCTGCACAAGCGGGCTATCCCTATAATCCAGATTACAACGGGATGAAACAAGATGGGTTTGGTTATTACCAAGTCACTCAACAGCGCGGTCAGCGTTTTAGTGCCTATGATGGCTACTTAAAACCCGCTTTATCACGCACCAATCTGCAAGTGGTAACGCAGGCCATGGTGGTTAAGCTTGAGTTTGTTGGTAAGAGATGTGTCGGTGTTACGTACCGTAAAAACGGACACTTAACCACGGTAAAAGCCGGGAAGTCAGTTATTTTAGCCGCGGGCGCTGTTCAGTCCCCACAGCTACTCGAAGTCTCTGGCATAGGAGATCCGCAGCGCTTAAATAGGCTAGGAATCGGTGTGGTGCATGCGAGTTCACAGGTCGGTGAGAACTACATGGATCACTTCGCCACGCGGATGAATTGGCGAGTGCAGGGTGCGAGCTCTCTAAATGAAACCAGCCGCGGCTGGCGACTGGTGCGCTCGGTCTTACAGTACGCATTGACCCGCCGAGGATTGCTAACACTTGGGACAGGTCTTGTGCACGGTTTCGTTCGCTCACGAGCAGATGTTGGAACCCCAGACATACAGTATTTCTTCATGCATGCTAGCTATGCTGACGCTGCAGTACGTGCCCTGGATACTAAGCCTGGCATGACTGTGGGTGTGACAGGCTTGCGGCCAACCTCCAAAGGTAGCATCCACATCGAATCTGCCGATGTGGCGCAACAACCGGCAATTTGCCCTAACTTTTTAGACACGGTAGAGGATCAGCGCTGTTTGATTGATGGCATGCGGATTATGCGTGAAATTATGGCAAAACCAGCGATCTCGCAATACATTCATCACGAAATGAGTCCTGGCAGCGGCATTAAAAGCGACGATCAGTGGTTGCAATTTGCTCGCGAGAATGGCCAAACAATCTATCACCCAATTGGAACCTGTCGGATGGGCAGTGATGATCGCGCTGTGGTTGATCCTCGCTTGCGAGTGTGTGGGGTCCGGGGCTTACGCGTAGTGGATGCTTCGGTCTTTCCATCGATGGTCTCTGGCAACACGCAAGCGATTGTTATGGCGGTGGCCGAGCGCGCTAGTGATCTGATTTTGGAGGATGCGCGTGGTTGAGTCATTTCGATGAGAGGTAGGTTGAGTCTGCTGGATAGTCTTTTAAGGAAAATAAGTGAAAGTCGTTGGACGGTCATCGATACATTGAATTGGACATGGGCTTGCCGACTGGTCAGCCTTGCCAACACCAAACTTATCGTGCTGTACGCTGGTATTGACTGATAGCAACAATCCTCAACCTATTTAGATGCAAGAGATCTCTATGGAACCTCCTCTCGATAATCACCGGGGTCACGTTGCGCTAGGCATTGCCGGGTTTGGCACCTATGCACCGAAGCGACGCGTATCAGCCCAGATGCTGGCTGAGCAAGCAAGTATTCCTGTTGAACGGCTCACTCAGGGTATTGGTTTTGAACATATTCATGTAGCCGATGATACAGAACACCCTTTGTCCATGGGGCTAAGCGCAGCCAAAGAGGCCATTAATGATGCCGGTCTCACCGGCTCAGAAATTGATCTGGTTATTTTTGTTTCTGCCGGCGATTATGACTACCGCTTTTGGTGTCCATCAAGCGCTGTTGTGCGTGAGCTTGGCTGCCACCATGCGTATTCCTTTGAGGTTCGAAATGGCTGTGCTGGCGGTAATCTTGCGTGCAATATCGTAGGCGGGCTGATGGATCGCGACGCGTCGATCAAAACCGCGCTTGTTATTTGTGCTGATACCCTAAGCCGCGTTGTGTCTACACAAATTCCCGAGTGCCATCCTTTGCTCTATTTCGGGGACGGTGCCGCTGCGGTGGTCCTTAAAAAAAACCACCCGCGTTTTCAATTCCTTAGTTTTGCTGAACATACCGATGGTCAGCTCGCTGATTTGCTGCGCGTCGAAGCCGGCGGCACCCGATTACCGATTAAACCAGGCTTCAATCAATGGGAGAAAAACTACTCCCGTGTTGATGCTGAAAAGTTTGCTGAGTTGGTGAACAAGGTCTATTTGAAAGAATACGTATCAGTCATTAAATTGGCCGCCAAACGCTCAGGTCACCCTTTGTCAGACATGCAATACATCGTCATGAATCAAATCAAAAAGTCATTGCGTGACGGGATTATGGCAAGTATTGAAATGCCCACGGACCACACGTTTGTATCACTGACTGAATTTGGTCATATCGGTCCTGCTGATGCTTTCTTTTCAATGGCACTTGCTCAACGACAAGGGCTGCTCAAACAAGGTGACCTAGCCATTATTGCAACCAGTGGGTTAGGCTTCTCGTGGGCGGCGTCCATTATTCGCTGCTAACCCCTGAAGGCCAACTAACTGCTTTAAATGCTCGTAGAGATAAAAAATAATTGGTTAAGGACTGATCTGTTGAATAGGCAGATCTTAAGTGCAGAGATTGGGCGTTAAGTTTTCTTGGCAAGTACTGCACAAACGGCATATCACGCAAGGGCGCATGCCACCGGTATCGCAGTGAGTCACCATTCTAGAGCAACGACCCTCGACAACCTGCGATAATAATATTTATATTGAGTACAGGTGAAAACACAAACACCACGCAATTCCGCGTGGTTTAAAAGGTTAGCGGCAGGAAGAAAACCATGGAAAGTCTAAAAATAAGTGCTGACACACTTTTTGTCCTACTTGGGGCCATCATGGTGTTGGCTATGCATGCAGGCTTTGCCTTTTTGGAGCTTGGTACGGTTCGCTATAAGAATCAGGTGAATTCGCTCATGAAGATTTTGTGCGATTTTGCGATGTCAACGATCGCGTATTTTTTTATTGGATTCACCGTTGCGTATGGCGTCGATTTTTTTGCAGGCGCCCAACAGCTTGCGCAACAAAATGGGTATGAGCTTGTCAAATTTTTCTTTTTGCTGACTTTTGCAGCTGCGGTGCCGGCGATTATTTCTGGTGGCATTGCAGAGCGAGCCAGGTTTTATCCACAATTGATGGCCACAGCCGTGATCGTTGGCTTGCTGTACCCATTCTTCGAAGGCATCGCCTGGAATAATGCTTTTGGCATTCAGGGCTGGATCGAAGCGACCACGGGTGCGACATTTCATGATTTTGCGGGTTCTGTCGTGGTGCATGCGATGGGAGGCTGGATTGCATTAGCCGCGGTTCTATTGCTTGGCTCTCGCCAAGGACGCTATGGCAAAGATGGTCGGATCAGCGCACACCCACCGTCAAGCATTCCTTTTCTGGCGCTAGGTGCTTGGATACTGTCAGTGGGTTGGTTTGGCTTTAATGTTATGTCAGCTCAGACAGTAGAAAATATCAGTGGTTTGGTTGCCATAAATTCTTTGATGGCAATGGCTGGTGGTATTTTGGCGGCCATGATTGTTGGGCGTAATGACCCAGGGTTTGTGCACAACGGCCCCTTAGCCGGATTGGTTGCTGTATGTGCTGGCTCAGATGTGATGCACCCCTTAGGCGCTTTGGCGACGGGAGCGATCGCAGGCGCACTGTTTGTTTACATGTTCACGCTGACTCAGAATCGATGGAAAATCGACGATGTGTTGGGCGTCTGGCCTCTGCATGGGCTGTGTGGTGCATGGGGCGGTATCGCAGCGGGAATTTTTGGTTTAACCACATTTGGCGGGCTTGGGGGAGTGTCATTCATGGCTCAAGTCTTGGGCACCTTGCTCGGTATCGGTGTGGCCTTGGTGGGTGGTTTTGTGATTTATGGCACATTGAAATTATTTGTGGGTTTGCGATTGAACCAAGAGGATGAATTTAATGGTGCCGATTTGAGTATCCATAAGATCTCGGCGAATTCGGAACGATAAGTTGGTGCGCTAAGGGCTCTCTGTCGAGTGGATTGAACAGTTGTGGCATGTACAACTATTCGTCTGAAGGCATCTAGCGTTTTCTTCGAGTATGCATTACCAGCATCACCAGTGGTGCTGGTTTTTTTTTGTCGTAAAATCTTAGTTGGCTTGCGAAGAGTCGTCGTAACATGAGAGGGTGATATCAGTTCAGTTTAGGGGATCAATCGTGAGTTCAAGTCTTAACGGTACGGTTGCCCTAGAGCATCAAGGATTAATAGACTTGGTGGCCAAGGCATTTGAAGGTCTCGACCTGTCCCATGTGGATGCACAAGATGTCTTTCAAGTGCTGGTATTGGCTGATCCATGTGGTTCATCTACGCGCGGGTTGAGTCGAGTTGAGTCCTGAAGCGTTCTGCTACTGGTTAAAGGCATTGCTCAAGCACCTAATGTCTCGGTCGACAAGCTTGCTGGTGGGATGGTTCGTGGTAATGGCGGCAATGGCGGCAATGGCAGCAATGGCATGTGGCCCTTGGTTGGCTGCACACTTTTCGTGCCACCATGCCAGTCGCTCGAGAGCAAGGCATAGGCACAGGTATCGGATTGGCTGGTGGCCATCATTTCGGGCCAACCTCCCCCCATTGCTAGTTTGCTGTCGAACAAGGTCTTGCGAGCATCACCTGCATCTAAGTTTAGGAACAAGAGGTTCTTGAGACCTCACGGATCTCTAAAAAACCGGCAACACGCGCAGACAACGATCGGTCACATCACCTCTCAACTCGGCGCTGCGCAGCCGGAAATAATGTGCGGCAATGCGAGCGCTAAATATACTGTATAAATATACAGTATATTTAGGGGATGACAATAACTGACTCTTCAACCCCACAACCGTTACATGTGCCTGAGGCCAAGACTTGGCTGGAGATGTGCACTTGGCCTGTCTGGGCTGGTTTTCCGTCGCCGGCGGCGGATCACACGCGCAAACGCCTGGACTTAAACGAACACCTGATTCGCAACAAAGAGGCCACCTTTATCTTTAGGGTCAAGGGTGATTCGATGAATGGTATCGGCATATACGAGGGTGATGAGTTGATCGTGGATCGTTCGATTGAGGCGAGGCACGGCAACATTGTGTTGGCCGTCTTGAATGACGACTACACCGTTAAACGTTTACATCGCCGTGGCGGTGTGGTGAAGTTGATCGCAGAAAACCCGCTCTACCCACCCACGATCGTGAAGGACGGCGAGGAGCTGACAATCTGGGGCGTGGTCACGCACAACCTGCATAGGCTGTATTAATGCCATGTTGCCGATGCGTAAACAAGCCCTGGCGCTGGCCTTAGTGGATTGCAATAACTTCTACGTCTCGTGTGAGCGGATTTTTCGGCCGGACTTGGCACGGGTGCCAATTGTTATCTTGTCAAACAACGATGGTTGTGTGGTCGCACGCTCGAACGAAGTCAAAGCCCTTGGCATCAAAATGGGGCAACCGTGGTTTGAGTGCAAGGCGCTGGCCGAAGAGCATGGCATCTTGGCCCTAAGCAGCAACTATGCCTTGTACGCTGACATGTCCAATCGCGTAATGACGATCTTGCAAGGTTTTTCTCCGCACTGCGAGGTTTACTCAATCGACGAGTCCTTTGTCGACCTGACCGGTACGCCCAAGCTGCGAGAGGTGAGCTATGCCATCAGAGAACGCTTGGGCATGTGGACGGGCATGCCGGTCTGTGTGGGTGTGGGCCCAACCAAGACCTTGGCCAAGCTCGCCAACCATGTCGCCAAAAAGCACCCGCGGTCTAAGGGCGTTTTTAACTACAACGCCTTGACCGATGAACAAAAAGCCAATTTGCTCAAACACCTGCCCGTGGGCGACGTCTGGGGAGTCGGGCGTCGATTGACTGAGCGCTTGACGCGTCACGGCGTCACCACCGCCTTGGATTTGCGAGAGGCACACACGCCGACCCTGCGAGCGGCCTTTGGTGTCGTTATGGAAAAGACGCAACGCGAATTGCAAGAAACATCCTGCATTCAGCTAGAGGAAGTGCAAGCCGATAAGAAGCAGATCATCTCTAGTCGTTCGTTTGGCAGCATGGTCAATGATCTGTCTGTTTTGAAGGAAGCCTTGTCGACCTTCGCTGCCAATGCTTGCGCCAAACTGCGTGCGCAACATAGCCATGCCTCAGTGGTGCAGGTTTTTTTAAGCACCAACCGATTTCGTACCGAACTGCCTCAATACGCCCCTAGCTTGGCCGTTCCACTGCCTTACCCTACCAGCGATTCATTGGAAGTGAACCGGTGGGCCGCCTTTCTGTGCGAGCGCATGTTCAAGCCCGAGTACCAGTACAAAAAGGCTGGCATCATGTTGAGCGAAATCAGTCCTGTCACACAGCAGCAAGGCGATTTGTTGCAGACTGGAGATACGAACAAGCACAAACTGATGGACGCACTCGACACGCTCAATGCCCGCTACGGGCGAGGCTCGGTCAATGTGTCAACCCAAGGTGGGCGCTCAGGTTGGCAGATGAAGCAAGAGCGAAAATCGCCGAACTACACCACCAGTTGGGAAGACGTGCCATTGGTTTGACCGCTATTTTTGATTCTTACCCTGAACTGGGCTTTGACCCTTTTTGGGGTGGTGTGATGTTTGGGTTTGATGACCTTTGCTCTTCTAATCCACAATACCGAGTGTTTGGTGATTGGTTTTCAGTCACTGTTTTTTTAAGGATGCCTGCAACAGTAGGACGGCGAAGCGGTTTTGGGCATCACACCAGTGTTGGGTCAATTGCCAGCCGGCTTGTTCGGCGAGTTGTGCGAAACTTTCGATGGTGTATTTGTGTGAAGTCTCAGTATGAAAACTTTCGCCGGCGGCCAGTGTGTGGGTTTGGCCGGCGACGTTGAATGCCTGATCGGTTGTGGCGACCAAGTGCATTTCGATTCGCGCGGGGTCGGTTAAATGGCGTGCTTCGTGAGCGAACGCTTGCACATCAATCGCAAGCCCCAGTTCGCGATTGATGCGATGAAGTAGGTTGCGATTAAATTCAGCCGTGACACCTTCGGGGTCATCGTAGGCTTGAATCAAAACCTCGGGTGATTTGTCTAAGTCAACACCAATCAAAAACGCAGCATCATTGCCCAAAACCGTATGGCAGTGCTTTAACAAGGATTGCGCCTCTGGTGTGGTGAGGTTACCAATCGTTGAGCCTGGGAAAAATCCCAATCGACTGCTGTGGGTAGGTAGGGACGACGGCAATGAAAACGGCGTTGTGAAATCAGCCACCAAAGGGACGACCGGTAAGCCCGGCAATTGTTTGGATAAGTCGGCGGCAGCTTGGTGCAGGTAGTCTCCCGAAATGTCGACAGGCACATAACCTGCGGGACGGTCGAGGGCCTTCAGTAATGGCACGGTCTTGCGGCTCGATCCGCTGCCAAGTTCAACCACCAGGCGATCACTGCCGATGGCCGTGGCAATCGCTTCTAGATTGTCGTCAAGAATACTGATTTCCGTTCGCGTGGGGTAGTAGCTTGGTAGCTGGGTGATGTCCTCAAACAGGGCCGAGCCACGTTGGTCATAAAACCAGACGGGTGAGATTCGATGATCGGGTCGGGTCAGTGCCTCAAGCAGTGCCTGCTGTAGGTCTGCGGCATTATTGGCTTGGGGATTGGTCGTGGACATAATAAATAGACCTCATGGTTGTATCGGTGTTTGAGTCGTGGGCGTTGTGCGTAACTGCAGATGTCGGCGAATGGCGCGCGCCAGAGAGTCGACAGCAATGTTCAGCAGCGCGGTGATTAATATCAGCACCATAGCCCGATCAAAACGCAGCTCTTGAATGGCACTATCGACATAGAATCCAAGCGTGGTGATCCCCAAAATGCCCAGAATTGCGGTCTCGCGCATGATGATTTCCCAGCGGTAGAGTAAGAAGGCAAGAAAAGAACGATAAAGTCGGGGTACCACCTCGTGGGTGTAGCGGTTAAAGCCGCTAACAGCGTCGGGCCTGAGTATGAGCATATTGCTTTGACGGCCGATCAGGTGACCAATGATGGCACCGTTGTGTATCGCCAAAGCCACCACGGCCGGCAGCATGGAAGGCCCCCAGAGCTGCAGCAAAATGTAAGCGAGCAAATACTCAGGCACTGAGCGGCCAATCACCAGAAGGCCGTGTCCGGCCACTTGGCCACTGCGGCTGACAAACTGTCGTGAAATCAATGGGAAGCTCAACAAAGCAATGATGCCGGTGCCCACCAGGGCGATTTGTGTGAGCACAATCGTGATGCCGATGCCAGGCAGCGCCTGGTACCACAGTAGATCGTATAACCAAGGCCACAAGCCTGCCATTCCCTCACCATTTCGCAGTGGCGCAGGTATGATATCTTCGGTGATGAAACGCTTGGCATTGCCCCACACAATCGGCAAACCCGTTCCCAGAAAAAAAGGCGCGGCCAGCAGGTAGGGGACGACTAGTTTTGGGCGCACCCAAAGTCTCAGGCTGGCGATGGTCACCAAAAACATGACCAGTAGCATGCCGACTTCGCCGTACTGACCCTCGCCGTAAGCGCTTTCTAAATAAAACCCAAGCGTCGGCATACCGACAAAACCAAGCACAGCACTTGAGCGCATGCCGCACTCAAACCGGTAACTGGTGTAGCTGATCAGGTGCGCCCAAAGATCGGGCACCCGAGCATACCAAAACGTTGAAATGACGCCGCTACCAGCGGGTAGCGCCTGCACGGCGCGTTGATCGCCTTCTTCAAGTATTTCGCTATAGACCCGGGCGAATGTCGCCGCATAGGGCAGTGCAATGGCCAGCACACCGGTGAGCGGATGCAGACCAAAAAACTGCAAAAAAATCAGTGCCCAAAAAAGCTCATGAATGGCGCGAACAAATGCGCAAACGGTGCGCACAATGCGGTAGTGAAAAACAAAGGCCAAACCAATGCCCAAAATGGCGGCAGCACCCACGCCGGTAAACGCAAAGGCAACCGTACGCAGCAGGGCAATAATGGCGGTATCAAAGGTGGCAAAGTCAGGCTGGATCAAACCGCGGCCAAGCCGGCCGAGTTCAGCCCAAGATGAGATGGATCGGATTTGATGATCAGCTAACCAAACGCAAATCAGTGCAATTCCGAATAGCCATAAACTGGTGCGCACCAGTGGTGCTGATAGCGCGCTCCAGCGGCTGTGGGTTTGACTAGTAGAGTGCATTGAGGGCGTTGCTACTGACCGAAACTGTCGGCGAATCTAAGGCAATGATGCCGTTTTGAATGCCGATCAGTCGACTGGCATAACGACGGGCCAAATCGAGGTCATGCATGGCGATGATGGTGGTGGCGTATTGCGAGGTGAGTGCTTGCATGACCGCTTCAGAGCGTGGCCCGTCGAGCGCGGACACTGGCTCATCGGCTAGCAGCACATCGCCATCTTGAAAGAGCGATCGGGCAACCGCCACACGCTGGCGTTGGCCGCCCGAGAGTTCGCCAGCGCGCGTCCAAAGGGTTGAGGCCATGTCCAACTGTTCGAGCACGGCAGTGACCGCCAAAACCTGTCTGCGAAACGGCCGGATCAGGTTTATCAGGTTATAGACGCCCGAGTGGGCGGGCAGTTGCCCCATGTAGACGTTGTGAAAAACGCTTAGTGTATCGACCAGACCTAAGTTTTGTGGGATGAGCGCGATGTCACGACGACGACGATCATGAAGTAGCGACAGTAGTGTGGATTTGCCCGCACCACTGCGGCCCACCAGCGCAACGTGCTCGCCGGGCTTGATGTGTAAATCAATGGGTCCTAAGACAGTGGTGCCGCCATAATCAGCATAGGCTTGGTCGAGAGTAAGGGCGCCCATCAGTCGATTAAACCCACCTCTTGAGCGGTGCGCTTGATAGGCTCGTAGTCTGAGTTTTGTGCGGGGATGAAAGCACTGCGGGCAAAGCTTTCTAGCAGTTTTGCATCATCCATCGCCAATAGCGCAGCTTTGACTTTTTCTGTAAACCCAGCCCCAAATCGCTCATCCACATCCCCACGAATACTCCACTGATAGTTGGGGTAGGCGGGCGTCTTCCAAATGACTTTTACAGCATCGGTGTTGATGTTGCCGGCGGCAAGCTCACGATCCCAAACCGCGTAGTTGATGGCGCCCACGGCATAGCTGCCACTTTCTACCAAACGCAGTGTGCGACTGTGGTTGCCGCTATAACCAACCCGTTCAAACACTTTGTCAGGTGACTCACCAAACCGCTCGGTCAAGTAAAACTCGGGAATCAGTCGGCCTGAAGTCGAGCTTTTTGAGCCGAAAGTAAACGTCATGCCGCGCATGCGCTCATCAATGATGTCACCCGCTTCAAGACCCGTGCTCTTGTGTGCAATCAAGTAAGTCCAAAACGCTTGGTCTTCAGCGCCTTGGGCCAGTGCTTGTGAGTTTGGTACCGTGGCGCGTGCTTGAACGCCAGACAACGCACCAAACCAAGCAAGTTGTACCTGATCGTTACGGAACGCACTGACCGCGGCGGCGTAGGACTTCACCGGCACGTAGCGAACTTCAACATTGAGCGTCTTTGACAGGTATTCGCCCATTGGCCCAAAGCGCTCTTGAAGCTTGCTTTCATCCTCATCCGGGATCGCGGTAAAAACCAGCACTTGCGCGCCGACTGGCAAGAGAAGAAAAAGATTCAGTGCAAACACACAAAAAAAAGCTTTCATGGGAGTTTCCCTAAGTTTGGGTATGGTTAGATTAAAGCGCACAGGTGCGAAACCCAGCGATAATGTCATTACGCGCCGGTGGGAAAAAATTACGAGTATTGTTGTTTAAGTAACGACTGCGCGTGGCCCAAGAACCACCGCGAAGCACCATGCGCCCTTCGGAAAACCAAGGTTCGGAGTACTCGGTATAGACATCTGCCTTAAAGCCCGGGTAGGGTTTGAATCGGCTTGAGGTCCATTGCCACACGTTGCCTAGCATTTGGCGGCACCCCAGCGCGCTGTCACCGGCTGGATAAGCGGCCACATCGACACAACCCACTCTGTAGCCATCGGTGTTGGCCAGCAATGCACCCTGGGGTTCATTACCCCATGGGTAAAGCGTTTTGTGGGGGGTGAGCGTCTGACCTTCGGCCTGCCGGCTCGCGGCCACTTCCCATTCGATTTCAGTCGGCAAGCGTCGGCCTGCCCATTGGCAATATGCATTTGCCTCATACCAGTTGACATGGCTGACTGGCGTATGAGGTGGCAAGGCTTGCCAGCGGTCAAAGACACGAACTTGCCAACCGGCGGTACCACGGTGCCAGTAGGCTGGAGCGTTAAGTGCCTGCGACTGGCGCCAGGCCCAGCCAGCGGGTGACCAATAAGTGGGGTTTTGATAACCACCGGCCTCTACAAAACGCGCATATTCGGCGTTGGTTATTGGCGCGATATCAATGGTGAAGGGGACCACGATTTGGGTGTGAGCGGTTTTTTCATTGTCAAACCGAAAGCCAACGGTCTCATCGGATCCCAAGGTGTGTTCGCCACCCGGAATAAACACCTCGCCCGCTAGATCCCCAACGTCTTGTGGTGCAAAGCCGCAGGCTGGTGAGGCAATCAAGGGTTTTGGGTCAGCCAAGGTTTGACGGGTATAGGCAAAGGCTTCGCCATGCATGTCTTCGTGAAACGTGGCCAGTTGCCAGACGTAACTGGTTGCTGAGTCGGTTAAGCCTTCAGGCAGTTGGCTAACCATGGTGTCGCGTACAGTGCGCATGTAAGCAAGTGTCTCTTGCATGCTTGGTAAACCAAGAACCCAACGCTCGTCGTGCGTGACTCCCATGGAGTCGTAGAGAGCTTTTGCATAGGGGATTTGATAATCAGGCAACCCATATAACTGACGCAGAACAAAGTGGTCATAGAAAAAGCCAACATGACCAATTTCCCACTGGGGTGGATTGACGATGCTAAGCTTTGGCCCTAAGTGGCGTTCAGCTGGTAAGTCATGGGTCAGTTCAAGGGTGCGCTGACGGGCATCGTCGAGCATCGCAATCAGTGTTTCGGAGGTGAGTGTATGAGTGGGTGGCGTCTTAATCATGGCAGTCTCTTGCACGTTAATTGGCGATGAAATGCGCGTTGGTGACACCCGCCCCTCCACGCTCGCTCGCGGGTAACCGAGCGACCGCCGCGCGTTGGTCGCGGTTGTTGCGTGCGGCTGGGCATCAGGTCGATGTGCTCGAAAACTGGGGCGTTGACAACAGCTCGTACGACTTGATGATTGCCTTGCATGCTTGGCGCAGTGCAAGCAGCATCAACACGTTTGCGCATCGTTTTCCGGAGCGAGCCTTGATTGTGGTGCTCACGGGTACTGATGTTTATCGTTTTCAGCACAGCCACCCTGACGTCACGCGGGCGAGCCTGGACCATGCCAGCGCGTTGATAGGGTTGCATGATCATGTGGCCCATGACATCCCCGCCGAATTCCACGCGATTTTGCACACCGTTCATCAATCGGCACTGCCTTTGCCCAAAAGTTACCCCGGGCCTTCTGCACGAGCGGTCACGATGTGTGTGGTTGGGCATTTGCGAGAAGAAAAAGACAGTTTGCGCGCCGCCGAGGCGGCGAGTTTGTTGCCGGCAGATTCGCGCATACGGATTATTCAAGCAGGGCGTGCCCACACCCCAGACTGGGCGCTTGCCGCACAAGCGCAGATGCAAGACAACACGCGTTACAGCTGGGTGGGTGAAGTCACGCAAACGGCGATTCGTCGTTTGTACGCGCGAAGCCATGCCATGGTGATCAGCTCTGTGATGGAAGGCGGGGCCAATGTGGTCTCCGAGGCTTGCGTGGCAGGCTTGCCGATCATTGCCAGCGATATTGCGGGTAACACTGGGTTGCTCGGTCAAGACTATCCGGGCCTTTTTCCAGCCGGTGACTCGGCTGCCTTGGCGGTGTTGATGGCACGGTTTGAGTCTGACTTGGCTTTTCGAGCCGTATTGACTGAACGGTGTCGGGGGCTGGCGCCACGCCATACGCCAGAATCTGAACAAGCGGCTTTGTTGGCAGTGATCCAAGGGCTTAACCTTTGAGCGAAATCGGTTCAAGGCCATCACCTTGCGATTCAATGGCGCCAATGATGCCAGTGCGGGGGTACCCGAGTGCGATGAGTTCGCGCACACAAGCCTCGGCTTGGTCGGCAGGCACGCTGGCCAACAAGCCGCCTGCGGTTTGCGGGTCAAATATCAAGGGGTAGCGGGGATGACTGACTGTTGCCTGGGTGTTGCGAATCGCCCGACGTAAACGCACATTGGCCGGTTGTAAAGAACTCAAGATACCAGCCGCCACGGTTTCTTCGGCACCGTCTAAGACAGGCAGCGCGGACAGATAAATGGTGGCATCCACCCCAGAGGGCCGTGTCATTTCGACCAAATGCCCCAGCAACCCAAAACCGGTCAAATCGGTGCATGCAGTGGCTCCGAACCGACGCAAGCATTCGGCCGCTAAACGATTGGAGTGGCGCATCGATTGCAAGGCATCATCGATCCAGCGACCCTTGGCTTGAAGACGTGCGTGAGCAGCAAATAAGGTGCCCGTGCCGATCGGTTTTGTCAGGATTAAAACGTCGCCCGGTCGCATGCCGCCTTTGCGCATGATTTGTTCAGGTCGATCGTCAATTAGGCCGTTGATGGCAAAGCCGAGCGCAAGTTCTTGCCCTTCGCCGGTGTGTCCCCCCACTAGCGCACAGTTGGCGTCATTGAGTATTTCTAGGGCACCAGACATCATTTGAAACAGGGTGTCTTCGATTTTGGATTCGAGGCCCTGTGGCACGGTTGCAATGGCAGTCGCGGATTGCGCTTCGGCGCCCATGGCAAAGATATCACCTAGGGCGTGGTTGGCGGCAATTTGACCAAAGATATATGGGTCATCAATGAACGAGCGGAAAAAATCAACGGAGTGCACCATGGCTTTGCCAGGGGGGACGCGGACAACCGCGGCATCATCGGGCGCGTGCAGGCCGATCACGACGTCGTCGCGCTCGACTGGGCGCAGCGCGCCCAGTGCCCGAGACAGTGTAGAGGCACCGACTTTTGCGCCGCAGCCGCCACAGCGCATGGCAATCGCTGAAATGGCTTGCTGAGCTTCTTCGCCGGCCAACGCTACTGTTGAGCGGGGCAATGGGTTTGCCTTGTCTTGCATGGCGGGTAAGTCATTGAATTTGGACATGAAGCGCCGGTCGATGTGGTCTTTCCAGCGCCACAGCCAAGCGCCCGCCGCAGAAAAACCACCACGCGAAGCTACCGCATATTGGTCGCCAGTGCTGATCAGCGCCAGCCAGCGGCGCTGTGGGTGATAGTCGCGCAGCGGCTTGTCTTCAAGCGACAGGCGCAGGTTGCGCGCCAGAGGAGGGCCTTGACGCACGGCAAAGACGCCCGCTTTTTCGCGGGGGTGGTTGATCATGGTGGCAATGTCACCGGCTGCAAAAATATCAGGATCGGTGACTGTTTGTAGCGTGTCGGTGACTTCAATAAACCCGTTGGCATCAAGCGCCAGACCCGTGTCTTTTAGCCAGCTCGCGCCGCCGGCGCGGGTTACCCAAATCACTTCATCGGCCAAATGGTGCTTGTCGTTGATGGTTGTTAAGCCTTGGTCGTCCACGGCCGCAACGGCGGCATTAACATGCAGGGTCACACCACGGGATTGAAGCGTGCGCGTAAAGCGCTGCTGTACCGAGTGATTGTGGGTTGGCAAGATGCTGGCACCGCGGGTAAATAAACTGAATGTAAGCGCATTGGGATCTTGGTTAAGAAGGTTTAACTCGTGGCGCAGGCGGTGTTGCATGGCGAGCAGCAGTTCGACCCCTCCTGCGCCACCACCGACTAGGGCAATGTGCATCGGTCCGGGGCGAGTCTGCACTCGCGCCAGCAGCGCTAGCCACCGCTCGTTGAATTGGTGTATGGGTTTGACGGCAACGGCACGCGTGCCCTGACCAACTGCGTCGGTAAGCTTGGGGGTCGAACCAATGTTGATAGAAAGCCGGTCGTAGCGCACGGCCGGACGACCACTGCAGAGGACCTCGTGGGCGTGACGATCAAGGCCTACGACTTCACTGCGAAAAAACCGGGCACCGGCAAACTCCGCCAAGCGGCGCAAATCAATGTGAACGTCATCGTAGCTGTAATGACCCGCGACATAGCCTGGCAACATACCGGAGTAGGGCGTGTGTGTATCGCGGCAAACCACAGTCAGACGTACGCCTGGCATGGGATTCATCGCAAAATTTCGTAGTACACCCACATGGGTGTGGCCCCCGCCGACCAGAACGATATCGCGCAAGATCGGCTGCGTGAGCTGTTTCATGACATTCCTTTAGTCAACCCGACCGCAGGCGCGCAACAGCGGTGCAATGCAGGAGGGATAATGGTGTATTTTTTTGAATAAAGACTGCTGCGTTTGGGTAGATCGCGATTTTTTTGCACAATGCTCGTTAAATCGACACCAGTAGCAGCATCAGTATCAAAACCAAACACATAGCAGTCAAGGCAGCGAATAAATGCGGTTCGTGGTTGGTCACACAAAGAGGTGATTGACATCAAGTGCCGCGGGCTCCAATCCATTGGGATTTGGTGAATTTGCTCATTAACCGAATCTAAGTATACCCATGAAAATCGCGTCATAACCCTACGCCAATTGGTGGGGTGGTAACTGAGAGACTGTGGTTGTTTTGAGTGTTGGGTCATTTTGGTCATGCGCGGGCATATTTTGGTGCTCCATTGTTTTGACAAAACAACATGTCAGAGGAAAGGGTTCATGAATTGGGACGCCCTGTGGCGTGATGGGTTGATTATCTCCACCCATGCGCTCGCGGCGATCGCGGCCGGATAGTGGTCCACTGGCTTTCAGTGAAGCAACATGCTGTGTTTTTGGCGATTAAGGTGGCTTCTATTGTTTGTCTGGTTAAAGCCCTTCTGCCTTACAACCTAGTCGTCGACAGGTCACATGATTAGAAGTAGTATCAGATTAAGGTTCTTTGGTGAATAGAAGTCCGAGCTCATTTTCTACTGGTTGAATCTTGCAATGGTATTGGCAGTTGTGATGTGGTTTTATCCAAGATCGATGATTATGTTTGGTTTTTCTCTTTGACAGAGAGTTAGAGCACTGGCACCAACCCGACAGGGCCCCGCGGTGTTAAGAACTCACCGATGCTGAACGCGCTGAAAAAGTCCTTCAGTTAGGTGGTTTAATCAGCGCTGTTTACGCGCCACAAGTCAGTGGCGACGCAGCCACGACGGCCAAAACTGCTCTCTAGTCCATACTTTTACGATCGATTCTTCACCTTCAAAAGAGGCTCGGGCTTTTGCCTTTTTTTTGGCTGTGGCTTTTTTGTGAGTGAGGTGTCTTGATCAGTTGACCCGTTGGGTCAGTGCATTACGGATGAACTGTTTTTCGTAATGGCGATTGCGCCTGTTTTTTTGGCCAATGCCCGCTGTTGTTTGCGCTTGTCGACAACAATCCGATCCAAGGTGCTTAGATCATCAAGTGCTTGTATGTCTCTTGGCGAATTGCGGCGCGTCATGGCGGTTTTTTAAATGATGATTGTTGTGTTTTGACATTTTTTTATTTTCCTATTTTGCCAAATAATTTGGTCAATTTAGCGATTATTTCTCGCCATTTTCCTGTTTTGTCTTTTTCATGAAAACTTACTTCGAAACGTCCGAGGAAATTCGTCATCAGATCTGGAAAGAGCTCGGGCGAGCCAGTCAAGACCGTCACCATGCATGGCGTACCCCAGTGTTTGCGACTGCTAATGCAAGCGGTTTTGTGAATGCACGAACGGTGGTTCTGCGTCGGGTGGACGCCGTGACGGGTGTTTTGGAGATTTATACCGATCGTCGCAGCGAAAAAGTGGCCGATTTGAGGCATCAACCTCGAGCTCAGTTTGTCTTTTGGAGTGAGCGTTTGCATTGGCAACTTCGCGTCACGGTAACGGCATCAGTTGCAACTGACGGTCTTCATGCCCAAAAGATTTGGCAGTCAGTCAAGCAGTCGCCGGCCGCGCGTGATTATTTGGGCACAGAAGCGCCAGGCGCATTGTTGGGTACTGATCGGGCGGTAACGGCCACTGTGAGTGATGAAACCCACTTCGCTGTGGTGTGCGGCATCGTCATTGAAATGGATTGGTTAGAGTTGGCCCGAGACAACCACCGACGGGCCAGGTTAACTGCCGATACATGGACGTGGCTCAAGCCCTGACAGCTGTGTGCGTTATCGCACTTAGCCCAAGCAAGCGTGAGATGATTAAAGCGTTAATTGCGGTGAAACAGACAAAAAAGGATTTGACCTTGGACTCTTTGGCTATGCCTGATGCGCTGGTAAACATTGCGCTTTCAAAGCACTTAGAGCGAGAGTTGCGCTCGGATCATGCTGGTGAAACCGGTGCTGTCAGCATTTATGGGGGTATTGCGGCCGTTTCGAAATGGCGAAACAAGCCTGAGTTGGTCCAGTTTGCGCAAGAACACTGCAAAACCGAAGCCGAGCATCTAAAACTGATTGAACAATGGTTGCCGGTGGATAAACGCAGCCGCTTGCTGGGGCCTTGGCGCTTGGCGGGTTGGTTAACCGGTGCTATCCCAGCACTGTTTGGGGGGCGGGCGGTCTACGCCACGATCACCGCAGTCGAGACCTTTGTCGATCATCATTATCAGCAACAAGTGGATCACATGGAGCAGTTTGGTGCGCCGCCAGGGTTGCTGTCCGTTATTCAAAAATGCCAAGCCGATGAGTGTCGACATCGAGATGAAGCGCGGGAGCTAGCCGGTCCGAAGACGCTGCCAATTTTGTTACGCTTGTGGTGCGCAGGCGTCGGTGCTGGGTCGGCTGCCGCTGTGGTGCTTGCACGTCGGGTCTGAGGCACTGGCCTTTAGGGACATTGAACGTGAAAACCCCTTACATTTTTTATCGATCTGCGGATCTTATTTATTGTTCGACGCCAGCATTTACATGAAGGATCCGGCCAGCTTATCTGCGCTCAACATGAACTGCTTGACCTGACCTAAAAGCAGAAATAGACAAAAATTAGCGGAGTTATTGTTTTGTAATAATTCCGCTAATTTTTGTATCAATTGACGAATTCAGCCTGCAAGGTACGCTTTCGAGTGAGGCCTTGGAACACACCTCCCTGTAATAGCTTTTGAGTAAATGAGTCGTTTAGGCCAGTTGTACGTTTAGGTTTAATACGGAACGTAATTCATCAAAGAGACTGTCCTTCAATTTTCCCATTGAATGCGGACGAGCAGATCTCTGACGCCAATCGGTAAAGTGAAGGGATTATTCTGATTGAATTGAGTCGTGGTCATTGCCAAACCAATGACCAATGTTATTTTTGATTTGAAGATGCTGGGGGAATGCCACCCAAACTCAGCAAACGTTGGCAATCTTAATACTGAAATCGCACAACATTTTGACAGTATTGGTCAGCAGCCTTGTGGTTGCGTCAATTCGTACGATGGACCAAGGGAGCTATTTGGGTGTTGAGAAAAAGAAGGGCTTGTACGGTTCATCCGCACACGTGCCTAACGATCGCATGCTCGGGATGGTTGTTGGCGATTGTTCTCCAACAATTCGAACATCAGTCAATGGTTGAATTAACCGGCAAAAACGAACCCTTTTTTTTCATGCAGGGCTGTTACTTTCGTTTTATTTTTGTCAGATAGGCTAATCGTCTTTCGCGGTGCTCTCTTTTGAACGAGCAAGGGCGTCACGCTTAATATGAGCTTCGGCCTCTTTGATGTCGCTCTTGACACCCATCTTGGTAAATTCAATCACTGTAAAAATCAGACCGATCACCATCATGGAAAAAATGAAAATGGCGGGGTAGAGCAAATGTTCTGGGCTCATCGTTTTTGCCCCATTAAGGCACACAGCTTGAAGTAGATGCCGAAGGTGAAGATCGATGGTATCCAGATGGCCGTAAAAATGGCCTGCTGCTGGTCCTTAACAACGAACCAAAGGTAGGCCGAGACGACAAAGGACAACATCACTGCAATGATGATGAAGAAGTCGGAACGCTTGAACATTTATATCTCCCGCGATTATTTAGTCGTTAACGTAATCAGAAAAACCATAGCCAATCGCGCTCAATAAACAACCCGCGATCGCCACTGAGCCAATGATGCGTACCCCAGAGGACAGCCCCAAAGAAAAGATTTCCATGTCAAAAACGCCCAACACGCCAAGAATCAATCCAATGCAACCAATGGCTGCAACGGCGTTACCGGTAAGGGCAGTGAATCGGTAAACTGATTTTGGGATTAAGCGCGCCTTAGGCATGATTCTGTCCAGAGTCGTTGATGGCATAAAACCACCCCTCAAAAATTTAAATGGCGCACTGCTGCTCACATTAAGCCATGGTGCTTAAAAAACCTACGTCTGGATATTACACGGTGCAGGGTATGTTTGAGTGATTGACGCACGCCAAAGCGGTCTTTAGACAGCAGCCTGGCCATCGTTGCTCCCTAAATCGTTTGGTTAAGTGAACGGTTCGCTGTCGCATGTTTCAAGAGCCGCAGTGCTTAAAGTCCCAGGTTTTGCGGGTCAGTTGGCTGGTTTGGCCGGTTCGGCACCTAAAATATTGCTATGACCCTGAATAGAACTTATTTTGAATATGACGTGACTACCATGACCCAATCGCCCAAGCCCCTGATCGATGCTCAAAACTTGGTCTTGCAATATGCCGTGGGTGACAAGCACGTCAAGGTTTTGCAAGGGGCGAGCCTGCGCATTGAGTCAGGCACCACGGTGGCCATCACGGGCCCTTCCGGCTCAGGTAAAACATCGCTGTTGCTGTTGCTCGCGGGTCTTGAGCAAGCCGACGCCGGCAGCATCGCGTTTGAGGGTGTCGACCTATCTGGGCTCACTCGAGACGCACGGGCTGATCTCAGGCGTGATTCGATCGGCATCGTATTTCAGAGCTTTCATTTGTTACCCAGTCTGACTGCCTTAGACAATATCACCTTGCCGTTGCAAATGGCAGGTGTGGGCCAAGCGCGTGAATTGGCGCTCGACATGCTACAAAAGGTCGGTCTTTCTGCGCGAGCGACTCACCGGCCAAGTCAGCTGTCCGGGGGCGAACAACAGCGTGTGGCGATTGCTCGGGCGCTGGTGCACCGACCAAGTCTGCTGCTGGCCGATGAGCCAACGGGTAACTTAGACGACCAAACCGCTGAGTCAGTGCGCGATCTGTTGTTTCGTCTAAACCATGAACTCAACACAACACTCGTGTTGGTGACGCATGACATGACCTTTGCCGCACGCTGTGACCGTGTGTTGAGGCTACACAATGGCCAATTGCTTAGAACATCGCCTGCCATTGGTTTGGAGGGTAGCGATGCGGTTCCTGCTTGACCTCGCGTGGCGCGACTTGCGAGCCAGTGGGCGAACTCTATGGGTATTTGCGGCCAGTCTGGTTCTGGGGGTGTCATTGGTTGCCGCCGGCGGCGGGCTGCATCAACAAGTGTCAGATGCACTCAGTGCCGATGTGCGCCTCTTATTTGGTGGCGATGTCGAACTTGAAACGCAGCAACCACTGGCGCGAGACGCATATCATTGGTTGCAAGCGCGCGGCACCGTCTCTGAAGTCGTCGAACTGCGGACCATGCTGCTAACCGAAGCGGGCCGCTCGCAACTTGTTGAATTATTGAGTGTTGATGCGGCCTACCCGCTTTATGGGAGACTGGACTTGGCCCCGCAAGAGGGTCTGCAAGCTTTGTTGGCATGGCGAGAAGGCCAGTGGGGGGCTGCAATTGACGGCTCTTTGGCGCAACGCCTTGGCCTTGGCGTGGGTGACCAGGTTTCGATCGGTGATCTTGAGTTGGTGGTCCGCGCAGTGATTTTGCGTCAACCCGATCGCAGCTTACGGGCTGATTGGGGGGCCGCGCCGGTTCTGATCGCAAAAGAGGGCTTGGCGGCCACTGGTTTGATACAGCCCTTTAGTCGGATTGAGTATCGCTATCGTGTGCGTTTGCCTGACGCAGATGCGCGCGCGGCTGGGCAATTCCGCGATGCTTTTGTCAGGTCCTTTCCTTTGCTTGCAGTTCAGGTGCGAAGTTTTGATGAGCGAAGCGACCGGATGACAGTGGTGCTGAGTCAAGTCGGTTCAGGACTTTTATTAGTCGGGTTTTCTGCTTTATTTATTGGCGGGCTGGGTGTTTTTAATAGCATCAAGGCTTATCTGGACGGCAAACTGACAAGCTTGGCGACTTTGCGCGCCATTGGGTTAAGGGACGCACGCTTGGCTGTTTACGTTCTTTTGCAAGTGCTTTTGTTGGCAGCGTTTTCAAGTGCCGTGGGGGTAGTGTTTGGTGTTTTATTGGCTGTGGGTGGAGCAAGCCTTGTGGCGGATCGTCTGCCCATTCAGTTGTTACTGCTCGGTCTTTGGCAGCCGGCAGCGGTGGCGTGGTTGTTTGGGGTACTGACGGCTTGCACGTTTGCCTTACCAGCCGTGGGCCGCGCGCTGTCTGTGTCGCCCGCTGCTTTATTTCGCGGGCTTGAAGGGCAAGATTTGCGATCATCCCGTCGGATCAAGCAAATAACCGCCGTGGTGGCTGTGGTGACCATTGCATTGTTGGTTGTGGCGTTGCCTGATCCGCGGTTCGGTTTGGCGTTCGTGGCAGCGGTCACTGTGCTGCTGCTGTTGCTTGATCTGATCGCCCGTCTCTTGAAACGATTGGCTCAGCGTTTGCAGGGGGCAAGTATGATCTCTTTGCCGTTGCAGCTGGCGTTGGCTGGCTTGCATCAATCGCACTCACCCATGCGGGTGGCACTGATCTCCCTTGGTTCGGCTTTGACGCTGCTGGTGGCTTGTGTGTTGGTGGTGATGACGTTACTGCGTACGGTCAACGACACCGTGCCCGAGCATGCCCCTGCGATGGTGTTCTACGATATTCAACCCGATCAGATCGCGGTACTAAACGATGTGATGAAACAGTCGACTGGTTTGATTGAGGTCAAGACAGCGCCCTTCGTGCTGGGTCGCTTGATCGGTGTCAATGGCGAAGAACTGTTGAGTAGTGACGATATTGAGCGATTGCGTGAGTCGCGTGATGAGCACAAGTTAAGTGACACCCGAGGTAATTTTGATGATGTGGTGGTTGAGCGCGGTCATTGGTGGCGCCCTGACTACCTGGGGCCACCTTTGGTGGCGATGGAAGATCGCGAAGCCGATCAGCTTGGGCTAGCCGTTGGTGATCGCCTGACCTTTGAAATCCTGGGGCAAACGCTAGAAGCCGAGCTGGTGGCGATTTACGCGCAACGTCGTGTTCAGGCCAGGCTGTGGCTCGAAGGGATTTTTAGTGATGGCGCGCTTGATCCGTTTATTACCCGCTTTGTTGGTGCGGCTTGGTTACCGGTTAACGAGGCGCTCAGTTTGCAAGATCAATTGGCCCTTGTGGCCCCCAATATTGCGACCGCACGGACCGAATTAGTCCTGATTGAAACGCGATTGCTTTTGGCTCGAGCCAGTGGTGGCCTGGTGGTGGTCGCCATGATTTGCTTAGCCGCGAGTTTGTTGGTGCTCGCCAGTGTGGTGGCCGCTAGCCGCACGCGCCAAGTCTATGAGGCAACGGTGATGCACGCCTTGGGTGCGCGACACGCGCTCTTGGTTCGAGTGCTGTTGTGGGAGTACGCGCTGATTATGTTGGTCACTGCAGCGTTTGCGGTTTTGTTTGGCAGTGCGCTGGCCACCTTATTGCTTCAGTGGCGCCTAGACATGAGTGCCGCTGGCCTTTATTGGACGGGTTTTGTGACCGCATTTGGCGTGAGTGGTATTTGCCTGGGCCTAGGCGCGCGTTATCTGCTCGGTCAAATGCGACTGAACCCTGCCATGTTGTTAAGGACGGGGTGATCCGATCACTTTGCTTTGGAACGGCTATTGAGTCAATCCAGCCGCGCTTAGTTCTTGCATCGCTTTTACGACCATCTCTTGGAAGCTTGCGTTTTGTAGCAGTTCAACTGCGATCAAAGTGCCCAACACCTGCCCCGCAACGATATCAGATCGATAGTGAGCGCCGCAACGGATGCGATTTTCTGCATAAAGTTGGGCTCGCAGCAGGATTTTTGATGCTTGCTTTGGCAATAGGTGAGCAAGGGTAACACCCATTGAGTAAGCCATTGTTGCGTGACCGCTTGGGTAACTAGCTAAATCACCACCCTGCTCAGCTTCAAAGCATAGTGAAATAGTTGGGTCGATGATGTAGGGGCGAGGCCGTTGAAAGTGGTTTTTGAAGACCTTCGCCACTTGATTTTCGCTGTGTCTGACTTGTTCAAATAATGCTTTTGTTTGGGGTAACTTAACTAGGCTAAAGCCATTGATGGTGTCTGAAAAAAAACCGACGGTCTTGTTTTTTGCGTCTAAAGCGGCCATTTGCCTTTCTTTGGCTGTCGCTTGAACCACCCAAGTTTTTACTTCCCTAATTTCCTTTCGAGTCAACTCACTATCAGCGGCGGGCGGTGGCGGCAAGATTTGAGCCGGTGACAGAACAGTCTGCAAAAGAAAGTCAGGCTTGAGTGTTTGCTCTGCACCCGCCACTGAAAAAAATAGTGACAAAGAAAAAATGAACAGTTTTGAAAGCAGGCGCATTGAATACTACTTGGGATTTGAAGTCACACGTCAGTTTATAAATTGAAAGTATACCGCGACAGATGCGTGGATCGTAAATGGTCGGACTATAACAACCCTTTGTGGCATCTTGATTTTTGCGTTGCGACTCTTGGCATGTTGCGACAGCGGATCAACAATACTGAGCGATTACGGGTCCTTAAGCGTCACGTTATCTAAGCCAGCCCCTCTACTACCGAACGAATGGCGGGCGATTGGATCATCCAGTTTGGGGTGTGCAGCCAATTGCTTGTTTACTGGACCACAAAGGTTGATTGCTTTGTAACTGAGCGCTGGTGTCGGGTGGGCTCAAGTGATCTAATGTTGGGGTTATCTTTTTACTTAACTTGCGTGCTTGCCTAACCATGAAAATCATTAACATTGTTGAATCCACCCGTCCGATCAAATCGGATATTCGAAACGCGTACATTGATTTTTCTAAGATGACGCTAAGCGTCGTGGCGGTTGTCACTGACGTGGTGCGTCACGGTCGCCCGGTGATTGGGTACGGTTTTAATTCCAATGGTCGCTATGGGCAGGGCGCGTTGATCAGAGAGCGTTTTGTGCCGCGTGTGCTTGAAGCTGATCCCGCGAGCTTGCTTGATGAAACGGGCAATAATCTTGATCCTCACAAAGTGTGGTCGACCATGATGATCAATGAAAAGCCCGGTGGCCACGGTGAGCGATCAGTTGCTGTAGGCACCATTGACATGGCGGTTTGGGATGCGGTGGCTAAAATCGAAGACAGGCCTTTGTTTGACCTGCTGGCCCAACGTTATGGTGATGGTCAATACAACCCGAAGGTATTTGTGTATGCCGCGGGTGGTTATTACTACCCGGGCAAGGACACCACCGGTCTGATTAATGAAATGCACAGTTATCTTGATCGCGGTTACTCGGTGGTGAAGATGAAAATCGGCGGGGCGAGCTTGGCTCAGGACTGTGAGCGCATTGAATCAGTGCTCAAGATTCTTGGTCCTGGCCAGCAACTGGCGGTTGACGCCAACGGCCGCTTTGACCGTCAAGCGGCGGTTGCATATGCCCAAGCGTTGTCAAAGTACCCTTTGTTTTGGTACGAGGAAGCGGGCGACCCCTTGGATTACGAGATCCAGGCCGCACTCGGCAAAGTCTACGCGGGGCCCATGGCAACAGGTGAGAACCTTTTCTCCATGCAGGATGCAAGAAACCTGATTCGTTACGGGGGCATGCGCCCAGACCGCGATTGGTTGCAGTTTGACTGCGCACTGAGCTATGGCTTGGTTGAGTACCTGCGTACCCTTGATATGATCAAAGAATACGGTTGGTCACCCACACGCTGCATTCCGCACGGCGGTCATCAAATGTCGTTGGCAATCGCTGCGGGTCTGGGCTTGGGTGGCAATGAAAGCTACCCAGATTTGTTCCAACCCTACGGCGGATTCCCCGATGGGGTCAAAGTGATTGACGGCTACGTGGCATTGCCCGAGCTGCCAGGCATCGGGTTTGAGGGCAAAACCGATCTCATCACAGCCATGCGCGAGGTTGCTGCCTAAAAAGCGTCTTGTCAGTGTTCTTTTCTGGCTGACCAATAGGTCACCCCGTCTGGGCCGTAACGCTCCCAATGGGGTTGTGCACAGGTCAGGTGAAAGATCTCGCCCGCCCGATAGGTTTGCTTGGCATCACCCAAGCCAATTTCTATTTCGCCGCACACAATCAGAGCCCGTGCTTCAAATGGATGGCTGTGTTCATCCATAAAGCCGTTGGCTTCGCGGCTAACCTGGACGGGCTCGTTAAACCCGTCAGCGAGCACGGCTTGTTCAAACGTCTGCTTTTGCATGTTTTTAAACTCTTTGTTTTCAGTGATTCCATTTTAGCGAGCTTAGCGAATTTTGGTGTTGATCGTCCCGCGCCCACCCCGTAAAGGGTGCGATACTGGGCGCCTATTTTGCTGTCATGTACGGTGTGTTGTCTATTTCCAAGGTCTCTTCAATGAACATTAAATACGTCGGTTTTGTGGCTGCCATATCGACCTCTGTTTCGTTTTTTTGCAAAGCAATGAAGCCCTGCAAAACCCGTGATTTATCAGATATTTCCTTGGCGATGTATGCCTTGTTTACGACGGTTATCGCTTATTGCTTGCTTTATGGTGTTTTGATTGAAAAAGGGGCGCTAATCATTACCAATATCTTTACGCTTTCTTTTGCGCCCAGCGTTTTGATACTCAAAATTCGACAGGTGTTGCAAACCAAGGCCTCTACGCGGTTTGTGTCACCAATGGCTATCGCACCCGGGCAAGAAACTCAGTGAGTGTGCTGGTTTGAATGCCGCCGCTGAGGTTCTTCGCTTCTGGTTTGAGCAGTCCACGCCCAAACAGTGGTTTGCCAAAGATCTGTCGTTTGACGACACGATCGAGCAACGATTTGGCTCACAGGTAAGACAAGCGCTTAAACATGAAATGTTGGATTGGGCCCAAGAGCCTCATTCTGGCTTGGCGTTGATTTTGTTGCTCGACCAATTCACTCGGCATATTTACCGAGATGATCCGCGCGCGTTTGCGGGCGATGCACAAGCACTTGGGCTTGCCCAGCGGGCGGTCGAACAAGGCTGGGTCACTGCAGATCTAAGCTTGAACCATCGGCGGTTTTACCTGATGCCGATGATGCACAGTGAGGACTTGGTGGTCCAGCGCGCATCAATACCGCTGTTTGCCGTTCACACCGATCAAAACACGTTGCATTTCGCCCAGCGGCATTTGGCAATTATCGAGCGCTTCGGGCGTTTCCCGCACCGCAATCAAGTGCTAGGACGCAAGAGCTTGGCCCAAGAGTTGGCGTTTCTTGAGCAACTCGGATCTTCGTTCTGATTGGAATGGCGCACGAACCTCTCGAAAACTTTTGCAGGTTAGTATGGAAGGCACCGCGTTGTGGTTTAGCGTTGAGGTAATCTAGGGCCAATGTCGTTGGTGTTTAAGCCAAGAGGATTCAAAATGAACCACACCTATACCGAATCGCAGCAAGCCGTTGTCGATCTTTTTGAGAAGCATGTGAAAGCCGAGTTGGCGGGTGATTTAGAGACCACCATGGCCACCATGACTGAGACACCTCATCTACATAATGTACCAAGCCATGTGGGCGGTTATGGCGCCGATGGCGTGTTGGCTTTTTACACTAACCATCTTGTGGGAAAATTCTTCCCTCCAGACGTGCAAATGCAGCGTATTTCTTTGACAGTTGATGAGAATCAACTGGTCGAGGAGCTCGTGATTCGCTTTACCCACACGGCAGTCATTGACTGGATGTTGCCAGGTGTGGCGCCCACAGGAAAATTTGTTGAGGTGGGATTTGTGGTGATTGTGGGTGTTAAAGATGGCAAAGTCTCACACGAGCATATCTACTGGGATCAGGCTTGTGTGCTGGTGCAATTGGGTTTGCTGGATCGCCAAGGGTTACCCGTGTGTGGTGCCGAGAGCGCTCAACGCTTGCTTGATCCCAGTCGTCCATCTCGAACGATGACTTAACGGGGGCAATGGCTTAAAACCGACCCGCCGCGTCTAGCACCTCTTGCTCGGCTACACCGGTGGCCATCGCCGTGAAGGATACGTGAATGGCGCCCTGACTTTGCGCATATATGATGCTTGAGTAAGCTAAGTAGGCACAAGTGAGAGAAAATTTGGGCAACACGGGGTAGAGCGGCTCTTTGGCGGCCGCGATGTTAATAGGCATGCTTCATGCTGCTGTTCTTTGGTTTGTTGGTGTCGTTTTATGCCGCCAAGATCATTCAGGTGCCAACGATTGTTTTGATTCCGTTGATCGCTTTGTTCTCAATTTTCGGCACTTACGCCGTCAAGCTGTTGATGTTTGATGATTACATCATGTTGGTGTTCGCTCTCGCCGGTATCGTTTTGCGTAAGCTCGACTACCCGCTCATAGCCGTCATTCTTGGGTTGATATTGTGTCCAATTCTGAATATGCGATTGATGCGCACCTTTCAGGGTGCTGGTGAGTTGTCGCTTTCTATTTTCTTGAATCATCCGATGAGCTTGCTTTTGTTGGGAATTCTGGTGATCAGCCTCTTGCCCTTTGTGGATCGCTTGGTTAGAGGCCATTTGAATAAAAAGGAGGCAGTCGATGGATAAGGACATACTGACTGTATATTGGCAACCCGGTTGTTCAAGTTGACTCAATCTTAAAGAACACCTGACCCGACATGGGGTGGCGTTTGAATCGGTGAACGTGCGTGACGATTCGGCAGGGTACGAGGCACTGGCCAAGCTTGGGGTTCGGCAAGTGCCAGTGTTGGCCAAGGGTGGTCAGTGGTGCGATGGGCAGATGATTGCGCAAGTCAATGTTTTGGCGGGTATTGCTGTTCAAAGCGAAGGCAAACTGACGCTAGTCAAACTTGCTGAGCGGATGGCGGTTTTTTGCCCGTATTAATATCCTATGTTTCGCAAATGCCAGCAGATCGATTTGATGAGCTGCTGCCAGGTCGTCCACGCAGCCACGGCAATTTGGCGTGCCACTGCGCTGAGATCATTGATTTTTTTGAAGGTGCTGTAAGACAAGCATCAATTGGTCTTTGTCGACCATGAGCACCACATACCCGCTGAGCGGGACAACCCAGAAAAGCTCAGCCAATATGTCTCGCAAGTTGCTAAGCGATTGACGCAATGGACCCAAAGAGGATTACCTGCACAGGATTTCGCCATGATCCCGACGGTTTGCTACGGCGGGCTAACCGTGCACGAATACATGGAACGCACGGCTTGGCACTCGGGCTAACGTTTGAGGCAATTCAACCTGGTTTTGATCAATAAATTAGGCATAATGCCTGAGCTTGAATTATCGGATGCGTTCTTCGAAGGCCTGCCAATACCTCATTTGGTGTGGGATGATAAATTGAGCTTTTAGGATAACTGGCTCAGCAACCGACGCAAGATCGGAAGGGGCCGACGACTCGAGGATAGTGGCAATGGAGATGAGTAAGGTTAATGATGATGTAGAGCAGCCCAAGCCTTGGCTTGCTAAGGACATCAGACAAAGTACAAAGTGGATAAGGCCTGTGACTGAGCAAGAGAGGGCGGGCTTGCTTGAAGGGTTGTCAGCATTTCTTGCATCGGGCAAACCGCTCGAAGAGGCCAGCGGTGCAGACTTCCCGTTTGAAAATATCAAGCAACTGATTCAAGACATTCACGACCAGTTATATAAAGGTTTTGGGCTGATTGTATTGAAGGCATTTCCCATCGAAGGTCTTGATGAGGAATCCATCAAAAAGCTTTACTGGGGATTTACTAACTATTTGGGTGTGCTCAGACCCCAAGGCAAAAACAGCGCCTTGATGAATCACGTCAAAAATGCCGGTGGCGTCTATCGGGCAGTGGGTGGGCGAGGCTACAACACCAATTCTGAATTGGATTTTCATGTGGACTTTGCCGACTATGTTGGCCTGCTGTGCATTCAGGACGCAAAGTCAGGCGGCATTAGCAAGGCTTGTTCGTCGCGCGCTTTATTTGAAACCTTGAAGCAGCAAAGGTCCGAATTGGCGCAAGCGCTTGAGACACCGCTTTACTATTCTCGCCAAGATGAACATGGGGCTGACGAGTTGCCATATTACCCAACACCAGTGGTGGCTTTTGAGCAAGGCTGGTTTAGCTGTCGCTATACTCGCAACCACATCCGCTATGCACACCGTCACGAGGGTGCAGCGGCACCTAGTCCGACTCAAGAAGCTGCCATGGATTGGATTGACCAGGCCGCCCAGTCAGACGAATTTACGTTTGATATGCGTTTGGTACCCGGTGATTTGCAGATTCTGAATAACCATGTGGTTTTGCATTCACGCACGGCTTACGAAGATCACGACGAGCCCGAGAAAAAACGCAGTTTGTTGCGCGCTTGGATTGCCACGCCAAACAGTCAACCTCTGTCGCCCTTGATGCAACAAGCCTTTCATGACCACCGTGCGGGCGCTGTGCGCGGGGGTATCAAGGGCCAAGAATATGACGAAAAAAAGCAAGCCTACACCCGCGAAGCGGCCGCATTCCACACCATGATTTGCCAATGATCTGAGCGCTCAAACCCTACTCGATAAGCTTTGCTCTGCGCACGTGGTCGATAGCCGAAGTGATGGCAGTGACTTGCGGCATGTTGATCGGCACTATGTGCACGACGCTTGTTCGCAAGGGTCTGATTTGCTGGATCAAGCGGGTTTGCCTACCCGGCGACCCGATCTGACGTTTGGCATGGAGGACCATTACATTGCCGCTCGATCAGGCGTTGCTTGATCGGATAAAAGTCATTTCGCTGAGTAGTGTCTTGACGGCAAGCGCTCAAAAGAATGGCTTTACCAGCTACGGTCAGGGTTCGCTGAGACAATGTATTGTGCGTGTGGTTGGTCCGGAACTTGGACTCATGCTGCCATGCAGTTTGATCGTCTGTGGTGACAGTCGCACCGTCACGCACGGCGCATTTGGCAGTTCGGCCTTTGGTGTCGGTGCTTCTGAGATTACCCATGTTTTAGCCACACAAACCATTTGGCAAAGAAAACCCAAAGCCATGCGCTTGCGCCTCGATGGCCAATTGGGGTTAGGGGTGACAGCCAAGGACCTGGTCCTATATTTGATCGGCCAGATTGGTGCCCGTGGTGGCACTAGGCATGTTATTGAGTACGCTGGATCAACGATTGCCGCCTTGTCGATTGAAGCAGGCGCGAAGGCAGGCACTAGACGCCACAACGGTAGCCTATCTTCAAGATCGCCATTTCATGTCGGTTAGTCAAGAGGGCACTTGGGCGCGCCAGGTGTGGGGTGATTTGGTGTCTGACAGCGATGTGGTGTTTGACCATTTTCAGTCGCTTGATGTGTCGTCGCTTGAACCCCCCATCACATGGGGCACATCGCCTCAAACAGCCATTTCTATCACGGGTTTCTTGCCAGCCGTTGATACGCTCGATGCTGTCGAGCGCGAACAAATGATGGCATACATGAGTTTGACACCAGCAAAGTCGATGCAAGAAATCGCTGTTGATCAAGTCTTTATTGGTTCTTGTACCAACAGCCGTATTGAAGATTTGCGTTTGGCGGCGACGGTGGTTCAAAAGGGTCGCGCTAAAGTGGCCACGCTCATGGTGCCAGGATCTGTGAGCGTGCAACAACAGGCACAAGCGGAGGGTTCATATCAGATCTTTAAGCAATCTGGATTCGAGTGGGCAAGTCCTGGGTGTTCCATGTGCGTGGCCATGAATGGCGACTTGGTGGCAGCTGGCAAGCGCTGCCTGTCGGGCTCAAACCGCAATTTCATGGGCCGCTAATTTGCCACCATCGTAATTTTGAGAGGCGACAGTGCTCACGCCCTTGAGCGTTGAGATTCGATTAAACATGACCACTGGCGTGTCACTGTCGCGGCAGTATTTGGCGAGCTTAGATGACAGTAAAGAGCTTGCCAAGATGATGCCATCGACTGGATTACCCATGATGTTCAGAGTTAAGTCATCGGTCTCATTTTTGAGGTTTACGTTTTTTCATTCACAACAAGTAGGACGTGAAAGCCATGGATTTGTAGCAATCGTAAAATCCGTTTCAAGATGGAGGGGTAAAACTGTTTTTGTAGGTAACTCACCACAAGCGCTACGATACGCGAGCGCTTGGTCGATAGGGTACGGGCAATGGCAATCGGGCGGTAGTCTAACTGAGCCGCAGCCACTAATATTTTGCCACGCGATTGTTTGCCAACACTTGCCCCAGGGGTGAATGTTCGGCTGACAGCCGAAACACTCATGCCGACCTCGAGTGCGACATCCTCAAGGGTGGAACGGCCCTGCTTAGGACTTTCGTTTGACACGGTGGCATGTCTCAGTGAGCGGTATTAAGCCGCGGTCCAGCCGCCGTCAACGATGATGGCGCTGCCGGTGATCATTCTTGCAGCCGGACTGGCTAAAAAAACCACGGCGCCCATTAAGTCTTCAGTGGTAACCAATTCGCCTAGTGCAATTTTTGCCAGTACTGCGGCTTTGAAGGTTTCGTCTTCGAACATCCGCTTGGTCATGTCCGTCTCGACAAATGTCGGGCAAATGGTGTTGACACGGATTTTCTCGGCGCCCAAGTCCCAAGCCAAAGCTTTGGTTAGGCCTTCAACACCATGTTTGGTCGCGCAATAAGCAACGCGATTGATGGCGCCGACTAAGCCCATCTGAGAAGAAATATTAATGATGCTTGCCCCTTGCCCATCGGTTCTGGTTTGTCGGGCGAAGGCGCGACAGATGTGCAAGACTGATGCTAGGTTGAGTCGAATCAGGTCGTCGATGTCTTTGTTTGAGGTATCTCTGATATGGCCAGGCCGGTTGGTGCCGGCATTGTTGACCAAGATATCGAATGGCGCATGATTTTCAAATAAAGCATTCACGGCAGTGGTGTCAGTGACATCAAGCGCGTGCGTGCTGATGTTTGCGTCAGGCGCATCTCTTCTAACGTCTTTAGCAGCCTCGTCCAACGCGGTTGCGTCACGCGCGACCAGCAAGACATTAGCGCCGCTTTGTGCGAGTGCGGTGGCACAGGCCAGCCCTATACCGCGACTGGCGCCAGTGACTAAGGCTTGTTTGCCATCAATTCGCATACTGGGTAATTTCACGGGCATGGTTCCTTTGACTATTGATGGGGTGTTGCTGAGCCCACCGGGGCGGGTTCGTACCAAGGCAAATCGGGTTGGTGACCATAACGGCGTAAGCGCAAATTGGCTTGTTCGCCATGCCCGGAAAAGTTCTCCATGTGGCAAAGCCGTGAACCAATCTCGCCCATCAAAGCCGATGCTGCGTCAGTGGTGACGCGCTGGTAAGTACAGGTTTTAAGGAATTTACCAACCCATAAACCCCCGGTATATCGCGCTGCGCGCTTGGTAGGTAAGGTGTGGTTTGTGCCAATGACCTTATCGCCAAACGATACATTGGTTCGTGCACCTAGAAACAGGGCACCGTAATTGGTCATATTTTTGAGAAAGTAGTCAGGGTCTTTGGTCAGCACTTGTACGTGCTCGAAGGCCAAATCGTCTGCGGTTTGCACCATTTCATCAATATCGTCGCAGACAATCACTTGTCCGTATTTTTCCCAAGCTTCACGCGCAATACCGGCTGTGGGTAGTATGGCGAGTTGGCGTTCGACTTCTAGGATCGTTTCTTCTGCCAATGGCTTAGAGGTGGTCAGCAATATTGCAGGTGAATTTGGCCCGTGCTCAGCTTGACCCAACAAATCAACAGCGCACATTTCCGCATCACTTGTTTCATCGGCAATGATCAGTGTTTCGGTTGGACCGGCAAATAGATCAATGCCAACTCGACCATAAAGTTGGCGTTTGGCTTCAGCGACAAACATATTGCCAGGACCTACCAGCATATCGACAGCGGGAATGGTTTCGGTACCGATGGCCATGGCGGCCACAGCCTGCACGCCACCAATCACCAAGATGCGATGAGCGCCTGCCATGTGCATGGCGCTCACAATGGCGGGATGGGCTTTGCCTTGAAAGGGTGGGGCAGTTGCCGTGATGTTGGCGACCCCCGCCACATTCGCTGTCAATACGCTCATGTGGGCTGAGGCGATCATGGGGTATTTTCCACCAGGCACATAGCAGCCGACCGCATTCATGGGAATATGGGTGTGGCCAAGAATCACGCCGGGCATGGTTTCGACTTCCAAGTCCTGTAGCGTTTGACGTTGGCGTTGCGCAAAGTTTCGAATCTGCGTTTGTGCAAACTCAATGTCTTTCAGTTCTTGGGCGGTGAGTTGTTGTAAGGCTGCATCAATATCGTGTTGGTTAAGTTCAAATTTGTCAGGTGCCCAGCCGTCAAATGTCTGTGACCACGTTCGCACAGCATTGTCACCGTGTTTTTGAACGTCCTCAATGATTTGGCTCACTGTCGCGCTGACTTTTTGATCAATGGTGTCAATCGTGTTTTGATCTTGGCCTTTCTTCAAGTAGCGAATTGCCATGGTTTTGCCTCAAGTGATGGAGCTGTTTTTGCTGCGCTCGGCATGTGTACCAAGCTTATCAGCTACAAGATTAGTGAAGGTCGAGTAAAAGTGCAAATGGTTGCAAAAAAAATCTTGGACTGTCGCTTTAACTGGTAATCAAGGATCAAAATGTCTTCGGCTAATCACCCACTGTCTCATGTGGTGAGACAGTGCGGCAGGCATTAATCAGAGCAAAAAAAGCGTCTGACAATACGACCCAATCAAAATCACAGAAGGCATGCCCATTGTGATATTAAGCCTTAGTTAGCAGTGTCGACGCGTGCGCTAACGTTAAACAAAAGCAAGCCCATGGATCGAACCGAGCGTTTTTACAAAATACAGACGTTGCTCAAGCATCGCGGGCTTGGACCCTACATACGCAAGGGTTCAGCCCTGACAGTACTGGACGATCAGGAGGGAGTCAGCCGACAAGAGCTGCCTGATGTTTGGTTCAGTGAGCGCGAAATTCACGCCTTACTTCCGATGATCGAGTTGATCGAGCAACTTGAACCCAGTGGTTTTTTGTCACCGCGAATTGAGCCTTTGAGGCTGCGACTCGAGCAACTGCTTGGCCAAGGCACGGGAAGCGCCGCTCAGGCGGTCAACCGCATACGAATTTTAACGATGGGTCAGCGAACGGTTTCAAGAGACGATTTTCAGTGGTTGACTCATGCACTGATTTCACGCAAGCGATTCGCCCTGAATTACTACAATCGGAAAACAGGTGAAACAGTTTCAAGAGTAGTGTCGCTGCAGTGCTTGATCTATTGCCGTGACTACTGGTATCTGAATGCGTATTGTTGTTCGCACGAGGGGTTGCGAAGCTTTGCCATGGATGCCATCGAGTGAACCCGATTGCTCGATACGCTCTCCATTAACATCGAGCAAATGGCGTTGGAATTTGTCTTTGAAAGTAGTTATGGTTTTTAACGGGCTTAGTCGATATGTCGCGTGCTTTAGGGGGCGAGCGAGCGTTGGCATACGGAGCGGGTTAGTCAGTATTTGCCTTGCGGTAGCTACAAGCTCGACGTGCACTAAAGCGAGGGCTGGGAACTGATTCAGGATATTTTGAAGCAGGATCCAGATGTTGAAGTGATCGCGCCACTGGCTTTACGCGACCTAGGTCTCTGGCCTGATTGATAGCATGCGTTTGTTTTACGTTTGTGACTGTTTGTGATTTGGGTTGCCAGCCGCTTTAAATTTAAGCGCGCAAATGACGGTCACTTGGCGATAGAATGTTTCATGTCAATGCGCAAGGACACGCAATGAAATTGCCTGATTACTACGCCACCCTAGGCGTCGACAAATCCACGAATGCCGAAGACCTGAAAAAGGCTTTTCGTCGCCTCGCCAGAAAATATCACCCTGATGTCAGCAAAGAGCCTGATGCGGCGTCGCGAATGACTGCGCTTAATGAGGCCAACGACGTGTTGTCAGACCCTCAGAAACGCAAAGTTTATGATCAGATCGGTCACGAGGCTTGGGCCAAAGGCGCGCGCAGTGTCGATGATGTTAGGCCGCCGCCAGGTTGGAATCAGGGGTTTGACGGCGCTAGCGCCGAATCTGGGTTTGGGCATGACCGCAGCGAGTTTTTTGAAGAAATGTTTGGTCGCGCCGCGCAGGAGAGATCTCGGCACCAGTCTCATCGGTCAGGCCAAGGCTCTGGGCGCTGGGACGGGCAAGACCAACACGCAGACATTTCCTTAACACTGATTGAGGCATTTAATGGCGCCAAGCGGGCTTTGCAGCTTGGTGGCTATGAGATCAATGCCAATGGTGAGGTGTCACCGCAGAATCGAACGCTTGAAGTCTCAATTCCTGCAGGCGTGGCACAAGGGCAGTTGATTCGTCTTTCTGGTCAGGGTGGGGCTGGATTTGGTGGTGGTAAAGCCGGTGATCTTTATTTGAGAGTGCACATCGAGCTGGCCGAGGGTTATCACGTTGACGGTCGAGATATCACCATGTCAGTCTATGTGGCACCATGGGAAGCTGCCTTGGGTGGCGAGGTTGAAATAAAGACCTTGGCAGAGTCTCTCATGGTGAATGTGCCGGCGGGTTCGGTAGCCGGCCGTCGTTTGCGATTAAAGGGTAAGGGTATTCCGGCAGGACGTGCTGCAGCAACGGCTGGCGACTTGTATATTGAACTGAAGATTGCTTTACCCAGTGCAGTAACCGAGCAGCAGCAGCAAGCTTGGCTGGCACTGGCCCAAGCCTACCCGGGGTTTGAACCCCGCAAACGTTGAAATGGGAAACGCCAACATGACTCAAGAACAAGCCTTTGATCCCATGCAACCCCAGTTTTTAGAGGGCGAAGTCCTCCGTCTGGAAGAGATGGCGCGGCTATGTTCTGTTAAGACTGAATGGCTGCAGGCGCGCATCGAACAAGAGGTGGTCCATGCGGTGCCCCGCGATGGAACTTATTACCTATCGAGTGCGACCGTGATTCGTGTGCAACAAGTCGCCAAAATCGAACAGACTTACGACGCCGACCCTCAGTTGGCCGCGCTGGTAGCTGACTTGGTGGAAGAGGTGCAGCATTTGCGTCAACAAATCAAACGCAGTGCGACGGGCTAAGCAAAATACGCGCTGTCTTGGGGTTATCGCTGGGTAAGCTTCAACCTCAATCAGGCGATCGTTAATCGTCTTTGGGGGAGGGCTCATGAAAGCAAGCGTCAATATGGAAACCGGCTGGCTCGCGGAGAACGTACGCTCGGATCTTTCTTGGCAAGTACGGCTAACGCCGGCACAGGTAGTGGGGTTTAAGGCGGCTCTAGACCATGCGGCAGCGGTGGATAAGCCCTTGCTGCAGATGACACCAACGGATTTTCCGCTGCCTGATGAATGCGCACAGGTCTTGGCGCAAGCTCGGTCCATCACACAGGGGCATTGGGGATTTGTTTTAATCAAAGGCTTTCCCGTTCACGAATGGACCGAAGCGCAAACGCGTTTGGCTTATTGGGGCATGGGGTTGCATCTCGGGGTGGCTCGCCCACAAAACATCAACAGTGATTATTTGACCGACGTGCGTGATGCCGGTGGCAATTACCTGGCTAAAGGTGGTCGCGGTTACAACACCCGCGCTAAGTTGGATTTCCACATCGATTCTGGTGACGTCGTTGGGTTGATGTGCCGGCGCACAGCAAAGCTAGGTGGGCAGAGCAAGATCACCAGTTCGAAGGCGATTTATCAGGCGTTTAAATGCCTTGATCCGTCGCTGGTTAAAACGCTCAGGCAAGCCATCGGATTCAGTTGGCAGGGAACAATGGCCCGCGATGATGGCCCGTACTTTCACTGTCCTGTGGTTGATTTCAAAGACGATTACTTTGCGTTTCGATTCAACCTAAAAAATATCGTGGCTGCACAACGAGATTTTCCCGAGATCCCTCGATTGACCGACGATCAACGGCGGATGATTGATTTATTAGAGTCTTTGTTTTCAGACCCCACTTACTGTTACTCGATGGAACTCGAGCCGGGTGATTTGCAGATGGTGAACAATTACCATGTAATTCACTCACGCACAGAATTTGAAGATCACGAGGAACCAGACTTAAAGCGCCACTTACTGCGCCTATGGCTCTGCATCCCTGATTGCCCAGCTATTCCTGACTCCTGGATCGTGCAAGCGAAGCAGACCACGGCCAATACATTAAGAGGTGGTTTGCGGGGCAGCAACGTGAGTGATGAGTTTCTGGCGTTTGAGCAACGGCTGGCCCAAATCCATGGTTTGGATCCTTTGTACTATCAAAAGAGTCCCCACTGATTAGGTCCCGCTGAGGTCAAGTCGCTCAGTGCTGGCCTTTTGCCGATGGATCAGTTTTTTTGTGCAACTGGGTGCTAGCAGTGGCACAATAAGCTCGTCGAATTGACCAATCTGAAACGAATTAATAACCAATCAACAATGCTCGGGACGTTTGAATGGCGCCACGGGACGATGGAGCTGAGATGCAAACAATAGCCTTTGTTGGCCTGGGGGCGATGGGGTTGCCCATGGCAGTCAATTTACTGGCCAAGGGTTACACGGTGCGTGGTGTTGACATCAGCGATGCCCCAAAGGAGAGGTTTGAGGCCGCTGGTGGCACCTTTGTTCGCGATGCGCGCGAAGCCGCGAACGGTGCAGATGTCTTGGTTTTGATGGTGGTAAACGCCGCTCAGGCCGAACACGTGCTTTTTGAGGCTCAGGCGCTTGATGCGCTCGCCACCAGTGCCACTGTGGTGCTCATGGCGACGTGCGCACAAGCCACGGTTCAGTCAATGGCCAAGCGCGTTCTAGGCAGTGGTCGCGCTTTTATTGATGCGCCTGTGTCTGGCGGCGTGGTGGGTGCTGAATCGGGTGGCCTGACCATCATGGTGGGCTGTGAGAAGGCAGTGTTTGAAGCCAATCTGCCGATCTTGCAAGTCATGGGTGGGCGAATATTTCATGTGGGTGACGCGCCTGGCCAAGGTGCCATGGTCAAGACAATTAACCAGTTGCTGTGTGGCGTGCACATCGCGGTGGCAGCTGAAGCCTTTGCGATGGCTGACAAAGCTGGGATTGAACTCGGGACATTGCTTGAGATTATGTCAGGTTCGGCGGCGTCAAGCTGGATGCTTCAAAACCGAGGGCCTCGGATGTTGCAAGCCAAACCGCCAGTGACCAGTGCGGTTGATATTTTTGTGAAAGATTTATCGATTGTGTTGCAAACTGGTCAGGATTTGAGGGCTGCGCTACCGATCGCAGCAGCCGCGCAACAAATGTACATTGCGAGCTCGGGTCGCGGCGATGGCAAAGCCGATGACAGTCAGGTAATCCGAACCTATCGCGCATTAAACCAAGGCGAAAAACCGTAACTTAATGGTGGTTTTATCAACGGGCGCATTGAGCGCCCATTTTTGTGTGAGTCACACAGGTAAGCTTTGAACTGATCGTCAGCGCGCTTTCTTCTCAACCACTGACAGTACGGGCAACGGTATTGGCGATTGGCGCCGCTTTTTTGATGGGTTTCGCCCGCAGCGGTTTGGGAGCAGGCGGTTTTGTGGTGTCGTCCTTGATGGTCTTGGCGTTGGGCGGCAGCAATGGCTTGGCCATGGTCGCTGTCTTGATGCTGCCTGCGTTGATACTGGGTGTTTGGCAACACCGAAACAAGTCAACTCCAGCGTTATCGAAGCCGCTTGTTGCCTAGCGCTGTTGTTGGGACCGCAACTGGTGCGGTGATTCTGTGGTTGTTGATGAGCGAAGGGGTGATGGCTGTGGTACATGGGCGTTTAGAACTGGTGGCGGCGGGCTCATTACTGTTGTATGTGGCTTATTTGCTTTGGGAAGTGCCATTGAGAGTGGTCAAAAGGTTATTAACACAAGCGCTCCACTGATGACCGTTTATTTTCTCTGTTACAAAATTGTCCGACAACAGTTCGTCGCTGCACAAAATAAGTTTTTGTTAGTGCAAAACTTTACCAAAATCATACCGTCAGTTTTGTTGGGTATTTTTGAATCCTGTAATGCCGGTGCAGCCATCGTTTTTGTTGCCGCAAACATTTTTGGGCTCTTGGCTTGGGTGCAATTTTTACAACAACGACTCTGAAAAAGCGTACTTCTTTGCTATGGCGCTTTGTTATTGCTTGGTTTCGTGTCGAGGGTTGTTTTGATGATGGGACGAAATCGAGTGTTTGTGTGGTTTTGAGCTCAGTCGGGTGTTTTTTTTGCAACGGCTTTATCAATGATTTTTTGAACGCCATTGGACCCCAGCTCATTGAGAAACGCATCAAATTCGTTTTTCAGGGGTGACTGCTTCGGAAAAACGAAT
>CAWUWI010000047.1:0-9177 GCA_963926245.1 uncultured Burkholderiaceae bacterium | reverse complement strand
TCTGACGGCATTCGGGTATTTGATATGGTGGGCAACGACATTATGGATAGTTGTTACACACATACAATCAGTGCAAATGGTAAAAGTACTGTTGCAGCGTGTTACGAGCTTAAGCGTCAGTAAATATGGCTTTGTACACATAAACTCGCCAACCGGATATTGTGAAGATTACCGTCATTGAAGTGTTACATGCTAACCCCCATTAATTAGTGCAGTGGCAATGAACATTTTGTATGCTTTCTCAATAATCGATAAATGCGCACCGTTCACGGTGCGTAGTTATTCTTCATTTTTTCGCATCTGATCAATCAGATAAAGCACCGAACGCTTGGGGCTGTTTGTAAATAACGTTATCCATCAGCGTTGGCTTACCGCTTACTGACATTTGTGATGACCATCGTTATTTTGATCGGGGTATTTATTGGATTGTCTTTGCGTTAGAAGCACTCATTTGTATTGAGTAAAAAACGGACCTAAGTGCCCAAGAGTTGCATAATGCAACTCATGGTTCAATTACACGAATTATTACACGGTGGTATTTATTTAATATAAATCATTGTTTTATATGCTTTTTTAAGCAACCGACTTTTCTGTTAATCCTGCCGGTTGCTGGTTCGAATTCAGGTTGGGGAGCAAAATTAATAAATAACTTCGCCCAAATCCACAGTTGAGTTTTTTCTTTTCTATAGCCCTTCGTGCCAATAACCATTGAGCAATTTATTCAGATTGTCGATTCTTATATTCATTGGTACAACGAAAAACGAATCAAGATATCACTTGGATCACGCAGTCCTTTAGTATATTGAGAAAGTCTCGGTCTTGCAGCATAAATCAGTCCAACTTTTTAGCCGCACCCCCCTATTAAATCAACGTGGCAGATCTTGAGCCGTCACTTTACATTTTTCGTAGTGGTTTAGTGCTGCTATATTTGATGAGGCAGTGATCACCTTTTGATACCCCCCTTGTCAATTTCTACCTATTGAAACCCCAACGTACCCCCACCCCTCTAATTTGGTCTGGGACTCCTAGTTTGCTATACATTGAGTTTTGGACGAACAACACCCAGAGTTTTAGAAACCACCCCCGTCACTTTTGAAATCACCAATAAATTTTTATTTTTTTATATTTTTTCACTAATGCTGCGATTCCACGGCTTTACTCACCAAACTTTGCTCAATATGCTTAAACGTATATATCCTTCTTATCACTAAGGGTACTTGCACATCCTTGAAGACCTAGTCCTTGTGCATTGTCAAGATCATGTGATTAATCACCACTGAGCAAGCTAACTCAGGGGTACAGCACTGAGCATTTGAAAAAAGGCGGCGACTCACGCAGTACCTCAAGGTTAGTGTTGCACTTCGTTTTTGAACTCAACCCTGGTTTTATGACATCCCATATGCTTTAAGATTAATTTAAATTGAATTCTGTCAATACAGATTCCCGCCATCAAAAATGAAACGTTTCCTAAAAGCAAAATGCAAAGCACCTCTGAAGATCATTACAAAACCATCATCACCTATGCGCAAACTTCGCAGACACTTGCTCAGCGTTTAATGATCAGTACAGTTGAGAACTTCAGTGGCCGGTTCAATCTGATCAAGCGATTACGCCGATATGAAGAGGAGGGTAAAACGTCGGCGGAACCTGACATCTGGCACACCCTGGTTAACTGCTTTGGGCTTGATCTACAGCTCCTAAACAGCAGCCTGTCAAGTATTCCAAAAACGGGCCCACTTGTGTTGGTGGCTAATCATCCGTTTGGCCTTCTCGATAGCACCATCTTAGCGTACATTTTTTCACAGACGCGGTTGGATTACCGTATTATTGCGCATCAAGTTTTTTTAAAGGCACCACACTTGCTACCTTTCGTGTTGCCTATTTATTTTGACGATACCAAACAAGCGATGATGGCAAATGTCCAAACCCGAAGGCAGGCCTTGCGTTTGCTGTCTAATGGTGCTGCCATAGGCATCTTTCCAGGCGGTACAGTGTCTACCAGTGCAAAACCTTTTTCAAAGCCGATGGACCCACGTTGGCGGGCGTTTACAGCACGTTTGATCTTAAAGAGTCAGGCAACTGTCGTTCCCGTTTATTTTGATGGTCAAAACAGTCGTTTGTTTCAGTTGGCTAGCCATGTGCACAGCACTGTAAGGGTCGGTCTTTTGTTAAGAGAGTTTGAGAAACGTGTGGACACGTCTGTCAGGGTTGTCATTGGTAAGCCAATTGCCCAGAGCGATATTCAATTGTACGCAAACGACACCCCTAAATTAATGGATTTCTTGCGCAGTCGTACATATAATCTGTCCCCAACACCACTCGATTCGTATGAGTACGGCTATGATTTTGGTTGAGGGTGCAAACGATAAACTCAGTTTGGTTGATGCTGTCGAACTGTTCGGACAAAAAACAACAAAGCCAGGCCCGTGAGCAAAGCGATGGCCAGAAATGAAATGCCTGGAAAATGCCAAACTGCCCCGGCAGTTGTGAAATAGAAGAATAATTGTGTCATCATCAGTGGACCGATAATCGACGCGAGACTATTTAAACTGCTTAGCGCGCCTTGTAATTCCCCTTGCGAATCAGCGGGAACTTGGCCTGTCATCATGAGCTGTAATGACGGGAGAACGAATCCCGATAACCCAGCCACTACCATGATCAGGTAAAGCTGCCAACCAAACTCAGCAAATGCAAAGCAGAGGTATGAAACAAGCGCCGCCGCCATCCCTAAAATAATTGCTTTGATCGGCCCTAGGATTGGCAAAGCCCAGCGCAAAATAAAGCCTTGCGTGATGACCATCGTCAAGCCGAGAAAACCTTGCGAAAGTCCTATTTCGAGTTCTGACCATTTGAATTTTTCAATGACAAAGAATGTCCAATAACTTGGCAAAGCGAACGGTGCGATTACAAAAAGAAAGTAAGCCAGTGTCATGCCCTTCATCGTGGGATACTTTCCTATTCGCAACATGGCGCCGATAGGGTTTGCCTGCTTTAGCTTGAAGTCTCGTCGTTCACTTTTCGAAAGCGACTCTTTTAAGACAAATAAGCCGTAACCAAAATTTACTAAACACAATACACTGGCGACAGCAAATGGTGCCCGAGTGTCCCAAGCACCTAACACACCGCCAATAACCGGGCCAATAATTAGCCCCACTCCGAAGGCTGCACCGACCAAACCGAAGCGTTGCGCCCGTTGCTCGATTGGCGTGATGTCTGTAATGTAGGCATAAGCACTCACGTAAGTGGCGCTTGCAAACCCAGCAATCAAGCGTGAGATAAATAACCAATCAAGCGATGTCGCAAAAACTGGCACAAGGTAGGCAACGCTTAACGTCAGAAGGGAGTAAAGCAAAATCGGTCTGCGACCATATTTGTCACCCAAATTTCCTAAAACGGGCGAAGAGAAAAACTGTACACACGCATAAACAAGAAATAAATAGCCAGCTAGACGACCAGCCTGGGCTAGGTCTACATCACCTACGGTCATGATCAGTGCAGGCGTGACCGGTAAGGTAATACCAAAACTAATCGCATCGATGAGCATGACGCCAACAATAAAGGTCATGGAATGCGTGCTGCGGATCATCGGGGTTGACACTGGCATTCTCGCAAAGTTTTGATGCCAACCGAAAGGGTGAAAAGAAACGCCGTGTGATCCATCCCTTCAGGCAGTTTGTCAGGGTAAGGCAGTCGATGCGTCATCGTCGCACCAGCTCAATACCGATGCGCTCGAGCGGTTTGGTGATGATCGAACTTTCATCAAAGCCAGGCAGGACATCGGGATTAGCCAGGATAAAGTCATGGCTTCGCATTAAACAGTCCATCACCAGAAAGAACTCAATCATGTTGAAGTTTCGGCCTGGGCAATTGCCCGGGCCAGCACCGAATGGTAGCCATTTAAATTGTTTTTCTAGGTCAATGACATTTTGCCGAACTTTTGCACCTTGCTCGGTCAGACTCATGCCGGGGTTAATGCCTTCAAGGAATCGTTCAATATGAAACTCTTTTGGTTTGAAGTAAGTCTCAGGGTCTAGATGCATCGCAAACACATCAACCATAAAAATAGTGTCTGCTGGGTAAACAAAACTACCGATGCCAGTTTCAGGGTCGGGTGGCATAGTGCCTGCATCAAGGGCACTTCGCACGTATACGGCGACGCCAGGGTGTAGACGATTGAGCTCAAACAGCAGCGCGAGCAGCATTGGGCGCTCGTCATAATCGTGCGGTGTCATGGCACGACCCTGATGATTCGCGCTAAATTCGTCGACTTCTTTTTGAATCGTCTTGTACAAATCGGGATCACGACCCAACTCATAAAGCGCCCATGTCAACAGGTGTGCCGTGGTCTCATGAGCACCGATAAGAAACGTGCCATAAATGCTGATCAGGTCTTCGTCATCCGGCTGCTTACCATCAAGGCCAAATATGGTGTAATGGTTCATAGGTGAAGCCACGTCTTGCACGCTAAGCTCGCCTCTTGCGTGGGCTTGACGAACAGCCGTCGCAATATCGCTGATTGCCTGCCGAAGTCGTGCTGACATCTCCAACATGCGATCTTTCAGCTTGCTTTCATTAGTTGGCGCTCCCATAAGCTGTAAAACGGTTGGAATGGCTTCATTGGTAACGACGGCAAGGTACTTTGTGCCAAGCCGTTGGATTAAATCTGCCTCGACCCCTGGGAAAACGGTACGCAAAACGACGCGCAAGACAATCTCACCCATCAAAACCCCGGCATCGATCACTTGCCCTTGGTGCTGTGCTGTGTATAAATCGATCTCATGGCTGAAAATATCTTCGACAATCTCAGCGATACTGCCTGATCGCTCTGTCAATACTGGGGCGCTAACAAGTCGCATCGCCAAGTCGCGATCGCGTTGCCAAGTTTTGTTGTTATGGTATTGGCCGATCAGTGAACCACCCGCCTTGATATCACCATGGGGACAGGCCTTTGGTGTGCCAATGGCCTTTTGCCAGTAATGATTCGGTAATGGACCCCTATCTATATTTGTGGAACACAGAATTTCACTCGCAACATGTGGGCTTCGCGTGACGTACGCGCAACTGAGCGCCTTGCTCGATGAGCGATGCCAGCCTGTATCAACCTTTGGAAGTAGCCATTCGAACTGAGGGTAATTAAAGGAGGGAAACGAGGTGGTGTAAGTCATGCCATCGGGCGTGTTTTGGGGCAGTGGTTGGCCGGTTTTGAGGGCTTGCCGCCCACGCTCACGGTTATCACCGAATCTGCGGTCAAGATCAGCAAATGCCGGTCCGCTTGCGCCACTACGGCCGTAGAGGGCTGTCCTAGGCAAAGCCAAATGCTCGGATGGTAAGTTCGGATCAACACCACCAAGCTTGTACTCGATCCAGTCAATCAGCGCGCTAAGTGGCTTAATTTTCTTGCCAGCGATGGTGAAATCGACTCTGTTACGAGTACCCAAATTCGCTAGCCAGCGCAAAACTTTGGGCGATTGGGGTGCTGCTGGCCTCGGTTTAGGCGCAACAAAGAAAGCTGCCAGATCAGCCTCGTCAGGCGCCCTGCGAATGGACAAAAGGGTTTTCTTGGGCGCATCTGCCAGTGGCAAACCCCCAACATGCACAAACACTTCGCTGTGAACGCGCTCAGTGGTTACGCCCACGCGTGTGAGCAACTCAGTGATGCCATCGAGGTAAGACTGGGGACCGCAAAGGTAATAGTGCGCATTTGCCATCGTTAGTTCAAGTTCTTTTATCTCCTCTAAGCTCAAACGAGACGAAACTGAAGTCGCACGTAACTTCAGTGTGATGTTTGGATGCGTTTGTGTGGCCTCGGTCAGTTCGCTGGCATACGCAAAATCAAGAACGCCTCTAGCGGAGTAATCAATATGCAGTCGGTCACTGATGTTTGAAGCAACAAAGGTACGGCAAATAGCCAACGCTGGGGTGACCCCAATACCGGCTACCAGGCAGATCACGGGGCTTTTGTTAGGCTCCCAGTAGTAGTTGCCCTGCGGTGGTGACACCTTCAGCTGTGCATCGGCAGGTCTTTCATCGAACATCCAGCGTGAGAACTGGCCGAGTGCCTCGCGCTTGATCGTGACCTCATAATAACCACCACTTATTGGCGCTGAAAGCGTGTAAGGGCGTCTGACCCATTGCCCGTTTATTTCGGCTTCAATCACCACGTGTTGGCCTGACAAGCATGGCTGTACCTGACTATTTAAGGGTTCAAGTTTGAATGTCTTAATGCCTTCGCAAACATCAATTTCCTCTTTGATTCGCACAGCAACAGCGCTTGGGTCACCAAGCAGCTGTCTAAGCTGTGGGACGCATCCCCCACAGACGGTTCCGCATCGGGTCGTTTTTTGTAATGTTTCAAGCGAGTCGGCACCTTGCATGATGGCGCTTCGCACTGCCTGTCGTTTGACGTTGATACATTGACACAGAATCGAGTCCTGCGAGCGGTTGTTATCCGGTTGCGTTGAAACGCCAATCGACCCAGTTCGTTCAAACTGATCGATCTGAGCCGCATCAAGTGCCACACCATCCATGGCCATGGCATAGAGGTCAGGCAGCTCAGACCATGATCCAAACGCGGTTAAACCCCAAATCTGACCGGTAACGTTTAGCCGCAACTCACGTTCTATGGCTCGGGCTTTGTCAGCGTAGCGTAACGTCGTGACGGGTAGTGCCTGCTCTTGGTCGGATAGCACTTGTTCAAGATTGGAGACAGACTCACCAATCACGTTAGAGGCAACAAAACGGGTGCCATTGCTCAAGTCGTAAAGCGTATTAAAAGCCTCGCGACCAAGATACTCGCCCGTGTACTGAGTCACGAAGCCTCGACGAGGCAGAATGTAAACCTTCTCTAAAACTTGCAAGTGATGGCGCAAATCTTCAGATGAACGCGTTAGCTCTCTAAAATAATTCGCATCAATTTCGTATAGTCGCAGCGTCCCCTCGGCGATGACGGTGGCGGCTCGAGGGGCTTTATGCATTAAAGCAAGCTCACCAAGCGTCTGACCCGCCGTCATTTGCGCTAGAAGAACCTGCGCACCATCCTTGTTTTGATAGACGGCGGCCTTGCCTGAGAGAATGACGTAGACATGACGAGCTTCATCACCTTCACGGAACAACACTTCTGAGCTTTTAAGGGTACGTTCGCGTGCCGATTGACTTGGCCCCCCATCGAGCTTCATGGATTGCAATATGGTGGATTCGCGGGCGAGGTTCTCCTGCAATTGATCATCGCCCAACAAAACGAGACGTCTGTGAATCTGGGGGTCAGTTTTCACCGCTGCTAAAAAAGCCTGCTCTGGCAGTCGTAAGGCTTCTACATCAGTTTGAGCGCGCGCACTCGCATTGCGCTTTTGATCATTAATGAGAGATTGCTCGCCAAACAGGCTGCCACGTAGAACTTGATGTAAAAAAAGGTGCTCACCATTTGACTTTTCTTTATAGATTTGAACGCTGCCATTTATTAAGATGTAAGCAGCATCAGCTATATCACCCTCGCGCAGAATGATCTCACCAGCATGAAAATGAACTTTATTACATTGAGTCTTTAAAAGATCCAAGGCAGTGGGATCTAAAGATCTTAAGAAAGCAACTTGACTCAGGGTGTCAGCATCAATAAGCATTTTAAAGACCCACTAAAAGAATTGAAAATATTAATCTTACATAAAAATCATATCATAAGTGAAATAAAGTTAAAGATTTTTAATAACAGCTACTTGACCATCATTAGTTGAAAAAACAGTAGTACTGTAATTATTGAGACGGCTAAAAAAACTAGTATTGATATAAATATTATTATTTTTGAAATATTTAATTTCACGTTGATGGCTATGACCAAAAGTAACAATAGTTTTATTCTGTTTAAATCGCTGTATGGCATTATTAATAAAAAGATTACCCAAAGAACAATAACTATTATCAGAATGTAAACTTGCATAAGAATGAGCAAGTTTAATAAAAAATAATTTTGTTTTATCTGAAAAGGTCTTTTTAGAGTTTTGTAATCGTAGCGAATTTAGAGACTGTGCGATTTTAGAATCCAAGCAAAACTGATCACCGTGAATTTTCATACCTATTTTATCAATCCACCAACTCAAGCTATACATTAAGTGAAAATGCCAAGCATAATTTGTATAGTGCTCAATTGGGGCTCTAACCAAATGACCATGCTCAGCAATGAGCGTGTAACCATTATTAAGAGGAACTGATATTACACGGCGTAAATTTAATATTTCTTCTAAAGGATAGTCGTGATTACCGACTAACCAGTGATAATTTTTGAGAGACATTATTTTTTCAATAACTGGTAAGCGATTTTCTAGAACTCTTTTCGTTTGATCGATATGTGAAAATTTGATACGCGGACTTTTAAGTGCCTCTATTAAGTCACCATTCAAAATAATGAGATCATAATCTTCATCCCAGCGGGTTAACATGTCGACTATCTGGCTGTTATTAAGTTTAAGTGCATCGCTAGGGTCACCAAAGATACCCATGTGCCAATCAGAAGTAAATAAAACTTTCATTGCTTTTGACCGATGTAATTGAAATACTTCCAGACACCACCATAAGCACGTTTTACTTCAAAATGTTTGAAAGTAAAAAAATCATGTAGCAAGTGTTCAGGAAAGTTCGTGTGTATTGGGATGCTGTGCGAAATCCAGCGTTTAAATGGAGCATTACCAGAGCTGTAGAAGTCGACACAAGCAAAATGACCGTGATCAGCAAGGTGCTGGTAAACAGTACTTAAAAATACACTTACATTGGGTACTGTTGAGACCGTGTATGAACATAAAATCAAATCAAACTTGGTTAAATAAGTGTTTTGGTCAAAAATATCATTGATTAAGGAGACATTTTTGAACTGATCTAATTTTCTGTTTGCTACTTTTAGCATATCCTTCGATAAGTCAAGGCCTGTAATTTTTGAATTAGGATACATATGATTTAATTTAACAAGATTTACTCCTGTACCACAACCAATTTCAAGAATAGAAGTGGGTTTTAAATGCTCACCAATTTTCTTTATCAACCGACTCCGACCAAACAAAAAAAATTTTCGATTTATGTCATAAATTTCAGCGTCTTTTTTGTAATGTCGAATTAAATTATCACTGTGATTTGATTTGCTCATGATACAAAAGGCATTCTGACATGAAGTAAGAATGTTTTATTGTAAATACC
>CAWUWI010000046.1:0-6707 GCA_963926245.1 uncultured Burkholderiaceae bacterium | reverse complement strand
AGTGGATGTACATCTGTGAAAGTAGGTCATCGTCAAGCTCTTATTACCCCAAACCCCCGCCCCTCCATAAGCGGGGGTTTGGCTTTTACGGCTTCTCAAATACACTCTACGAATGTTGCGACCCTTTTACGGTGAAAAATCGATGGTGTTTGAATTGAAACAACCTCAATTTTTATTTGCTATCGGTTGATTGCGACATTATTAAAATATCGTGTTCGGAGCAGGTCACTTACTCAGTATTGCAGATTGATTTTTTTTATCTTTAAATGAGTTCTGCGTTACGAAGCAATTGCGCTGTTTCGTGCAGCGGTAGACCCATCACACCAGAGTAACTTCCCTCAATCCTTTGAATATGCTGTGCAGCCATACCTTGAATGGCGTATGCGCCAGCTTTGCCGAATGGTTCATGTGTATCAACATATTGCTGAATTTGTTCATTTGTCATCGACTGAAACGTCACTTGGGAGTGAGAAAGTGCGCGTGTTGTGTGTCCCTTGAAATACAAATCAACTGCGGTGTAAACGTCATGTGTTTTGTCACTGAGCAGGCTCAGCATCCGTACAGCATCTTGACGATCTGTCGGTTTGCCTAGGATATCTTCCCCTAAGGCCACTGTTGTGTCAGCCGTCAAAATAGCGTAATTGTCAAGTTTTGTCACATAAGCCTGAGCGCGACTCAGCTTATCGTCGGTCGTGCGTTTGACGTATTGAACAACAGACTCATTTGGGTTACGAGGTTCATCTTCGCCGTCAGGACTTGGAACAAGTAACTGCTGTGCCTTTACATTAATCTGTGTCAGTAATGCCATACGTCTTGAGCTAGCAGATGCCAACAAGATACTGATTACCTCTCGCTGGGTATCTTTGTTCAAACCTTTTGTCTTCATTTTATTCGCGGTGATAGGGGTGTAGGTTTGCGATTGACCAAGCACGGTAGAGTTGTTCGCTTAGCAACACGCGCACTAAGGCGTGAGGTAGCGTGAGTGCTGACAATTGAAATTTGGCATCACAATGCTGTTTGAGCGTTGCATCCATCCCATCGGGCCCACCAATAATAAGTGTTAAGTGGTTGGATTTTTCGCGGTAGGTTTGAATCATGCCCGAAAATTGAACGCTGGTTAATGCTTTGCCTTTTTCGTCTAGGGCAATTCGAGGTCCTGGCCGCCCCTGCAAGGCTTGATTGAGCCTTTCAGCTTCCAGCGCCATGTTTTGTTGAGGCGTTTTGCCACTTTGACGGGGTGCTGGTTTGATTTCACGCACCTCGACCTGCCAGTCACCAGCGATTCGCTTAAGGTACTCATCGCAGGCTTGGTTCACCCAGTCAGGGGTGCGGTGAGCAACGGCTGCGATCATGAGTTTCATTTCTTAACAGTGGTCTTTTTGACAGCTGGTTTTGCAGTTGCTTTGGTTGCTGTTTTCTTTACGGTCTTTGTAGCTGTTTTGGTTGTGGTTTTAGTGACAGTTTTTTTTGGGCTAATCCCCTTTTTTTTCACAGGGATTGTCTTTTTAACGGGTAATGATTTTTTTACGGGTGAGGCCAACTTGGTAATAGTCTTTCTGGCTGATGATGCCCGTTTGGCGGGCGAAGCATCAGTGCCACCGAGTTTTACTCTGACAGGCTTCTCACCCCAGAGTTCTTCGAGATTGTAATACTCTCGAATGGTTGGTTGCATGATGTGGACCACAATATCACCGAGGTCGACTAGTACCCATTCACCGGTTTCCTCACCTTCGGTAGCGATTACCACCATGCCGATGGCTTTCGCTTTCTCTGCGACGTTGCGAGCCAGTGAACGCGTTTGGCGATTCGAAGTTGCTGAAGCGATGATGACTCGGTCAAAAAGACTTGTTATCTCAGTCGTATTAAAAACCTTGATGTTCTGTGCTTTGACGTCCTCGAGTGCATCGATAACGGCCCGTTGTTGTTTATTAATATCCATGTGTTTATTTCCGAGAGCTGGTTTGGTAGAGGTGATGTGTTTGGATGTAACGAATAACGGCAGGTGATAGGTAGTCTGCAACCGATTGTCCTTGCGCTAATTGATCTCGGACATGAGTGGCAGAAGTCGCCATTGGTTCAAATGGCAAAGATTGGACCTGAGCGGTGCCTGCTTTGATGAGCGAACCGAGCGCGGGTGGAATGCTTAGATCATAGCGCGGACGTATTGCCACCAATAGGATCACCATGCCTGCGATTGTCTCCCAGTCTGACCAAGTGCAAAAGTTTTCTAATTGATCCGCACCCAAAATCCAATAGTAGTCTGGACCATGGGGGAGAGCATGCAGGGTTTCGATCGTGTAGGTTGGTCCTTTTCGTTCAATTTCAATGGTGTTTAGACGAAAACTAGGTTCGTTACCAATGGCCAATCCAACCATAGCCCCCCGATCTTCTGGACTGGCTTTTAGCTTAGCCCGCTGCCAAGGTTGGCTTGCAGGTATGAATTGCACTTCATCCAGATCCGCATGATTAATGGCTGCGCGGGCCAGAGACAAATGAGCGTGGTGAATTGGGTCAAAACTGCCGCCCAGTAAGCCAATGCGTTGTTGGTCCCGTGTTTTGATTGTGCTCAAACCCAGTCCTTGGGTTTAAGATAATCATTGAGTTTTGCTTCCGGGGTGCCCGCGTCTGGGTGCCAGTTGTAGCGCCAAGCAACTTCTGGTGGCATGGATAGCAGGATTGATTCGGTTCGGCCACCCGATTGCAGTCCAAACAACGTGCCTCGATCAAAGACAAGATTGAATTCAACATACCGGCCGCGTCGATAGCGCTGAAAATCAGTTTCTTTCGGCCCGTACGGCAAGTCTTTTCTGAGATGCACGATGGGTAAGTAAGCATTGAGAAAGGCATTACCAGTCGATTGCATCACGGCAAATGATCCTTCAAAACTTGGCTCGCTTAAATCATCAAAAAACACACCACCGATGCCGCGGGTTTCTTGACGGTGCTTAAGGTAAAAATAATCATCGCACCAGCGTTTGTAATCTGGGTAATAGTGTGTGCCGTGTGGGTCAAGCGCATCTTTACAGGTCTGGTGAAAGTGAGCCGCGTCCTCTTCAAATACATAATAGGGCGTTAAATCCATACCGCCACCAAACCAAAAGATGTCTTCTTCGTTTGAGTCTTCTTTTGCATACGCCACAAACATGCGTACATTCATGTGGGTGGTCGGTACAAAGGGATTGCGGGGGTGTAAAACCAGCGACACGCCCATGGCTTCCCAGCGTCGTCCAGCAACAGCCGGGCGATGGGCGGATGCCGAAGCCGGCAATTGCTCACCCATGACATGACTGAATAAGACACCCGCTCTTTCAAACAGTGGGCCACCTTCAATCAAACGAGACAGACCGCCACCACCTTCAGTACGTGTCCATTGGTCGGATTTGAAACGCTCGCCATCGACTTGCTCCAAGGCGCTGACGATATTAGTTTGCAGGCCCAGCAAGTATTGGTGGACAGCTGCCACGTTAACCGTGGTCGTACCTTTTTGTCTGCCGGTCGATGGCATCATGATGGAAGGGCTCGCCAAGCGATATCGGTGCGGTATTGAGCGCCTTCCAAATGAATTTTTGCAACTGTTTCGTACGCCAGTGCCCGAGCTTGTGTTACGGAGTCAGCCAATGCTGTCACACCGAGCACGCGACCACCAGCACTCATGAGCCGACCTTGCGCGTCCAGTGAAGTGCCGGCATGGAAAGTTACGACACAATCACGACTGGCCTTCTCGGCGGGCTCTTCGCTGGTGTCTTTAGCAGCTGTCAAACCCGTGATTTCGTCGCCTGTTTTTGGGTTGGCTGGATAGCCCGCACTTGCCACCACGACGCATAACGCTGTTCGCGGATCCCATCGCAGGGTTTGTTTGTCGAGTTGCTCATCGATGGCCGAGGCCACCACGTCAACCAATGGGGTTTGAAGTCGCATCAAAATGGGTTGGGTTTCGGGGTCCCCCATTCGACAGTTGAATTCCAAGACGCCGATAGGACGCGTGGTGTCATCGCCCGCGCCAATCATGATGCCTGCGTAAAGAAAGCCCGTGAAGGGAATGCCTTCGCTTTGCATGCCTGCCATGGTGGGTTCGATCACTTCACGCATGATGCGTGTGTGCAGTATATTGCTCACAACCGGTGCGGGTGAATAGGCGCCCATGCCGCCCGTATTGGGTCCCTGGTCACCATTCATTAAGCGTTTGTGATCTTGACTGCTGGCCAATGGCAAGATGTGCTTGCCGTCAGCCATCACAATAAAGCTGGCTTCTTCGCCGAACAAACACGCCTCGATCACCACGCGCGCACCGGCAGCGCCAAGCGAGCCGTCCCCAAGCATACTGTCAATGGCTTGATGTGCCTCTTCGGCGGTGGTGGCAACCACCACGCCTTTGCCGGCGGCTAGGCCATCGGCTTTGACAACGATAGGCACGCCCTGAGTATCAATGAAAGCGTGGGCTGCTGCTGGGTCGGTAAATGTTTGGTAGGCTGCGGTCGGAATGCGGTGGCGTTGCATGAAGGCTTTGGCGTAATCTTTTGAGCTTTCAAGCTGAGCCGCACGTTGCGTAGGACCAAAAATTTTCAGCTTGGCGGCTCTGAACAGATCAACCACACCCGCAGCGAGTGGCGCTTCCGGCCCCACGACCGTCATTTCAATACCGGTTTCTTGTGCGAAGGCGAGCAACGCTTGCGGGTCGCTAATGGCCACGTTTGTCACTTTATCCATCGTGGCTGTTCCGCCGTTACCCGGTGCCACATATACGTGTAAGACGCGGGGCGACTTTAATAGCGCCCAAGTCAGCGCGTGTTCTCTTCCACCTGAACCAATGACTAGCAGTTTCAAAGTCTATCCTTATTCTTCGTTAGGCAAGATGGCATTGGTGTATACCTCTTGAACATCATCGAGGATTTCAAGCGCATCAAGCAGCTTTTGCATTTTGATGGCGTCATCACCTTGCAGCTCAACGCCGTTTTCTGGCTTCATGATGATGTCGGCCATCTCAGCGGTCAAGCCCTTGGCCTGAAGAGCCGCGCTAACGGCGCCGAACTGTGCCGGCTGACAGATGACTTCGATGACGCCCTCGGCGTCGGTCAGCACATCGTCAGCACCCACTTCAAGAGCAGCATCCATGACAGTGTCTTCGAGCGTGCCTGGTGCAAACAGAAATTGACCGACGTGATTGAACATAAACGACACGCAGCCATCTTGTCCAAGATTTCCGCCGTGCTTGCTAAAGGCGTGACGCACGTCTGAGACGGTTCGGACTCGGTTGTCGGTCATGCAATCAACAATGACAGCGGCCCCATTAAGGCCGTAGCCCTCGTAGCGGATTTCGTCATAATTGTCGCCATCAGCAGCCCCTGCACCGCGTGAAATGGCTCGCTGAATATTGTCTTTGGGCATGTTCGCAGCCATGCCTTTGTCCCAAGCCAATCTCAGCCTGGGGTTGGCATCGGGGTCAGCGCCGCCTGCGCGTGCCGCTACCGTTATTTCTCGTATGATTTTGGTCCACAGCTTGCCTCGCTTGGCGTCTTGTCGCCCTTTGCGGTGCTGAATATTGGCCCACTTACTATGTCCGGCCATGATAGAAGTCATTATTAGTTAAAGAAGTTTGATTTTAACGTGCTATGAGCCAAGGAACCGTTTTGCGTGCCCACGACAGGCTTTCTGATGCGTGGTGTGGTGTAAAAAAGCGGCGCTAATCCTAAAAGGCCCTGATTTTTGGGTTTTGTGGGCCCCTGGGTGCTGGCTCAATACCGGCCGAATTAGGGTTTGAAGTAGGGGCGGACTGTTGTGGCGTCTTTAGCTGATACGCGTGCCACTGAAAATTATTATTGTGCGCACGTGTTAGCACGTGAAACGCTGGGATAAACTCAAAAAACACCAGAACCTGTGGCCAGTCTGAATGCTTAAGCGCTTGCTTGTTCGTCAATTTGGGTCAAGATTTCAAGATTAATTCGAGTAGTGGGTTATGTCATGTTGGTGTTAAACCTTACCGTATTTCAAAAAAGGAGTTTGTATGGTTACCTTAACCAAAGCAATAAGAATCGAGCAGAACGGTGGTACGGAAGTGATGAAGATGGTCGAAGTCGAGGTGCCAGCACTAGGCAACTTGGAAATCACAGTGGCCCAAAAAGCCGTTGGTTTGAATTTCATCGATATTTACTTTCGCACAGGACTCTATAAGTCGCCACTGCCACATGGCTTAGGCTTTGAGGGAGCTGGTGAAGTGGTCGCCGTCGGTAAGGGTGTCAAGCGCTTTAAAGTGGGTGATCGCGTGGCCTATGGTCAAAGCCCCATTGGTGCTTACGCCTATTTGCGCAACGTGCCAGCGGTTCAGGCCGTCAAGTTACCCAAAGGCATTTCGTATGAGCAGGCAGCGGCCATGATGCTTAAGGGTTTGACGGTTCAGTATTTATTGCGCCAAACCTACAGGCTACAAGGTGGCGAAACGATTTTGTTTCACGCAGCCGCCGGTGGTGTCGGTTTGATTGCTTGCCAATGGGCCAAAGCGTTGGGCGTAAAGGTGATTGGTACGGCGTCGAGTCAAGAGAAAATGGATTTGGCTCTCAAGCACGGTGCTTGGAAAACGATCAACTACAGCACGGAAAATGTGGCTGAGCGTGTTCTCGAGTTGACCAAAGGTAAAAAAGTCCCGGTTGTTTATGACGGTGTGGGCAAAGACACTTGGGACATGTCTTTGGATTGCTTGCAGCCACGCGGGC
>CAWUWI010000045.1:0-26453 GCA_963926245.1 uncultured Burkholderiaceae bacterium | reverse complement strand
GAAAACAGTCACGTTATTCCAGCCTTGATGCGACGGTTCCATGAGGCTGTTGCGCGTGGTGATTCAGAAGTGGTCATTTGGGGTAGTGGCAAGCCAATGCGTGAGTTCTTGCATGTTGATGACATGGCGGTAGCTAGCGTTCACGTGATGAATTTAGACGATGAGACATACAAACGGCACACACAACCCATGCTCAGTCACATCAATGTCGGCACAGGTGTGGATTGTACGATCAGAGAGTTGGCTGAGACCATGGCGAAAGTCACTGGCTTCTCTGGTCGATTGGTGTTCGATGCCTCAAAACCTGATGGCACGCCCAGAAAGTTATTGGATGTTTCTCGGCTTGCTGCGCTTGGTTGGAAATCTGGTATTTCGTTAGAGGATGGATTGAAAGATACGTATGAATGGTTTAAGGGCAATCAGGGTGTGTTTCGGGAGTGAGTGTTTGTGTCTATGAATACTGAAAGAACTGCCTTGGTTACTGGTGCCGCTGGGGGTATCGGCCAGGCATTGGTGAGCGTGTTCACTGAGCGAGGCTACCGAGTTATCGCTGTTGACAGTTCGCCTAGGCCAGCAGATATGCTGTGTTGGCACTACGTACAGATGGATCTGAGTAAGTTGCTTTCTTTGGATGCTGGTGAAGTGGCTTTGTCTGCGCTCTCGGATTTGTGTGGTGATGGTTTGCATGTGCTCGTGAATAATGCTGCTGTGCAAGTTCTGGGTGGTGTGCAAGATCTGACTGTTACGGATTGGTACCGAACGCTCGATATCAATGTTCTGGTTCCGTTTGCGCTAACCAAAGGGCTGCTTTCGCAGCTTGAGTCGGTTGACGGTTGTGTGATTAACATCAGTAGTATCCATGCCAGGCTGACCAAGGCGGGATTTGTGGCCTATGCGACCAGCAAGGCAGCACTGAGTGGAATGACGCGTGCCATGGCAGTCGATCTCGGATCACGAGTTAGGGTCAATGCGATTGAGCCTGCTGCCATTCAAACCCCGATGCTTGAGGCGGGTTTTGAGGGGAAGCCTGAGGCATTTGGCCAATTGAAGGCTTGCCACCCTCAGGGACGCATTGGGACTCCTGAAGAAGTGGCTGCTTTGGCGTTTTCGGTGGCAGGTGGTGAGCTTCGATTTTTACATGGGGCTTGCATTGGTCTGGATGGTGGAATCAGTGGTCGTTTACATGATCCAGATTAATGTCTTGATAGCCGAGTCTGGCCATGTTGCTGTTTTTGGTTGGTCAGGTTGCGATTTTCTGTTTGACGCTGCTTGGTTTTAAGCTGATTTAAAATGGCCATAGAAATTATTCCAATCGGTCAGTTGCGTTGTGAACTAGGCGAAGGTCTGCATTGGGATGCTGGCCGGCAGTGCCTTTGGGGTGTTGATATCCAGGGTCGGATGGTTTGGCGGTGGTTACCTGGTGATGTTGAAATTACCCGATGGCACGTTGATCAACGCGTCGGTTGGGTGCTACCGATTGCGGGTTCTTCTGAGCATGTATTGCTGGGTCTGCAAGAGGGTGTGGCTCGTGTGGATATCGCCACGATGGCGGTTCGCCAATGGGTGCAAAGACCCTTTGAAGGCAATCGTGGCTTGCGGCTCAATGATGCCAAGGCCGATTCGACGGGTGCGATGTGGTGCGGCAGTCTAAATAACGATGATGAGAGTCAGCCCGATGGCTGCTTGTATCGCTTGGGTGTCGATGGTGATTGGAAAGTCGTTGATAGGGGCTACACGGTTGCCAATGGTCCAGCGATCGATGCCACCGGAACAGTGTTGATGCACACTGACAGTGGTAGACGAACAATCTATCAATTCGATCTGGATGTTGTTTTAGGCACGATCAGTCGCAAGCGAATATGGAAAGTCTTCACTGAGTCGGAAGGCTATCCAGACGGGATGTGTTTTGATGATGAAGGATGTCTTTGGGTCGCTCACTGGGGTGCGGGTTGCATTAGCCGATTTGCGCCTGACGGAACATTGGTTGTTCGCATTGATTTGCCCACAAGTCACATAACAAACGTTTGTTTTGGTGGGCAAGGGTTAGACAGACTTTTTGTCACATCCGCACGCGTGGGTCTCACACCAGAGCAACTCGTTAAAGAGATTCACGCTGGTTGTTTGTTTGAAGTAGTGGGGCACGGCCTTCAAGGTTTGAAATCCTTACCTGCTGTCTCCCGCTAAACCTGCTTGCCGTGACTTGATCTGAATCGTCCCGGGTTTATGGTGCAAGTGCGTAGATCTCGTTGGGACGCTTCCAATACCCGCTGTTTTGGTTCTGATGATTGGGTTAAAACCGCCAGGCTCTGCACAAACCTTGCTTTCGCGGGGTTTGTGCATTTGGGGCGCTTAAAAAGAGGGTGATCTAAGGCAGACAGCAGCCAACTAATCTGCTAAATTTAAGCTACCGAACTGTAGAGACTAGAAATCAGTTTGCTGTCTGCAATCCCTTCTTTTTGATTTCTTTTTTTGTCATTTATTTCCCTTTTTATCCCTTTTCCGTTCCTTTCATTGCCTCTGACTTCCTCGGGTCAATCGCCATATCTGTCCTACCCGCTTGAAGCGCTAGCTGTTTGGTTTTCTCTTTCACCTGAACAGTTGGCTTGCCCAGAGCCTACTTACGGTCATCGACCGTCACCTTCTTCGGAAATAATGTGCCATGGCTACTTTTACTGTAACGAACCTTAATGATGCTGGTGCGGGGTCTTTGCGTGCTGCCATCGAAGGCGCAAACAGCAGCAGTGATGCGAATAACCTGATTACGTTTTCTGTGGCGGGTACGATCAGTTTGATCAGTGCACTGCCAGTGATTGGTAATAGTGTTTCGATTGATGCCACCACAGCCCCCGGGTTTGATGACGCTGCATTGGTGCCAGTACCCATGGTGACCGTGGATTTCAATGGTGCGGCTGGACTGGTGTTTGGGGTTGGTGCGCAAGGCTCAAGCTTGTCGGGCATGGCCTTGGGGGATGCCAGTGATTATGGCGTGACTTTGAATGGCAGTGGCATCACGCTGACTCAGAACTACATTGGTTTGGCCGGTGATGGCACAGCGCTAGGCAATCAGATTGGTGGTATTTTAATCTCACCCACGGCAGCGGGTAATGTGATTGGCACCAACGCGTCAGGTGTGGAAGGCACCATCAGCAACGTCATTTCTGCCAACCTCGGTAACGGTATCACCATTAACGGTGGCTCTGGGCATACGGTAGCGGCCAACCGCATTGGCGTGAGTCCTGATGGCACTGTCGATCAAGGCAATGCTGGTCACGGCATTGTGCTGACTGGCGCCACGAGTAACAACACCATTGGCGGCACCGTGTATGTCGATGCCGCCAATGGTGATGTGAATGACCCCACTGGCGATAAAGGCACAGAAACCCCCGTGTTTGTCGTGCCACCACTCGGTAACCAAGTGTCTGGTAACCAAGGTCACGGCGTCTTGATTGACGCCGGTTCAGAACGGAACACGCTAAACGGTAATTTCATCGGCACCACCGCTGATGGCAACGACGACTTGGGTAATGGTGGCGATGGCGTCCATATCTTTGCCGCAGACAACAACGCCCTGATTGGTTGCACCTTTGTTGAACAACCCTTTGTTTACTACAACGTCTTAAGTGGCAACGGCGGTAATGGTCTTCGCATCACCGATTCGGACAACACCGTGGTGCAAGCCAACTTCTTTGGCATCGGCGCAGACAACGCGTCGCTTGTGGGCAATGACGCCAACGGCATTCTGGTCGAAGGCACATCCAGTGGTACCACTGTGGGTGGTGTCATACCGCTCGGTAACGTGTCAGGCGGTAATGCGTTAAATGGTCTCTATGTCACTGACAGTGCCAGTAACTTGGTTTCTTTCAACACCTTTAGCGGTATATTTGCATTCCAGGGCGTAGCCCCCAACGGCCACAATGGCATCAAGATAGATGCCACCGGCGGTGGCATCGAAGTGCGCACCTGCGTACTGTCAGGTAACCTCGGTAACGGCATTGAAATCAGTGGGAATGCCCGCGATGTGTTGATCGACCCCAACATCGCTGGCTTAAACACCGCTGGTAGCGAGAAGCTGCCCAATGGTGGCCATGGGATTTTGATCACAGATCAAGCCAGTAACATCACTGTCGGTGGCACCTTCCAATCCGTCATCCCACAGAACACCTTCTCCGGCAATGACGGGTATGGTGTGGTGATCTCGGGTGCTGCGAGCAACGTTCAGGTCTTGAATTCCGCCATTGGTTCCAGCGTCACGATGTTGAAAGCCTTGGGCAATGGTGCCGGTGGTGTGCTTGTGACCAGTACGGGCAGCGGTAATGTTATCGGCAGCGACACCATCAACGCCGATCAATCCCAAGCCAACACCATTTCTGGTAACGAGGGTTTTGGGGTGACGCTTGGTTACAACACCAGCGGACAAACCGTGATCGGTAATGCATTTGGTGTGGACCGGTTTGGCGCGCCAGTGATGCCCAATGCTGAAGGGGCAATTAATGTTAACGACACATTTGCCAATATCTTGGTCCGTAACTCGGGTCAAGAGACTGAGTCCGTGGACTACGGACTACAGCCGCAGGCGTTTTATTCGCAGCTGCAGGCTTTATTTATTGGCTATTTTGGGCGTGCCGGTGATGCCAGCGGTGTTGAGTTCTGGTCACAAGCCGGTGTGAACATGCTGTTAAATGGTGCCACGGTCAACGAAGTGATGGCCGAGATCAGTGCACAGTTTGCCACCTCGTCAGAGAACTTGCCCTACAGTGCATTGGTCGATGCACAACTGGATCGCAATAACAGCGAACAAGTCACGCTTGTCACCGACTTCATTGAACAGACCTATCAATACCTCTTTAGCCGGGTGGCAGAAACGGGTGGATTTGATTTCTGGTATGAAGCGCTGTTTTCTGGGCGTGTGGCAATTGATGAGGTGGTCTACGAGATCGCCTCAAGCGCCAATCAAAACGACCAGGCCGTGTTGAATACCAAGATGGCAGCTGGTCTGTATGTGGATCAGGTGTACCGGCAGGCGTTAGCGCAGTTTGGATCATCGGCTGATGAACAAGCGATTGCTGAGCTCGCGGTCCCTGAGCCCACGGCTTTGGCGCTACAGACAGCCGTGCGACCGGTCAACAGCGAAACCAGCTTGCTGGTGTCTAAGCTCACCACCAACGGATTGTTCGACTTGGGCGGGGTTGGAGGCGGTGTAGAACTTGACCTTACCGGCGGCAATTTGCAACTTCTTGGGTCTACGGTCAGCGGTGTTTCGACGGCAACCAACACGGTGGCATTTGACGAGACGTACATTACGGGCGTGCGTGGCGATCACGGCGGTCAGGTGGTGCTCACGGGTAATCAGGTGCTTGCAGATGACAGCGGCAACACCCAAGCGATTTTGTACAAAGGTCCGATGCTAGACACCAGTTTGGGCACCGTGTATCAGTTAACACCTGTGTTTGATGGTGGTGGGTCTGGTGAAGGTGCTCAGGGTACTGTCATCAGCTCAACCTTTTATGGGCCCAACACCAGTGTCTTTGATGACACGATTGCCTTGGGTGAGGTCCGTGCCGTTGGCAGTTACGTGACCGACCAAGCAGACGGGGTGCGTAACCGCGGCATGATTTATGAAGGTCGTATTGATGGCCAGGGCGGCTCTTGGCAGTCAATTCTTGTGCCGGATACCTTGGCGGGTGGTGCCGTTGCCAATACGATTTTGCATAGCACCATGGGCGATTTGGTGGTGGGAAACTATGACCTGCAAGGCGTTGCTGCCTCAGGTAATGCGTTTGTCTACAACATGCGCACCGAGACGTTCACGATATTGGGTGAGGCCAATGGTGGCTTCGGTGGTACCGATCAGCTGACCACTGCCTATGGCATTTGGCAAGACAACCCAGGCAGCACAAACTACACGATTGTGGGTGGCTCTGAGCATGGCATTGGGGTTAATCAAGCTTACGTGGCCAGGTTCGATTCGTTGACAGAGACCTTTAGCGATATTCGCTACTACACCTTTGAGGGTAGGCCAGAAGCCGTGACGCATTTTGAGGGGATCACAGCGATACCTGGTGGCTACAACCTGATTACCACCACTGACAAAGGTGCGGCGTTTGCCACGATCTCGATGAGTGATGATGCGTCGATCGTAAACCGATTCAGTGAGGCCACTTGGACGGTGAATAACATCGTGGGCGCTGGACTCACCACGGGTAACTCGGTGTTCCAGAATGTGGTGATGGGAATTTTTGAGCCGATCGCTGATTCATCCGCTGGTGTTGGCAGCTATGTGGGCACGATAGACACGTCTTTGATCAGCGACACCGGTGGTTTGTATATGCTGGTTGGCGCACCAAACTTCAGTTACGGGTTGTCGGTGGCTGACAGTGTGGGTTCGGTTGTGGTGGGTTCTACGACTGCCGGCAATGTGCTCGGAGGTTCAATTGCCAACGATACCTTTGTCGGTGTACAAACCGACTTTTCTGATACGTTTTACACCGGTGGCGGGGCAGATTTGATTACCTTGTCTGAAGACCGAACCGCGGGTAGTGTTATCAGTTTTTATGCCAGTAACATGAGTGCTGCAGCCGGTCTGGGCCAGTCGCTGGCAGCGGCCGGCATCGCCGTACCGGCCGTCGCTGGTAGCGTGGTCAGCGCCGAGGGTGTGCCGCAATTGGGTTGGTGGGGTCAAGCCTCGGGCAAGCTTGGTGGTCCAGCCTCGGATGCCAACACCAACGCTGGGCAGGGTAGTGGGGTGAGCAGCAGCATGACCAAAGTGATGAATTTTGAGCCTGGCACTGACGGTGCAGAAATCGATCAGTTGGTGTTTTCTATTTCGGCCTATAGCAACCTATTACGTGATGGCTCACCCGATAGCCCAGTGGTGCCAGGCGATGCGGTTTTTAGTGATCTCTTGATCCCAGGTGGGTCGGTCTCAGCGAACGCCAACGTGCTGGTGTTCTCACCGCAGTACGAATTTGAAGACGCTGCCGATTTGGCACAAGCCTTGATTAACCCAAATACAGCGATTCTGTTTGACCGACTGCAAACCCATGATTTAAACCACTACCTGGTGATCTATGAAGATACCCATGACACCTTGCGTGTGGCCGACTTAAGCATACAGAGCACCACGGACTTTTCTTCTACGGCGCTCATCGATGGCATGAGTTTGTCGGTGTCTGACATGGCCTTGCTCACGGGGGTCTCTGGGTTGGAACTGTTTGATGGCAACGTCGCGTTTGTGGCGTGAGGATAGATAGACAGGTGGCGAGGTGTGCGCGGGCTTGCACATCAAAACCGCGGGCGCAATGGGTCGAGCCTGTTCGCATTGTCAGTGGGTATTGCGACGCATTCGTTATCACGCGCCATGATCCTTTTTCCCATGGGTTTGGGTTACGCACAACAGCCAGCCAGTTATTGACAGGCCGTTTCGTCGAAGGCTTCGCCATAGGAACCTTTTTTGCCAGATGGCCATAGCCTTGGGCAAGCCTATCGATCAGTCACTTGGCTCAAACAACGACATGACTTCTTCTTCGCTCATGTCCATTTTATTGCCTTCGTCTGGATCAAATACCGCATCCATCAAGGCTTGCTTACGGGCCTGCATCTGAGCGATTCGGGTCTCAACGGTGCCTTGGGCAATCAGTCGGTGCACAAACACGGGCTTGTCTTGCCCGATTCGGTGAACCCGATCCATGGCCTGCCTCTCAATGGCCGGATTCCACCACGGGTCATACAGAATGACGGTATCGGCTGCCGTGAGATTCAAGCCAACACCGCCGGCTTTTAAGCTAATCAAAAAAAGTGATGCCTTACCAGTCTGAAAGGCGTTGACCATTTCGCCACGCTTTTGTGTTTGACCAGTGAGCTTGAGGTAGTCCCAGCCCTGGGCTTTGACGTCAGCCTCAATCAGATTCAGCATTTCAACAAATTGCGAGAACACCAGCACACGCCGGCCTTCGGCAAACAATGACGCCAGCATTTCCATAAGCCGACTGCGTTTTGCACTGGTGGTGATCTTGGCAGCGCTCGATAATTTGACCAATTGGGGGTCACAGCAGGCCTGACGTAGCTTTAAAAGTGCATCGAGAACCGTGATTTTGCTGCTGGCCAGTCCTTTTTGTGCCAATGCTTTTCTAACCCGCTCATGCATGGTGGCGCGCACGGTTTCATAAAGGGCACGCTGTGGCCCTGTGAGCTCGACTGATTCGACAATCTCCGTGCGTGGCGGCAAGTCAGTGACCACTTGGTCTTTGGTGCGGCGCATGACAAAGGGTGAGATACGCTTTGAAAGAGCCAATTGTCGTGCGAGGTTATTTTCTTTTTCGATGGGCTTACGAAACGTCTCCCCAAAAGACTTGCGGTTGCCCAATAAGCCTGGGATGAGCCAGTCAAAGAGACACCACAATTCTTCGAGATTGTTCTCCATCGGAGTGCCAGTCAGTGCCAGACGGTGAGTGGCAGGAATTTTTCGAATGAGCTTGGCGACTTGTGAGGCGGGGTTTTTAACGTACTGCGCCTCGTCCAAAATCACTGTGTGGTAATTCTGAGCAAAGAGCGTCTCGCTATCTCGGTGCAAAAGGGGGTAAGTGGTGATGACTAAGTCATGTTGGGCGATTTGGTCAAAATATTGCTTTCGGTCCAAACCTTGCAAAGCCAACACTTTCATTTGCGGTACAAACTGTGCGGCTTCACGAACCCAGTTGCTGACCAGCGAGGTGGGTACCACCAAGAGGCAGGGCAGTTGAGGTGCTCCGTCGGTACGTGCTTGCGCCTGGTGCAGTTTGGTGGCCAGAAAAGCCAGCGTTTGGACGGTTTTGCCTAAGCCCATGTCGTCAGCCAAGATGCCGCCAAACCCGGTGTCCGACAGCGCCAGCATCCAGGCCATGCCGGTGGTTTGGTAAGGGCGTAGATCGCCACTAAAGCCCTTTAGAATAACAGGCTGTGTTGCTGACTCAGGTTTTGCAACGAGTAGTTGTCTTAGACGCGAACCCAGTTCAAGTAGTCGTTGCCCACCCGTAAATGGGATACCGCAGCCGGCTAGCGCATCTGCCAGTTCATGCACAGCACCTGCTTGAGCGGCGTGCAAGCGCTCGTGCAAGTCGCGGATAAATCGTAGGGCAGGAATGAGCTTTTCCAGGGGCAGTCGGACATACTGCCCGTCTTTTAGACGTGCTACAAATGGGGTGTCAGCCAAGAGGTTTTGTAGTTGGTGCTCGTCTTACAGTGCCTCTTCGGGGATGGATTCAACAAGCTTGGCCAGTACCGGCAACAGGTCAAATTCCTGTCCATCAACCTCATACTGCAGTCCAATTGAGAACCAAGATTCTTCTTGTTGCGTGATACCGCCACGAATATTGGATGAACCTTCGTAGACGCGGCAGGGCCAGGCAGGGTCGACGATGATGTGCCAACCCTTTGCTTTGAGTGCCGGTACGCTGTCTTCCATGAAGTTCAAAGCTTCTAGGCCACCCCCCATTTCTGACAAGGGGTTGGTGCTGTTAAACGGCCACAGCAACAGATCTGATGATTCGAATTCGGCCATGTCGGCATCGTCGATATAGAAATCGACCGGATGAAACCCCAGTTCGTTGGCCAAGTCATTCAGCGTCTCGATGTGTTTGGCCTCGGCCTCCGGGTTGCGGGCAATCAGTTGCACTTGCCCATCAGTCGTGTGATGTGTGATGGTGTCTGCAGCATGCCGTGCGGTGCGATGGCCATCGTAATCAAACGACAGTCTGAGCATTGGTGCGATTTCGTGTCCTTGAAACGGCACCTTATAGTGCCGAAATAACTCATATCGCTGCTCTCGAGCCTTGATGGCACCAAGGGTCAACACCGGTTGCGGTTCAATGTCTTTGATCCATTGTTGTGTCACAGGGTTAGGGCGTGGCAGTCTGATGTTGGCCTGTGACATGGTGGCGAGCACTTGGTCGGCCTGCGTGGCTGGGACTGGCGGTGCACTGGCAAGCCATCTGACTTCTTGTGCGGTGTACTCCGTTTGCAGCAACCCGCAAGCACCTGTTTCGGTATCGAGGTACCAGGCCGGTATTAACGGCAAGGCCTTTAGCCACTGGGCAGCGTGTTCTTGATCCTGGGTGCTGGTGTCGGCCTTGATCATGAGCTGTTGAGTGTCGCCGCAGTGTCGCCAGACGAATTGGCCACGGCGCGGGCTGTCTGGGTGCAGTAAAAGTCCACTGGCATCCTCCCAATGCGCCCGACCGCTCTCTAACACCAAGCGAAACAAGGTCTGACCCTCGTCGTCATCGGGGACTGTCGGTCTGTACATGCCATAGTCCCTTGAGGATAGGCTAAGCAGGCGAAATATCCTCATGTCGATGGGCAACACAAATCGGGCTCGACTTTCTGGGCGAAGGTTACGAAACTCGTAATGCCGAGGATGGCTGCTGGTACTTAGGGTGCCGTCTTTGCGCACCGATACCTTCATGGGCGCGATGCTGATGCGATTGCGTTCTTGTTGAATCACATACCGGATCCTGTCTTTCAAAGCGGGTGGGTATGCGTTTGGATCGACAACAACTGATGTCGTTGCAGGTTGCTTGGGATGCTGGGTTAGCCACACCTTCAACGCACTATCAAGAGGTGGGCGTGATGAGCCCAAGGGGTGTGCTGTCTTTTTTACCGTTGTAGGATTGGGTTGGTGCTCAAGTGTTTTGGTCAGCGACATAGATGTCACAGGGTCAGTATTGGTGGCATCGGGCAGTGCGTGGGCGGATTGCGCGACCAAAATAGCAGCAGCCACATGCTTGCAATTGAATCCCATCGGGCAGCTGCAATGCCCATACAGTTGGGTCAATGAGCCAGATCCTGACCAAGCGAAATGAATCTGCTGGCGATAGGTTTTCTTGCCACGCACGATGGCAGTCATGCTTTTTTGATCCAGTTCAACCTGCCAAGAAACCACTCGACCCGCATTGGCATAGGTCTCACCACGGTTGACCGTGGTGAGACCGAAGTGACGTTCTAGGGCAGAGATAAGGGTAGTGGACATAAGGGTAAAGTGGCGGTTTTAAGGCTGTTGCTGCCAAGCCGTCCGCATGATGTTGATATTGGCAAGACACTCAAAACGGTGATGCTCGCTCCAGCCTATAAGGCGCTTGTTGGCGGTCAAGATATGAGAGGCTTTGTCGTATATCTGGGTTTCGTAATGACTAGCGGTCCAACTGAACGGTCGTCACCAAAATATCTTGATTCATGGTGACGTTCACGCTGTCTGGGTAGGTTTGGGCAAGGCCCATGGTTTGCTGCTGCAGCGCGCTTGCCGCATCAATGGGCATGATGATGCCGTTGATGGGTTGTTTGAGGTAGCCCAAAGCGGGTCGGGAAATCGCACTGGCCTGTCCATTGGTGTCATTGTGTCGGCAAGTGATCACGAGATCTCGCGCTGAGGTGATGACGTCAACTTGCCCGGGGGTGGTGAGAGTCCACTGACCGCGATCGTTAACCAGATCGCAGGCAGCGCCGGTAAGCGCTTGTTGACCGTCAAAGGTTTGAACCGCGACGGTTTGTTTGGGTGGCTCAAACCACGAGGCACAGCCTGATAGTGAGGCTGCAAGACCCAAAACCAAAATCAGCGATTTGTGCATACTCAATCTCATCACTCGTGAATTTTTGTGGATATTTCCTTGATTCTTTTATCAATAGTACTGCATGCGAGTGGCGATATTGGTGTTGGTGCCGTCGTTGGCCGCCTGGGATTGCGCCTTCGTTGTGCCAGTATTTGCCTTTTGATGCGCCCGCTTGCGCTTGTTAGAGTATTGAGCAGACTAAAAATGCCGATTTCGGCTGCTTTTTGGGGTCAAGGATAAGAAAGTCAAAGTCTAGCTCGGGTTAGATTGGGTGGTTCTTGGTTAAGGCAAAGCCATTGAATCGGTCAAAGAAGGACGGTTTTAAGCCTGCATAAATAACTGTGTCTGTTATCTAACGGACGCCATTGCACAGGTTTGGTCTATTTTCTAAGGCCAGAAGTTTACGCATAGAATGGTGACAAACCGTCTGCCTGGATTTAGTGTCGCCTGCTGTGTGTGAGTCCCTTTGAAATGGACCTGCTTAAGTTTGTTTGCTTTATTTAGTTTGTTCCGCATTTAGCGTCCCCCTCATTCAAATAACAGCGAGTGCATCTCGATCTATGTTTATCACCCCGCGTCACACCAATGCCATTGGCAGTCCATTATTGAGTCACATGGCTGCGCCAACTCACGCCAGAACGGCGTCTTTGGTGGTGCCTAAGGTGATGGGTGCCACGCTATTGTTGTTGGTGCTCTCGGCCTCGGCAGGTTTTGCGATCTGGTTATTGTTCCCTGACGATGCGCAGCTGGCGCGCAATTTTGGGTTTGGTGCGGGAGTGGTGGCGTTTAGCTTGGCGTTTATTGCGAGCTTTAGGCCGCAGTTCTCGAGCTGGCTGGCGCCGCTTTATGCTGTCGCCGGTGGTTTGTTCATGGGTGGTCTGGCGTTTGCATTCGAGCAGCAATACCCAGGGATTGCGTTGCAAACGGTGTTGGTGACGGCTTGTGTGTTTGCGTCGATGTTGATGCTCTACTCGGGTGGTTGGCTGCGGGCCACGCCCCGATTTCGTTTGGTGGTCTATGTGGCGACCGCTGGCATTGCACTGACTTATTTGGTGGCCATTGTGCTGAGCCTGTTGGGTATGCCGATGGTTTGGTTACAGCAGGGCAGTTGGGGCGCGATTTTATGGTTTGGGTTTGTATCGATCACTGCCGCTTTGAACTTGGTGCTGGATTTTGAGCGGATCGATAATTTACGCCGCCAATCTCAGCCTGACTACATTCATTGGTATGTGGCACTGGGTTTAATGGTGACTTTGGTGTGGCTCTATATTTCGATCTTGCGCTTGATTGCCAACGTGCGGCGTTGATGGTGGGCTATTATTGGCGGCTGTTTGTGGCGGTTGTTTATTTCAGTTGCTTGTTGCTCTTGCTTGTTGTGCCCCTTTAAGTGCGTTTTGCGGCCCAACGAAGCAAGACAAAACTTTGCGGTTTTCTATAAGAATATCCATTTACTACCGGCATAGGTACCTAGCATCATGACTATCCAATACACGCCCTTGGCAGATCAGTTGTTGGCTTATATCGATGGTTTAAAGGCCCAATCGACGCCTAGCTCCAATAGTCTGAATGTCAATGCCACGGTAGGGGCAGATTTTTTTGCGCCATTGCCGCAGATTCTGACGGCTAACTACGGCTTTGATGGCTACATGGGCGTACCCGGTTTGACCGGTACGGGTGCTCAGGCGCAGCAAGCCGCTTTTGACAATAACATTTCTTGGAATCCGATCGATCCATCACTCAATGCGCCAGCTCGGGCTTATTACTCGGCTGTGGGCGTGAGTGGCTTTTTGTCGATATATGGCGTGGTCGCTAATCTGCTCGATACCATCCCTGTGGTGTTCTCGCACCCCGTGCTTGGCAGCTCGCTTAATCCAACGGATTTTTTGGTGACGGTCAATACTGGCGAGATGGTTACGCCGGTGGCGGCGAGTTTTTTGCCTAACCTTGAGTTTAATGAACGCCAAACGGTTGTTTTGACGGGTGATTGGGGTAACCGGTTGGATCCTGACTCTCCAGAGGCCCGTTATCCGGTCAGCGTCACGATTGTCGATGATGGCACGCCGCTACAGTTGGTGAGCAATACGGGCTTGGTCAGTGCGGTTGGCATGACCATTGCCAGCAAAAATCCCTATGTGGATGGGAATGGTCCACGTCTATTGGCTGCCAAATTAGACTTATATTCTGACTTGGGCGAGGGCAGTCCCTCATGGCAGGCAGCATCTGCGGCCAATAGTGGCTCGGATCTTTATGGGAATCAAGCCGACTATCGTCTTCGCCTCTACACCAGTGCGGGGTTCTCACCTGACGGTATTGCCAGCATTACGCCTGATGACTTTGCAAGGTTTTTTCAAATTATTGCGTTAGACCAGAACGGCCAAGAGGTTCTCCTGACGCAGACTAACGTTGCTTACAACATCGATGGTTTTGGTGAAGTGATGGTGTTGGGTATTGCCGATACGGGGCTCCAACAAGCGTCATATGACATCGCCTATCTTGAAGATCACGATAATCAGTACGACATTATTCTAAGTGGCGACGCGGCTGCCATGGCGCGGTTGCAATCGGTGCGCATGCCGTCAAGTGGCGAGTATTCACCCGTCTACAACCCAGGCGGGCCTGGCAGTGACCCTGACAACAATCCGCCTGGTCCGTTTACCGTGCCTAGTTCTGACCAGACTGTGGCGATCACACAACCGGGCAGCCCAGCAAATTTCGTCTCGTATATTGAGGTTGATGGGCCAGTGACGCGCAATAGCGTGACTGGCCAGCCCGTTGGTGCCGACTGGGGTCTGGCTGTTTACGATACCAGCACTGGTCACACCATCAACCAATTCGTAGATCCTGAGGGCCGGGTCTTTTACAGTTCATTTTCAGTCAGTGCTGATTTTGATATTTCGTTAACAGAGCAGCAGCCAAGCACTTATTCACGTGCTACCAATGATCAGATATCGGGTTCAAGTCAGATTAATACGGTCTCCTTTAGTGGCAGTCTGGATCAATATGTGCGCACGGGTTCGCTGCAGTCGCTCGCTTCGCAGGATCTGGTCACGCAACGCGATGCCAATGATCTGCTGGTCAATGTGGAGCGGCTGTTGTACACCGATCTGGCCCTTGCACTCGATATCGATGGCAACGCCGGCTCGGCCTACAGTCTTTACGGGGCGTTTGACCGGGCCCCTGATCTTGGCGGTCTTGGGTTTTGGATCGATGCGATAGATGATGGTGCTTCGCCTGGTGATGTCGCACAAGGGTTTATTAACAGTGTCGAGTTTGTTTCCATCTATGGTGCATCGCCAACAGACGAAGGGTTTGTGACAGAGCTTTATCAGAACTTTTTGGATCGCGAGCCAGACGCTCAGGGGCTGGCTTACTGGGTGGGTCGTTTGACCACAGATACGTTGGACTCTTCAGATGTCATGGAAGGGTTTGCCATGTCTGCAGAGTACCAAGCCTTGATTGCTGGTGAGATCAGTCAAGGTATTCAATATGATGCTTGGCTTGGTTAATTGGGTTGAGCTGGCTTGACTCAAGAAACCTGTTCTGCAATGACCCGAGCTGATCGATGGTGGCTTTTAAACGGACCTAAACCATGGTTTTGCGCGTTTGAGCGACAGTTTTCGGCTAATAAAGGAATTTTTTTCTTTATTTCGGAAAAGTGTGTGAATATTGTTTGACAGTAGGGATTTCTGCTCATACACTGATTTAGCAGGATTTTCAAGTGGTGTGATTGTGTTGTATGACTGTCGACCTTCGTGGTACCAGTAGTGCCTTTCCTTCCTTGATCGTCTGCAAGTTGTATTTTATTTTTTTATTTTATTTTTCAAGGAAGTATCGAAATGGCAACTGGTGTCGTCAAGTGGTTTAACTCAGAGAAGGGTTATGGTTTCATCATGCCTGATGGTGGTGGCAAAGATTTGTTTGCTCATTACTCAGAAATCAAGGCTGAGGGTTACAAAACACTTCAAGAAAATCAAAAAGTCAGTTTTGAAATTGGTCAGGGCGCAAAAGGCCCAAGCGCGACCAACATTCAAATGGTTGACTAATAGTCACTGATTGATTGAACAGAGGGCGGCTTAGGCCGCCCTCTGTCTTTTTGGTTGAAAACCCCATCACTTTGATGTGATGGGGTTTTTTTATTTTTTGTTTTGGTTTGTGTCGTTCTGTTTAACGCCTTGGCTGGGGATCCAGCGCAGCCTCAATGCATTGGTGACGACGAAGACACTAGAAAACGCCATGGCGCCAGCGGCCAACATGGGAGACATTAGTATGCCGTTCAGGGGGTAAAGAACGCCAGCGGCGACAGGCACTAGCGCGGCGTTGTAGGCAAATGCCCAGAAGAGGTTTTGATGGATGTTTTTGAGGGTGGCCTTTGAGACGTCAATGGCGGTGATGACTTTGTCGAGTTGGCCTGACATGAGTACGACCGAGGCGGCTTCGATGGCGACGTCTGTGCCCGTACCAATCGCAATGCCAACGTCGGCGCTTGCGAGTGCTGGGGCGTCGTTGATGCCGTCTCCAACAAAGGCTAGCTTTTGTGGGTTGGGGCCGTCTTTTTGCATGAGACCTTCAATAACCTGAACTTTTTGTTCGGGTTTGACTTGGGCGTGCACGATGTTTAGGTTCAGGGCTTTGGCAACTGATTGGGCGGTGAGTGGGTGGTCGCCAGTGATCATGGCGCAACGGATGTTTTGTTGTTGCAGTTGGGCGATGACGCTGGCAGCCTCTGGTTTGATGGGGTCGGTGACTGCCATGTAACCCACCAGCTGACCATCAATGGCGATGTGAATTGGGGTAGCGCCTTCTTTGGCCCATTGGTCAATGGTTTCACTGTCGTTGCCGGTGTTTCTGCTGGTTTCGACATTGAGGCTTTGCATGAGGGCTTCAGAGCCGACGGCAATAGACAGTACTTTTGATGTTTGTTGGTGTTGATAATGCACTTGGGCGGTGATGCCAAAGCCTTTAACGGCCTCAAATTGGGTGGTTTCGGGCAGGGTTAAGTTCTGTTCTTTAGCAGCGGTGAGAATGGCTTTTGCGATCGGATGCTCGGACTGTTGCTGTAGGGCGGCCACAATCGCGATCAAGTCTTGCTCGTTGTATTGGGGATTATTTTGATTGTTTAGTGTTTGGATGTGCGTGAGGCTTGGGTGCCCTTTGGTGAGGGTACCGGTTTTGTCGAAGGCGATGATTTGAATGTGTTTGAGTTGTTGCAAGGCGTCACCTTGACGAAACAAAACGCCAAGTTCGGCGGCGCGTCCTGTGCCCACCATGATTGAGGTGGGGGTGGCTAAGCCCATGGCGCAGGGGCAAGCAATGATGAGTACGGCAACGGTGTTAACCAATGCGTGGTTGATGTCTTGGGTGAGCAGGTACCAAGCCAAGAAGGTCACCAGGGCAATGCCCATGATGATGGGCACGAAGATGGCAGTGACGCGATCAACCGATGCTTGGATGGGTAATTTGGTGTTTTGCGCGGATTGGACCAAGCGAATGATGCGGGCGAGGACGGTATCGGCGCCCGTGTGGGTGGCTTTGAAGGTGAAGCCCACGGTTGTGTTGAGTGTGCCACCGGCGACGGTCTCGCCAGGTGTCATGTGCACGGGGATGGGTTCACCGGTGATCATGGATTGGTCGATAAAGGGTTCACCTGAAACGATTTCACCATCGACGGGGATTTTTTCACCTGGGCGCACGCGTAGGACGTCGCCGGGTTTGACTGAAGCAATCGGAACGTCGTGTTCTCCGCTGTCTGAAATGAGCCGAGCAAATTGGGGCTGAAGACCTATCAGGCGTTCGATGGCGGCACCGGTGTTACCGCGGGCTCGGGCTTCAAACAGGCGCCCGAGTAGTATAAGTGTGACGATAACGGCGGCGGCTTCGAAATAGACGTAGCGTGCACTTTCAGGGACGAGTGCGGGTAGCAAGAGCACCACCATGGAATAAAGCCAAGCGCTGCCAGCCCCTACGGCAACCAAAGAGTTCATTTCAGGTTGTAGGTTAAAGAGCGCTTTGAAGCCGTGGGTAAAGAAGTGCCGACCAGGACCTGCCAAGACCGCTGTGGTCAAGGCGGCTTGGATGATGTATTGGGTAAGGATGGGGATATTGTTGCTTAATAGGTGATGAAAAGCAGGGATTAGGTGACTGCCCATTTCCATCACAAAAACGGGCAGGGTCAACAGTGCGGCAATCCAGACTTGTCTTTTTAAAGTGGTGATTTCTGCTTGAGACTTGTCGAGCTGCGAAGCAGCGGGTGCATTGTTGTCTTGTAGTTCACCTTCAAAGCCTGCTTTTTTGACGGCCGCCAAAAGGCCGGCCGTGAGGTTGTCGCCAAGGGCGTCTTCGTTGACGTCAACAGAGGCGCGTTGCGCGGCTAAGTTGACCTGTGCGTTGGTGACCCCAGGAACCTTCTTTAGGACAGTCTCAACTCGGCGCACACAGGATGCGCAGGTCATGCCGTCAATGCTTAGTTCTAGTTTGCTCATCAGCCTATTTTAGACGGCCAAGTGTGTTTAAGCGGACCTTACCCTTTTTGTTCCATTAATGGTTGGTTGAAGTATGGGTTGAATTGTCGATTTGATTATCGGTTGGAGTGTCTGGGGTATGCTTTACCGATGAGGTGTTTTTTTTGTTTTTGACAACTAGTCTTCATTGTTTTTTTTTAGGGGTTCGCCATGAAATTTCATGTGCCTGATATGACATGTAATCATTGTGTTCAAAGCATCACCAAGGCTGTGCATAGCGTCAGTACTGAGGCGCACGTGGTGTTTGACTTGCCGCACCATTTGGTGGAGGTTCAAGACATGGCCCATGTTTTACCTGAAAAGCTGATTGCCGCCATGGATGAGATTGGGTTTGAAGCAACGCTATTAGAAGCCGATGCTTGAAGGTTGATTTGTTGGCATTCGGTTTGATCTGAGTGATGTTTTGGTTTTCGTTTGGACATTCGTTTGGGCTTTCAATTTTGTGATGCCAGCCGCTTTGCCGATTGCTGTAGATTCTCGCAAATGGCGTTTAATACATCGCGGGGGTAGTTCTTGGGCAGCTCTTGACTGACCGATTGGATGACTTCTGGGGGTTTTGTGATCAGGTTTTGGATGACCGATGCCATGGCATCACCCATGCCAGCACGCTTGCCCATGGCTATAAAGTGGCTAGGTCGTATGCCGACGAGTTTGTCGTTTCGGTCCTTGCCTTTGACAGCCATTGAAAAATTTGTTTTTTAAGACGCGCCTTGCGGATGGTTGCTGATCTTTTTTACAGATTTATCCATGAATTAAATATTTTCAAATTATTCAGTTTTCGGATAATTATTTGAAATTTTTAGAAAATATTTGAGTGTGTGTTTGGTTTTGTTTGGCTTGGTTTGCTTTAAACGCTTTCATGATTGATTTGATGGCCGTAGGCGGGATACAACTTAATCTTACGTCGACCACCTTCGAAGAACGCCCTGCCTTTGATGCGACCTGCCCCGATGAGCGCGGATGCGTGGTCATGCGCTCGGCGGTATTGCATGTCTAGTCGCTTGGCGATTTCGTAAATGCTTTTGCCTGGGTGTTTGGCAACTGAAATGAGGAATTCACGGCGGCGTTTGGGCATTTGGTAAAAATCGGGTGTGGGTTTGAGGTTGTAGCCGCCACCCACCAGTTGGCTCCAAAAGACATCGTATAGCGCGACTCTGTTGGCGATGTTGGGGGGCAGTTGTGCGCGAAGGCGAGGCCAGTCTTGGACAAAGGGTTTGACGCCGTAAAAGTGAAGAAACTCTTTCGCATGCATCGCGATGACAGCATCGGGTAGATAGGAGCGATGCCCGAGCGCGACGCGTTCGCGCCAATTGTCTAAATTAACGTCACGATCCCAATAGGCCTTTTTACTGACAACCTCCCAGGATTCGATTGGTTGGTGAGTTGCCATTATCCACCGCCTGATGATTCGGTTTTGCTGTCGGTGTCGTCACACACGCTACTGACACCGACTTGAGCATGTAGAGCATTTTGCAGAAACTCAACGTCTTTCGCTTGTTTCCATTCGGGTGCACAGACAAGCTCATCTAGTTCGAAAATCAAGTCGAACCAGGGCATGTTTAACAAGCCATTGGTAAAGGAGCCAGATGGGAATGGGTAGGGTAGTGACTGCATGAATGCCTGAATAGGCATGTGCTTCATTGAAAGCACATAAAGATCAAACAGATCGCGCGATTTTTGTCTGCCGCCGGCAAATGAGTCGGGTTCGTTATCTCTACCGTGGCCTGCGACAGTTCGCAATTTCCTGTGATACAGCCCGGGAATTTCCTCTGTGCGAACCATCAACTGACCAAATGGTTTGTTAATGGCAGGGAAAAGTTCGAAGTAGGCATCTTCTATAAATGATACCTTCAGCCTTTGCTTTTCATGGACAACGTATCCGTGTAGTTGGTTGGCTTTGTCGATATCGTCAACGATATCTTGTGTTTCAAAATTGATGCCGGATTGCTTCATGGCAACGGCTAAATCAGTGACTTTGAAGCCTAGTGGTAAAAAGAAATCAAGGTCGTAGGACATACGGTGGTCAAGCCAACAACGCGACAAGGCTGTTCCGCCGCAAAGTTTTGAGGCATCAAACTGTGCGTCACCCATGCCCTGCAGACGACTCAGTACGACTTCTTGAAGGGGATATAAGGTACTTTGTTCCATACAGCTCACAAAAAAATAAAAATAATTGACATATATGTCATTTTTGCAGAAGCATGATGCGAGGTCAAGGATTTTTATGTCATCTTTGTTTCACTCGAGGATTGCATAACACCATTATCAACCAATACCGAAAGCCCTTTTCCATCGATATGTGTCTTTGATTCGTAAAAAATGCTGTCATGTAAGATCTACTGAAGGTAGTTGATGGTGTAACTGCCGCAGTATGGCCGACGGATTAGTCCAGAACGCATACTTAATCGTGCTCACCGGCCACCGCTTCGGTGGTTCTTTGAAAGGCGTGAGCACACTGAAAAGGCTTTTTATGAAAACAATCGAAACAGATGTCGCCGTTATTGGTGCCGGTACGGCGGGTTTGTCGGCTTATAAGGCGGCTGTTAAGGCTGGTAAGCGTGTGCTGATGATTGAGGGCGGGCCTTATGGCACCACTTGCGCACGGGTGGGTTGTATGCCTTCGAAGTTGCTGATTGCTGCGGCTGATGCCGCTCAAGGAGCGTCTCACATGGATGCGTTTGGCATTCGTTTGGATGGTCGCGTGACGGTTGATGGTCGGGCGGTGATGGATCGGGTTAAGCGTGAAAGGGATCGGTTTGTGGGGTTTGTGCTTGAGGGGGTGGAGAATATTCCTGCTGAGCATAAGTTGCGAGGCTATGCGCGTTTTGTGTCGCCTGGGGTGTTGATGGTTGATCATCACACGCGGGTTGAGGCGGCGAGTGTGGTGATTGCGACGGGGTCAGCGGCGAGTGTGCCGCCGCCTTTTAAGGCCTTGGGTGATTGTTTGGTGGTCAATGATGATGTATTTGATTGGGATGACTTGCCCAAGCGTGTGGTGGTGTTTGGGCCTGGGGTGATTGGGCTTGAGCTCGGTCAGGCGCTATCACGTCTTGGGGTTGTGGTACGGATGTTTGGCATGAGTGGGTCGTTGGCTGGGTTGTCTGATCTGGCGGTGCGACAGACGGCGAAGAAGATTTTCCAGGATGAGTTTTATTTGGATCCAGATGCCCGGGTGCTTGAGACCAAGCGAGTGGATGATGAGGTTGAGGTCCGTTATGTGAAGCTGGACAACACGGTGTGTGTGGAGCGTTTTGATTTTGCGCTTGTGGCGACGGGGCGGCGCCCAAATCTGGACGGTTTGGGTCTGGCGGCTGCTGGCATTGCAGTCAATGACAAGGGAATGCCAGCGTTCGATCGTTTGACAATGCAACTGGGCAAGGAACCGGTGTTTATTGCGGGTGATGTGAATAATGATGTGCCGCTTTTGCATGAGGCGGCTGATGAAGGTCATATCGCCGGTGAGAACGCCGCTCGGTTTCCGGAAGTGAAGCCCGGTTTCAGGCGCACGCCTTTGGCGGTGGTGTTCACGGATCCGCAGATTGCGATGGTGGGTCAAGGACCAGACAAGTTGGTGGCAGATTCGTTTGTGACGGGTTCGGTTGACTTTAGGGCACAGGGTCGTTCAAGGATGATTTTGAAGAACAAGGGTGTGTTACACCTATATGCGGATCGGGTCAGTCGTCAACTTTTGGGTGCGCAGATGGTGGGGCCAAGTGCCGAGCATTTGGCTCATTTACTGGCTTGGTCGGTACAACAGGCGATGACAATTGATCAAATGTTGCAGATGCCTTTCTATCACCCGGTGATAGAAGAAGGTTTGCGTACGGCGTTGCGCGACACGGCGACTAAGCTTGATGAGCGTGTTTGTGCTTAGTCTTTGTACGTAGTGTTTGTACCTAGCGTCTGAGCTTCGTGTTTGGGTATTGTCTGTTCTTTGTGTTTTTGCTTTGTTTTTTAAGTTTTTTTTCGGATTAATTTAACTGGATTCGCCGTTTACTATTGCTTGTAAGTTAATGATTAAGTTGATTTATTATATATTTACGACACAAGACTATTGCTTTGGCAAAGCACAATAGTATTGTGTTGACAAAGCATAAAAGTATTGAGATGATAGAGCGCAATAGTCTTGTGATGGTACCCAATGGTCACTCCAAACGAAAAGTTGGCGCAGTCGCTGGAAATGTTGCATGGGCTCGGGCCTATGCGGGCTATCCCAGCTAGGGCGCTCGCAAGGGTTCACCGTGAGCGATTGTTAGAAGCAGGTTTCCTTTCCTTAGTTGTTAATGGTTGGTATGTTCAATCGCGTCCTTCCGGTGAGCCAGGCGACAGCACGGCATGGTTTACCAGCATGAGAGACTTTATTGGGGGTTACTGTTCAGAGCGATTTGGTGATCAGTGGCACATCAGTCCTTTACAGTCATTACTGCTTCACACGGGTGAACGCTCATTGCCCAGACAGGTTCAAGTTTGGGCAACTGATGCCTCGAATCAATCAATCTTGTTGCCTCATGGCACTTCTCTCTTTTTGTACAAAGCCCCAAGGCTTTTGCCGGCAAGTCCCGATGCAGAAGCGGGTGGACAGCGTCTTGTTGTGCTTGATAGTGCACTGATTCACGCTGGTCCAACGCTTTTTAAGCAAGAGCCACTCGCGGCGATGATTGCCCTAAAAAGCCTGACTGATTTGAGCGGTTTGGTCAGAACAGTGATTAGTGGATCGCATTCGGTTGTGGCTGGTCGTTTGGCAGGTGCGTTGCGAAAGGTGGGTCGAGTTGAGATGGCTGACGAGCTTTTGGCAACGATGCGTGCGGCCGGGTTCACGGTGACTGAGACTGACCCTTTTAGCGAGTCGCCGACACAGGCATTCGATGATCGTGTTGAGTCGCCCTATGTTCAGCGACTGCGGATGTTATGGGCTGAGTTTCGTCAACCGGTGATTGATGCTTTGCCTGCGCCTGGTGTCGTGCCTTCTGATATTCAACGAGTACTCGCGGATGTGCAAGCCCGTTACGTGGCCGATGCATACCATTCTTTGTCGATTGAGGGTTATCAAGTCACGCCTGGCCTGATCGAGAAAGTTCGCCTGGGTGTTTGGGATCCGGATGGCGAGGATCGTACGGCGCGCGATGCGATGGCGGCGCGTGGCTATTTTGAGGCGCACCTAGAGGTGAAAGCGGCTGTTGAAAAGATTTTGAATGGCAGCGATACAGGCTTGACGCTGCGTCGTGAGCACGGCGCATGGTACCGAGCATTGTTTGCGCCCAGCGTTCAGTTGGGCATTCTAAGGGCTCAGGATTTGGCTGGTTATCGTGACTCTCAGGTGTATATTCGTGGCGCTTTGCATGTGCCACTGTCTTGTGAGGCTGTTCGCCAGACAATGCCTGTCTTATTTGATCTGATTGCGTCTGAGCCGCATCCTGGTGCGAGGGCATTGTTGGGCCATTTCTTTTTTGTGTACATCCATCCCTATATGGATGGCAATGGCCGATTGGCCCGGTTTTTGATGAATTGTATTTTGGTGACTGGCGGTTATTGCTGGACGGTGATTCCAGTCGAGTCGCGTGATGCGTACATGACGGCTTTGGAAGAGGCCAGCACCCACCAAAACATCGTGCCATTTGCGCGTTGGCTGAGTGGTTTGATCGGTGAGCAGCAGCTGCATCCGATGGATCCACCGGTGGATATAAAGCCGATGTTGGTTGGTGAAAAACCCAAGCCAACTTGAGTCAGACTTTCGCTTGTTGTTTTAGGCCGCCGGGCATTTGGCGGCGCGTTTCGCGCGTGCCAAATACCGACGGAACCAGGCGGTGTTGCACGGTGATGGCTTTCGTTAGCATCAACTGGTTTCGTTGATGAGTTTTTTTACGTCGGCGGTGAAAGCCGCTGTGTCTTCTGAGTCAGAGGCTAAGAGTCTGGCGCGGCCACGGTTATCAAAAATGTAGACACCTTGGCTGTGGGTGACGTTGTAGACGTTCGGGTCATCATCAGGTTTGGGCTTTTCGATTTGATAAGCGATGCGGTAGCGTTTGGCAAATCGAGCAATATCCCGGGTGTTGCCAGTCAGCCCAATGGCATTGGAGTTAAAAGCGTTGACGTATTCCTGCAGCATGTCGGGGGTGTCTCTGTGCGGATCAACGCTCACAAAAACAATCCGCACGTCTTTGGCGTCGTCGCCGAGATTGGTCACGATTTCACTGAGTTGAGCCATGGTGGTGGGGCAGATGTCGGGGCAACTGGCATAGCCGAAGAACATGAGAACAGTCTTGCCTTCAAGGTCTTTCTCGGTGAAGGTTTTGTTGCCGGCGGCTTGTAGTTCAAAGGAAAGCTTGGGCAGGTGTCCTTTGACGTCGTAAAGATTCCATTCGGGAGAATGCTCTGAGCAGCCAGCTGCAAGCGCTGAAAGGCTAATCGTGATGAAAGCGAGCCATCGTCTGATGCTGTGTGTGGCGGGCATAAGGTGAGCTGCGGTCATGGCTTCGGTTATGGTTTGATCGGTTAAAAACCGCGTTAATCATTCTCTTTTAGAATGTTAGCAGGCGATTTGGTTCCTATTGGTTCCTACCGATTGCTAGCGGTCAGTGTTGGGTGACTGGCGTTTATTGCTTGATGTTTGATGCCGGCTATTTGGATTTTTGCAGGTGTGGCCACAGGCGTGCGACCACGGTTCGGCTTTCGCCGTAAGCGTAGCAGCTGTTGACCTTGGCTTGGCGCAGGTGTTCGTTTTCTGGTTGCTCGATTTCTTTAATTCGCTTGGGTGCGAGTCCCTGCAATGCGGTTGTGGCCATCGGGCCCAAGAGCTCCATGAGGTGGCTACAAGAAGCGGCACCGCCAAGAAGGTCTCTAACCTTTTTGTTCCAACCGGCGGCGATGCGCAAGCCTTTGATGGGTGCCAAGGTGTTTTGGGCTTCGAGGCAAATACCAAATGGTGTGGCATTCATGGTGGCTTTGATGTCATGCACGGTGAGGTTATCGTCAACGACCATGCGCAGTTCCATGTCATGCACGGGTTCGCCAGCTGGCAATTCCTTTTCTGCGAGCTGAAGCCGAAATGGGTAGGTTTTTTTATCGGTCAGGTGACCCACAACTTCGTACAGACCGTCTTTGCGACGATAAAAGCGCAGGTCAATTTGGCGGTTGTGCAGCAGTTCTAGGTCTTGGTTTTCTGGGTTGGCGGTGTCGGTGACTGTTGCGGTCATTGCTGGGCTCTTGGGCTTTGTCTTGATGTGAAGTCGTTAATTTAGCAAGATAGCGGGGTGCTTGCGGCAATTGATCCACAATTGGGTGGGTTGGGCACGGTTTTGGCTCGGTTTTGGCTCGGTTTTGGCTAAAATGCGGTGTGATGATTGTTTTTATTGGATAAGCAAACATGAGTGAAGTGTTAGCGGGTGTGTTGCCGGTATCGACGTTGCTGTCGCGACGGTCGGTGAAGTTGGTGGGTGAGCCAGGCCCCAGTGATGAGCAGATTGAGGCGGCCTTGGCCGCTGCGGTGTGTGCGCCTGATCATGCCAAGCTACAAGGCTGGCGGTTTGCGCTGGTTCGTCAACCGGACATTTTGGCGGTTGGTCAGAAGGCGTTTTCTGTTTTAGAAGGTTTGGGCAAGCCGCTCACCCCAGAAAAGCAGGCGTCTACCCGGTTTTGGCTTAAAGATCTGCCGCTCTTGGTGGCGATGGCTTACCAAGTGCATCACGATCATCCCAAGGTTCCTGCGTTAGAGCAGACCTTGTCGATGGGCGCGGCTGTGATGAATTTTGAGAATGCGATGCATGCCATGGGCTATTCGTCGTTTTGGAGCACGGGTCTCGGGTCTTACACGGACGAGATGGCGGAGTATTTTGGGTTTGACTCGCTGGATTATCAGTTTGTGGGCTATTTGGGGGTTGGTACGCCTAAGAATCGCGTGATACCGGCTGATCGGCCAGATCCTTGGTCAGTGGCAAGCTGGTTTAAGGCACCGTAGTTTTTGGCGAGTTGTTTTTTAATTCAGGACGACTGGTTGATGGCTGGTACTTGATTGACAACAGTTTTTTTAAATACTTGCTGGCATAGTTGCCTTTTTTTGCATGACAGTGGTGATGTCAGATCATCTTCTCGCTTTGAAATCGTTTTCGTAGCGAACCACGCTGTTACCAACGCTGATCTTTCGGGTGATGCGGCGATTGCCCGTGTTGAAGGTGGTGTGAACTGGAATTTGTGTGGTTTTGCCCGCCGCATAAGCGGCTTGGGCACGACCGAGTTTCACGGTTACCCCCAGTCTTTGTAAGGCATTTTGAGCCAGTTCTTCAAGGCTTACACGAGCCATTGGCCTGCCGGAAATCAGACTTGGTCGCGCTTTGGCGTAGATTCCGTGACCCAAACGGAT
>CAWUWI010000044.1:0-29597 GCA_963926245.1 uncultured Burkholderiaceae bacterium | reverse complement strand
AGTGTAGACATCAGTGGCGAGGAGTTGTTGGGCTCAGTTTTGAAACCGTTTGAACGCGGTTCATTGTGTCCGTTATACGCAAAGTTGAGAGATCTCAAAATTAAGCCATTGAAGGTCAATGAGTTTTGAGTTTTTAGTGTTTAGTCATTCATAGTGTATTGGTCGTTGTTTGAAGCAAGGCCATTAAGGGAAAATACAGTGGGACAATTAGCGCAGCAGCCAGAAATCATGTCCGCTCAGCGACTTCGCGAGTTGGGTCAAGCCGCATTTGAGCGTTTTGGGGTGCCAGCAGATGACGCACGCCTATGTACTGAACTGCTGGTCATGGCGGACCTGTTTGGATTGTCGACACATGGCATGAGTCGACTCGAGTCTTATGGCGAGCGGTTGCGTATCGGGGGCATCAATCCGGCGCCTAACATTCAGATTAAACGTATGGCCAATGCCGTGATCAAAGTCGATGGCGACAACGGGTTGGGCCCGGTGGTTGGCATGCGTACCCTGCGTGCCACCATGGCGTTGGCACGTGAGCATGGCGTTGCGGTCGGGTTTGCCCACGGTAGCAACCATTTCGGACCGATTTCTCCTTATTTATACGAGGCGGCCCAGTCTGGGATGGCCAGTCTCGTTTGCAGTAATGCAACCACCACGATAGCGCCCTGGGGGGGCAGTGATGCCAGGCTTGGAAATAATCCGATGGGACTCGGTGCGCCTGGCCCAGAGGGCAATCACTTCATGCTTGATATGGCCATCAGTGTGGCTGCCCGCGCCAAAATTCGGTCCGCGCTGCGAGAAGGTAGACCAATCCCTGATACGTGGGCGACGGATGCAGGGGGTAACCCCACCACAGATCCGGCAAAAGCCCTCGATGGTTTTTTGCAGCCCATGGGCGGCTACAAAGGGTACGGTTTAGCGCTCATGGTTGATTTGTTGGCGGGCGTATTTTCCGATGCGGCTTACTTGACGCACGTTAAGTCTTGGGTGGATGCGCCAGATGAACCACAGAACTTGGGACACTTCTTTTTGGTCATGGACGTCAAGGCTTTGGGCTCAAACCAATGGTTGCTCAGTCGCATGAAAGACTTTTTCATGATCTTGCATGCCAGTGAGCCAGCCAATCCAGAGCATCCGGTCTTGGTGCCAGGTGAAATCGAGTTGACCCGTATGCGCGAGCGTCTGCGCGATGGCATTTCAGTTGACGCCACCCTCCGCGCGTTGCTCGGCTAGCAGCCCCGTGATAAGCACCGCTAGCTCAGGACACGAAACATGGTGCGCAATGTGTTCTTGAAATGGGGACGACATTTGCTGCTCCAATCCGTGGCTCGCACAGCCAGCCAAGGTGGCGAACCCAGAACATCCTCGTTTTTGAGGTCATAGCACGCGATAGACTTCGGACCTTGATCGGCGTTCAGAAATCGAACGGCATGGATAGTCCCTGGCACTGAAGCCAGTCCGGGCATGTGTTCTGTGTCGTACCATGCGCTGATTTCGTCAAACCAGCCCTTATCGGTATCAGTTTGCACGACGTAGTGCGCCGCAGCCTCCTCTTGGCTATCGGCGCCTGCACATTGAAGTGCATAGCTCAGGCGACAGACCACGGCTTTTTTGTCCTCTGTTATTTTTCGCCACGCCTTTTCCCATTGCGCGCGCTGCTTCTTGCTAACTCGCTTGTCCCTCTCTGGTCTAGCGTAGGCATGACACAGCAAATGCTTGGAATCTTTTTCAGGGGCAATCTCAATCACAATCCGACTGCCGGCTAGTTTTCTATCCAGAAGTGATTGCAAGCCAGCCTCGTCGAGCAAGTCTGCTAGCCAAGGCTTGATCCTTGCTTTTAACAACACGACATCGGTTTTCAATTTTTTTCTCCTAGATAGAGCACAGCTCGGCCATGTTCTAGTCTTCGAACTTATAGAGTTTTTGTGGGTTAGTCACCAGCAGGGACTCCAGAGCTTTGGCGCTGGGGGCGATATCAATCAACGAATCAACGAGTGTGACGTCATCAGGAATGTGAGTGTGGTTTGGATGTGGCCAGTCTAGTCCCCAGAGGCATTGCGCCGGATAGCGTCTTACAAGATCGGCAGCCAGTTGTTTGCCAGCCGTGTAGGGTGGCGTTTCGTCGATGCGCTCAATGCCACTGACCTTGACATGAAAGTTGGGCTTGTCCATCAGTCGGCAAAGTGCGGTGTAATGTTCACCGGTCAGGCCGTCTTTGGCATCGACTCGTCCAATGTGGTCGATAACCAGAGGTACCATTTTGGCGCAGGACTCGAACGTTTTAGAAAGTTCATGAATCAGGTTCTTTTCGAAATGAACCTGTAGGTGCATATCAATGTCAGCTAGCCGTTTGGATAGTTGTAAAAGTTCGTCAGGCGAGATCTTTAGTTTGATATGTTTGATGAAACTGAATCTAACGCCTCTAAAACCGGCAGATTTCAACCGTAGCAGCTCGCTTTGCTCAACGGCGGGGTCAACAAGCGCGATTCCCAGGTAATGTCCGCCCCCGTGAGCGATCGCGTCCTCAGTTGCGCGGTTATCGGTCCCATGCACGGCCGAATTTACGATCACACAACGGTCAATGCCCAAACGCTTGTGCAATGCATAAAGCTTTTCTTTTGGGGCATCGACCGGTGTGAAATTCCGCTCATCAGCATACGGAAACTGACTGGCAGGCCCAAAAACGTGGACGTGGGTGTCACAGGATTTCGGCGGTAGCCGAAGGGCGGGCTTGCGATCAGAGTCGAGGTAGGTTTTGATGGGTGTGTTTAGGTTCATGGCAACGGGTTTGGTTGGTTTTGTTGTGGCTATTAGTGTGCCTTTGTGTCAGACTTTGAAACTGCATATCCGATATAAAAAAATGTAATCAATTTCTTCGGTTTTCCCTTAGTCTTGGGTCAAGGAAAGCAGGATGTATCCCACAGTTAAACAGATTGAATACTTTTTAACACTCAGTGATATCGGTAGTTTAAGCAGAGCAGCCGCAATCCTGGGAGTGACGCAACCGGCGTTAAGCCGCCAACTCGGGGAGCTTGAAAAGAGCCTTGGATTGCGCTTGTTTGATCGCAATGGTCGTGGTGTTGTGGTCACAGATGATGGGCAGGCGTTCTTGGGGCACGCGCAAAAGATCATCGGTCAAATGCAAAGCGCGGTGGCCGATATGCAAGCTCGGCAAGAAAAGCCGCGCGGTCGGATCCGTGTGGGACTGCCTCCGCGTGTGGCCAATGAAATTTCCACCGATTTGGTCCTGCATTTCAGAGAAAAATACCCAGAAGCTTCGATCAGCATTTCAGAGGCATTAAGTTTGCCACTTCGCGAATGGCTCATAGCGGGGAGAATTGATTTAGCTGTCTTGTTTGGTCCGAATCTCACTCCACAGCTTTTCTACAAGGACATCGCTTCTGAGGAATTGGTGCTGGTAAGCAGCACTCGACTGCCCTATGAAATTCCTTTCGAAAAGCTGCGGGAGTTCCCTCTGGTGCTGCCAAGCTTTCCTCACTCTGTTCGTCATTTAATTGAGGGCATCAGTAAACAGAGGGACTTGACGTTAAATATCGTTGCAGAGGTTGATTCCATGCGATCCATTTTGCCGTTGGTGCAGCACGGTGTAGCGTCTGCCATTGTGCCCTCCGGCGCATTAAATCTATGGACGGCGCGCACCCCGCCCCAAGTTGCCTCGATCATCGAGCCAAGTATCAAAAACAGATTGGTTGTTGCCATGGCGGTCGCCAGGCCGTCATCACCACTGACGCGATTTACCCAGTCGATACTGGAAAATCTTGTCAGAAAACGCTACGGGTAGACGGCAGTACGACCGTTTAGGTATCGTCATGACTGCTGTTCATGTGGCTTTACGATTATGTTATCGCAAGTGATTTGAAAAAATTAGAGATTAACCCTTCAATCTATCACACGTTTTAGGACTAGTGTTAATCCACGAGGTTGTTGCGTGTTGCCATTAGTGCATCGCACCCTTAGGATTTACGTCATCACAAGAATAATTATTTCCACTGGTTAGGTTAGGAGACATAGCATGATCAAGAAGTCTTTTGCGACTAAATGGATGGCTGCATCGGCCATCGCCCTGGGTTTGTCGTCGATCGCCTCCGTGGCATCGGCCGAAACGCTGCGCTGGCTGACTTGGAAGACCGAGATATCCGGGGATGCGCAAACAGCAAACATTAACTGGTTCGTCGATCAAATCAAAAAGCGCACCCAAGGTAAATTTGATGTTCAGGTTATGTGGGGCGGCAGTGCTGCTGCACAGCGCGAAATTCCAGATGCCATCTCGGCGGGGGTCGGGCAAATTGGTGAAATTGTTCTTCCTTACTACATGAACAAATTCGTGCTCAATAATGGTGTGGGATTTTACACACCACAACCTTTGGGTCCTGAGGCACTCGGTAACTTGATGGCAAACTGGCATGAGAAGTACCCCCAGTTTGACGCAGAGTTGGCTAAATACAACCTAAAGGCACTTGGCTACAGACCGTTGGAGAAGTACGGGATTTTGTGTAAGGAACCGTTACGCACGATGGATGACTTCAAAGGTCGCAAAATTCGCACTTATGGGTCAGCCTATCCCGCACTGGTGAAGGCTTTGGGTGGTATCCCAACTGCGACCTCCACCACCGAAATGCGTGAGGCACTCGAGCGCGGTATTTTGGACTGCACCCCAACGAGCATTACGTATATCCGTGGTTTCAAGTTAGATGAAGTGGCACGTTACTTCACCGAAGTGCCATTTGGGGCGAACTATGGTCACTTCATCGTGATGAATCGAAAGTATTACGATTCATTGGATCCGGCCACTAAAAAAGTGCTTGATCAGATCGGTCGTGAGAATGCAGCGAACTTCGTATCGCAAATCGATCCCATCGTTGCTGAGCTGAAAAAGCAGTGGGCCAGCCAAAAAGATGGTGTTCAAATCATCGAGTTTCCACAAGATGCTTTTGTTGAAGTCATTAAAGATCCGACTATCCAGGCACTGCGCAACAAGTGGATCACTCAAGCCAAGAAAGCTGGCTTGCCCGCTGAAGAGCTTGTAGAGCCTTTGGTTTTCAAGAAAAAGTAAGGCTAGCAACAACAACACAAAAGGACATCCACCGGATGTCCTTTTGTGTGCTGTGATGCATAAGATGAAAAAAAAGGGGAGACAATGGAGCAGGGTGTACTAGCCTTCTCGCGAGCCTACGGGCATTTTCTGAGAGTGTTTGGAATCATTGCAGGTCTGTCCTGCTTGCTGACCATGTTTTTGGTCGCCATTAACGTCATAGGACGCTATCTGTTTAACTCGCCCTTTAATGGGGCTTTCGTATATACCCAATCATTACTGACTGTGATGATCTTCTTTTCGATTGCCCTGACGCAGTACTATCGAGGACACATCAAAGTGGTCTTTGTGACACGCATGATGTCGCCGAAGTGGCGTCGCTTCACGCAAACGTTGATGTCTGCCTTGGCTACCATCTTGTTTGTGCTTGCGAGTTACGCAACCTTTTTGTTTGCCTGGGAGTCTTTTGAGGTTAGAGAAGAAGTCTTTGATGCAGTGACCTATCCGATATACCCGGTGAAGTTTGTGGTCTTCATTGGCCTAGTTTTGCTGGCGCTCCAATTTGCACTCGATACAGTCATGGATGCGCTAGGCATTGAAGACAATGGCAGCAAAGGAGGCCACTGATGAATCTGTATCTTGGCATTGCTGGCATATTTGCGCTTTTTGGGATGATCGCCTTTGGTGCCAACGTCATGGTGGCGCTAGGTATTGTGGGGTTTTTTGGTTTGATAGGGCTGGTTGGATTTGGTGCCGGACTGTCAGTCTTGAGTACCGTTTTTTTTGAGACTACGCACAGCTTTCATTTCACGGTTATTCCTTTGTTTTTGTTGATGGGGTTTTTTGCACTGCGCGCTGGGCTAGGATCGGATGTGTACGAGGCCGCACATAGCTGGCTAGGCGGCGTTCGAGGTGGTTTGGCTATTTCTACCACGGTCGCTGCTGCAGGTTTTGGGGCTGCTTCCGGTTCTAGTGTGGGCACGGCCACAGTCTTTACAAAGATCGCTTTGCCCGAGATGCTTGATCGCGGGTACGACAAGGGACTGGCCTCTGCTTCAATCGCTATTGCGGGTACGTTGGCGGTGATGATTCCGCCTAGTGCCGTGATGGTGATTTATGGCATTTTGACAGATTCCAGTATCGGTAAGCTTTTGATGGCAGGCATTTTGCCTGGCATCGTGTTCGGTATTTTGCTGTGTTTGGCGATCTACATCACGGCGCGTCGTCGACCTGAAATGGCGCCTAGAAGCGAGAATAAAGCGACTTGGGGCCAGCGCATCTATTCGCTTCGGCTTGCAGGCCCTTTGGCGTTGATTGTGTTCAGTATTATTGCGGGCATTTATCTAGGGGTGTTCACACCAACGGAAGCTGGAGCAATGGGCGCTCTCTTTACTCTAATTCTGGCGATCATCCGGCAACGGGGAATTCGAGGGCTTGAACTTCGGCAGATTCTGCTTGATACCGTTAGGACCTCGGCGATGATTTTTGCCGTGATCATCTGCGCCCTTGTTTTCTCTCGTTTTCTGGCTCTGAGCGGCCTGACTTTTGAGATAGGTAATGCACTGTCTACGATGGATGTGAACCCGTGGTTTGTGGTGTTTATTGTCACCATGATCTACCTGGTTTTAGGCACAATGATGGACGCACCCGCGTTGTTGGCTATTTCATTGCCAGTGACCTATCCTGTGATGATCAAGCTTGGGTTTGACCCTATCTGGTTTGGTGTCTACGTTGTTTTGCTTGTTGAAATCGCTGCAGTAACACCTCCAGTTGGTATCAATTGCTTTGTGGTTCAGGCATCATCGGATGGACGTATTGAGCTAGAGGACGTCTTCAAAGGCTTGATTCCATTTTTGATTGCAGGTGCAATCATGCTGTTGCTGCTTTGCTTTTTTCCACAACTCGCTCTGTATATTCCGAACTCCATGCGTTAGTTGGTTAGTAGATGGTTAAAACAAAAGGCCCGGTTCAAACCGGGCCTTTTGTTTGAGGTACTGATTAGGGCTGAGATAAAGCCATGAGTGCATTTAAGTTCTTGCAACTTTCAATTGACCATAAGCCATCAGCTAATTGTCTAGCCTTGGACTCACCAATAACTGGTCGAGTCAGCAAGTCAAACTTGGCGCGTAGTTCTTCATCGCTCATCGGGTTCTGTATAGACCCTTTGGGATAATCAACTTGGGAGGTATAGGTTCTGCCATCTTCCATGGTCATCGTCATTTTGCAGGACACGCCGCGAGGCAGGCTAGCATCAGGCTCAATCTGCACCATCTGGGTGAGGCGAACGATTTCCGTCTCTTTCAAACGCGCGTTGTTGTACTGCGGAAACAGCGCCTGCCCATCCACGAGTGCTACAGCGACCGAGTACGGTAAGCTCATTTGGGCTTCGTGATAGGTTCGAGGCGCATTGCTTTGATGGTAATGCGCCCAGTCTGGGTGGCGCTGCATCCGTATGGCGCGTATTTTTGAGAGTTCCGGGCAGTGATTCTTTCTGATTTCCAGCGCACAGCCAATGGCATTATGAATGGGTCTGGCGCAACTGAACGGCTTGAATTCGATGTCAAGCTGGTAGTGCTGGTCCAACCCTTTGATAATTTCCTCGGGTTGATTGGTATCGGTAAAGGCTGCCAGAAATCCACGCTCACCTTCGAATATGGTGTCTGCACCTGTGAACCCGAGCTTGGCCATGGCGGCTGCGGTAATCCCGTTACGGGCGGTAGGCCCGGGATTAAATCGCTTTTGCATCGAAGGGCCATACATTTCCATGAGTCCCGACGCGCTTGCACCTGCTAGGCCCAGTGCAGAAATCATCTGTTCAACCGATAGCCCATATAGCAATCCAGCGGCAACAGTAGCGCCAAACACGCCTGTCGTCGGGGTAGTGTGGTAGCCACGGTTACGCAATGAGTTGTTAGCTGCTTTGCTGACACGTTCCATGGTTTCGCATCCAGCAGCCAGGGCTGTCAGCAGATCCTGACCGCTGGCGCTTTGCTGCTGTGCCGTCGCTATTGCTGCAGAATAAACTGGTGGGCTAAAGTGAAATAGGGCCAATACATCGATGTCATCAAGCTCCACACTATGCGAAGAAATGGCGTTGGCAAATGCTGCCTGCATGGCGGGTGTTTTACCCTTGCCACCGATCACGGTGGCTTGCTCATGACCACCTATGCTGGCAGCAAACTCGCAGGCAATCCGACCACTTTCAGTTTGACTACCAGCGACAGCTACGCCGACGTAATCCAGCAGAAGTCTTTTGACAGACTTAATCGTTTCGGGTGGCAATTCGTCAAATTTGAAACCACACAAATGTTTTGACAACTGGGTTGATAGCGTGGAGTGGTGTGTGTTGCTCATGCCTGCCTCGTCGGTTGTGATAGTTGGTTATTGATTTAGTTTGATTTGGCTTGAATAATGGACAGCAGCTCGGCGAAATCTGGCAGTTGATCAAAGTTCTCAGTCAGCGCAATGACGCGTTCAACGGCCGATTGGCTCAGACAATGATCCACGACGTTACGAAATTTGTATACAACGTCACTTTGGCTCAAGGGATTTTCTGGGCTGCCCCGACGATTCAGTATTTCATGCTTGAATGTGCGGCCATCTTGGGTTTGAATCTCGACTCGAGCCGCGTGTCGATAGGTCGGCCCCATCGCTTCAATCTCCCGATCAATATAAGCATGGATTTTGGGTATGAAGCACAGGATTTTGGGATCAGACAGGCGGCTCTCGTCGTATTGCGCCACAAATGCCATTCCATCTACACCCATGACAGTTAGGCTGTAGAACAGGTTCATTTGTGCTGCTGTGACACCTTGCGATTTGTACTCCCAAGCACAGTGGGTGTAAGTCATTGGACTTAATCCGACCTCGACTCGTTTAAGGTCATCTAAGGTCAGTTGGTGCGTATCTAATAGATGTTTGAAGGCATCAAGGCAGGCGTGGATACTGGTCACGCAGGCATGAGGCTTATAGCCAACTTTGGCTGATTCCCAGACGCTGCCAAGCCCATCGGTAAGCCGACTGGCGTTGGGTTTGCTGGAATAAGAACTGAGGTAACCACCATACCCAGCTTCCAGAACGTCGGTGATGCCCGTGAAGTTATCTTTTGCCAAGAGGGCTGAATACACCCCGCTTTGGGCAGCTCGCCCCGAGTGAAACCGTTTGACCATGGCTCCTTCTTGCGCCGCCATTAGTCCGCCAGCCTGAGAGCCCACGATACCTAGAGCATGTTGAGTTTGTTTGGCATTGAGCCCCAGCATGTGCGCAGCGCTCGCTGCAGCGACAAACGCACCGGATGTGCCTTGGGGGTGAAACCCTTGGAAAAACAATGCCATTGTGGCGGCGTTACCCACGCGGGTACCGATCTCGTAGCCTGCCACCATGGCAGTGAGAAATTGCCGTGGGTCAGATTTGCCTAATTTTTCTGCAAGAGCCAGCACAACGGGCACGGCAATTGAGCCAGCATGTACGATGGATTCTTTGTGGATATCATCGAGTTCAAACGCATGGCCTGCTGTGGCATTGACCAATACAGCATTGGGTACACTTGTCTTTACATTCATACCCAGTATGGATGCCACGGGTGCGGCGTCATCGGCCATCACCATGGCCTGCACTTTTTTTGTCCATGGCAATGTCACGCCAAATAAGCAGCATCCCAAGCTATCTAACAAGCTGGTTTTCATGCGTTCGATAACCTCTTGGGGGATGTCTCCAAAGGTTATTTGGGAACTGAATCCTGCGAGATCGGCCGTGGCATTGGGCAGCAATGATTCGGGGTGAGCATTCATGTTCAGTCCTTAGTCAAATGTCGGGCGTCCTGACGGTGCAACATCAAGTCGCACAGCAATATCTTGGAGCGCTTCCGTCGGTGCAGGGTACAAGCGCATCACCATTGGGTCATGGCCTGGAATGATGTGGTCATGTGATTGAGCAAGCGCCTCTAGCTTTCTGTACCCATCGAGTGCCTCACCAATATTAAACATGGTGGTAAATGAGCGGCGTCGCATAAAGTGTTCGTAATAGTGACTCGTGTCAGAGGCGAGAACCAACCATCCCCTTTGTGTCCAGACCCGTACGCATTGCATGCCATGTGTATGGCCGCCTATGCGGTGCACGGTCACGCCAGGTGCAATCTGCGCATCACCGTCATGGAAACAGACCCGGTCTTTGTAGACCATTCTGACCATACCCGTGACTTCTTCGACTTCGTAGCCGTGATTGAACTGTTTGTGACGCATATGACGCCCTGTGGCGTATTGCATTTCGTCATCTTGCAGATGAAACATGGCACTGGCAAAGGCATCAAACGTTCCAACATGGTCATAATGTAGATGGGTGATGACAACTGTCGGTGCTGTGGCCGCATCGACCCCTAACAAAGCCAAACCTTCAGCGGGCGTGCGCAGAACAGTGCGACCGCGACGTTTGCCCACTTCGCTATTGAATCCCGTGTCAACAACAATCGTGCACTCATCGTTGCGGACCAGCCACACGAAATAGTCCATGGGCATTGGTGCGTCGTGTGGGTCGCCACCGATAAAGTGGTTTTTGCGCTGAGCATCACGCGTACCGTATTTGATGGCGTAAACCTCATAGGGTTTAGCATTGTGGGGATCCTGATTGATGAGTGTCATGGCGCAACCTCCTAATGTGTTTGATCCAGACGTAAAGCAACCATCCAACCATCACGAATGGCTGTGAGAAAGTCACCTGGTTTGCTGCAGTCCCCGATGCATTCGTAGCTCACACCCGTGCTCTGGACCGCCTGCAAGATATCGAGATTTGATTTAGGGCCGTTAGCAAATATGAGATAGTCACCAACATCAAACTGAGTTGGCATGTCTTTAACAATGGCCATCACAGTGCGTCCTTGAATTGACGTGATCTGACAATGGGTTACCAGATCAACCCCGCTGTCAGCGAGACGTTCAAGCAATTCGTACTTATTGTTGCGAGCCATGCCGTTGGCTGCGTGGCCTTGCATTTCAAGCAGTCGAATATGGCAGCCCCGCAGTCTTAGCAGGTCAGCTAACTCTGCACCGACCATGCCGGCTCCGATGATGGTGACATGACTATTGGAACCAACGAGATCAGGATTCTCAAAGACATCCCAAGCGTGATACTTGGCGATAGAGGGAGCGACTTGAAGGGTGTCTAGCGGTGCTGCTTGGGGTTGAGCGCCCGTTGCGAGCACGATAAAGTCTGGCTTGAACGCTTGGATAGACTCAGCTGTGGCTCGCACGTTGGTTCGCACAGGGACTTTCAGTGTCTGTAGGGTTTGCCAGCGATAGTTCCATACCGGCCATACTTCGGATTTGTCTGGGCCGGCGACAGCCAGATGAATTTGTCCGCCCGGTTGACTGGCTTTTTCCCATACTTCGACGGTGTGTCCGCGTCCGGCCGCAACGCGGGCAGCCTCAACACCAGCTACGCCTGCACCGAGGATGAGCACGCGCTTGCGAGGACTTGAGCCGGGCGCAAATAACTGCGGCTCTGCATATGGCAGCGCTTCGAACTCAGTACCAACCATCGGGTTCTGAACGCAGGAGACATCTTTCTCAATCGTCAGCCGCTCGAAGCATACGTTGCAGGCAATGCACTCGCGGATGGGTGCTTTGACTTCGCCAAAGGCTTTCAATGCCCAGTGGGGATCGGCATAAAGCCCGCGACCGATAGATACAAAGTCAGCACTGCCTGACCGCAAGACATTCTCTGCATCTTCAGGTGTCACAATGCGGCCAGCAACAAACACGGGGATCTTGACGGCTTGTTTGAGTGGTTTGGCTATGGGCGCTAAGCAGCCGTGCGCAAATGACGGCGGCTGTATACAGTACTTGGAGAGTTGAGGGCTCTCGTTGCTGCCGCCAGAAAGATCGAGTGCATCTGCGCCTGCCCGCTCAACAGCTTGCGCCAGTTCAATGATCTCTTCCTGTGAGTAACCATCGGGCGTGTATTCACTGGCGCTCAAGCGCACAGCCAGGGTTAAGTCGGGCAACTCCGTACGCACTCGATCAATCGTTTCGAGCAATAGGCGCATGCGGTTTTGAATGGAGCCACCGTATTGGTCTGATCGCTTATTGATGCGGCGAGTAAAAAATTGCTGAAAGAGATAGCCGTTACCGGCATGCAATTCAACGCCGTCATAACCTGCAATCCAAAGTCGCTTGGCTGCTTGCACAAACAGAGATTGAATGTCATGGATCTCGGGGATGGTTAGGGCACGAACGGCATCGCCCGTATTGGGGTTGACCCAGTCTGATGGGCCGACGGGCTCCATGTTTAGAACCATTCGGCGCAAGAGCGCACCCCTGTGGTTTAGCTGACCGAATACATGGCAGTCGTGCTCTTTGATGCTTTGGACGAGTTTGGATAGGCCTGGTATGAAGCGATCATGAAAGCAACACAGCGAATTATGGTGAGAGCGGGCGGCCTCTGTCACAATCATGGCCTCAGTCATGATCATGGCAACCCCGCCTTTTGCTCGCTCCGCATAGTATTTACAGTCGCGTTCAGTTGAGAAGCCATCGGTGGTGCTGTAGTTGGTTCCCATGGGTGCCATCAGCACCCTATTTTTTAGCTTTAGTGATCCAATTTGCCCTGGTTGGCTAAGTAGCATGCTTGCACCTCATGCTGAGTCGTCAGCAATGTTGTATCTATCTTTGAAAGTTAATTAACCACTTTTTTCTTTAAGAGACAATACCGATTACACTCAGGTCTGTGCGTACCAATATGTAATATCAGCATTAAGATAGGTGGTATTACCCTAAATTCGTAGACGCTTTTCACAACGCAGTTTGATGCCATTCGAATTCGTAAGGACTGATTTGTTGTAAATGCTTGTGCCGATATATTCAAATATAAAAGCCTTCGATGTAGTCAAAGATTTCGGCTCTATGACGTTTTGTGTGGATATTGGACCTAGTCAAAAAAGTGGACACATTCTGTCTCTAAAGTATGCTTTTACTTTAGGAAATGAAAATGACAAAAGCTAACAGTCCCCAAAAAAAGAAGGAATGCATTGATTACGCCCTTGCTCATCCTGAAATCGGAACGGCCAAGCTGGCTGCTGACTTTGGGATCGGCCACTCAACATTATCGGGTTGGTTGAAAAAAGCTCGGCAACAGGGCGTTCATGGTGCCTCGCGGTCCTTAACTGCTGATCAACAGCGCATCAAAGACCTTGAAAAAGAGAATACTCACCTGCGCGAGGCTTTGTAAGTTAGTCGTAGTGGCTTTTACCGCTGGAAAAGCGTTAAGCGTGAGGTTTGTTCCGTCGATAAAGCCGTCAGCACCGCGTTCGCTCACCATAAGGCCCGAGCGGGTGCGACGTGTTTGACCGCTCATGTGCGGGCGGCGAGGGTCGGCTTAAGCTTGCTCCGGTTGATCGAGAACACATTGTTCTTGATGTTTCGTTAAACGGTATTCCCACGGATTTTCCCTTCGCATCACTTAGGTCCATGTACGTGAAGCGACAAAATGCTAATGAGGCCGCGGTGGCTTGGCGTGCCCCGGGGCAGCCTAGGAGGCTTGAAGAGAGCATCATGTCGTTTAAGCAAGCAACGGCTCTTGAGCTTTGGGCTGGACGACACACGCCATCGCGTCACAACCTAAGTGCGCCCGACATGATCTTTGGGCGATTTGAGCGTTAAAACGGCCGGCTGGCCTCTGAACTCGTTGCCATTCAAGCCGTGTCTGGCATGGTGCGTCGATGCAGGCTATCAACTCTCAGCCGAGGTTCGGTATCTCGTGATTGTGGTGCGTGGAGATGTGAGTAGCACAGTTCTGAAACCAGATTTTCAGGTATAAATAAAAGCGATTGGTTGTTCTTTGGGTTTCTGTCGTTACTGTTTCCGCATTGTTTGGTGAGGTGCTTGGCGCAAAACTTTCGACTTGGTCAGCCAAGCCATCATTACACGCCTCACCCATCTGGCGCAGCGCGTCAGAACAGTGACTTACGACAATGGAAAAGAGTTTGCAGATCATGCTGCTGTGGATGAGGCGTTGGAATCGACGACTTACTTTGCTGACCCGTATGCCAGTTGGCAACGCGGATCAAATGAAAACTTCAATGGCTTACTACGCCAGTACATTCCTAAAAAAAACCCTTATCGACCGTGACCGAAGATGAACTTAAAATGATCCAAGATCTTACTAATCACCGACCACGGAAACGATTAGGATTTAAAACGCCGCACGAAGTGTTCCACCAGTCTTAAAAAAAAGTGTTGCACTTCGTACTTGAATCTAAGATGCTAATTTAACAAGATCGATCATTTTAAAGTACACCTAAGGTTCAAATCAGATCTTCGCGTGGTCGATTTATGCAACTGATTGACATCGATGTGCTGGTCTTCATTCGCAGTGTTGAGCAGCGCAAACACGAGAAGCAGCTAAGTCGTCAGGTCAGCCATGGTTGTAAGGCGTTTGCATTCTCGCTAGTTCAATTTGCTCGCGCTAAGCTAAGCTAAGTATAATTTAATTGAATCGATGGATTGTTGGGAATAAATGCTTACGTGGCAAAATAAGTATTTTTGGATCAAAGAAAACCATGACCAAAGCTTATTGGATCAGTGCCTACCAGTCGATCAACGATGATGATGCCCTTGCCGCCTATGCCAAACTGGCAGGCCCTTCGCTTAGCGCTGCAGGGGGGACTTTTTTGGCGCGTGGTATGCCAGCCGCCGTGAAGGAAAGCGGGCTGCAAATGCGCACAGTGTTGATCGAGTTTGATAGCCTAGATGCTGCCTTGACAGCGTATGACAGCCCAGGATACAAAGAAGCACTCGAGAAGCTCGGCACCAATGCTGTTGTTCGCGAGATACGGATTATCGAAGGCGTTTGATCAACGCTTGTGCGACCTTGGTCTACACAATGCCTGAAACATCTAGCCAGAAAAATCGTACAGTCTGGCTGGATTGTTGACCAAAACCTTTTGCGCCAGCGGCGGTTCGAACCAATCGAAAACTGCGCGAGACAAGCGGTTCGTGTCAATTTTCCGATAGGACTTGATCGGTGGATGGTGCTCAGCCTGTCCGGCATGTTTTGGTGTGTGCGGCCAATCACTGCCCCAGATCAGGTGCTCTGGATTGATGCCAGCCAAATCACGGGCGAGGTTGGCTAATTTGAGATCATAGGCATCATCAGTGATTCGATAGTTGCCAGACAATTTAATGTAAATGTTTCCTGTGCCTAGTAGCCTAAGAACGGCTAGGCTGGATTCATCATTACACCCACTGACCGAAAGCCCGGCAAAATGGTCCAGAACCACTTCGATAGTTGCGTTTTTGATGTCTGACGCAAGTGCTTGAACCATCTGGCGGTCAACAAAGAGCTGAACATGCCAAGCATGGCGCTCGCACAAACGAATCGCGCTTTGCAAAGCTTCACGTGCTTGAGCCAGACTAGCGCCAGCATTGCTTTGTAGGTTCACCCTTAAACCCCGGACGCCTGCCCGGTGTAAATCATCTAACTCACTGGCGGGCAACGTTGTGGGTAAAACAGCCACGGCCCGACCATGTAAACCTTGCGATGCGAGGTGCTCAAGTGCATCAAGCGAGCAGCGGTTATCTAGACCGAGTACGCTGGGTTGCACCACCACCGCTCGATCAACACCTGATCGACGCATCATAGCCACCAGGTCAGTCGCTGTCGCGTGCATCGGAGTGTAGCTGCGCACTGGCACGAGCGGGTACTGATCGTGCGGTCCGATAACATGGACGTGACAGTCACACACGCCACGCAAAACAGAGAGTTCACTGACAGCGTTCACTTGCAAAGCAACCTCCAATTAACACGATGGGTTTGGCGATGAGGTATGTTAATCAAAGTGCCAGGGGTGTTACCACCCACGATAACTGGATGAACGGTGAAATGTGGATCAAAAAATTTTTAAAAGTCAAAAGGGAAAGCCTTGTTTGGTTTGGGGCGGCCTCAATATTTTTTAAACGAAAGTGTTTCACCAGCCGTAAAAACGCGGCCAGGTGGGCCCTAACGCTGGGTAACCCCCATGACTTGACTCGAAGACATGGAATTTTGGAAATAGAGCGCCGGTTGCACAGGTGTGATTCGGCAGTATTCGCAAGATCATTCCAATCGGCAGTTGAGCACTGATATCTTCCACACATGAGGCGTTCACATGACTGATAATTCCGTGCTCTTGGTTTGCGCCGCTCATGTGATAGTTTAGTAATGTCCCATTGCTATCGCATACCTGTCATCGTGCATAACCCATCGACACATCTTGTCGTTGCTCATATTCTTGATACCAAGTCTTGAGTGCATTCTTTGTCGGGTAACCCAACTGAATAATGGTCGCTGAGATGCGTTTATCAAGCTTGATATAAAGCTTAACTGCCCGAACGCGCTCTTCGTATGAGTACATGAACTACCTCCAAGTAGTCCAACTTTTCCGCCGCACCCTCGTTTTTGAGGGTTGTGCTGGTCGAAAATTGACCAGGGTGTTCAATCGACCTGCTTACTTATTAAGCAGGCAGCTGAGGTGATCACAATGGACATGTTGTGCAAGGTCAGACGCATGAAGATGCGCGACAAATTATCAATCAGCGAGATCTCAAAGAGGACGGGTTTGTCGCGTAATACGATCAGGAGGTGGCTTCGTGCTCCTGGCGATGTGGTGCCGAAGTACGAGCGCCAAGCTTGATGCCCGTAAGCTGACGCCGTTTGAGGCCACCCTAACTACAGCGCTTAAAGCCGATCGGCTTCGTCACAAAGACTCTAGGCGCACGGCACGTGCGCTGTTGATGCAAATCACCGCGCAAGGGTATCGGGGTGGGTACACCCAAGTGACTGACTTTATCCGCGCTTGGCGCAACGATTCAGGCCCTGGCAGCAAGGCGTTTGTGCCGTTGCGCTTTGAGAATGGCGAGGCCTTCCAGTTTGACTGGAGCGAAGAGGGAATGCTCGTAGGCGGGATATTCCGTAAGGTACAGGTCTCGCACATGAAGCTGTGTGCCAGTCGCGCCTTCTGGCTGGTGGCCTACCCGACTCAGACGCACGAAATGCTCTTTGACGCACACACGCGCTCCTTTGTTGCTTTTGGAGGGGGGCGCGCGCCACAGATCCATCTGTGCATTAATCCCTATAAAAGTGCAAAGCGATGGATTTGATGCACTACCTTGGGTGATCGGGTCGCGAAATGGCGGTGCTTTGGGTCACAACACTCGCTGGCACGCTTCTTGCATACTGGTCTGTATACCGCTTGCCAAGTGGTTACGCAGATAACTCTCATTGCAAGGAATACACATGAAACGACGCGACTTACTTAAATGTGCTGGTGCCATGACGTTGGGTTCAGCGCTGCTGCCTTTTCTGAAGACGAATGCCTTTGCGGCGACATCTGATACCGCCGTGGTCCTGATTGGCAACACGATTAACAGTTTGGATATTCACCGACCCGGCACCAATCGCCCGAGCTATCAAGTGGCGATCAACTGCTACGACAGGCTCGTGTCGTTTGGTCTTAAAACGCTGCCCAATGGGGCACAGGTATATGACTACGATAATGTCATTGGCGAGATGGCCGAGAGTTGGTCATTGAATGCTGAGCGAACGGTCATTACGTTCAAGCTACGCGCTGATGCGGTGTTCTGGGACGACGCACCAGTGACTGCAGCTGACGTGAAGTGGTCGTTTGACCGCGCGCTGGCGCTTGGCGGCTTCCCGAAAGTGCAAATGGCTGCGGGTGGTTTTAAGCGCCCCGAACAATTTGTTGTGGTGAATGAAAAAACTTTCCAGATCAAACTTGATCAACCATCAAAACTGTCATTACCCAATCTCGGCGTGCCAGTGGCAATCATCATTAATTCGACCGTGGCTAAGGCCAACGCCACAGCTGCGGATCCGTGGGCTACTGAGTACTTGCACAAAAGCCCGGCTGGCAGCGGCGCCTTCAAGGTTGCGCGTTGGGAGGCTGGCCAACAACTGGTTTACGAGCGAAACGACAAATGGGTCTGTGGAGCCAAGCCAGCGCTGCGCCGCGTGATCTTGCGTGAAGTTCCCTCTCAAGCGACCCGGCGCGCGTTGATCGAGAGAGCCGATGCTCAGTTGTCTTTCAGTATTCCTAACCGTGACGCCAAGGAGCTTGCCGCCAATGACAAAGTCAAGGTAGTTGGTACGCCAATTGACAATACGTTACATGTGGTTTGCATGAACCAAATATTTAAGCCGTTTACTGATGCCAATGTGCGCAAAGCAGTTGCGTACGCCATTCCATACGACCAGATCTTCAAGCAAGCGGCCTATGGCATGGGCACCAAAATGTGGGGTGCCACATCGGCCAAGCCAACCGAGCCAGTCTGGCCGCAGCCATTTCCGTACGACACGAACATCGAGATGGCTAAGCAGATGCTCGCTAAAAGCGGTTATCCAAACGGGTTTGACGTTGAGTTGTCGTTCAACCTCGGTGTCGCTGACTGGGCTGAACCCGCCGCGCTGCTGATCCAAGAAGGTCTTGGAAAAATTGGCATCAAGGTGACGCTCAACAAAGTACCTGGTGCCAACTGGCGCACCATCGCTTTGGTCGAGAAAAAGTTGCCTTTCTTGCTCGAGAACTTTGGTGGTTGGTTAAACACGCCTGACTACTACTTCTATTGGGCGTACATCAAGGGCAATCTCTTTAATGCATCGAACTACGACAAAGCTGAAATGGCCAAGCTCATTGACGATACGCTGTTTATGGAGAAGTCTGATCCGCAATACACCCCGAATGTATTGCGCATGATTGAGCTGGCGTTTGATGATTTGCCACGTATCCCGCTTTATCAGCCCACACTCGAGTCTGCGATGTCACCGGCACTTGGCGGTTACACAAGCTGGTATCACCGTCAGCTTGACGTTCGTCCGTTGTCAATGGGCTAACTGGAGAAGCAGCCATGGATCGCCTGTTGGTGGTATTTAAGCGACTGATACAAGCGGTGCCGACGGTGTTCGGCATTGTGTTGATTACGTTCTTGTTGACGCGCGCCTTACCGGGTGATCCGGCGGCGTTTTTTGCAGGGCCAGCTGCCACGCCCGAGTCGATTGCGGAGATTCGCAGTCAGCTCGGGCTTGATCAGCCATTACCTGTGCAGTTTGGTCGCTATTTAAGTGACCTGTCTCAGGGAGAGCTCGGACAATCCATGACCACAGGGCAGCCGGTGATGCAGGAGCTACTTCGGCGCCTGCCGGCATCTCTGGAACTGACGTTCGTGGCGTTGGTGTTGTCGTTATCGATTGCATTGCCGCTGGGGATCTTGGCGGCGACGCATCAAGACACTTGGGTAGACCAGCTGAGTCGTTTTGTTGTCACAGCGGGCGTCAGTTTGCCGACGTTTTTTACTGGTCTATTGTTGGTGTACGTCTTTTACTTTTTGCTTGGGTGGGCGCCGCCACCGCTGGGCCGTCTCGATATCCTGTATTTGTCGCCGCCGCAGGTGTCGGGTTTCTATACGGTGGATGCCGTCATCGATGGTGACGCAGAAGTGTTCTGGTCATCGCTCAAGCAGTTGGCATTGCCTGCCATCACTTTGGCGCTGTTTACGCTGGCACCGTTGGCGCGCATGACACGAGCAGCCATGTTGCAGTCCTTGTCTTCAGATTATGTGCGTACCGCAAGAGCTTGCGGTTTGACCCACGCCAAGGTGCTGCGCTCCTACGCATTACGAAATGCCTTGTTGCCAGTCATCACCACGCTTGGCATGGTCTTTTCTTTTTCTTTGGGTGCCAATGTGTTGGTCGAGAAAGTGTTTAGTTGGCCTGGCATAGGCTCGTTTGCCATTGAGGCGTTGGTGGCGTCAGACTACGCTGCCGTTCAGGGGTTTGTGCTCGCCATGGCATTGTTGTTTGTGTTGTTGAACCTTTGTGTAGATCTGCTCTACACCTTGGTAGATCCGAGGGTCAAGATCGATGGCTAATACCAATTTCATCTCGCACGTGCGCTACGTGGTGACAAGCAATCCAATCACTTTGTTGGCCATGTCTTTGTTCGCTTTGATTTTACTCACTGCTGTCTTTGGACCTTACCTGGTGCCATATGACCCGATGGCTAGCACCGCGCGAGCGCTTGAGGCCCCGAACTGGCAGCATTGGTTTGGTACCGATCATCTCGGTCGTGATGTGTTCTCTCGAGTGGTGGTAGCTACGCGACTTGATCTGCTGATTTCAGTCAGTGCGGTTGGTCTGTCATTTGTGGTGGGAGCTTCGCTCGGCGGTATCGCGGGCTACTGGGGCGGGTGGCTAGATAGCACGTTTGGACGGCTGATGGACACCATCATGGCGTTTCCGCTGTTTGTGTTGGCCATGGGTATTGTAGCGGCGTCGGGTAATACCGTACAGAACGTGGTGATTGCAACGGCCATTATCAACCTGCCGTTTTATGCCCGCGTCGCTCGTGCAGAAGTGGTGGTAAGACGACAAGCGGGCTGGGTACAAGCATCACAGTTGGCAGGCAACGGGCCGTGGCGAGTTCTGTTTGGCCGCATATTACCCAATGCACTGCCACCCATGATGGTGCAAATCTCATTGAACATGGGCTGGGCAATCCTGAACGCTGCAGGCCTGTCATTTATCGGTCTCGGCGTTCGGGCACCGACTGCGGAGTGGGGCATCATGGTCGCCGAGGGTGCGAGCTACATCGTATCGGGTCAGTGGTGGCTAGTACTGTTCCCAGGCGCGGCATTGATGCTGGCAGTCTTTACTTTTAACTTGCTTGGCGATGGCTTAAGAGACATTGTTGATCCTCAGAGGCGAACATGAATACCCCAATCGTTTCCAGCAACGATCTGCTGACCGTTGATCACCTCAGTGTCGACTTCAAAACGCGTCATGGGGTTGTGCATGCAGTAAGGGACATCAGCCTTTATTTGCGTCGCGGCGAGACACTTGGTGTGGTCGGGGAATCGGGTTCAGGCAAGTCAGTGACCTCCTACGCCTTGATGGGATTGCTAGACCGAGCAGGGCAGGTCAGTGCGGGCTCTGCGGTTTACTCAGGGATGGATCTTTTGCCGACCGATGAGTCAATCATGCGCGACATTCGGGGCCGCGAGATTTCGATGATATTTCAAAATCCCCGTGCCGCGTTGAATCCAATCCGTACGGTTGGTGCCCAAATTGCAGACGTGTTGTTGCAGCACCAGCAGTGCACTCGACAAAACGCAAGGGCAAAGGCCATTGAAGCATTGAGTCACGTACGTATCCGTGACCCACAGCAGCGTGTAGACGCCTATCCGTTTGAACTGTCTGGTGGCATGTGTCAGCGTGTGGTCATTGCCATGGCACTGGCGTGTAAGCCGCGTATCTTGATTGCCGATGAGCCGACTACAGGCCTTGATGTCACCACGCAACGCGCGGTGATGGAATTGGTGCGTGATCTCACACGTGAGCACGGTATGGCCACCATTTTGATTACACACGATCTGGGTTTGGCAGGTGAGTACTGTGACCGGGTCTCGATCATGCAAAACGGAGAGATTGTTGAGTCTGGCCAAGCTGCTGAGATATTTCAGCGGCCCACCCATCCCTATACACAGAAATTGGTCAAGGCAACACCGCATGGCGCCACGCACGTGCGCGATTTGTTGCCTGATACCGATGCGACCACGCCCGAGACATCAGATCAGGCAGACAAGCCAGTTGAGTCAGAGCGTACAACGGTTCAATATCCAAGTAATGGGCAATCAACCACAGGGCAATCACCCATTTGGAAACTCGCGCCGCTATTGCAAGTCATTGAATTACGCCGTCGTTTTGCGGGCAAGCGCAGTTTCGCTGATTTGCTTGCACGGCGTCCTGCCCAGGCGTTTGAAGCCGTCAAAGGCATTTCATTCGATATCTGGCCAGGCCAAAGCGTTGGCCTGGTTGGGGAGTCGGGTTGCGGTAAATCCACCACGTCAGCCATGGTGATGCGCCTGCTTGATTCATCTGATGGGTCGATTCGCTTCAAGGGTCAAGACATCTCGCTGATTCGCCGTGAGTCGTTTGTGCATCACGCCATGCGTAGGTCATTGCAAATGGTGTTTCAAGATCCCACGGATAGTTTGAATCCACGCTTTAGCGCAGCTGACTCGATTGCAGACCCGTTACGGCGTCTGATGGGCATGAGAGATACTAATGCCATTAAGGCTAGAGTCAATGAGCTTGCCGATATGGTTGGTCTTCCGGTGTCTTTGCTGTCACGGTTGCCGCACCAGTTGTCTGGCGGACAAAAGGCCCGCGTGGGTATAGCGCGCGCGATTGCATCTGAGCCCGACCTGTTGATACTCGATGAACCCACTGCGGCACTCGATGTCTCTGTTCAGGCGATTGTGCTGAATTTGCTGGTGGATCTGAGAGTTCGCACGGGCATGGCTTATTTGTTTGTCAGCCACGATCTTGAAGTCGTGCGACTGATGTGTGATCGCGTGATTGTTATGCGTGGCGGTGAGATTGTCGAGCAAGGACCAACAGCCACGGTGCTGACCAACCCTACCCACGAATATACTCGGGCACTATTAAGTGCAGCACCGCGTCCGCCGGCTGCCTCGCCCATTGAATTGGAGCTTGAACATGTCTGAGACATCATTGCTGACCATTGCGGATTATCGCAAGCGCTACGAACAGGAAAGTGTTACGCCTGAAGAGGTGTTGGGTAGACTGTGGGACGATTTGGATACACGAGGTTGTGGCCCCGGTGGTGATACGGCCTTGATCTACCTGCCTGAGCCTGAGCAAAGAGAATACTTGCTTGCGAATTTGGGCAGTTTGGATCCAGTGCTCTGTCCTTTGTGGGGTGTGCCTTTCGTGGTTAAGGACAACATCGATATTGCGGGTTGGCCAACGACTGCTGCTTGCCCTGAATTTAAGTACACCGCCGAAGACAACGCCTCCGTAGTGCAGGCCCTGATTGAGGCTGGTGCCATTCCAGTGGCCAAGGCCAATCTCGATCAGTTTGCCACTGGCTTGGTGGGCACGCGATCACCCTATGGCTGGGTGCGCAATACGTTTAGTCAAGAGCATATCAGCGGTGGTTCAAGTTCAGGTTCAGCCAGTGTTGTGGCGCGTGGTCTGGTGCCTTTTGCGTTGGGTACAGACACGGCGGGCTCTGGCAGAATACCAGCTGGCTTTAACAACCTGGTGGGCATCAAGCCCACACCTGGGCGGTTCAGCATCAAGGGCGTGGTGCCCGCCTGCAAGACCATCGATTGTGTGTCTATTCTGAGTCTGACAATTGATGATGGCGCTTGCGTGAGCCGGCTGTTGGCAGCCACGGGTAGCGAGCCTGAAGTGGCCTCGTTTCACTCAGCGCCGCTGACACCAAAGTTTGCATTTGGTCAGCGACTGCGTGTTGGTGTGCCGTCTAACCCGGTGTTTACCGACACGGCGTATCAGCACCTATATGAGGGAGTTTTGAAGGACTTGCCCTTGGCATGGGAGGTCGAGTTCGTGCCTGTTGACATGACTGACCTTGATGCCATTGCCGCACAACTGTATCGCGGTCCCTGGATCGCTGAGCGGTTGATCACCGCTCGTGACTGTCTTGACAAGAACGTGGCGGGTCTGGACCCGTCAGTCAAGCGAATCATTGAGCAAGGCCGCGCGTTTAGCGCGAGCGACACATTTGAAGCCATATATTCTGTCAACGCATTGGCTGCGCGTGTGGCCAAGATCTGGGAATCAATCGATGTGTTGCTCGTACCGACAGCACCCGGCCTGCCGCGTTATGTCGATGTTCAGGCCGATCGGCTTGGTGTCAACAGCGCTTTGGGCAAATACACGAACTTTGTGAATCTGTTGGGGTGGTCTGCGTTGTCAACGCCGGCAGGCTTTACCGAGCAAGGGTTGCCATTTGGTGTGACCTGGATTGCACCGGGTGGCAGCGACGAAGGCTTGCTTGAATTGGGTGGGCGTTGGGTTCAGTGGCGTCAGCTACCTTTGGGTTGTCATTTGCAAGCTCAGTTGCAAGCCTCGCTGCCTGTGGCAGCTACCAGCGATCCGATTGAGCCTGCCGGTTCACATCGAATCGCAGTGGTGGGCGCACATTTAAGTGGCATGCCGCTCAATATTCAATTGCAGCAAGTCGGTGCTCGTCTGGCAGCGGTCACCACCACGAGCGCAAACTACGAGCTTTATCACCTACCAGACACCACGCCGCCCAAGCCAGGGATGGTGCGGGTAAGTGAGGGTGGTCAACATATCGCACTGGAAGTCTATGACGTGCCGGCCTGGGCAGTATCGGGGTTTTTGTTGAAGATACCGAGTCCTTTGGGACTCGGTAAAGTGGAGTTGGTTGATGGCCAGTGGGTGACGGGATTCGTCTGTGAACCATTGGGTATTGTTGGCGCCAAGAATGTGTCAGCCTATGGTGGCTGGCGGGCTTATATGGAAGCGCCAAAGACATGATGGATGCATTACGTTCGACACTCGCTGATAAAGCCTACCAGAGCATTAAAGCCAAACTCGCTGAGCTCGATTTGATGCCAGGAGATCGCCTTTCAGAGAAGGATTTGGCTGATCAACTTGGCATTAGCCGCACGCCTGTGCGACAGGCGTTGCAGCGCCTTCACCATGAGGGTTTGTTGGATTTGTTCCCCAAAACAGGTTGGGCAGTACCACAGCTGAACTTTGATAGGCTTGATGAGCTCTATGACTTCCGTGTCTTGGTTGAGCAGTACGCCGCGCAGTGCTGTGCAACGAGCCCAGAGCGCCTGGAGTTGCTGCTGCCACTGAAAGCCATTTGGTGTGTGCCCATCGCCCAACGCTTGGGAGATCCCGTGCAGGTTGGTCTGCTAGATGAACAATTTCACGAAACCCTGGTTGCTGCATCAGGCAACCGGGAAATGGTTCGATCACATCACTACATTACAGAGCACATCCGGCTAGTCAGACGCCTTGATTTCATCAAGCCTGAGCGTGTTGATGCGACCTACGATGAGCACTCAAACATATTGAATTTGATTTTTGCGGGCGAAGTCGAACAGGTATCGGCAGGGCTGCAAGGGCACATTCTGATTAGTAAAACCCAATCGCGCGCCATTACTTTGGAGGCGATGTATCAGCGGCGACAGGTACGTACTATTAATGCGAATTGCTAGCTAGCCCAATGTGAGCAACCCCCCTATTTGTCGCGAACAAATCAAGCGAGAGCGGAATGTGTCAATGCCTTTATTTTAGGTGTTTCCTTTTTCTCCGTTGGTGGGTTGATACAGGCCGCAGTTGGCATGGGTTTCAAGCAAGGGCGGTTGCCCTTAATCGGTTGGGTGTTGTGCTCAATGCGGCGTCCAGTGTCGCTTGCTTAACTTTATGCAAGGCTTTTTCTTGGCCATAGTGCACGCTCTGGGGCGGCTGTGGCTCTTGGTCACTGCTAGGTCTACCAACAAACTGGCCACTGGTTTGGATCGCATCGAAGTGCCACGGCCTGCATGCAGCGTGAGCGTATCTGGCATGACATTGTGGTGTGCCGCGGTATCGGCAATGAGTTGCTGGGCTAGATCAGCGCTTTCGCGAGGCGCAACCATCCAGCCCACGACGTAGCGGCTAAAAGTATCTAAGGTGATGTAGAGGTGAAAGCAAGTCCATTTGGCGGGTCCTTTGAGCTTGGTGATGTCCCAAGACCAGACCTGATTAGGCGCAAGCGCCAGCAGCTCAGGTCTGGCATGGATGGGGTGGCTGCGTTGTCGAAAACGTTCGGCGCTGCTGGCATCGGCCTCGAGTAAACGGTACATAGTGCGCACCGAACCAAGGTAACTGCCTTCATCGAGCAAGGTGGCGTGTACTGCAGCTGGGGCCGTGTCAACAAATCGCTCGCTGCAGAGGATTTGCAACACCAGCGCTTGCTCGTCTTCACTTAATGCCAGCGGTGAGTGCTGACGCGCTCGCGTTGGCGAAGGTAGTGGCCCAACAAAGGCGGTACGCAGCCGCATTGCCAGCGCCGGGGTGAGTTCATGAACGCCAAACAATAAAGACTCTCGAATTTCGCAGACGGTTCGAGTTGCTCCAGCAACGCGGCAACTTTTTTTTGTTCAACGTCTACAGCGAGACCCTTTTAACAAGCTGCTTGTTCTGCGTGATGGCAACACAGTGGTGTTTACAAGACATAGCTAGATCCAATCAGAGCAGGCCACTGCAGATCTCGACTAGGTCAAAACCTCAGACTGGGGTGGCAGGGTAGCCAGCATCGGAGAGGGCAGCCTGTACTTTTACAGCTTCCATGACGCTATCCAGCGCGACCCGCCTCGCTTCAATGTCAAAGTTGATATGGGCTTCGGGGTCGATGATTTTGATAGCCTTTTCAACCGTCGCCTTGCAGTGGCTACAGCTCACATCGGGAATGTGAACTGTCGCCATGCGGCTCTCCTTTCGATCCATTTAAAGGTCAACACGTCTCAGACGCAATGCATTCGAGATAACCGAGACGGAGGATAGGCTCATCGCCGCCGCCGCGATCATCGGCGAGAGCAGGAGCCCGGTGATGGGGTAAAGCAGCCCCGCCGCAATCGGCACGCCAAGGCTGTTGTAGGCGAATGCGAAGAAAAGGTTCTGCTTGATGTTGCGCAGGGTGGCCCGCGCCAGTTTGCGCGCCCGTACGATCCCCATCAGGTCGCCGCCTAAAAGCGTGATTCCGGCGCTTTCCATCGCCACGTCAGCCCCGGTGCCCATGGCGATGCCGACGTCGGCGGCGGCCAGCGCTGGCGCGTCATTCACCCCATCGCCCGCCATGGCGATCTTGTGGCCATCCTTGCGCAACTGGTCGATCAGGTCCTTCTTGTCTTCCGGCAGGACGCCCGCGCGCACCTCGTCGATGCCGAGCTTGCTCGCCACTGCCTGCGCCGTGCGCTCATTGTCACCTGTCGCCATGATGACGCGCAGCCCTTGGGCATGCAGTTCCTTGATTGCCTGTGCGCTGCTGTCCTTGATCGGGTCAGCCACGGCGACGATCCCGGCAAGCGCTCCTTCAACCGCGATGAACATAGCCGTCTTGCCCTCGGCGCGCAGGGCATCGGCCTGTGCCTCGGCATCGGCCGTATCGAGCCCCATCTCCTTCATCATCGCCGCGTTGCCGAGTGCCACGGCGCGTCCGCTGATCTGTCCGCGCACACCCTTGCCAGTGATCGCTTCGAAATCGCTGGCCTCTTGCCTTGCGGCGCCCGCCGCTTCGGCCCCTTCCACGATCGCTTCGGCCAGAGGGTGCTCGGACCCGCGTTCAAGTGCCGCAGCCAGCGACAGCAGGTCCGCCTCGGCCACATCTCCCAAGGCCACCGTATCGGTCAGCTTTGGCTTGCCCATGGTCAGCGTGCCGGTCTTGTCGACGATCAGCGTATCGACAGAGGCCATCCGCTCCAGCGACTCGGCATCCTTGATCAGCACGCCCGCCTGGGCTCCACGTCCCGCCGCCGTGGTGATCGAGATTGGCGTGGCTAGCCCGAGCGCGCAGGGGCAGGCGATGATCAGCACTGAGACGGCTGAAGCGATGGCAAAAACCAGCGCAGGTTCTGGCCCAAAGATCATCCACACGACGAAGGCGAAGATGGCCGTGCCCACCACGGCCGGCACGAATACCGCCGACACCCGGTCAGCCAGTCCTTGAATCGGGGCACGTGACCGCCGTGCGTTTGACACCATGGTTACGATCTGCGCCAGCACAGTATCAGCGCCGACCTTGCCCGCTTCAATCACAAGGCTGCCATTCTTGTTAATCGTGGCACCGGTTACAGCATCGCCCGGTCCTTTCTCGACCGGCATCGACTCGCCGGTCAGCATGCTTTCATCCAGGCTGGAACGCCCCTCGATCACTGTTCCATCCACTGGGACCGCATCGCCGGGGCGCACGCGCAGCCGGTCGCCCTCCATGATGTTTTCCAGCGGTGCGTCGTATTCGGACCCGTCTGGCAGGATGCGCCGCGCGGTCTTGGGCGCGAGGTCGAGAAGCGCGCGGATCGCGTCGCCGGTGCGTTCGCGCGCGCGCAATTCCAGCACCTGGCCAACAAAGACCAGCGCCACTATCACGACCGACGCCTCGAAGTATGTGCCGACGCCCGCGCCCATGCGATACTGATCTGGGAAAAGGCCCGGCAGGAACGTCGCGAAAAGCGAATAGAGATAGGCCGCCGACACCCCAAGGCTGATCAGCGTCCACATATTGGGTGAGCGATTCACGACGGAATCCCAGCCTCGCCTGAAGAACGGCCATGCCGCCCAAAGCACGATCGGTGTGGCCAGCACGAATTCCAGATAGCTGGCCGTCTGATGCCCGCTCCAGTCGCGCACCGGCAGGCCGACCAGCCCGCCCATGGTCAGCACGATCAGCGGAACCGCCGCTGCAGCCGATATCCACATCCGGCGGGTAAAGTCGGTTAGCTCATCGCTAGGCTCGTCAGTTGGCAGCATTGGCTCCAGCGCCATGCCACAGATCGGGCAGGCCCCCGGCGTGTCACGGATGATCTCCGGGTGCATGGGGCAGGTGTACTGGACGTCCGCGGGCGCTGCCTTCTTCTTCCCTGCGGCGCGGCCCGACGCGTAGTTCCACGGGTCGGCCTTGAACTTCGTCTGGCATTTCTCGGAGCAGAAATGAAAGGTCTTGCCCTCAAACTCCGCGTGTCGCCCGTCGGGCTTGACCGCTACAGCCATTCCGCAGACCGGGTCCTTGGCAGTCTTTGTTCCTGTCGGGATTTCGGGTGCCGCGTGAGGGTGATCCATGATGTGCCATCCTTTCAGTTATTTCTCAGTCTAAGGCATCCAGTCATTGGAAGCCAAGCCATTTCTTAATGGTCATCGTGATCGCCTTTTCAGACCGGATTGCGCGCGAGGAAAGCCTGGACGAACAGGAACACAATCGCCATGCCGATGAGGCCGATCACGACGATCAGTGGGTCGGTTTGCAAATTCATCTTGGCGAAGGCGGCAAGCACTTCGGCATCGAGGGATATTGCCGTCAGCGACACCCAGCCACGTGCGCCGATCTCCTCGCGCTGATGCCGGAACACGCCGAAGTGGATGATCGTGTCAATCACCAAATAGAAGAAGGCCCCAAGCGAAGCGATCCGGCTGAGGTAAAAACACCGTCTGGAAGCCTGCGATAACGACAGTGTAGATGAGTGTGTGGTCCTTGATCGTGCGGGGGTGCGTCGGAATAGTTGAGCTACTCGGAGGTAGTTCATGTACTCATACGAAGAGCGCGTTCGAGCATTAAAGCTCTATATCAAGCTCGATAAACGCATCGCAGCGACCTGGTTAGCGATCATTATTCAGTTGGGCTACCCGACAAAGAATGCACTCAAGACCTGGTATCGAGAATACGAACAGCGGCAAGATGTGTCAACAAGGTATGTGCGAACTAGACAGAAGTACTCAGAGGCACAGAAGCAGCTAGCCATTGATCATTACCTAGACCATGATCGCTGCATTGCTGGCACCAGTAAGGCGTTGGGTTACCCCTCTCGGGGCTTGCTCACAAACTGGATCGGTGAGTTATCCCTCGAGACTAGAAAACGCCTAGTCAGCAAAGGCACCCGGGCTGTGCATTCTGAAGCCTTCAAGAATGTTGCCGTCATGGATCTGTGTACGCGTCAAAAAAGCGCTC
>CAWUWI010000043.1:0-22126 GCA_963926245.1 uncultured Burkholderiaceae bacterium | reverse complement strand
AATACATTGATCCGTTATTAACGGGGGCGGGTCAGGACTTGAACCTTAAGACGTTTAAGCTTGTTGATCAGCTCTCTGGCCGCACGCTAGGGTTGCGTGCTGACATGACCCCTCAGATCACCCGAATCGATGCGCATCTCTTGAACCGACCCGGTGTGACGCGCTTATGCTATTGCGGACCGGTGCTTCACGCACGCCCCGCAGGATTGTTGGCGAGTCGAGAGTTGTTGCAAATTGGCGCCGAGATCTTTGGCCACGGCGGTGTGGAAGCTGACCTTGAAATCATACGTTTGGCTGCACAAAGTTTGTCGGTCAGCGGTGTCAAAGATTACCAACTCGTTTTGTGCCACGATGGTTTGGTACGTGCGTTGATTGAGTCTGATCCGCATGCATCGGCACGTGCCGATGAGATTATTGCGCTTTTGCGAGATAAGGACTTGCCCGGCTTATCAGCTTTGGGGCAGGGCACACATCCCTTGGCCTTGGAAACTGTTGACGCGTTGATGGCGTTACCGCGTCTTTACGGCGATCGGTCCGTGATTGAGCGGGCTCGAACCACCTTGCCAAGCCTTGCTGGCGTGACTGAAGCGCTCGATACCCTATCGACGGTGTTTGATGCGCATGCCTGTCTGGCTATTAGTGTCGATTTGGCTGATACCGGTGCTTACGGTTACCACTGCGGCGTGACATTTTCTTTTTACGCGCAAGGCTGGCATGATGCTCTGGTGCGTGGCGGGCGCTATGACAACGTCAGCTTGGCCTTTGGACGAGCGAGGCCTGCAACTGGCTTCAGTATGGACTTGAGGCGTGTGGCTATGGGTGCGGGGCCAGCCCCTCAGTCTTTGGCGATATTGGCGCCTGCGAGTGCAGATAAGGCATTGATTGCCGAGGTTACAAGTTTGCGCGCGGCAGGTGAGATTGTTGTTCAGTTATTTCCGGGTGAGGCAGCTCAACACGATGAGTTTGTCTTTGATCGCGAACTAATGCATGACGGCTGTCAGTGGGTCGTGCGTGCTGTTCAGACTAATTGAGTGAAAGCAGACATGAGTAAAAATGTTGTTGTTATCGGTACCCAATGGGGTGACGAGGGAAAAGGAAAGATTGTTGACTGGTTGGCTGAGTCAGCTTACGGCGTTGTTCGTTTTCAGGGCGGACATAACGCGGGACACACGTTGTGGATCAAGGGTCAAAAGACTATTCTTCGCTTGATTCCCTCTGGCATCATGCATCCAGATGTAACTTGCTACATCGGCAACGGTGTTGTGCTTTCGCCGCAGGCTTTGCTGAAAGAAATTGAAGAGCTAGAGCAAGCAGGGCTGAATGTGCGCGACCGATTGAAAATTGCCTCAACCTGCCCACTGATATTGCCCTACCATATTGCCTTGGATCAGGCGCGCGAGATAAAGCGCGGCGCTAAAAAAATTGGTACGACCGGTCGAGGTATCGGCCCTGCTTACGAAGATAAGGTGGCCAGACGCGCGTTGCGGGTGCAAGACTTAGATGACCCGATTGCTTTTCTTGCCAAACTAGAGGAAGTGCTTGATTTGCACAACCACACACTGACAACTTACCTTGGTGCACAACCAATTTCAGTACAGGCGGTGTTTGACGAGGCCATGGTCATCGCACCTTCACTTGCGCCAATGGTTCACGATGTGAGCCAATTACTTAACCAGGCACAAAAAGAAGGTCATAACCTTCTTTTTGAGGGAGCGCAGGGAGCTTTGCTTGATGTTGATCACGGCACCTACCCTTTTGTGACTAGCAGCAATTGTATTTCTGGAGCTGCAGCCGCAGGTTCAGGCGTGGGCCCGCAGCTGTTGCATCACGTGTTGGGTATTACCAAGGCCTACACCACGCGGGTTGGGTCTGGACCGTTTCCAACGGAGCTGCTCGACACAGTGGGTGCGCATCTGGCAAGCGTTGGTAAAGAGTTTGGTTCAGTTACCGGTCGCGCTCGCCGCACGGGTTGGCTTGATGGTGCTGCCCTCAAACGCTCAGTGCAGCTGAACGGTATTACAGGTTTGTGCATCACTAAGTTGGATGTTCTTGACGGTTTGGAAAAAGTGTCGCTAGGAATTGGCTATCGCATTGATGGTCAATTTACCGAGTTGCTACCCTTTGGGGCAGCAACAGTGGCCAAGGCCGAGCCCGTGATGGAGGAAATGCCAGGGTGGTCAGACTCAACGGTTGGAGTGACACAGTTCGATGATCTGCCTGAAAATGCCCGTCGGTATTTGCTGCGGATTGCAGAGCTCTGTGAAGTGCCAATTGACATGGTGTCGACCGGTCCTGATCGTGATGAAACGATTTTGTTGCGGCATCCATTTAAGAACTAGAACGTGAGTCACTCGGTGGAAACAGACAAGGATATTTGGGTTGGCTGGGACCAATACCATCGGCTGATAGAAAATCTTGCCATTGCCATCGATGATTCTTCTTGGGCGTTTGATCAGATTATTTGTGTGGCCCGGGGTGGTTTGCGTGTCGGTGATGTGTTGTCAAGGCTATACCGGTTGCCTCTGGCAGTTCTGTCGGCGAGTAGTTACCGAGACCACACGGGTCGAGAGCAGGGCAGACTTGACATTGCCCCTGAAATCACCATGGCTTCAGGTGAGCCGTCTGGCCGAATACTGCTGGTTGATGACATGGTTGATACGGGACTCACATTTGCTCAGGTACATGCCTATTTGCTGAACAAGTTTCCTGCGATTCAGGAAATTCGTACCGCCGTGATTTGGTGGAAAGCGCATTCGGTGGTCAAGCCTGACTATCACGCCCAATTTTTGGAGGGCAGCCCATGGATTCATCAGCCGTTTGAGGTTTACGATAATCTGAACTTACAAGCATTAAAAGAGACTCGATGAGTCATTGCAGTATGAATTAAGCCACCCTATGTGATGCCAGTACCGTCCCTTGTGCTATATTAATAGGCTATTGATTAAATTCACGTGTCTTCCCAGAGCTTTCCCAAAAAGCCCTTGTAAGACCCAAACCCTTACACTTGATAACGAATAGAATATATGCCAATTGTTCGACTGAAAGAAAATGAACCGTTTGAAGCCGCTTTGCGCCGTTTTAAGCGCACCATCGAGAAAACGGGTCTTTTGACCGAGTTGCGTGCACGTGAGTTCTATGAAAAGCCAACGGCCGAGCGCAAGCGTAAGCAAGCTGCCGCTGTTAAGCGTCACTACAAGCGTATCCGTAGCCAGCAATTGCCACCACGGCTGTATTAATCGCGGGCGCAAGCGGTCGCGTTTTGCGCGTAAGTCTTGATCCCCGATTCATTCATTCAAGAACTACTAGCCCGAGTCGACGTCGTTGACGTCGTAGGGCGTTTCGTACAGCTCAGAAAAGGCGGCATTAACCTTTTGGGGTTGTGCCCGTTCCATCAGGAAAAGTCCCCGTCGTTTACTGTTAGCCCCAACAAACAGTTTTATCACTGCTTTGGTTGTGGCGCCCATGGTAGCGCCATCACTTTCTTGATGAACCACACCGGTTCAAGCTTCCCCGATACCGTCCAATCGCTCGCAAGCAGCGTGGGTATGCAAGTACCGCAAAACAATGCATCACCGGCGACACGCCAGCGCGCCGCGCAGCGCAAAGATGAGCAGTCGGCGCACGTTAAGGTACTTGAAACGGCTCAGTCGTATTTCAAAATACAACTCAAAAAGAGTCCTGAAGCGATTGCATATCTAAAGTCGCGTGGCATGACCGGTGAAGTCGCCGCCCAATACGGTCTTGGATGGGCGCCCGACGATCGGCAAGGGCTCGCGAGCGTTTTTACTCGCTATGAGGATCCATTGTTGGTGGAGGCTGGCCTTGTTATCGAATCTGCTGATGGCAGACGTTACGACCGGTTCCGTGCTCGTGTGATGTTTCCTATTCGCAACACTCGTGGCCAGATTGTTGGCTTTGGCGGCCGAATTATTGGCCGTGGTGAACCGAAGTACCTCAACTCGCCAGAGACACCCGTATTTAACAAGGGTCAGGAGCTTTACGGTGCTTGGGAGGGCCGCCAAGCCATTAGGAGCGATGCTCAGGTTGTGGTGGTTGAAGGCTATATGGATGTTGTGGGGTTAGCGCAGCTTGGCATTGGCAATGCGGTGGCTACGCTAGGTACGGCGACCACCCCGGACCACATCAGAAAGCTGATCCGGTTAACCGATCGAATTGTTTTTAGTTTTGATGGGGATGCGGCTGGTCGCAGAGCCGCTTGGCGGGCCTTGCAAACGGTTTTGCCGCTGTTGAAAGATGACTTGTCGGTTCGTTTTTTGTTTTTGCCGGCTGGTCACGATCCCGATACCTACATTCGTGAGTTTGGTCAGGCCGCGTTTCGTGCTTGCCTAAAAGATTCGGTTTCCCTATCGGCTTTTTTAGTGGATGAGTTAGGCAATCGGCACCGTTTAGACGAACCCGAAGGCCGTTCTGCTTGCTCCCATGAAGGCGCGCCTATTTTGGCGCAAATGCCACAAGGAGCCATGCGTCGTCAAATTTTGAATGAATTTGCTCAGCTGGTGCGACTAACGCCTCAGGAACTTGACGTTATTATTGAGCGACAGCCTCTGCCTGGTGTGGTTGCGACGGTTTATCGTTCGCCGCAATCTGGGATTGTGCCTGCTGAGAGTCGCAGCCAAGAGCCTGGTTCAAGAGCCTCAAGGACCACATTCAATCGTCGGCGCACAGTGGCGCCCTTGGCCAAGCGATTGTTGTCATTGTTGTTGGCGCACCCGAACTTGGCAGAAAGCTTGGGCGAGCAGCAGCTTGATGTGTTGGAAAGCGATCCTAATTTGTCCCTAGTGCGCGAGTTTATTATGTTGGTCCAAGGCACGGGCGCGCGCCATCTTGGGGCATTGCTTGAGGCCGCTGACGCTCAAACGGACCTGGCGCAGGTGCTGACTGATTTATCGGCTGACATCATGGGGCAGACCGACTTGCCCGACCCACAGTCCGAATGGGAGGATGCGTTGGGTCGAATAGAGCTCGACAACTTAAAGCGTGCGCAAGCTGCTCTTGTGGCTCAAGGTTTGGATGATCCCAAAGCCGTTGAGAAATATCAGGAACTTGCTCGCCGTATCCACAGTCTAACTAGAACGTAAACGTTTCAGTATGCCCGTCAGCCAATAGGTGAAAATACGGGTAAAATGACAGGTTGCTTCGCGATTTTACTGAGAACTAGGAATGATTAATCAAGCTGCGGTCGTTTATGAAACGCCGGCTTATCATTCAGGACGACAGTCCACCGACTCATGTTTAAAACCGCGTTGGCATCTGCAAGAACCGGGCAATGCATAAGGTATCTCGTTGATCCGTCAACGGGTTTCTCATGTTTTGTCGAATGATAACCACGCGCACTTGCTTGCAATTGTCGCGTGGCTTGGCGCCGCCGGCGGTTTGGTGGCGATAGACACGTATCAAATGACTCACACACAGGGCTATGATGACGACAACACGCCGCGAGACCAACAGCAAAAGCAAAGCTGCCAAACAGACGACTGCTAAGACAACGACCAAGGCCAAGACAACGGCAAAGACTGCCGTTAAGACAACAGCCAAGAACGCGGCTGCTGTTAAGACAGTTGCAGCCAGTAAAGTCAGCAAAAGCAGCGTGTCTAAAGCAGTGCCGGCAAGCAAGAAAGTAACTCAGGCGCCTACCTCGCCGGCGGCCAAAAAGGCCGCCCCCACCAAGACGCCGATGAAGGTGGTGAGTGCCAAAAAAGCCCCACCAAAGTCGGCAGCGCAATCACCGAAGGACAAAATGAAGCCGGTAACACAGGCGAAAGCAGCGACGAAAGTGGCAACCAAAGCTGCAGCAAAACCAGCAGCCAAGGCAGTAACGAAACCAGCAACCAAGGTAGCAACAAAAGCAGTAACCAAAGTAGCGACAAAATCAGCCGTTATGCCGGTCGAGGCATCAGCTGCAAAAGTAGCGACCAAATCCGCATTAAAAGTTGCGACCAAAGTTGTAGCCAAAAAAGCAGCCGTCAAAACAACCAAGTTAGCCGGTGCGACGCTATCCGCTGAGGTTCAAAAAAAGACTCGTCAGAAAGCTGGTATTGGTTCGACCGATGGCAGTGTTGTCGACGAGGTGGTTGCCAAGCCCCGAGCCAAGAGCAGCATTCCCTCAGGTCGTCGACCTGGCCGGCCATCAAAGAACCCTGATGCCAGCCAAGATTTTGATGAAAACGAAGGCGATGGCGAAGTTATTCCAGAAATCAAGCCTGTCAAACGTGGCAAACGCGGCAAGGGCGATGCCAAAGACTTGATCTCGCGCGGTCCCTTGACCCCTGAGGAGTACGAGGCTCGTCGTAATCGGCTCAAGCAGCTGATCAAGCTCGGTAAAGATCGTGGCTACCTGACCTATGGTGAGATTAACGACCATTTGCCAGATGACCTGGTTGATGCCGAAGCGATCGACGGAATCATCAGCACGTTTAGCGACATGGGTATTGCCGTCTACGACCAAGCGCCTGACGCCGAAACATTGCTCATGAGCGAGAACGCACCCGTTGCGTCTAGCGATGATGATGTTGAAGATGAGGCCGACGCCGCGCTCACGACCGTTGACTCCGATTTTGGGCGCACGACTGACCCCGTTCGGATGTACATGCGTGAAATGGGCACCGTCGACTTGCTGACCCGCGAAGGTGAAATTGAAATAGCCAAGCGGATCGAAGAAGGTCTCAAACACATGGTGATGGCCATCTCGGCATGCCCGACAACGGTGAATGAGATTTTGGCGCACGTGCAACGCGTCAAAGAGTCACAAGCCCAAATAGAAGAGATCGTGGATGGTTTGGTTGACCCTGAAGACGGTTCTGAGTACGCGGGTGCTGGCATTGCAGACGAAAGCGATGAGGACGGTCCCGCTGGCGGCATGAGTAGTAAGCAAATTGAGGCTCTTCGTGTTCAAGCGCTTGCCAAGTTTGAAATTGTCGGCAAAGAGTTTGAAAAAATGCGGTATGCCTATCAAGTGGGTGGCTATAAGTCTGACGCCTACTTGAACGCGCAGGCTGTCATTCAAACCGAGATGATGGGCATTCGCTTCACAGCCAAAATGGTTGAGCGACTAGCTGACACGCTGCGTCGTCAAGTTGAGGAAGTCAGAAGCTTTGAGCGTGCCGTGCTCTATACCTGCGTCGAGCGTGCTGGTATGCCTCGAGCGCACTTCATCAAAAATTTCCCTGGCAACGAGACCAACTTGGAATGGGTGTTGGGTGAGGTCGCAGGTGGTCACGCTTACTCGGTGATTCTGGAGCGGCATGTGCCTGCTGTGCAAGAACTGCAGCAAAAGCTAATTGACCTTCAAAACCGCGTTGTGTTGCCATTGAAAGATCTCAAAGACGTCAACAAGCGCATGGCAACTGGTGAAGCGAAGGCACGTAAGGCCAAGCGTGAAATGACAGAGGCCAACCTGCGTTTGGTGATCTCGATCGCCAAAAAATACACCAACCGTGGTTTGCAATTCTTGGATTTGATTCAAGAAGGCAACATTGGCTTGATGAAAGCGGTAGATAAATTTGAATACCGTCGTGGCTATAAGTTTTCAACTTACGCCACTTGGTGGATACGACAGGCCATCACGCGGTCCATCGCTGACCAAGCGCGTACGATCCGTATTCCCGTTCACATGATTGAAACGAACAACAAGATGAACCGGATTAACCGTCAAATCTTGCAGGAAACGGGTTCTGAGCCCGATCCCGCGACATTGGCGGCCAAGATGGATATGCCTGAAGACAAAATCCGTAAGATTTTGAAGATCGCCAAAGAGCCCATCTCGATGGAAACACCGATTGGCGACGATGACGATTCTCATTTGGGTGATTTCATCGAAGATGGCGCCACATTGGCACCGGCTGAGGCAGCTTTGCATAATTCGATGCGAGATGTGGTCAAAGAAGTGCTTGACTCGTTGACCCCACGAGAAGCCAAAGTCTTGCGCATGCGTTTTGGTGTTGAGATGAGTTCTGATCAAACGCTTGAAGAAGTGGGTAAGCAGTTTGACGTGACACGTGAGCGCATTCGGCAAATAGAGGCCAAGGCATTGCGTAAGTTGCGTCATCCGAGCCGAGCCGATAAGCTCAAGAGTTTCCTTGAAGGGCAGTAGTTTTTCGGTTGAGACAAAATGCAATACTAATGGTTAGCGAAAAAATCTTTCCCGCCATCGTAATTGCTGTTGGTGTAGCTTTGGCCGTTGGTCAGTCGGTTAGGGCTTGAGGTCTTTCAGGCGGGTTGCTCGTTTTCTCACTATTAAGGGTTTGGCTGAGCAAGACGTCAAAAGCGACTTTGCGATTTAGAGATTTTTTAGGTGCGCTGCAAGCAATTACGATGAGATCAGACGCCAGTTGGCCGATGATCATGGGGTGGTGGTTTCGTTTTTATTGTTGCAAGGGTTTACATCAGCAGATATTGAGCGCTGACCCTTGCGGATCACTGACCTTTTGGCGCGTGATTTTGGTCAGCAAGACTTGACGTTTCGCTACACTGGTCAAGCTTCTGTGGCCGTACTGTCGGTTGATATCAATGCTGGTGGCCAAAGGCGGCCACCAGCATTGATCAGATGATCCAGCGGGGGATTCAGATGTCACAAGAGGGTCCGATGCGGGACGCACCACGCTATTTGTTGCGTGGTTTTAACGACATAGAGCTGGTTTTGATGCAACAAGACGTCATAAATGCCGCTGATCAGGCGAAAAAGTTTGCTGCTGATGCCGGCGCCTTTCTTGGGGATTTGCATCGTGCCAATCAAGGTACTATTCAAATCCTTGATGACGATGGTGGCGATGGGAACTCTTGAGGCTAAACGATTGGTAATAGATTGCGGGTTGTTAGCACATTCGTCTACTCACTCGATTAGTATGAAGTCATGTATACCTAATTTTTTGTCAGAGACTTGACTTTTTTGTGTGAAAAAACATGTTCGGTAAGGCTTTAAAAAAATACCTGCCAGCGCCAGATAAAGTGTCTCAACACAAAATGTTGCGTTGGATGGGGCCAGTGCTCACGCGCCCTAGCCTCTGGCAGGCCAATCGGCGCAGTATTGCACTCGGCCTGTCGATCGGTGTCTTCATGGGTTTGATCATACCTTTGGCTCAGATCCCGCTGGCGGCTGTCGTGGCGATTTTTTTGCGTGCCAACCTGCCAGTAGCGGTGGCCAGTACGTTGGTTACCAATCCATTTACGTTTGCGCCCGTTTACTTCCTCGCCTACAAACTTGGCGACTTTATTTTAAATGCTGGCAATCCAGCCATGACGGCGGAAATGATCGACTCTCAAGTGGCTCAGGTTACCCAGCTGACCGATGGTGGTGCGCTCGGTTTGTTTGAACGCATCGGCGACATTGGAGCCCCATTGTTCACTGGTTTGTTTATCTTGGCCACTGTGACTGCCTTTTTGGTGTATTTCACTGTCAACATACTTTGGCGCTTGGGTGTGTTGTTGCGTCACCGCAAGCGCCGTCTGCGTCAACCGACGCCCTAAATCGGTAAATTAACCACCACATTGCCAACGGTGAGACCTTTTTCCACAGCCTCATGCGCTTGAGCCACTTGTGATAGTTCAAAGCGCTGACCAATGATGTGCCTGAGCTGTCTCTGATTGATTTGTTGTGTCAATCCGGCTAAAGCTCCTTCCCGCTCAACGGGCGTTAAGTCATACACCAGAAATAGCTTGAGTGTTACTGAAAGATATAGCCACGTCTTAAAGGTCAAACTGACGTCATTCATGGCGTTAGAACCATAACAAACCACGGCGCCATGTGGCTTCAAAGCGCCACCACAGACAAGCTTATCCATGCTCGACAGATCCATGTCAAAAATCACATCGACACCTTTACCGTTCGTTAGTGTTTTAACTTGTTCGGCGACATCAGTGGTTTTGTAGTCAATCAAGTGGTCTGCACCAAGTGATTGAGCCAGTCGTGTTTTTTTGTCGCCACTGACAGTGCCAATCACATTGGCTCCTTCTTGCTTGGCCATTTGAACCGCGTAAGCGCCGACGTTGTTGGCTGCACCTATGACAAGCACTGCGCGGTTAGCCAGGCTGCCCACCAGTTGCTTGGCCCAACGGATTCCTTCATAGGCGGTGAGTGCAGGAATACCAAGGCACGCGCCTTCCTCAAAGCTCAATTCAGCGGGCAGCGACACGGCTTGCTCTGTCGGCAACGCAATGTGGGTGGCACAGGTACCCATGGGCCGCTGCCATTGCCCATTCCAAAGCCACACACGCTCACCAATCCGGCTCGTCGAAACGCCGTCGCCGACAGCTTCAATCACGCCGGCACCATCGCTGTGTGCAATGATGGCTGGTGCGATAAGAGGGCGTCCTGCCCGCGATTTAACATCTGAGGGATTAACCCCTGAGCTGTGAATCCGAACCAAAACCTCACCAGCACCAGCTGTTGGGGTGGGCCAGTCGCCCACTTTTAAAACGTCTTTGGCGGGGCCGTTGCGATCGTACCAAGCTGCCTGCATTGCTGAGTCTCCAGAAGGAATGCTGTGTTTGCGTCGTGGTTAATGTGATTGTCGTGGTTATGATTTTGGTTGACTGGCGCGTTTCATGGCAAAACCAATAAAAACCAATGCCCAGCCGTGCAACAGTAGCTCAATAGCCAGTAATAGACCCGGAACCCACAGGCTAGCTTGAGGCCAATTATTGAGAATCATGACCCCCAACACGATCGAGACAACACCTGACAATGCCGTCCACCAGACGTTGCCCAGAGAGGCGTGTTGAAAGCTTGCGATCAAGCGCATGGCGCCGGTTATTAAAAAAAGTGCCGCTAACCAAATCGTGAGACCTTGCAATGCAGCTGTTGGGGCTACCCACACAAAAATACCCAAACCGATGTAAAGCACGGCAATCAGTGATTGAATCAGAAAAGTCTTCCAGCCTTGGGATTGGAATGCGTGCACCGCCATGAAAACGCCACTGACAAGTGCCAACCCACCCACCAGTGAAATTGAGGCATAAGAAAAAGCCACTTCTGCCACCAGTCCAAGTAGCCCAAACGCCACCATGATCGCCCCAATTAGAATGAGCTTGCCTGAGTGATTGACGGCATTGCCAAGCAATTGCTTTTGTACTGGGGTCAGGGCCTCAAACGGGTCAAAGGGCGCGCTGGGTTTTTGATCATCATTCATGGCGAATATCCTTTTGCCGCAATCAGTCATTGCGTCTTGTGATTGATTGTTTTCAAAACTTCAGGTTAACTCATGGCATGACTATTAACCTACCGCGTGACGATACTGAACGTCGACTTTTGCATGATGAAGTGCATGCCCGTCCTGTTGGGGCGATTGAGCACCCGGCTGTTGTCTTTATCTTGGCGGTTCTTAATAAAAACCATTCGCTTAAGCAAGAGCTCGAACACTTGGCACTGTTAGACCCCTCCATGGCAGCAGAACTAGAAGCAGCCAGCACTTTTGTGCGTTTGCAACTGCCTTGGGGCATCCTTAAGTGGGAACGGCATACCGAGTTCACCAGATACACGTTGGTACGATCTTTGGCCGATCACGTCATCGACGAGCCGGGGCAATCCTTTGGCGAGTCTTTGGCTGAAGCCAGGGTCGTGATCGATGCGTTCTATCAGACCCTCTCGCCTTGGTTAAGCGGTGTGCCAGGGCGCACCTTGGCTGCGCTGGAGGTGTTGGTGCTGAGCACAGACGCCAACATTGACGTCAGTGAAGCGCTTGAATCAGCCGGCCCACCATGGTTTGGTCACGATGCTTTGTTTGCGTCGATGTTGGGCAATCGTCAGCACTCCGTGGCCGTGACAGACTTCAAAATCAACACCGATGGTGTGGAACGCTTTTTGGTGCTAACGCAAAGTCAGACCAGCGCATCGCGCGTGGGTCGGGTAGTTCAGCGTTTGCTGGAAATGGAAATCTACCGCATGGTGGCGCTACGCGGGTTGCCTGTTGCAAAGTTTCTATCTTCTGAGCTCGGTGAGGCTGAAAGGGCTTTGTCCTCAATCGCCCATGATATTGAAGGCCAGGCCGTGGGCGACCACCTGTTGCTCGAGCAGTTGGCAAAACTCGCCGCGGCCGTTGAACGGGCCAACGCGCAACATAGTTTTCGGTTTTCAGCCACGCGCGCTTATAACGAGATTTTTTTGCAACGCATGGTCGAGCTGCGCGAGTCGCCAGTCCAAGGCATTCAAACCTTGGGTGAATTTATGCAGCGTCGCCTGAGTCCCGCTATTGCCACTGTGGCAGCTAGCGCGCAGCGGCTCGAATCGTTGTCGCAGCGAATCAGTCGGGCGGGTGACTTATTGCGCACCCGCGTCGATATCGCCACTGAACAACAAAACCACCAGTTGCTTGAGAAACTGACCAAAGGCCAAGCGTTACAGTTGCGCTTGCAACAGACTGTTGAGGGTTTGTCGATTGCGGCCATTTCTTATTATGTGGTGAGTCTGATCTATTATCTAGCCAAGTCGTTTAAAGATTTGGGGTGGTTACCCGTGTCGCCAGAAACCGTCACTGGTCTGGCCATCGTGCCGATTGTTTTGGGGGTGTGGTTTGCCATGCGGCGTGTACACCGCTTGATACATCGTGAGTGAATTGTTCCGGGCAGCTTTGACGCAAAGCTGCCCGGCAGCTAACTGCCCGCATACGAAGGCAGTATGACTTAACAAAGTAGAATGACTTACTCAAGCGGCTTGGCTGTGAACAGGGGTCACTGAGCTGATAGAGACGGCGGCGGCACGCACAAATCTCAATGGGGCAGTGAAATCACCCGGTAACCCTCCCAGACCATAACCGGTGCTGTAGGCTTGAATTTCCACACCATTAACGGTTTTGAGCGAAACACTCTAAGGTAACATGTTGACGTATTTCGACAGATTCGTCATGTGCCAATCAAATGGCGGGGAGTTGGATACCACGCCAAGCGGATTGTCATGGACAACAAGCTTGCCATCAATCGGCTCTATCACCATGCTTGCGCTGGTCTTGTCGCACACCACATAACGCGCAGGCGGCAATACTGGCCAACCAGCCCGTGTTGTCAGGATGATGGCCACACTACCCAGGCCTGCCCGGACCTCATCAAAAGTAGCAAACTGGGACAGCAGCCAGTGATTTAACGCACTCGGACTGAGGCTGATGTCTTTGTTTTGAGCGGTGGCCTCAGCATATTTGGCGAACCCCGGGAAATAAAAGAGACCGACCGCTAGGCCTTTTTTATTCAAGCTATCAACAACAGCTGGCCCACCAAAGGTGTTGATGCCCTTGAAATCGTATTAGCTCTTGCAACGCATACCGCTACTGCCATCAAGTCGTGTGCCTTCAAACGAAATGCTACGAGGGACAAAAAGCGCGTTGCGATTAAGTTCTAGGCCAAACTCAGCGGTGCGACCGCTAACGTAGCCACCATCTTGGGTTTTTAGCGCCAAACCTTTGCAAGCATGCGCAACAGGGGTAAGTGCCATGAGACCGGCTACGGTGGTCGCTAACAAACGTTTTGAGAGGCTGGGTAAGCATTTCATCAGCTTTGCTTTATGAGGATTGTCTAAATGGCCGCGGACGGGGCATCTAGAAAATCTTAAGCGCTTGCTCAAATCAAAATCGACGAATTCCTTCGAAGTGTCTCGTGAGTCATCCTACCTTAGCGCATTCACCAATACGTCAGCTACCACTCTTGAGGTTATGTCGATGAGGACGAGATCAGTGCCTGCGCCAAGCCACTGATAGCCAACGTGCTTGGGTAAGCCTGCCACGAACTGATCTGGCAAGTTTCTAGTGGCCAAACCCGGTGGCAGGGGCTTGCCGCGTGCGAGGTTCTTGGCAATGCCAGGTGGCAATGGCTTATGACCTACACTGGCGGTTGATATGGCCAACTCGCGCGCCGCAACCAGCGTGATACCGGCTAGAACCAAATTCGTCAGCGTGTCGCTGCTCTCATTAAGTTCTTTAATTTGTCGGTCATAGGGCAGGCTACCGTTGTTTTGACTATTCGATGCGTTGCCTTTGTTTGGGCCGCCTGAATTTGAGTTGCCTTTGCCAGGGGGTTGGCCGGCTTGGCCTGCCGTTGAAATCAAGAAAACCAATGCGGCGGCGGTTAGCGTTCGGTGAACGGTTGTCATGAATATGTCTCCTTAGCGGGTGTGTAAAAGTACACTGCCATCGTTTATTCTAGGTAGAAAGTGTTTGGTTTACTAGTTTTTGCGTCGCTTGCGATCACAAGCTGTTTTATGGGCAAGCGTGCCGCACCCAACCGAAGAACTAGCGTGTTTTACTTGCCGACTTCAGTTTGCGAATGAGTCACTCTTTATTTGTAGCCCCATGCTATTTTTTTTGGGGTTTATGACTTTTGGAATACCACCATGAAAATGTTTCTCCAGATTTTTGTCCTTGTGATGTTTTCCCCAGCCGTGATTGCTAGCGAGGTTTGTCATCCGGATGTCGACATGTCGCGCCCTCAGTATGGGATCGGTTATGGCAGCTTGATGGAAGATGCCTCGAGAACACGTACAGCACCGAACACGGGTGAAGCGCTACCCGCCCTGGTAAAAGGGTTCGAGCGCTCGTTCATTTCGAAGGGCAATTCCATTGGTTTTAGCACCACTTTTCTTGGGGTGACTGAGTTATCTGAAGCAATGATTACAGCAGCGATCTATCGCGTTTTTAAAGCCGAAGACATCGTGGCCACGGATGCTCGCGAAAGGAGTTATTGTCGCGTTGGTGTGCCTGCGAATCAGATTAAGCTGCTGGATGGCTCGCAGATCACAGCAAACGGGCAGTACTGGATATACGTGAATAAACCGGATCGACGTGCGAAGGCTTCAGCGCGATTACCACTGGTGCAGTCTTACATCGATATTTTCATGACAGGTTGCCAGCAACTCAGCCAACGGGCCATACGGTTCGAAGGCGACTTCATGGCCGAGTGTTTGAAAACCACTAAGGGTTGGTCCGAGCACTGGGTCAACGATCGTCTCTATCCTAGACGACCCTTTATTTATCAGCCCAACGCACGCCTCATCGATCGGTTGCTGGATCGATACATTCCTGAATTTAAGTCTGTGCGCATCGAGTAGTGGCCTTCAAGCGCTCGTGCCGCGTATTTGTAAAGTCGGTTAAACTTCAACCCCTGCAGGATAATAGCTAAGTGTCGTTGAAAAACGTGTTCGATGACATGTCTATGGTGTCGAATTAAATTGCAGTGCAATGCCCCTCTAGCTCATGCTTGGTTAGAGCAGCGGACTCATAATCCGTTGGTGCCGTGTTCGACTCACGGGGGGGGCACCATTTTAATCAATAAAACCAAAGGTTTACTTGATTTTATCGCACCATCAAAACCTCAATACCTGCTCGCACACCGCTTACACACTTTTGACACCTGTATTTTGCTTGCACACTAAGTTTATTTGATCTTCTGCGACGCTGACACTACAGTGTTGCAATGCCCGATAAAAACACCACAACGCACGTCTTAATGCAAAACGAGCTTGTCATATATCGAGGAGAGCGCAGTGGTATTTGGCAATGTCGTTACAAAGTGGCTGGGGTATGGCAGCGTGCGTCAGCCAAACAGCGTGACTTAAAGTTAGCGACAAAGGCAGCGCGAGAAAGAATGATTGAGGTGGAAGCAACAACGGTTATTGCCGAAGGTGAAGTCTTACAGCTTTTAAATATTCGTGACCCCGATGTAACCGAGGCCCGCTACTTAGAAGTCGTACGTTTTAAAACAGCTAAGTTATTTGAAGCCACTGCGTTAGCTGGTGCCGTTTTAGCGAGTGCAATTGTCAATGAACAGCAGCAGGCAGCGGCCTACGGGCGTCATTTGGATACCGCTTTCACCTCATTGATGATTTGCTCGATTATTCAAGTGACCAAGCGACCTTAGTTAAAACGGTGGGTGACGATTTACGCGAGGGCAAGCCCACACTGCCCATTATTCGTCTGCTAGAAGTGGGTTCGCCCCAACAAATTGAGTTGGTTCGGCATGCTATTGAGACCGGTGGGGGTGAAACGTTGGGGTAATATGGGGAAAGTAAAAATAAATTTTTGTATATAGTAAATCTTGCAGTATAAGGTTGCGTCCGCCACTGCTGCTCACACCATAGTTAGCTGAGGATCACAATATGTTCAATTCCGCGCCATCAACACTTATGACACGCTCCTCACTCATTTTGGCTTTACTCATAAGCCTTTTAATGTATACAAGTGCACGGGGTCACTCAGGTAGCGTCGATGAAAAATTAATGCCCCAGACAATAATCTCCGGTGAAGTATTGACAAAGCAGCCGAGCGAGTTGCACATTCCTTTTAGAATGCCAATTCGCATCATTAGTATCCGTCTGACTGATTCCTCAGGCGAGGGTTTAGATGTGGTCAATAAATCAGGTCGTGCCAGTACTGGTATGTTTGTTTTTTCGCCACCACCTTTAAAAAATGGCATATATTCATTGGAGTATCGCGGTCTTTCGCGTGATGGCCATCCGCTATCGGAAAAGCGTGAGTTCGAGGTCAAGATTGATAATTGATGCAATAGCCATTGCGGTAAAAACTCTTGGTTACATAACCATGGCAATCGTGCTGGGGTCTGTTTTGTGTCTAACCGTGCTCAGGCAACTGCCAACGACTGAGCGTCATTTTTTACGCTGGCTGACTCTTATTGCGGCTAGCATCGCGCTAATTACAATCGTTGGTCGCATTGGGATTGAAGCGATCTATCTTGCTGGAGGAGACGTTGCGGCATTGTTTGATGGTGAGTTGATCGGTTTGATCCTCTCGGGCCCGTTTGCCCAGACATTGTTCCTTCAGGCCAGCGGGTTGTTATTGACCGCGGCGATATTTATTCCAGTGGTTGGTCTACCGCTTGGACTCATTGGTGTTTTGGCGGTCTCGGTATCGTTCGGTTTGAGCGGTCATGTAGGGTCGTATGAGGGCCGATGGCTCAGTGTTTTAATAACGCTGCATTGGCTCGCTCTTGGATTTTGGGTAGGTATTTTTATTCCGTTATACCGAGTTTGCGGTTACGACGCGGAGAGTGCCGCTAAGATCGCGCATGAATTTGGGCGACTGGCTATCGTGTCGGTGGCCATTCTGATGATTGCCGGCGCAGTGACGCTATATCAATTAACCGATGGTAGTCTACTGGCCTTGAATACTGGCTACACACAATTGTTTGCGATCAAGCTTAGTGTGTTTTTGTTGGTTTTAGTTTTGGCAGCAGTCAACAAGCTCTCTCTCACGCCGGCGCTCAACCGTGGAGACCGTCTAGCACCGGGGCGGATGAAACGATCCTTGCTTCTTGAGGGAATGCTGATCATCGTTGTGATGGTGGTTAGTTCAAGCATTATTACACTGACCTCTCCAGCGGGCTAAACGAAGCACAAGAATATTTCACTGCTCTGGCGATCAATCGTTATTTCCCCAAAACGCTTGGGCAGGAGAATTCAGTAATCGCTATCGATAGCTTTTATATAACAATGGCTTGAAAACATAGGCTCAGTGGGAATCGACCATGATTTTCATCGACATTTGTTCACTGAAATTCAACGGCTCATCATCATGCGAAAGCGTAAGCTACAAGTTTTTATTTTTCAAAAGCAAGCACAGTCGTAGGGGGTAGCATCTGCGCAAACAAGAATCTTTCCGACTTAAACATTCAATTAAGTGGCGCCTACAAGAAAACACGTTCAGTTTCCTCCGATCCTGCCGCCTTAAGGAAAGAGCAGGATGTTTCTGATGATGCGCTGGTGATGGACATGAAACTGTCATGTTTGAAGCTGACTGCAGCCAAGCAGCCAGTAAATGTTGGTGAAGAACAGGTTCGCCGCAACAAAATCGTCAAGCGTTTGGTTGAGCAGCGTGAACTTGCTTCAGTTCGTACCATGTATCGTGTGCTTGCCGCAAACTTCAGCAGCGCTGAGCGTCGCAACCAACGTAACCATCCCGTTTATGCCAAACCTGAGTTATTGGCGCTTGCGCCTAACCAGGTTTGGTCTTGGGATAGTGTGCCGTAGAAGTGAAGTTAAAGGAGATCCTAATGGATCAAATTTGCGGAGCTATAAGCTCGGAGAGAGATGGTGGTAGGTCCACCGGAGTCTGCCGTCGGAGGCCGGCTTCAAACCACCTCAAGCTGCTGATGTTAAGAGCATCGGTGGTGAGCATTGAGGAAACGACGGGGCAGTGACCCCGTCAGGTAAGGTATTGAGAGGCGAGTAAAACCGAACCCATGTTGACGCGTCGAGAACCAGACATGACATCAAAACCGGGGGCGTGTCCCATCCCCGGGACAAGTCCGCAAGCGTATTCCGAATGCTGTGCGGGCGGTGTCCGGCGTAAAGTGGGCGCGACTCGATACCAGGCTCTTTCCGGGAACTACGGGAACCAGTCATCACGATGCTAAGAGAGAAGATTCAAGTAGCTACAACTACGAGATCGAGAGTATCGATGCGTGATACTGGGGCGGAGCTGTTCGTAGTAGCGTTGAGGCGCTTGTAATGAGCGCGGAGCGAAGGGACAGCGTCAAGCGGCCAGCGGGTGCAGCTCAACCGGGCACTGCCCGGGAGGAGGCTGAACCGGTGGCAAAACCATTTATCATTTCCAAGCATAGAGTGGTCGAAGCGTTTCGGCTCGTCAAAGCCAATGCAGGTTCGGCTGGCGTTGACAAGCAATCGATCGCAGCGTTCGAGGAGAATCTCAAAGACAACTTGTACAAGCTCTGGAACCGGATGTCATCGGGCAGTTACATGCCACCACCCGTTAGGGCGGTGCCGATCCCGAAGAAAACCGGTGGAGAGCGAGTGCTGGGGGTTCCGACGGTCAGCGACCGGATAGCCCAAATGGTGGTCAAACTTGAATTTGAACCAACCGTTGAACCGCACTTCCTGCCGGACTCCTATGGATACAGACCTGGAAAGTCAGCTCTGGACGCCATTGGGGTGACGCGCAAGCGGTGTTGGGATAATGACTGGGTCATCGAATTTGACATCAAAGGCTTGTTCGACAACATACCTCATGATCTGCTCTTGAGGGCGGTGGATAAACACACCGACTCTGCGTGGATCAGGCTTTATGTCAAGCGCTGGTTGACGGCACCGATGCAGATGCCCAATGGTGCATTAATACCTCGGGATAAAGGAACGCCGCAGGGCGGTGTGATCAGTCCAATTCTGGCTAACTTGTTTCTGCACTACGTGTTCGATAGGTGGCTAACAAACCACTATCCGAACGTTGTGTGGTGCCGGTACGCCGATGATGGGCTGCTTCACTGCAAGAGTGAGGCGCAGGCTGTCGCGCTGTTGCAGGCAATCCGGCAGCGTTTCGAGCAATGTGGCTTAGAGCTGCACCCAGTGAAAACCAAGATTGTCTATTGCAAGGATGGTCGCCGCACCAAGCGTTATCCCAACACGTCATTCGAGTTTCTTGGGTACTGTTTCCGTCGTAGAGGATGCTGGATCGAGAAGGAACAGACAATGATTCTAGGATTCACGCCGGCGGTTAGCCCATCTTCTCTGAAGGCGATGCGAGCCAAGATCCGAAAGTCAAGGATGCGCGAACGTACGGATTTATCGTTAGCTGAACTTGCTGGCTGGCTAAACCCGATCATGCGGGGTTGGCTTGCGTACTACGGCAAGTACACTCGGTCCGCGATGTATGCGATCGTGCGTCACATGAACAAGTCTTTGGTTCGGTGGGTTACGCGAAAGTTCAAATCGCTAAAGCGCAGGAAGATCGGTGCCACAGCGTTCCTTGAACGGTGTATGAGGCGTAACCCAGGATTGTTTGTTCACTGGCGCGAGGGAATGAAAGGTGCGTTTGCTTGACGGGAGCGGTATGAGCGGAGACGTTCACGTACCGTTCTGCGAGAGGCTGCGGGTGCGATTCCCGTGGTCTACTCACCTCACCAAGCTCAAAGGTCCATTCAAATGGACTTGCTTTCACCTCTACGTCATCCTGGATATTTTTAGCCGTTATGTCGTAGGCTGGATGATTGCACCTCGCGAGAGCGCTGAGCTAGCGAAGCACCTCATTGCTGAAACCGTAGCTAGGCATGATGTGTCGCCGGGCATGCTCACATTGCACGCAGACCGTGGCACATCTATGCGGTCCAAACCAGTCGCCAGTTTATTGGTCGATCTTGAGGTGGCTAAAAGCCACAGTCGTCCCTACACCTCTGAGGACAACCCTTTCTCGGAGTCGCAGTTCAAGACCATGAAATACCGTCCTGACTTTCCGCAACGCTTTGGTAGCCTTGAGGATGCAAGAAGCCCCTGCCAAGCCTTCTTTGCTTGGTACAACAACCAGCACCGCCACTCAGGCATTGGTTATATGACCCCTCACAGCGTGCACTATTGCCAAGTGCAAGCTTTACGAGCCACTAGACAAGCGACATTGAATGCTGCTTTTAGCGCAACGCCCAACCGATTTAAAGGTATCCGACCTTGCCAGAAACCCCTGCCGACTGCGGTATGGATCACCCACCAATCGAGAAAAAGGAACGAGCCTGACAATAATCAAATACACACTGAGTTTATAAAGCCAGGTGTAGCAAAGTCATTGACACGTTCCGGATCGTGCATAACCCATCGATACAACTTCTCGCTGCTTATATTTTCGATACCAAGTCTTGAGTGCATTCTTTGTCGGGTAACCCAACTGAATAATGGTCGCTGATATGCGTTTATCAAGCTTGATATAAAGCTTAACTGCCCGAACGCGCTCTTCGTATGAGTACATGAACTACCTCCAAGTAGTCCAGCTTTTCCGCCGCACCCCCGGTGGACAGTATTCAACCGGTGCCAACAGGCTACTAACAAAAATTGAAAATCAATTGTTTGTCATTTTTACACCCTAGCTTGGTGAATTGCCTGATCAGGAGGGCAAATCCGTTGGATTGCGATGCAAACAGGTATCAAGTCGGGAATGATTAAACGCGTAAATTGATCCAAAGCGGGGCGCATGGCTTGCACATTGTCTAGGCACGTGGGTAATGTGGGCAGCATCGCCATCGCCTCAGTCTGAGCGACATGGCAGGCGGATTCACGAGCGACCTGAATGGTGAGAGGTGAATACAAAGGTGCTAGCCAAATTGGAAAGTACTTGATCAAGATGGGCCAGCGGGCAAGTTCTAGGTAGAGGCTAGGGACGATTCCGCTCTGTGCTCCCTCGTGGCGCTTTGCCAGCGCATTAACAGCATACGCGCGCTCAGGCTCCAAAGAATCGATCCGAGGTAAGGGTGGTAATGGTGCAGCAATTGGTGGTGGGGCTGCTGTTATAAACACGGGCGACGTACCCTGGGCTCCTTCAAGCCTTAGTCGCAGGGCTGTCAAAGCAATGAGGTTCGTGCAATTACCTCGCACGTAGTTGGCAATTAATTCGTGAAAGTCAGCGAGGTCGGAGTCGGCAAGGCCAATAGAGCGCCAGGCATCAAGTGTCACCGGCTCAAGCTCGGGTAGATCGATGTTCTCCATCAAACGCTGGCGGGCCGCAATCATCTGTTGTGAGGCAATAATTGGGCGTACAGCAGTCCATACCCAGTCAATCACACCGGGCAGGGCAGCAAAGTGCCGCCAGATCAGATTGATGACCGCCAAGCCTGAAACGGCTCGAATATCAGTGAAAACTTCAGCGATGTCAGGCGATGCATCAAACGGGTGTATTTGAGGAAAATTAGTCATGGTAGGTATTTACTCCTAAGATCTTACGAGTGGTATGAGCGTGTTTGCTAAGCAATTTCCAAATGCCAAGTACCTTGTTCCTTTATGCACAATTTTCTTGACGAAATGCCATTTCGTACGCCTCGTTGGTTGTGATGCACCCATTGTTCTCGCTAGCGTATTTTGATCTTGTACAAGTCTGCCAGTCAGATAAGACTGGCGTTGATGCCACTTGGCTTGCTGGAATACAGTCGTAGAGAACAATCGGTTGCAAAACCGTTTTTTTTTGCTAATTGGCCAGTTAGTAATGAACGTGGATTCAAGTACGAAGTGCAACTTTGATTAATCAGGTGGGTTGGCTGAGAATGTTCTAGCATCTCAGGTTTCCAGACTACCAAATCAAAGTCACCTTGTGAGCGATAAACATCTTAGCCAAACTGAACGTTATCAGATTTATGCGCTTATGAAAGCAGGACATTTGCCCGTCGACATTGCCAAACTGCTGGGTCG
>CAWUWI010000042.1:0-67511 GCA_963926245.1 uncultured Burkholderiaceae bacterium | reverse complement strand
CGGTCCCTTTTGAAAACGATGATGTCAACGAGTGTTGGATCTCGGATCGGGACCGATTCTCGTATGAAGGTCTCCATGTTGATCGGCTTACCGAGCCCATGATCAAAGGTGACGATGGTCAATGGCGCACAACGAGTTGGTCGGACGCCTTGCAGTCCGTTGCACAGGGTTTGAAACGCATCAAAGACGAAGAGGGTGCAGAAAAAATTGGTGGTTTAGCGACTGAAAGCGCCACGCTCGAAGAGTTGTCTCTTTTGGAGCGCGTCCTGCGTGGCCTGGGTTCCCCCAACATCGATGCTCGCGCTCGTATGCTTGACACCGAATGGGACAAAGCTGTGACGGGCACCCCTTGGCTCGGTATGCCAGTGGCGCAAATGAGCAGTTGTGATCGCGTACTCGTGGTTGGTGCTTATCTGCGGGCTGATCACCCTTTGATGACTCAGCGGCTTCGCCAAGCCGCTAAGCACGGCACCCAGATCAGTGCCATCGATACCGCCGCTGACGACCCGCTGATGGCTTTAAAAGCTCGTTTGACTGTTGCGCCTTCGCGTTTGGCTGACGCCTTGGCGCAAGTGGCCGTGGCAATGGCAGCGATCAAGTCAGTAACTGTGCCACCTGAATTTGAAGGTGTCGTACCGACTGAAACCTCACAAAAAATCGCCCAGAGTTTGACCACGGGTGATAAGGTTGCTGTTTGGTTGGGTAATGCGGCCGTGCACGCACCTGACGCCAGCACCATTGCGGCCAACGCTCAATGGATCGCTTCTCATTGCAACGCCACTTTTGGTTTCCTAACCGCTGGTGCCAACACACTCGGTGCTCATCTGGTGCGATCGATTCCTGGTTCCAAGGGTCTGAACACGGCACAGATGTTGAAACAAGGTTTGTCGGCCTATGTCACCGTCCACTTAGAGCCCGCGTTAGATACGAGCTTTGGGCAAGATGCTGTCAAGACGCTTCAGTCTGCCAAGTTCAACGTGGCTTTGACCGCGTTTAAAGGCGCTGCACAAGATTGGGCCTCGGTGATGTTACCGATTGGCCCTTACACAGAGACATCAGGTACTTTTGTAAATGCCCAAGGATTGGCGCAGAGCTTTAAGGGCACTGTAGCGGCCCATGGCCAAAGCCGTCCCGGTTGGAAAGTGCTTCGGGTGCTAGGTAACTTGTTGGATCTGGCTGATTTTGAGGAAGAGTCTTCTGAGGCGGTGCGGGATGCCGTTTTAGCGGGGGGCGTTTCATCCAAACTAAGCAATCAAGTCAACGCCAGCCTCGGGCGCTCTGTTGCCACGGCTATCACAGCTAACGATCTAGAGCGAGTGGCAGATGTGCCGATTTATCGCTCAGATGCCATCGTGCGACGGGCGGCTTCGTTACAACTGACCAGGGCATCCCAGTCACCAATGGCGCGTTTGCATCCTGATACGATGATTAAGCATGGTTTGGAAGCCGCTCAATCAATACGATTGTCGTCTGCCAGTGGTGAGGTCACGTTGTTGGTACAAGCCGATGAGACACTAGCACGCGACTGCGTGCGCGTGCCAGTGGGTTTTGAGCAGACGGCAGCCCTTGGTGCTGCTCATCAAACTCTGCAGTTGGAGAGAGGCTGATGTCGTTTTTAGATATTATTGAAAGCCATGGCGTCGCGTTACTCGGACCAACAGCTTGGCTTGTGGTTTGGACGCTAATCAAAATCATCGCCATCGCCGTACCGATCATGTTGTGTGTGGCCCAGTTGACATACTGGGAGCGCAAGATGATTGGTGCCATGCACGTGCGTCGCGGCCCGAACCGGGTCGGTTACGGTTTTTTGCAGCCCTATGCTGACGCTTTAAAGCTCTTGACCAAAGAAGTCATCATTCCGAGCCAAGCCAATAAGATCTTGTTTGTCTTGGCGCCTGTGGTGACGCTTATGCCAGCTTTGGCCGCATGGGCAGTTATTCCATTCGGACCTGAATATGTACTGGCTAATGTGAACGCAGGTCTGCTGTACGTGATGGCAATCACCTCAATTGGTGTTTATGGTGTGATTGTTGCGGGTTGGGCATCTAACTCTAAGTACGCCTTCCTGGCAGCCATGCGTGCTTCAGCACAGATGATTTCATATGAACTGGCTATTGGATTCGTATTGGTATCTGTGGTTTTGGTTTCAGGCAGCATGAATATGTCCGAAATCGTGAATGTGCAAAACCGCGGCTGGTTTGCTGATTTGGGTTTGACGTTTCTGTCGTGGAATTGGTTACCACTGTTGCCACTTTTTGTGATCTACGTGATCTCTGCCGTCGCCGAGACCAACCGCCATCCTTTTGACGTGGTTGAGGGTGAGTCAGAGATTGTGGCTGGGCATATGGTTGAATACTCGGGCATGGCGTTTGCGCTTTTCTTCTTGGGTGAATACGCCAACATGATTTTGTTGTCATGTTTGGCAGCAATCATGTTCTTGGGTGGTTGGACTCCCCCAGTGGATATTGCCATCCTGCATTGGATTCCAGGTTGGTTATGGTTAGGCATCAAGACCTTCTTGGTGGTGTCGTTATTTATTTGGTTCCGGGCGTCATTCCCCCGCTATCGCTACGATCAGATCATGCGTTTGGGTTGGAAAATTTTTATCCCCCTGACGGGCGTTTGGTTGGTGGTGGTAGCCATTTGGATGCAGACCCCTTGGAATATTTGGAACTGAGCGCTAACTGATAGCAAAAAAGTCAAACGAGGCAAGTGATGGAAGCGATCAAGGATTTTTTTGGTAGTTTGATGCTCATTGAGTTACTCAAGGGCATGAAATTAACCGGCAAGTACTTTTTTAAGCGTAAAGTGACACTGCGTTATCCGCATGAAAAGACCCCCATGTCGCCGCGATTTCGCGGGCTGCATGCCTTGCGTCGCTATCCCAATGGAGAAGAGCGATGCATCGCATGCAAGCTGTGTGAGGCGGTCTGTCCTGCCATGGCAATCACCATTGAGTCGGAGTTGCGCGACGACGGTACACGCCGCACTACACGCTATGACATCGACCTGACCAAGTGTATTTTTTGTGGTTTCTGCGAGGAAAGCTGCCCAGTTGATTCAATTGTAGAAACACATATCCATGAGTACCATGGCGAGAAGCGTGGTGATTTGTATTTTACCAAAGACATGTTGTTGGCCGTTGGTGACAAATACGAAGAAGAGATCGCTCGCAGCAGGGCCGCTGACGCACCTTTCCGCTAACAACCAGTCGTTAATACCAAAAAAGACCGATATGACCTTTACTACCATCCTTTTCTATATATTAGCGACAGTACTGGTGGTCGCTGCTTTTAGAGTTATCACTGCTAAAAGCCCTGTTACCGCCGTTCTTTTTTTGATCTTGGCCTTTTCCAACGCGGCTATGATTTGGATGCTGCTGGGTGCCGAGTTTTTGGCCCTTTTGCTGGTACTGGTCTACGTAGGTGCAGTGATGGTGCTGTTCCTTTTTGTGGTGATGATGCTCGATGTCAAAATGGAAGCGCTACGAGCAGGTTTACGCACTTACCTTCCAATGGGCCTGGTCATCGGTCTGGTGATGGTGGTTCAAATGTCTTTTGTATTGATGCAGTCATGGGGCCAAGTGGGACCCGCCGCCCGTATGGCTGACAACTACAACAATACCAAGGTACTTGGTGAGTTGATGTATCGAGACTATGCCTTTGCCGTCGAAGTGGGTGCTGTGCTTTTGTTGGTCGGTATGATTGCCGCCATCGCATTGACCATGCGCAACCGCAAAGACGTTCGTTACAACAATGCAGGTGAAGCCGTGCGAGTCAAAGCCCGCGATCGGGTAAAGATTCTAGATGTTCCATCGCAGGCGCCGGTAAACCAAAAAACAGACGAGCAGTCATAATGGAACTAACTCTCCCGCATTTCTTGGTGCTAGGCGCCATTTTGTTTGCGATCGGCATATTTGGTATTTTTTTGAATCGACGCAACCTCATCGTGCTGCTGATGTCGATCGAATTGATGCTTCTTGCGGTCAATATGAATTTTGTGGCTTTCTCAACTTGGTCGGGCGATGCCGCCGGACAGGTGTTCGTTTTCTTTATCCTCACGGTCGCCGCAGCTGAAGCTGCCATTGGCCTGGCGATTCTGGTGCTCCTGTTCCGTAACATCAGTTCTATTAATGTTGAAGATCTTGACCGCCTCAAAGGCTGACCGGAAGACTAAGAATTATGCCTACTAATGTACCCTTAATTTATCTTGTCATCGCCTTTGCGCCACTATTAGGCGCCGTCCTAGTGGGTTTTTTTGGCACCGGCTTCCTGGGGCGACCCATCAGTCGATTTATGGCCCATCGCATTACGATTGCTTTGGTCGCTCTTTCGGCCGTCTGTTCGGTTTACGTTTTATATGATGTCGTCCAAGGCCATACCTTTGATGGCACTTTGTACGTCTGGAGCATGATCGGCAGCGTTGTGTTCGAAATTGGTTTCCTGATCGACCCGCTATCAGCTTTGATGATGACCGTGGTGACACTGGTGTCATTGATGGTGCACATCTATAGCATTGGTTACATGTCAGAGGATGAGGGTTACGAGCGCTTCTTCTCTTACCTTTCTTTGTTCACCTTCTCGATGTTGATGTTGGTGATGGCCAATAACATGCTCCAGTTGTTCTTTGGCTGGGAAGCAGTTGGTTTAGTGTCTTACCTCTTGATCGGTTTCTATTACACACGCCCAACAGCAGTATTTGCGAACTTAAAGGCATTTTTGATCAATCGAGTGGGTGACTTTGGCTTTGTGCTGGGCATTGGTTTGCTGTTTGCCTATACCAACAGCATGAACTTTGGCGAAGTATTGAGCCAAGCTGACGAGCTTTCGACACTGACTTTGCCGGGCACAGATTGGATGCTTTTGACCGTTGCGTGTGTTTGCTTATTCATCGGCGCCATGAGTAAGTCAGCTCAGGCACCTTTGCACTCTTGGCTGCCAGACTCAATGGAAGGTCCAACGCCTATTTCGGCATTGATTCACGCCGCGACCATGGTGACTGCTGGTATTTACATGGTGGCACGTTTTTCACCCCTCTTTGAGTTCTCAGACGTTGCCCTTTCGCTCATGATTGTGGTGGGTGGTTTCGGCGCTTTGTTCTTGGGTATTTTGGGCGTGGTGCAAAACGACATCAAGCGAGTGATCGCATATTCAACATTGTCACAGCTCGGCTATATGACAGTGGCGCTTGGCGCATCGGCCTTTTCTGTTGGCATCTTCCACATGATGACGCATGCCTTCTTTAAAGCTTTGTTGTTTTTAGCGGCAGGTTCGGTCATCATGGCTGTGCATCACAATCAAGACATTCGGTACATGGGTGGCTTACGTAAATACATGCCCATCACTTACATCACTTTCTTGATAGGCGGCTTGGCGTTATCGGCCTTTCCTTTCACGGCAGGCTTCTACTCTAAAGAGCACATCATTGAAGCGGCTGGCTCTGCCACAGTATGGGGCTCAAGCTTTGCTTATGTCTGTGTGGTGATCGGTGCCTTTGTGACGTCTCTCTATACTTTCCGGGTTTTCTTCGTTGTGTTCCACGGGCAAGAGCGCTACGACCAGGCTCCTGTTGAAGAGGGGCACGAAGCGCATCACGGTAAGCCGCATGAGTCGCCATGGGTGGTAACACTGCCCTTGGTACTGCTGGCCATACCTTCGCTCATCGCGGGTGCCATTTTTGTGAATCCGCTGCTATTTGGTGATTTCTTCACTTACCTCAATTCGGTTCAGCACGAGGGTCACGATGCCATGCGTGAGTTGGGGGCAAAGTGGGATGGTTGGTTGGCTTATGGATTACATGCCTTTGTGACTGTGCCTTTCTATGCTGCTTTGGGTGGTGGCGTTGTTGCTTGGTACTGCTATGTGCACAACACAGCCATGCCAGCAAAAATCAAAAAGGTATTGTCTTTTTTACAACCCGTGCTTGATCACAAGTACTACTTCGATTGGCTTAACGAGTCGGTGATTGCACCGGCGGCTAGAAAGTTAGGTCGGTTCTTATGGGTAAAGGGTGATGAAGGGATCATTGATGGCATTGGCGTGAATGGTTCAGCCAAGGTCGTTGGTGCATTTGCCGCGGTTGCCCGTCGGGCTCAGTCCGGTTTCATTTATCACTACGCTTTTGCAATGATCATCGGTTTGATGGCATTGATTTCTTACATTATTTTGGTACATAAATGATGGCTGGCGAGATCTTTTCCTCCTCTATTCCATGGCTCACGCTGTCCATCTTCGTGCCGATTGTGTCTGGTCTGCTTTTGTTGTTGTTGGGTCGCGACGACCGTCCAGAACTGACCCGCTGGTTGGCCTTGGGTGCAGCGCTCTTGGGTCTGTTGGTGACTATTCCGCTTTACACCGGGTTTGATATCAGCACATCGAGTTATCAGTTTGTTGAAAAGAGCGTTTGGATTGCGACGCTGGGCGCAAACTACCACTTGGGCATTGACGGTATATCACTTTGGTTTGTGATACTGACGGCTTTCATCACCGTCATTGTGGTGATTGCGGGCTGGCAAGTGATTACTTTCCGAGTGGCACAGTACATGGCGGCTTTCCTGATCATGTCTGGCCTATTGATTGGGGTGTTTTCGACCTTAGATGGTCTGCTCTTCTACGTCTTTTTTGAAGCGACTCTGATACCGATGTACATCATCATTGGTGTCTGGGGTGGCCCTAACCGCGTGTATGCCGCCTTCAAGTTCTTCCTCTACACCTTACTGGGTTCGCTGTTGACCTTGGTGGCCTTTATTTACCTATGGCGCGCGTCGGGCAGCTTCAGTATTTTGGATTGGCATCAGCTACAGATCGGTTACGAAGCACAGGTGCTTGTTTTCTTGGCCTTACTGGCAGCGTTCGCGGTAAAAATTCCAATGTGGCCTGTGCACACTTGGTTGCCAGACGCTCACCCAGAAGCCCCGACGGGTGGCTCAGTGGTATTGGCCGCCATCATGCTTAAGCTCGGTGCTTATGGCTTTTTGCGCTTCTCATTGCCAATCACGCCTGATGCCTCGCAAGGCCTTGCGTGGTTGATGATTACCTTGTCTCTGATTGCGGTGGTCTACATCGGCTTTGTGGCGATGATGCAAAAAGACATGAAAAAGCTGGTGGCCTACTCATCTATCGCACACATGGGGTTTGTTTCGTTGGGATTCTTTATTTTTAATTTCATCGGACTTGAGGGTGGCATTGTGCAAATGATCTCGCACGGCTTTGTTGCCGCTGCCATGTTTCTTTGTATTGGCGTGCTCTACGACCGGATGCACACCCACGAGATTGCCTCTTTCGGTGGCGTGATTAACCGCATGCCCAAGTTTGCAACATTCTTTGTGTTGTTTGCCATGGCCAATGCGGGTCTTCCTGGCACCAGTGGATTCGTGGGCGAGTTCATGGTGATTCTGGGTGCTGTTCAATACAATTTCTGGATCGGACTAATGGCTGCATTGGCTTTGATCCTCGGTGCCTCATACACACTTTGGATGATTAAGCGGGTACTTTTTGGGCCCGTCGCCAATGACGAGGTCAACAAGCTAAAGGACATCAATGGGCGAGAGTTTCTAGTGCTGGGTTTGATGGCTGTTACGGTGCTCTTCATGGGCATTTATCCGAAACCCTTTACCGATGTGATGCATGTGTCTGTTCAGGCGCTGTTAGACCACATCGCTATCTCAAAACTGTAAGCTGCCATGATGGATTCACAATATACCTTTTCGTTGATACTGCCAGAGATCGTCCTTCTTTTGGCGGGTATTGCCATTTTGTTGCTCGACGCGTTCAGTAAAGACCCAAAGCGAGCAGTGACCTATGTGCTTTCCATTGCGACATTGTTGGTGCTGACTGTTCTCTCATGGTGGCAGTGGTCAGCGGGTGTCAATGGCACAAGCTTCTTCGGCTTGATGGTGGCAGACAGCTTCTCTCATCTCCTGAAAATTGTTTCGTATCTGGCAGTGCTTTTGACTTTGGTTTATGGTCGCGAATACATTCAAAGCCGCGATATGCTTCGCGGAGGTGAAATCTATGTGCTGATTTTGTTTGCCTTGCTTGGACAAATGGTCATGATTTCAGCGGGCAATTTGCTGACCATTTACCTTGGGCTTGAGCTGATGTCTTTGGCCATGTATGCCTTGGTTGCGATTCGACGTGATCATGCGCCAGCGACGGAAGCCGCTATGAAGTTCTTTGTACTTGGTTCATTGGCTTCAGGTTTCCTACTGTACGGCATGTCAATGATTTATGGCGCAACAGGATCGTTAGACCTAGCCATCATCAGCGAGCGAATTGCCGCTGGAACGGACATGAAGATGGCCCTGGTATTTGGACTGGTGTTCTTAGTGTCTGGTCTGGCGTTCAAGCTCGGTGCGGTGCCTTTTCATATGTGGATACCAGATGTTTACGCGGGCGCACCAACGGCTGTCACTTTGGTCTTATCAGCGGCGCCGAAAATTGCGGCGTTTGCGATCACCATGCGGCTTTTGGTTATTGCTTTGGGCGATTTGACGTTTGATTGGCAGCCCATGTTGATGATTTTGGGTGTGCTTTCGCTAATCATTGGTAATTTGACAGCCATCATGCAGACGAACTTCAAGCGGATGTTGGCGTATTCAACCATCGGCCACATGGGGTTTGTGTTCCTCGGGTTGGCTTCCGGTTCTGTGGACGGTGTGGTGGCGGTAGATGAGGCGGCTTACGGCGCTTCATTGTTCTACATCATCACCTACGTGCTGACCTCTTTGGGCACTTTCGGTATTATTTTACTACTTTCGCACGAAGGTTTTGAATGTGAAAACATTGAAGATCTAAAAGGCTTGAACAAGCGTAATCCTGTTGTTGCTGGTGTTTTGTTGGTTTTGATGTTTTCATTGGCAGGCATACCGCCGCTTGTGGGTTTCTATGCAAAGCTGATGGTTTTACAAGCCGTTATTGATGCTGGCATGATTTGGCTGGCTATATTGGCAGTTCTTTTTGCGCTTATAGGTGCTTTCTACTACCTGCGAGTCGTGAAGGTTGTTTACTTTGATGAACCTTCACCCGATAGAGTGGTCAATAACCTATCGGCTGGTTCAGCGACAGTGTTGTCGTTGAACGTGGGGCTCATTATCGTGCTCGGCTTGCTGCCTGGGGGTCTCATTGCACTTTGCTTGAGCGTGATACGTAGCTCTTTTCTTTAGCGATTAGGGTAGATGTTTAATCAGAGTGTTGCGATTTGGTTGTTGATCGCCTTGGCCTTCGCCATGGCTAACCTACCATTTTTGAATGAACGCCTGATGGCTTTGGTACCATTAAAACCCTTTGTTAAGAAACCGCCTTTTATGATTGTGGGTGAGCTTTTTGCTTGGTACGTTATCGTTGGTTTGGTGGCGTATGCTTTTGAGACGGCATTGGTTAATCCCTTTCCTCGTGGTTGGGAGTTTTACGTCGTCAATCTATGCATTTTCATGGTGCTAGGATTTCCCGGTTTCGTTTACCGTTTTCTGCTCAAAAACTAAACGTCGCCAAACCAGTTCAAAATCCCATCAAGCGGGCTCACATTTAATGCGAAGTTTGCCTGCGATCTGACCACGGGTTTCGCCCGGTAAGCCACACTGTAATGAGCCATTGCCATCATTTTTAAGTCGTTGGCGCCGTCGCCGACGGCGATGATTTGATCCGCACTGGCGCCATGTGTGGCTGCAAACTCAGCCAATATGTCGGCCTTGCCCTGCGCATCAATGATGCGACCTGAGACTTGACCCGTCAGGTTTCCATGGGCGTCAATGTCAAGGGTGTTGGCATGGGCGTCATCTAGCCCCAGCTTTTCTTTTAATCGCTCTGTAAAAAAAGTGAAACCGCCCGAAACCAGCAAAGTCTTCAGGCCAGCTTGTTTGGCGGCGTTGATCAGTTTTTCTGCGCCTGGATTAAGCGCCAAGCGTTCAGAAAAAACCGCCTCCAATACGTTACTTGAAAGGCCTTTCAAGTAACCTACGCGTAGTTTGAGGCTGTCTGAAAACTCTGCGATTTCACCGCGCATGGATCGTTCAGTGATGGCGGCCACTTCAGCCTTGAGTCCTGCGTAGGCAGCAATTTCGTCAATGCATTCGATGTTAATAAGTGTCGAGTCCATGTCCATGATCAAGATTTTGCAAGCATCTAGACGTGTCTGAGCTTGAACAAAAGCCACATCAAGGTGCTTGTTTTCAGCCCACGCCGCTATGGTTGCCCGGGTGTCGGCATCAGATTGCACATCTATTAATCGAGCAGCTGACTTGCTGATCCACTGGGTACCATTGGCTTCAGAGAGCGCAGCGGTTTGGTCAATTAAAGCCAAGTCAAGTCCTGGCGATTGCAAGATCAGGTGAGTGGTCATGCGGTACCTTCCGTGGTTTGTTTATTAGGGCTAAGTTCTTTTAGCACAGCGCGTATGGCATCTGTTCGCGCCTTAATGTCAGCTTGTTTGATGTCAATTCGAATTTTATCTGACCCAGAAAACCTGACATTTTTACGCGACTGCACCAAGTCGATCAGCTGCAACGGATCTACCGTGGTGGTGGGCTTGAAGTGGATCAAGGTTTGTTCATCGGTAGCATCGATTTTCTGAATGCCAAGCGGTGCAGCGTTGATGCGCAAACGGTGAGTCGCCAAAAGCGCTTGCGTGGCTGGGGGCAACTTGCCAAAACGATCAACAAGTTCTTCCTGAATGATGATCAATTCATCGACCTCAAGGGTGTTTGATAAGCGTTTGTAAATACCCAAACGGGCGTTGATGTCAGGACAGTATTCACTTGGCAGCAACGCGGGTGTGTGCAAATTGACTTCGCAACCGATGGCAAACGGTGCTTCTAGATCGGGTTCCTCACCGGCTTTCAGTGCCCTGACGGCCTCATTGAGCATGTCGTTGTACATCGAAAAACCAATTTCTTGAATATTGCCTGATTGAGACTCACCCAAGACTTCACCCGTGCCTCGTATTTCAAGGTCGTGCATGGCCAAAAAGAAACCGGAACCCAGTTCCTCCATCGCTTGAATGGCTTCCAGCCGTTTTTTGGCTTGCTTGGTAATGGCATCTTCGCCTGGGGTTAACAAGTAAGCATAGGCCTGGTGATGAGAGCGTCCGACGCGACCGCGCAGTTGGTGCAGCTGAGCCAAACCAAACTTATCAGCGCGGTGGATGATGATGGTGTTGGCACTTGAAACATCGATACCCGTCTCAATGATTGTTGTACACAGCAGCACGTTAAAGCGCTGTTGGTAAAAGTCTTTCATCACCTGCTCAAGTTCACGCTCACCCATTTGGCCGTGGGCCACAGCAATTCGCGCTTCAGGCACTAGCTCCTCGAGGCGTGCGCGTCGGTTTTGAATGGTTTGCACTTCGTTGTGCAAGAAGTACACCTGCCCGCCACGCTTGAGTTCGCGCAATAACGCCTCTCGGATGGAGCTGTTGTCTTCACGTCGTACAAAGGTCTTGATGGCCAAGCGCTTTTGAGGGGCAGTCGCGATCACAGAAAAGTCGCGCAGACCTTCAAGAGACAAACCCAGCGTGCGCGGAATGGGTGTGGCCGTTAGCGTCAAAACATCGACCTCAGCTCGCAAAGCTTTTAAGGCCTCTTTTTGGCGAACGCCAAATCGATGCTCCTCATCAATCACGACCAAGCCGATGCGCTTGAATTTCACATCTTTTGAAAGCACTTTATGCGTGCCGATCACAATATCGACGGTGCCATCATTGATGCCCGCCAAGGCTTTTGTGATCTCTTTACCCGATTGAAAGCGAGACAGTTCGGCTATTTTGACAGGCCAATCTGCAAACCGGTCAGCAAAGGTTTGGGCGTGCTGTTCGGCCAGCAAAGTCGTGGGGCATAGCAAAGCGACTTGTTTTCCGTTGGAAACGGCCATGAAAGCCGCACGCAGTGCGACCTCTGTTTTACCGAATCCCACATCACCGCACACCAAACGATCCATCGGCCGTCCAGCTGTCATATCTGCAATCACGGCCGTAATGGCTGCGGCTTGATCGGGGGTTTCTTCAAAGCCAAAGCCCTCAGAAAAAAGCTCGTAGTCACCGAGGGGTAACTTAAAGGCATGACCTTGTCTGGCCGCACGCTTGGCGTACAAGTCCAGTAGTTCGGCTGCGGTATCCCTGACTTGCTTGGCGGCCTTTTTGCGGGCCTTTTCCCACTGCCCCGATCCGAGTTGGTGCAGAGGTGCTGTTTCGTGGTCGGCACCGCTATAGCGACCAATGACATGCAGTTGTGAGACGGGTACGTAGAGCTTGCTGTGACCGGCGTACTCGAGATGTAAAAACTCCATCTCACCATCACCGAGGTTCATGTTCAATAGACCCAAATAACGCCCGACACCGTGCTGCGCATGCACAATCGCGTCGCCCGCCCGTAACTCGGCCAAATCGCGAACCATGGCGTGAACGTCACTGGTGCGTCCCTTTTCTTTCTGTTTTCGCCGAGAAGGCCCGGCGTGACCGGGGTAGAGGTCACCCTCGGTAAGTAAGATCAAGCGATCGGCGACGGAAATGAACCCTGCATCAAAGGGTGCGACAACAACAGAAAACAGCGAATCTGAGGCCAAGAAGTCTTGCAGAGATTCAATCGAACTGTCTGGATGAATGTCATGTTCGGCCAGCATCTGCGTGATCGTCTCACGCCTGCCGTGCGAGTCAGCGCAAAGCGCCACCCGTTGCTTGGGTACGCGTTGTGCCAAGCATTCGCGCAGCTTCTGCAGTGGATCGTCGGCACGCCGATTAACGCCAACATCGGGCACTGCTTGGTAAGCCAGCGCCTGCTTGCCAGAAGCCGTAGTCGCTTCGCTCAGCGGTGTGAGCGCTAAACGGGCAAACTCCTTGATGTGTTCAAACAACTGCTCAGTCGGCAAAAACAAGGCGTCTGGGGGCAGTACTGGCCGTTCAGCATCGCTTTTTAGGAATTGGTAGCGACTTTTTGTATCATCCCAGAACCGACCAATCGTGGATTCTAGGTCACCATCGGTGACGCATATCGCGTGCGAGGGCAAGTAGTCAAAGAGGGTGGCGGTCTCGTCAAAAAAAAGTGGCAAGTAGTATTCCACACCAGCAAACGCAATACCGTTGCCCATGTCACGATACGGTAGGGCGCGTGAAGGATCGCCCTCAAAGCGGTCTCGGAATGTCGATCTAAAACGATTTCGAGCGGCTTCATCCATTGGAAACTCGCGCCCAGGCAGCAACTGAACCTCAGGCACAGGATAAAGGCTGCGTTGGGTATCAACATCAAAGGTCTTAATGGATTCGACTTCATCGTCAAACAAGTCGAGCCGATACGGCAGAACCGAACCCATGGGGAAGAGATCAATTAACCCACCTCGGATACAGAACTCGCCTGGCACCGTGACTTGTGTCACGTGGGTGTAGTTGGCTAGAACCAACTGATCTCGCAGGGCGGCTTCGTTGAGTTTGTCTTTTTGTTTAAAAGAAAAGGTGTAAGCAGCCAAGAAACTGGGGGGGGCCAAGCGATAGAGTGCTGTTGTGACCGGTACGGTTAAGACGTCAACCTCATCGAGTTGTAAGGCATGCAGTGTGCGCAGCCGTTCTGAAATCAGGTCTTGGTGGGGAGAGAAACCGTCATAGGGCAGGGTTTCCCAGTCGGGCAACATTCGTACCCTTAGGTCCGGGTTGACGAGCCCAATTTCATGGGCCAGGCGCTGGGCTTGCAAGGGATCGGCTGTCAGAATCAACACCAACTGCTTGGCTTGAACCGCTAGGTCAGCCAACAGCCAAGCCGCAGCCGATCCAGGTGGGTAAGGCTGAGCGTGTCGCTGCCCCGGTTTCAGGCGAGAGATGAGCGATTTGACGTCGGGATTTGCAACAGAGGACATTTGATTAGGCATCAGGGAAACGATGATTATAAAATCTTGAGATGATAACTGTTGCCCAAACCCTAAAAACTGAACAAGTGATCCCAAAAATCTCCGCGGGGCGCCGATTGATTGCCCTAGTGCCGGCCGGTGGGGTCGGAGTTCGCGCCCTCAGTGATGGAGACCAAGCGCCAAAACAGTATCGGCTGATCAAATCAAAGCCGATGATTGTCTGGACCGTGCAGCGCCTCTTGGCTGATCCTCGAATTGAACGAGTCGTGGTTGGCGTGCAACAAGATGACTCACAGGCGTGCGCTTTGTTTGAAAAGGAGCCTCGGGTGATCGTGTCGCCAAGCGCGGGGGCTACGCGTGCGCAGACTGTCTTGCAAACGTTGGCACATGATTTCTTTAAGGCCGATGACTGGGTGCTGATCCACGATGCCGCACGCCCTGGTCTACCTTTGGTTGCACTTAGCCGCTTGATAGACGCGTGCTTAAGCGCTAATCGTGGTGGACTCTTGGCATTGGCGGCAACGGACACTGTCAAACTGGCGCAAGAAGGTGAAATGAGTCCGCGCGTGTATCAAACGCTTGCTCGAGAGCGGGTTTGGCTGGCACAGACACCGCAAATGTTTCAGGCGGGTCTTTTGTATCAAGCCCTGGCTGGCGCGATTGCGGCGGGTCATCCGGTTACCGATGAGGCCAGTGCCATGGAATGGGCGGGTGACGAACCATTGCTTGTTGAGGGCGCCTTGAGTAACTACAAGGTCACTTGGCCTGAAGATTTTGAAGGTGTTCAAAGATGGCTGTAAACATGTTGTCAATCCGAGTGGGGCAAGGCTTTGATGTGCATCAGTTGGTGCCCGATCGTCCTCTGATTTTGGGTGGCGTCAAGATCGCCCATACGCACGGATTGCTTGGGCACTCAGATGCTGATGCCTTGTTGCATGCCATCACGGACGCTTTGCTGGGTGCGGCTGGTTTGGGTGATATTGGTCGGCACTTTCCAGACACGGATCTGGCTTTTGCGGGTGCTGACAGTCGGGTGTTGTTGCGCCACGCTTACGCCTTGGTACAAAAGGCAAATTGGGCTGTGGTGAATCTCGACGCGACGATCCATGCACAAGCACCAAAAATTGCACCGCACGTGGCGGCGATGATTGAGAACATCGCCCATGATTTGGGTGTGCCCCACGCGGTGATTAACATCAAAGGAAAAACCAATGAGTCGCTTGGCTTTTTGGGGCGTAAAGAAGGGATCGCGGTGACGGCAGTGGTTTTGCTTCAAGGCAGCTCAGGTGTTGCCTGAGCCCAGCTTGATTTGTTTTGAGGTGCGTCTTGTACGCGGCAAGTCCAAGCGGGCTGTTAGTCCACCACCTTCGCGTTGTAACAGCCGTAGTCGTCCACCGGCAGGGCTAACCAGACGTTCGACAATGGACAGTCCAAGTCCGGTGCCTTTGCCGCCAGTGCGCGCGGCGTCACCCCGGGAAAAGGGTCGCATCAAGCGCGCAATGTCTTCAGGCGCGATGCCTGGGCCACGATCACGCACGTCGACGTAGAGCCGATTGTTACGCGTTTGCACCACCACGTCGATGACGCTATCTCGTTGTTTGGTCGCGCCATAGCGCCGGGCGTTTTCAATCAAGTTTAGTAGGCAGCGCGCAAAATCCTGACGGTCAATCAAACAATATGTCCCACCACGCGATTTGACGCTGAATGTAAAGCCAATCTGGCTTTGATGTGACTGCTCTTGGTGCAGAATTTCTTGAGCCACATCCGCCAAGTTAATAGGGCGGCTTGGTGGTTTCCTAGCGGGTCGAGCATATTCCAACAATTGACCGATGGTTCGATCAACCTGCGATAGGTCTTGGTCGATTGCTCGTCGTTGTTCTTCGGTCATGGTGCTCATTTCTATTTCAAGACGCATGCGGGCCAGCGGCGTTCGCAGGTCATGTGAAATACCAGCTAGCATTAAATTTCTGTCGTTTTGGGCATTTTCGAGTTCGGTGACCATGCGGTTAAAGCTGGCGTTGAGTTCTCTTATTTCAACGGCTCCAGTTTCAGGCAAGGGGTTTGGCGTCTGCCCTCTAGACAGTTGTTGTGCTGCTCGTGCCAGTCGAGCCAAGGGTCGGTTCATGTAGCCCACGGCAACAGCAGCGCCAATTAACGAAAGGAGGGCGGCGGCGGCCACCCAACTTACCCATTCGGGACCAGTGGCGAGATTGGCTCGATCAATGTCCAAACCTAACCAGTAGTCTTGCCCACGGGATTGGAATTTCACCCACAAGCCCGCCTCTTGATCCAGCGCGGCAGCGACTTCTGTTTGATCGCCTAGATTTAGGCGAATTTGCGTCAACACAGCTTGCCAGTACTGTTCTTTGGGTAGTTCGGTGACGGTATTGTTAGCGTCAGACAAACGAAGGCGCACATCGGGTTGGTCGTTCAAAGCGCGCATGAGGGCGCCGCGTTGATCGTTTGATATGGTCGTTAATGCGGTGCGGCTGAGTTCGACTGAGCGAATCACTTGGGTCGCAGCGCGTTCGGCCCGAGGTTCGAGTTCAAGGGTGTAAAAAACGTGCAACCACGCACCAAGGCTCGCGAGCATTAGCAATGCCAACAGCAAAAAGGTCCGAGCAAATAGACCTAACCGGGGCTCAGGCGTCGTCATCCGGCACAAAAACGTAGCCCAGCCCCCAAACCGTTTGGATGTAGATAGGCTTGGCGGGATTGGGCTCAATCAGTTTGCGTAACCGAGAAATCTGTACATCCAAGCTACGGTCAAATGCTTCGTACTCTCGGCCTCGTGCCAATTCCATTAATTTATCGCGTGACAGCGGCACGCGGGGTTGCCGAGCAAATACCTTCAGCACCGCGAACTCGCCGGTGGTTATCGGCACATCTTGTCCGTTGCATTGAAGCGTGCGCTTAGATAAATTCAAAGCATAGGGGCCAAAGGCAACAATTTCGCTTTCGTGGCTAGGGCCCGCGGGGTGTTCGATGGCCTTATTGCGCCGCAAAACCGCATTAACACGAGCAAGCAGTTCACGCGGGTTAAAGGGTTTAGCCACATAGTCATCGGCGCCAAGTTCCAAGCCACGGATGCGATCCATGTCTTCGGTTTTGGCGGTTAACATGATGATGGGTGTCTGATCACGGGCTTGACGCAAACGCCGGCAGACACTCATGCCGTCTTCGCCGGGCATCATCACATCAAGCACGATCAAGTCTAAGCGTTCAACGGCCCGAACCCGGTCCATGGACGTAGCGTCCTCAGCGGCAAAGACCTGAAAGCCTTGTTCTGTCAAATAACGTCGCAGCAGATCCCGTAATCTTGGGTCATCATCGACCACCAAAATGTTGGATCCCGAGCGGCGTTTAGCACTGGATTGTGTTTGCAACATCATATGAATAACGTTCTTTTAGTGAGGACAGTACCGATAAGACGACGGGCCCGGTAGTTGGTTCATTACAATAGGGCCATGAAACCGATTTTGGCCATTGAGACTTCCACCCCTGTCTGTAGCATTGCACTGGCACAACCCGCTGAAACACCGCTACTTGTTTACGAACAGTGCGTTCAGGGAGCGCTAGGACATGCCCAGAGTGTACTTCCGTTGATCGATGCTGTCTTGGCGCAGGCCAACATCTCACGCCATGACCTCGGGCTAGTGGCCTTCGGCCAGGGGCCGGGGGCGTTCACAGGGATTCGTTTGGGCTGTAGCATGGCCCAGTCTATTGCCTACGCACTAGATTTGCCGCTGGTACCGGTCAATTCATTATTGGCGGTGGCTGCTGGTTTTGCGCGTGAACAACCGTGCCTGACGATGGTGGCCTTAGATGCCCGGATGGATGAGATTTATTTTGCGGTTTATGGACCTGGCTTAAGAGAGTTACAACCCCCGATTCTGATTGGTGCGGCTGATATTGAACGTTTTATTGCACCACGCTTGTTCTACTGGCGCCGCGCTGTCGGCGTTAAGGTAGGGGCCGAGTTCGTCGGGCAAGGCTGGCAAGTGGTTTCACGTTGTCTGGCTGGTGAAACCCTGGCCGCTTTTAAGGCCATGCCCATCGCCTGGCACGATGAGCAAGCGCTACCGACAGCGCGTCACATTGCATCGGTGGCGCTAGGCCGCTGGCAAGCGGGACAAACGGTTGCGCCTGAACGAGCGATGCCCATGTACTTGCGCGATAAGGTGGCTTTTACGACAGTAGAAAGGAAACAAGGTGCAGGTGGAAACCCCAAAGTGGCGATCACGGCCACTGACCTGATCTTGCCGATGTCGGTACAGGATTTGTCAGCCGTCGTTGAGCTTGAACTGCAATCACAAGCCTTTCCGTGGAGCCGTCGTCATTTTGAGGATGCGCTGGCGGCGAATTATCCCGCCTGGGTTGTTCGACGCGAGGGCCAGTTGATTGGCTTTTGTGTGGCGATGCCGGCAATTGAGGAAGTGCACGTGCTGGTGGTTGCGGTGGCCAGCGATGCACGCCGCGGTGGCGTGGGTTCAATACTTCTGAACCAGGTTGAGCGCCATGCCGAAATGTTGGCCTTGGGACGAGTGCTGTTAGAAGTCAGGCCCTCTAATACAAGTGCGTTGGCGTTCTACGCCCAACACTCTTTTACAGAGATCGGTCGGCGCAAAGGGTATTACCCAGCGGCCCGCGGCCAACGAGAGGATGCTATTGTGATGTCTCGACGGATTGGCGAGACTTGATTAAATCCCATGGTTAAACCCACCACCCCCATGCCTTTGTCGCGCAAACCCGTATTGCAGGTGCCAGTTTCTGCCATGCAACACGCATGGCTCTTGGCCATGGGCGTCAACGTGCCATGGATCGTGACAGAAGAGGCATCAAAACCTGCCGTGACGCCGTCGGTTGAGACTGGGCAAGTGGCTCAGGCCAAAGTCGTGTTGACGTCGTTTTCTGAAAGCCCATCAGCGACGATCAAACAGGCACCAGTGGCGCCCCCCCCAGAGGCGTTAAAAGTAGCCTTAGAGGCACTCAAAAAGCCCAAGGTACGCGGTGGGGCACAGATATCCATGCCAACCATTGAACGGCAGTCCATTCACATGGGCGACTCTGTGAAACAACAAAACTTAGAACAACTGCAGGCAATGATCCGAGAATGCCAAGCCTGCAGCTTGTGCGAGCAACGCACGCAAGCGGTTGCTGGCCAAGGCAGTGCCAAGCCGAGCGTACTCATTGTTGGTGAAGCGCCCGGCGAACAAGAGGACATCGAGGGGCTCCCTTTCGTTGGGCGTTCGGGGCAATTGCTTGACAACATGTTGCAAGCGATTCATTTAGATCGGTTTGAGCAAGTGTTCATCACCAATGTGGTGAAGTGCCGCCCACCAGCCAATCGAAATCCGCGCGAAGACGAAATTTTGGCTTGCTCGCCTTATTTGTTAAGGCAAATTGAATTGTTACGCCCAACCGTGGTGTTAGCGATGGGCCGTTTTGCCGCACATGCTTTGCTTAACACCAAAGAACCGTTACAGAAATTGCGCCAAGAGATGCAGGCGGTGACCGCCGGTGAGAACCCCACACCGGTTGTCGTGACCTACCACCCCGCCTATTTGCTACGACGCCCAACAGACAAGCGACTCGCCTGGGAAGACCTTAAGCGAGTGCATGCGCTCTTGGCCCCGAAGGTTTAGTTTTGTCTAATCTTAGCTCGCGAGCGCCCCTTCAATCGCATTTTTTAACTTGCTGACGACCTCATCGATTTGCTCATCTTCGATGATGAAGGGGGGCGCCAAGAGGATGTGATCGCCACGTTGCCCGTCAATGGTGCCGCCCATGGGATAGCAAAGCAGGCCGTGATTCATGGCTTGCGCCTTAATCTTGGCGTGTAACTTTATGGCGGGGTCAAAAGGCGTTTTGCTGTTGCGATCGGCAACCAGCTCGATACCACGGAACAGGCCTCGGCCGCGGATGTCGCCAATGTTAGGGTGGTCGCCGAGTGCCGCGCGAAGCGCAGCATCTAGCTTGTCGCCTTTTTCGCGTACATTTGTCAAAAGATTTTTTTCAATTAACACATCCAACACAGCGTTAGCCGCCGCCGCCGCAACGGGGTGTCCAAGGTAGGTATGGCCGTGTTGGAAGAAGCCGGTGCCAGTGGCAACCGCATCGTAGATTTTTTTGCTGGCTAGCAACGCACCGATGGGTTGGTAGCCCGCACCCAAGCCCTTCGCAATGGTGATCATATCGGCGGTGATACCATCGGCTTCAATGCTAAAGAGGTAGCCCGTGCGGCCCATGCCGCACATGACTTCGTCCAAAATCAGCAGCACACCGTATTGGTCACAGATTTCACGGATGCGCTTGTAGTAGCCGGGTACAGCGGCCACAGCGCCAGTCGTGGCCCCAACAACAGGTTCCGCAATGAAGGCCATGACAGAGTCAGGACCGAGCCTTTGGATTTCTTGTTCAAGTTCGTTGGCAACTCTTTGACCATAGTCATGTTGACTTTCATCATCGCGTTTGCCGCGGTATTCAAAGCAGGGCGAAATGTGTGTGGTGTCAACCAACAGCGGTGAAAACTGGGCGCGGCGCCATTCGTTACCGCCAGCGGCCAAGGCCCCTAGCGTATTGCCGTGGTAACTCTGGCGCCGTGCAATCACGCGATGGCGCGATGGCTCACCGATTTCTAAAAAGTACTGGCGTGCCAACTTGATAGCGGCTTCTACCGCTTCTGAGCCACCGGACACCAGGTAGACTCGATCGATGCCGGCCGGTGCGTGTTCAATCAGTCGATCGGCGAGTCGCTCAGCGGGTTCAGTGGTGAAAAAACTCGTGTGTGCAAAGTCCAGTTGCTCGATTTGGTCGTGAATGGCTTGGCGCACGTGGGGGTCTGAGTGCCCCAAGCAAGAAACCGCCGCACCACCTGATCCGTCAAAGTATCGTTTACCGTTGCTGTCAATCAAGTAGCAACCGTCACCTTTGACAGCGGTGGGCAGTGTCCCACGGGTAGAACGACCAAAAATGTGGTTTGACATGTCAATTAGTTCCTAACGACGTAGACGGATTGATTGGCGTGGCGAACGATGCGAGCAGCATTTGGGCCTAAAAAGTAATCTTTAAACGCCGGTCGGTGGGCAGACAAAACAATCACGTCAACCGCTAATTTATCGGCCGCCATCAAGACTTCATGATAAACCGTGCCGTGCAAAACATGGGGCTGAGTATTAACAGATTCGGGTACATTTTCTAGGATCCATTGCTCAAGCGTATGCCCAAAGTTTAAAAGCGCTTTCTTTTCAAAGTCTTTGCCTAAAATGCCAGTTGCCATGGCCAAACCAAACGGTGGTAGCACGGATACAACATGTAAAGTGTCTGCGTCATCAAGCAAGCTTAAGGCGCCCTTGAGCGCCTGATTGCTGCTCTCAGGATCAGACAAATCGATCGCCAACAAGATACTTTTTGTCATGAGGAGTCTCCCTAAAACGCTGGCTTGGTTTGCCGTCGGCGCTGAAAAATAATCACAATCAACAAGAGAAAGATGGCAGGCAGGTAAAAAACCTGCTTGGGCAAACGGTCTGCCGCCACCATTACTTTGGTGATTTCAACACGATTGTCTAAGTAAAAATCAAAGTTTTTGAGTTGCTCTTGGAACTTAGAGCCAAATACGGGTTCATCCAAAAACAAGCGATCTTGTACAGGCAACATGATGAGCCCGTCGCCTTCTAAGCGTTTCGTGCTGGGGTCGTTTGGTCCAGCTACGTGCGAGATGGTCAGGCTGGTTGGCTCGCCGGTGGTGAAAGAAGGCCCTTGAACCACAAACCGCAGCCGCTCGCCTGTCTGAAGCTGGTCCACCATTTGCGCTAGCGTGGCAGGCGGCTTCTGATCAAAGGGGGCTTGTACACGGTCAAGCCAAAAGCTTGGAACAAAAAGTGTGAAAGCCACGAGCAGCAATGCAGCACTTTCCCAGAAGCGAGAAGGCGCCAAGAAGTAACCCTGAGTGGCGGCTGCAAACAACAGCATGGCTATGGTGGCGATAACAAATACCGTGCTGGCTTGAAAGATACCCTGCCAGGTACCCAAATCGATACCGTAGAGAATAAGGGTGGGGTCGTAGATGAATAAAAAGGGCAGTGCCACGGTGCGCAGCGAATAAAAGAATGCGATAAAGCCGGTGCGGATCGGGTCGCCGCCTGAAACCGCTGCGGCAGCAAAGCTCGCAAGACCGACAGGCGGGGTGACATCAGCCATGATGCCGAAGTAGAAAACAAATAAGTGAGCGGCGATCAGCGGGACGATCAAACCTTCTTGCGCGCCAAGTGTGACCACCACTGAGGCCATCAGCGAAGAAACCACGATGTAGTTAGCCGTGGTCGGTAAGCCCATACCGAGAATCAATGAAAAGGCACCGATCAGTAGCAACATGAGCATCAGGTTACCAGCGGCTAAGGTGTCAACCAAGCCAGCCAATTCAGTGCCAATCGGGGTGCGGGTGACGATCGCCACAATGATGCCAGCTGCTGCCGTAGCAACGCCAATGCCAATCATGTTGCGTGCACCGGCGATCATACCCTCTATCAAGTCGCTTGCACCGTGACGCACAGCCGCAAGGATGCTGGTTCGGCGAAACAGGGCTTTCAAGGGACGCTGTGTGAGTACGATCATGATCATGGTGAGAACCGCGTAAAAAGCGGATTTCGCTGGCGATTGCATTTCAACCATGAGAAACCAAACCAACACCACAATGGGTAATAGGTAATGCAGGCCCGTTGGAAACACTTTGCCAATGCTAGGCAGTTTGATGTCACCGGTCAGTGTTTGATCGGGACTCAAGTCCTCGCGCTGCGCGGCGATTCGAACCACCAACACGTAAAGCGCCAGTGCCAAAAACACAATGATGGGATCTGCAATGCTCGGGGCCACGCCTTGAAGACCACGAACACCGTATATCAGTCCAGTAAATAACGTCCCCGCCACGACAAAGCCGGCGAGGGTTTTAAGAAACATACTGGTCAAGCTTTTTGCCGGCCCTAGCGCTGGCATGTCTTGCTTGAGTGCTTCCAAATGAACGATATAGACTAACGCAATGTACGAAATCACAGCAGGAATGAACGCGTGTTTGATCACTTCTAAATACGAGATGCCCACGAATTCGACCATCAAGAATGCCGCAGCGCCCATGACAGGCGGCATGATCTGACCATTAACGGAGCTCGCCACTTCGACGGCACCTGCTTTTTCAGCGGTGAATCCGACCTTGCGCATCAGTGGGATGGTGAAGGTACCTGTAGTCACAACGTTGGCAATAGATGAACCCGAAATCAATCCAGTCATGGCTGAACCCACTACGGCAGCCTTGGCAGGGCCACCCCTCAGGCTGCCAAGGCCAGCAAAAGCCAGTTGAATAAAGTAGTTGCCAGCTCCCGCCTTATCGAGCATGGAGCCAAATAAAACGAACAAAAACACAAAAGCAGTTGAGACGCCTAGTGGAATACCGAAAACGCCGCCAGTGTCGAGCCATTGCGCGTTGATCAAGACGGTCAGTGAGAGGCCGCTGTGCGCGATGATGTCAGGAATTAACCAGCCTTGGCCCATGTGGGCGTAAGTTAAAAAAAGCGCTGCAACAACCGTCAACGCCGGTCCGAGTGCGCGTCGAGAAGCTTCTAATAAGAGCACGACCCCAACAGCGCCAATAATCAGTTGCTGCTCGGTGGGTAATCCCGCACGCGCTGTCAGAGCCAGATCGCGCGAGAAATAAAAGATATACAGTGAGCACCCAGCACCGGCTGCAGCCAATAACCAGTCCGTGACGGGAATGCGTTGTCTTGACGATGATTTCAGCGCAGGGAATACCAAGAAGGCCAGCGCGATAGCAAATGCCAAGTGCACGGGTCGCGTTTGTGAGGAGTTTAGAACAGAGAAGTACTCGGCAAACCAAAGCTGCGGTTGTGCAATCCACAATTGAAATAGTGACCAAGAAAAAGCCACAGCCGCAATCAGTAAAACAACAAAGCGATTTATGGGTTGCCTTGCGCCAGTGTCAGTATTGGCGACCAAGTCTTGCAACTCATCATCATTGAACTGGCGGTGGGCAGTGCCAGCATCAGTGGTGATATCAGTGGTGTTCGTAGACTGATTCATGGTTAGTGACTGATTTAGTGGTTCGTTTGTCGTCTTTAGGCGAAAAACCCCAGCTTAAAAGGATATGCCGGCAGGGTAGGTCTTTTTTTTGACTTTCACCAACAACAAAAAATTAGGGCAAGGTTTTGGGTATCCCCCGCGACCTTGCCCTCTAGCGAAGTGGTAACCCGCTTAGTTCAGCAAGCCAGCCTCACGGTAGTACTTTTCTGCACCAGGATGTAACGGTGCTGATAGGCCATCTGAGGCCATTTGCTTTGGATCTAGGTTAGCGAAAGCAGGGTGCAAGCCACGGAATTGGTCTATGTTGGTGAACACGCTTTTGACCAAGGCATAAACGACATCATCAGGCACGCCAGCACTGGTAATTAGCGTGGCGCCAACCCCAAACGTGTTGGTGTCGATGTCATTGCCTCGGTACATGCCACCAGGAATGATTGCGGTGCGGTAGAAGGGGTTCTCTTCAACCAAAGCGGTCACGCTGTCATTGTTGACAGTTACAAGTACGGAATCGCAAGCCGTTGTGGCTTCTTGAATGGAGCCTGAAGGGTGTCCAACCGTATAAACCATCGCGTCGATGTTGTTGTCACAAAGGGCTTGTGACTGCTCGGCTGCTTGCAACTCTGAGGCCAGCGCGAAGTCGTCCATCGTCCAACCCATTTTCTTCATCAACACTTCCATGGTGGAGCGCTGTCCCGACCCAGGATTGCCCACGTTGACACGCTTGCCTTTGAGGTCTTCAAAGTTTTTGATGCCGGCGTCTTTGCGTGCAACCACGGTGAAGGGCTCAGGGTGAATCGAAAACACTGAACGCAAGTCAGGGTTGGCGCCTTGGGCCTTGAAGCTGTCAACGCCATTTAGTGCTTTGAATTGGACGTCTGACTGGGCTACACCGAACTCAAGCTCGCCGGCACGAACCGCATTGACGTTGTATACCGATCCGCCGGTCGACTCAGCGCCGCAGCGAATGCCATGGTCGGCACGTGTGCGTGCCATCATTCGACAAATAGCACCGCCAGTGGGGTAGTAAACGCCAGTGACGCCACCGGTTCCGATGGTGATGAATTGTGTTTGTTGAGCCGTGGCGGGCAGGGCAGATAGGCCCATTGCGAGAGCGGCGGCTGTAATAAGTAGTTTCATGGTTGTCTCCGAAACATTATTTAAGAACCAAAAGATTGAGCTTGGCAACTGTTTTAGCAAGCTAACAAGCCCAAACTTGGAATGATTAGTATATGTCCGATTGTCGATTGCGCAATAAACGATTGGATTTATTTAAGCCGAGGAGGCTTGCCGACGCACGATTTGCTTGAGTTAAAGAGCGGTGCCGTGCCCTTGCCTTCCGATTTCGTCTACCAAGCCGGGGTGTTTTTTTAGATTGCGTCGGCTAAACACAATGATTAAGAACATCAATGCGGCAACTAAAACACCGAAAATGACGATAATTGTGTTGATGGGTAGATCAAGGCTTAGCATCAGAGCGTAGGTGCCGAGCATTAACAAAATGTTCAACTGCTCGTTGAAGTTTTGAACGGCAATAGAATGGCCAGCAGATAGCAGCAAATGGCCGCGGTGCTGCAGCAATGCGTTCATGGGGACGACGAAATAGCCCGAGAGCCCGCCAATCAGTAACAACAGGCTGTAAACCTCCCATTTGTCACTGACCAAGGGCATCACCAACACAATCAGACCCATAAAAACGCCCATTGGCAAAACGCTTAATGCTTTGCGCAGCGGCACACGACTGGCAAACACAGCCCCGAAGATCGTGCCAAAGGCTGTCACTCCCATTAAGATGGAGGCCTGATCAAGCCGGTAGCCGAGGTGACTTCGACCCCATTCAATGACAATGAGTTGTAGGGTGGCGCCAGCGCCCCAAAATAGGGTGGTGACGGCCAGCGAAATTTGACCCAACCGGTCGCGCCACAAAATTTGCACATAACCGGCGAACGCCTTGACCAAGCGGATTGGGTTGGTGTGTTGTTCAGGGTACTTGATACCTGTGGCTGGTATGAGTAGGTTACAGGCGGCTGCCGCTGCGTAAATCAAGGCAATACAAAGAATGGCCGCTTCTGCTGGTGTTTGTACGTAATGAGACAAGGTTTGGTTTTTGAGCAAGAAATCGGACGCAAGGGGCGAAATCAAAAAGCCACCGAGTACTGTGCCCAAGATAATAGAGGTGACGGTGAGCCCCTCAATCCAACTATTGCCTTTGACAAGGTCCGTGGGTTGCAACATTTCGGTCACGATGCCGTACTTGGCGGGTGAATAGGCGGCTGCACCCACACCAACCAAGGCAAAGGCGGCTACAACCAAATAGGTTTGACCGGTCTGGGATAGGCCAAAAATACCGTACCAAAACATAATTAGACAGCCCAGGATTTTGACGGCGTTGGTGATAAACATCACGCGCCCTTTGGGAAAAGCGTCCGAAAATGCGCCAACAAAGGCCGCCAAAAGGACATAGGTGGCTGCGAACCACCATTTCATCATCGGCGCCATCCAATCGGGACCGTGTAATTCTTGGAGTAGCGCGATGGCGGCAATAAACAGAGCGTTGTCAGCCAAAGAAGACAACGCCTGTGCTGCCATGACCAAATAAAAGCCCCGTGTCACTAACAATCCCCAAGTTCGATTGCGGCTGAGTATAGCCTTAAGGCTTTTCATGTGTGCGTTATTATTCAGTGATAAGTGATTGTCACTGTGAGCAAACGTGCGCCTGACACAAATAAAACTTGCTGGGTTTAAGTCCTTCGTTGACCCCACTGTTATTCCGACTCCCAGCCAGCTGGTGGGTATTGTGGGACCTAATGGTTGTGGTAAGTCCAACATCATTGATGCTGTCAAATGGGTGCTGGGTGAAACACGTGCCACCGAGCTGCGTGGTGAATCCATGCAGGACGTTATTTTTAGCGGTTCTAGCGACAGAAAGCCGTCTGGTCGGGCATCGGTCGAGTTGGTGTTCGATAACAGTGATGGTCGGGCAGCGGGTCAGTGGAGTACGTTTAGCGAAATCTCTGTGCGGCGAGTGCTCACCCGAGACGGCACGAGCAGCTACTTGGTCAACAACCAGCAGGTTCGCCGGCGCGACGTGCACGATATCTTCTTGGGCACGGGGTTGGGTACTCGTGGGTATGCAATTATTGGCCAAGGGATGATCAGTCGTTTGATTGAGGCTCGGCCCGAAGAGCTGCGGGTTTACCTAGAAGAAGCTGCTGGCGTATCGCGCTACAAAGAGCGTCGCCGAGAAACTGAAAACAGGCTGCACGACACGCGAGAAAACTTGGTTCGTGTCGAAGATATTTTGCAGGAATTGACCTCGCAACTCGTTAAATTAGAGAGCCAAGCTCAAGTGGCGGCCCAATACCGCCAGTTGCAAGAAGAAGGGCAATTCAAGCAGCACGCTCTTTGGTATTGGCGTGAGAAAGCTGCGCACGACGATAAAGCGCGCTTGTTTCAAAAAACAGAACAAGCACAAAGCGCCCTAGAAGAAGCCACCGCAAAATTACGGCAATTCGAGTCTGAACTTGAAACTCGCCGTCAAGCGCACTACGCCTCAAGTGATGCGGTTCATTCTGCGCAAGGTGCTTTATACGAGGTCAACGCTCGGGTCAGCAGCCTTGAGGCCGAGATCCGGCATCTGGTTGATGCACGTCAGCGCCTGTCATCGCGCCAGACTCAATTGCAAGCCCAAGAGCAAGAGTGGCGCGCCCAAATCGCTCACTGTACTGACCAGTTAGAAGTTGAGCGTGGCGCGCTCGAGGCCCAAGCCATTGCACTCGAACAGGCGCAACAGTCTGCCCAATCGGTACAAGAACAATTGCCCGCCGCCGAACAAAAGGTACGCGAGGCGGCTGCTCAGCGCGACCAAATGCGCAGTGCATTGGCAAAACTAGAACAAAACATGGCGCTCGTCTCACAGCGGCTAAGTGATGCACAGCGCCAAATCCAGTCCCTTGACCAGCGCCAAGAGCGCCTGCAAGCGCAATGCAAAGAGCTCGTTGAGCCCGATTCTCACGCCCTCGAACGGCTAACGGGTGATAAGCAAGCGGCCGATCAGCTGCTCGAAGAATCACAGGCTGTCCTGTCAGATTTAGAAGCGGCTCTACCGCAGGCCGACGAGCAGCGCAGCCTTTCACGTGACCAAGCGCAGGTCCAATCCACAGCCCTGTCTCAGCTCGAAGCTCGTTGCTCAGCGTTGGTGCGATTACAAGAAGATGTACAGAAATCGGGCACCCTTGAGCCTTGGCTGGCAGGTCATGAGCTGGGGCAGTTGCCTCGCTTATGGAAAAAGTTAAATGTGGCTCAAGGTTGGGAGTCCGCGCTTGAGGCTGCGCTTAGTGAGCGAATGACAGGCTTGGAAGTCAGCAGCCTATCTTGGGCGCAAGCCTTTGCAGAAGACGCCCCGCCGGCGCGATTGGCTTTTTTCCAGTTGCCTGTCCCGGCAGCGGCACCGACAGGGGTTGCGGGTTTGAACTCGCTGGCCTCTTTGGTGCAAACCAATGAACCAGCGCTAAAAACACTGATGCAGGGCTGGTTGAGTCAGGTTTTTATTGCCGAAAACTTGGCAGATGCACTGGCCAAGCGCGACCAATTGCCTACGGGTGGCGCCTGGGTCGTGCCTGCTGGTCACTTGGTTGATGCTTATTCTGTGCGTTTTTATGCACCTGATTCAGAGCAGGCGGGGATGTTGGCACGTCAGCAGGAAATTGAAAACCTGCAACGCGAAATCAAAGCAAACCAATTGATTGCCGACCAAGCCCGAGCCGACGCGACACGCGCCGAAGTGGCTTGGCAACAAGCATCAGCAGCCGTTGTACCCGCGCGCCAACGCGTCTCAGAACTGACGCAGCACGCCCACAGTTTGCAGCTTGCCTTCACCAAGTTGCAGCAAGAAACGCTTCAGCGCACGCAACGCTCGTCACAACTCGATCAAGAGCTGTTTGAGTTACTCGGTCAGCAGGAAGCACTCACGGCTCAACGCGATGAGGCCGAGCAGACCTTCGAGACGCTTGATGAGCAACTGGCTGAAAAACAAGGGGCATTTGCCGAAGTCGAAATGGCGGGCGAGCAGCTGGCCGATCTAGCCAATCAGATTCGTGAGCAATTGCGTGAACGTGAGCGCGCCGAACAGGAAGGTGTCTTTGCACAGCGCGGTACTCGAGCGAGGATTGCCGAGTTAGAAAGAAACTTGCAGTTGGCTAGCGAGCAACAGTCTCGGGCTGCAACGGAGTCTGCGGCTTTGGTTGACGAACTGAGCGCATTAGACGCACAGACGCCTGAGAATGGTTTGCAAGAGGCGCTGGTTTTACGCACAGAAAAAGAAGCAGTCTTAGCACGTTTGCGAGTTGAAATGGATGCGCTTGCGGCCCAGCTTAGAGAGGCCGATGAGGCGCGCTTGTCGCTTGAGCGCTCTTTGCAGCCTCAGCGCGAGGTGATCACCGAGTTACAGCTCCAAGAGCAGGCCGCTCGATTGTCTGCTGAGCAGTTCGCCCAGCAACTTGACGAGCAGGCAGTGGATCGATTTGCTCTGGCCAAAGCCATCGAAGAGCAGGGTAACGAAGACATGCGTAAGATTGGCTGGTTACAAGGCGAAGTGCAGCGCACCAATCGACAAATTGAAGACTTGGGGGCAGTTAACTTGGCCGCGCTTGATGAGCTTTCCGCAGCACGCGAGCGACAGGACTTCTTGCAATCTCAATACGATGATCTTCAAAGTGCCATCAAAACGCTCGAAGATGCTATCAACAAGATCGATCGTGAGACTCGTGAGTTGTTACAAACCACTTTCGATGAGGTCAATGGTCACTTTGGACGCCTGTTCCCTAAACTCTTCGGTGGTGGCGATGCCAAGTTGGTGATGACCGGCGAAGAGATCTTAGACGCTGGCGTTCAGGTCATGGCGCAGCCGCCAGGCAAGCGCAATTCGACCATTCACTTGCTTTCTGGTGGTGAAAAAGCGCTCACTGCGACGGCTTTGGTTTTTGCGTTGTTTAAATTGAACCCAGCTCCGTTTTGTTTGCTCGATGAAGTTGATGCGCCGCTCGATGATGCCAACACTGAGCGTTACGCCAATTTGGTCAGCGGCATGAGTGATCAAACACAGTTTCTTTTCATTTCGCACAACAAAATTGCGATGCAAATGGCCCGTCATTTGATTGGTGTGACAATGCAAGAGCAAGGTGTTTCACGCATTGTGGCGGTGGATATTGATTCAGCGCTACAGTTAACGGCTGAAGTGGCTTAAAACAAGGTTTTTTTCAAGGGGAAGGCATGAGCGAGTTGCAGATCAGCCTGATCGTGCTTGGGGTTATCGTTATTGTCGCCATCGTTGGTTTCAATTGGTGGCAAGACCGTCGCACTCGGCTCAAGATGCAAGACCATTTACCGGTGCTTGACGAAGATCCTTTGTTGCGAGAGTCCGGTGTCGACAATTCACGCAAGGAGCCTGGGTTTGGACTGGGTCATTTGGGTTTGGAGCCAGCCACGCCTCAATCTGAGACAGTTTCAGTACCAATTGGTGAGCTTCCCACGAGTGCTCTTATTCAAGAGCCTGATTCAGTAACCGAAGTGGTGATTGAATTGCATCTGCCAGCCCCAATGGCAGGCCGAGCACTGACGCCACATTTGTATGATTTTCGCGGCGCTGGTCGTCGAGCTGTTCGTTTATTCCTTCAGACCATGGAAGGTTCGCTGGTGACCCAGTTGGGTGAGGACACTGAGTATGTGGCCATACAGCTGGCAGTTCTGATGGCCAATCGCAGTGGCGCCATCACGGCCATTGAGTGGTCTCAGCTTTGGGGCAGCGCGCAGGCCCTAGCAGAAAAGCTTGATGCTAGTGTCGAGGGGCCTGAGCAGCACGAGGTTCTGGATCGTGCGGCACATCTTGACAGCACCTGTGCAACCCTTGATGCGCAAGTAGGTTTGACGCTTTTGCTATCGGCGCAACGCCCTATTGAAGATGTGGTGGATGCTGCCAAAGCGATGGGTTTTGTTGAGCAAGAAAGTCGTCTGGTCTGGATTGGTGATCACGGTCTTGAGTGCTTTACATTGTCGCGCGTTGACAATGAGGCGTTTGATGCCGGCATGGCTGGTATTGATCGGTTGACCCTTTTGCTTGATGTGCCGCGTAGTCCAGCCAACTCCATGGCATTTGGCCGGATGCTTGAGATTGGCCTTGAGCTATCTAGACGAGTGGGGGCGGAGCTGGTGGATGATCAGGGCAATGCCTTAGCGCCTGGGGCTGATGTTGCCATTGATCTTCAGCTTCAGACACTTTATGGGCAGCTCGAAGCCGCAGGATTGCCTGCGGGTAGTCAACGGGCACGGCGGGTATTTGCCTGATGTTGGGTCCGCATGTCACAGCGCCTGATGATGTGTTGGCAAGGGCCGCGAACCTGCGTATCGAGATTGAGCAGCACAACCAGGCTTATTACGTGCACGACCAACCCACGATCGGTGACGCTCAATATGACGCGCTAATGCGTGAGTTGCAGGTATTAGAGCAACGTTTTCCAGAAATTTTGACCAGTGACTCGCCGACCCTGCGGGTTGGTGCAGCACCACTTGCTGCGTTTTCTGCGGTTACACACGCAGTTGCCATGTTGTCGCTTGGCAATGCCTTTGACGAAGAAGAAGTATTGGCTTTTGACAAACGGGTTGCTGACACATTGGTACAAGCCGGTGTCATCAAACCGGGTGAGACTATCGAGTACGCCTGCGAACTCAAGCTTGACGGTTTGGCCATTAGTTTGCGCTACGAGTCAGGGCGACTGGTGCAAGCGGCTACGCGCGGCGATGGCCAAACGGGTGAAGACGTCACGGCCAATATTCGAACCATTCGATCGATACCGCTACGATTAAACAATCCTGCCCCTGCTGTTTTGGAGGTGCGCGGTGAAGTACTTATGAATCATGCTGATTTTGAGCGCTTAAATGTCATGCAGGCGCAGCGACAAGAAAAAATATTCGTTAATCCCCGCAATTCGGCGGCGGGAAGCTTGCGCCAACTTGACTCAAAAATCACAGCGCAAAGGCCCTTACGTTTTTTTGCTTACGGCTTGGGCGAGGTCAGTGACTCATTGCCTGCCACCCATGGTGCGGTGCTACAGTGGCTAGTAAAACTTGGGTTGCCAGTGAACCAAGAGGCGCACGCCACGGTGTCCGGGTCGCTTGGGTTACTCAACTATTACCGCGCCGTGGGCGAGCGCCGTAGCGCCTTGCCCTACGATATTGACGGGGTGGTCTACAAAGTCAATTCGCGGCAAGCGCAACGTGTCTTGGGGTTTGTGGCACGTGCGCCACGCTTTGCCCTGGCACACAAATTTCCTGCGCAAGAGGCCATGACTGAGCTGTTGGGTATTGACCTGCAGGTTGGACGCACGGGCGCCATCACACCGGTGGCACGTTTGGCACCGGTTTTTGTGGGTGGTGTGACGGTGACGAATGCGACCTTGCACAATGAGGACGAGATCATACGCAAGGACGTCAGAATTGGTGACACCGTGGCGGTGCGTCGAGCCGGCGATGTCATACCTGAGGTAGTAGGGCCAGTGTTATCGGCACGCCCTGCACACGCACAAGTCTTTCAAATGGTCAGCGCATGCCCGGTTTGTGGCTCTGCCATAGAGAAGCCCAAGGGTGAGGCGGTCGCGCGTTGCACGGGCGGCCTGTTCTGTGGGGCTCAACGTAAACAAAGCTTGATTCATGCGGTCGGTCGTAAAGCCTTAGATATTGATGGCTTGGGTGACAAACTGGTTGAACAACTCGTTGATCGCGCCCGGGTGAAGTCATTGGGTGATCTCTTCACTTTAACGGTTACTGAGCTCGCTGCTTACGACCGCATGGGTGTTAAATCGGCACAAAACATCGTTCAAGCCATTGAGGCGGCACGCCAACCCGGGCTTGATCGATTTATCTTTGCACTCGGCATACGCCATGTGGGCCAAGCCACAGCGAGCGATCTCGCCCGCCACTTCGGCTCGATCGAAGGCTTGATGCACACAAGCGAAGAAGAATTGTTGAGTGTCTCTGATGTTGGCCCCGTGGTTGCTCAATCGATCAGTCATTTCTTTTCCGAGCCGCATAACCGAGAAGTTGTTGTGGCCTTGCTCGATCAAGGTATCGAACCGCAGCCTTTGGTGACACGGCCACAGCAGTCGGGATTATCTGGGCTGACCTTTGTGCTCACTGGCACTTTGCCCACATGGACTCGAGAGCAGGCGGCTGAGGCAATTATGTCGGCTGGCGGTAAAGTGAGTGGTTCTGTATCTAAAAAGACCGCTTACGTGGTGGCTGGCGAAGACGCCGGCAGCAAGCTCGCCAAGGCTCAGTCTTTGAATGTGTCAGTGATCGACGAGAGTGGATTGAAGTCTTTGCTTGGTGAGATTTAAAAAAAAGGGGTTAGCCATGCGATAGCTAACCCCTTTGGTCATTTAAGCAGCGATTTTCGGGCGCTGTCGAATCAACCGCTTATTGAATTTTTGCTTGATCACGCAGCTTTTTCTGGAAATCAACCAGTGCTTGTTGACGCACCATTTCTTCTAGCTGCTCTTTGACTTGTGCCAGTGGTGGGAAGGCCACGGGTCGCTCGTCAACCACTTCAATCACGTGCCAGCCAAATTGTGTTTGAACGGGAGCAGGGGCCATTTGACCTTTTGGTGTGGACTGCACGGCCTTGGCAAAAGGCTCGACATAGTTGTCGGCTTGTGCCCATCCCAAGCTACCGCCTTGTGCAGCGCTACCAGGATCTTTGGACTGCGCAGTGGCCAACTCCTCAAAAGTGGCTGACTTGTCCATCAATTTCTTTTGGATGTCTTTGGCTGCGGCCTCTTCTTCAACCAAAATGTGGCGCACGCTGAACTCCATGACTTCGCCTTGTTCTTTCTTCATCTTGTCGTATTCAGCGTTAAGAACAGCATCTGTTACTGGGTTCTTTTCTAAGTAGTCGGCCATCAATGCGCGCACCAAAATGCCTTGGCGAGCCAAATCAAGCTCCGTTTGTATGGCGCCATTTTTGTTAATGCCCGCTTTTTCAGCAGCTTGGACCATGATCACACGGTTGATCATTTCTTCTTTGACTTGCTCTCTTAATTGAGGAGTGTCGGGAGCGCCTTGGGCTACCAGCAGCTCAATGAATTGATCATAGTTTTTTTGCGAGATTGCTTGACCGTTAACGGTGGCAATGTTTTGTGCATAAAGAGGCGCTGATAAAGTAACGGCAGCCAAAAATAGAGTCAAACGTTTCATGAGTTTCCTTTTGAAGGGACAGAAGTGTGTAAAGCCAGCGCGTGTATTGGAAACGGCATCAGGTCAGTGACAAGATCGTACACCATACGATGCTGGGCCACCGTGCGCTTGCCTTCGAAGCAGTCGGCTTGGATGTGAACTCGGAAGTGACTTGCACCGCCTTTGCTGCCGGCGTGACCGGCGTGCAAGTGCGATTCATTCTCGATTTCAAGGTGCGCTGGGCTTAGCGCTACCAAACGCTCTTGAAGTAAAGATTCGTGGGTGCTTGTCATAATGGGCTACTTTCGTTCGGGTCAGCGGGTGATTCGTGTTCAACCATGTGTTTACTGAGCCAGAGAGATTGTGCGATGACAAACACCACCAGCATTCCCATGAGTCCGAAAACTTTGAAGTTTACCCATTGGGATTCGCTAAAATACCCAGAAAAGGCAACAAATAAGTTAACAGCGCCGGCAAACACGAAAAAACCAGACCATATGAAGTTTAAACCGCGCCAGCCTTGTTCGGCGATCGTAACCTTTGAGCCCAGCAACTTTTTAAGCAGGTTACGCCCAAGAAAGACCTGACTGCCTACCAGAATTACGGCAAACATCCAGTAAAGCACCGTGGGCTTCCACTTAATAAAAACATCGTTTTGTAGCCAGAGGGTAGCACCACCAAACACCACAATCACGCTTAAGTTTATCCAATGGGTGCCTTCAATGGGTTGGCGCCGTATTTTGATGTAAGCAATTTGACCAATGGCCGCCACCATGGCCACAGCCGTTGCCACATAAATATCGGCAAACCGATACGCCACAAAAAATAGGATGAGTGGAAATAGGTCAAAAAGGAATTTTTTCATGCGTCGATGGGCTCAAATGTCAGGGAGGCCGAGTTGATGCAATAACGCAGCCCAGTGGGTGGCGGTCCATCAGGAAAGACGTGACCGAGGTGTGCGTCGCAGGTTTTACACAGCACTTCCGTGCGAACCATGCCGTGGGTACGGTCTGTGTGTTCGACAATAAGTGCTGGATCAATCGCCTCAAAGTAGCTTGGCCATCCGCATCCCGCGTCAAACTTTGTGTCAGACGCAAAGAGGGCAGTGCGGCAACAGACACAGTGGTAAATACCGGTGGCTCGGTGGTCCCAAAACTCGCCCGTGAAGGCGCTTTCGGTGCCCTTCTGGCGGGTAACGTAGTATGCTTCTGACGAAAGTAATTCACGCCATTCTTGCTCGGTTTTGTTTAATTTTTCCATGACTTTTCTTTGATCGCCTTCTTATCAAAAGGTTCGTTCAGTTGGATATTTCTACGTACGATCGACCTCAATCATCATGATAATCGAGTTCCAAGCCGTCTCCGTTGAGCGAGGTGAGAGCACCATCCTGCGCGACCTCAATATTAGTCTGTCTGAATCGCGAATTGGGATTATCGGACCCAACGGTGCGGGTAAGAGTACGTTCGCGCGCCTGATCAACGGTTTAATGGTTCCGAGCGCGGGGCGAGTTGTCTTCAATGGGTTGCCCGTGGTTGATCATTTGAATGCCGTGCGCCAGCAGGTTGGGTTTCTCTTTCAGAATCCGGATAACCAAATTGTTTTCCCCGTGGTGCAAGAGGATATGGCATTTGGCCTGAAACCCTCTTTGCCAGACAAGGCGCTAAGAGCGGCGCGAATTCAAACCTCGCTCGAACAGTTAGACATAGCCAACTTGACTGAGCGGGCTGTCCACACATTATCTGGTGGTCAAAAGCAGTTGGTGGCCTTGGCCTGTGTGCTCTGTATGCAGCCCAACATATTGGTGCTGGACGAACCAACCACACAGTTGGACTTGCGATTTCGGAATCGCTTATTGCAGATCATTGAGCAATTGAACCAGCCGGTCATCGCGATAACGCATGATTTGGCGATGCTCGAATCGTTTGATCGCGTGCTGGTGATCGATCAGGCGTCGGTTCAGGCCGATGGCCCAGCCGCCGAGGTGTTGTCTTGGTATCGAGCGCATTTCGGATGATGTCATCGGGTCAATCAGCAAACGAGACATCAAAAGTCACTTGGTTACACCGTTGGCCGGCGGGATTAAAGTTGCTGTCTCTTTTTACGCTGGGCACCGCCTTGGTATTAACCGATCGTCTAGTCATATTGGGGGTTGCCGCCGTGGTGGCGGGGTTGGTTTTTCTGAGCGTCCACTGGCCACCTTCCAAGAAAATGTCAGCCTCGCGCGCTTGGTCAACTGTCTTCTTGTGGCCACTGATCTCGTTGGTGGCGATTGTTACGTACATCGGTTTTTTTTCAGGATTTGAGCAAGCTTTGGTTGTGTTGTGCCGTTTGTTGGCTTTGTTGCTATTTGCCGTTTCGGTGATGTCAACCACGAGCGTGACCGCGATGATGGCAGTCGTTGAAAAGGTTTTGCAGCCATTCGATCGCTGGGGATGGTTGCAGGCTGATAAAGTCGCGCTGATGTTCGGTATTTCATTGCGTTTGATGCCCGTTTTGCTTGAGCAGTGGCATGAGATTCGTGAGGCGCAAGCGGCCCGTGGTCACCGTGCCAGCCCACTGGCGCTGCTAGTGCCGATGTTGGTGCGTACGCTACAAAGGGCCAATGAGATGGCTGATGCTATTGATGCCCGTGGCGGATTCTCTGGGCGTTAGTCCATAATAATGAGTGATCTTCGTAACATGAACCGTTTAAATTTTTTGGGGTAAGCCTTGAATTCAACCAATAAATCGCCGCGCTTGGCGCTCTCAACGCAACAAATGGTACGAGCTGCGCTATTCACGGCTTTGGTGATCGTATTTGCCATCATTCCGCCTTTACCGATGCCATTTGTGCCTGTGCCCCTCACCTTGCAGACGCTTGGGGTGATGTTGGCTGGCCTGATCTTGAGCCCGCGTTTGGCGGCTTTGGCCATGTTGCTCTACGTGGTGCTGGCTCTGGTAGGATTTCCTGTTTTGCCGGGTGGGCGCGGTGGGCTAGCGGTATTTGCGGGCCCAACTGGTGGTTTCATCCTTGGCTTTATCCCAGGGGCATTTGTGGTGAGTTGGTTGGCCGCACGCAGCTTGAGTGAAACAACGACAGCCGCCATGATTGCACGTAACTTCGGTGCGGCCGTCTTCGGCGGCGCCATTGTGGTTTACGCCATTGGCGTGCCTTGGCTGGCCATGGTCACTGGCATGTCCATTGACCGCGCACTCATGGCAGTGGTTGTTTTCTTGCCGGGTGATTTGGTCAAAGCCGTTATCGCTACTATTGTGGCCTTGAGATTGGCAAAACTGCAAATCGTTAATAACACCTAGTCTGGGTTGAGTCAGGCCATCCAACCCAGAACTAGCCAAAAAAGGCTCAGGTTTTGATGAGATGTCCGACGGCAGGCCAAATTTCCTTGGCGTGTGACACGATCGTGTCGGCTTGCCAGGTGTGAACGGGGTGTTCATCGCCGCAGTAGCCATAGGCTGCGGCAATTGAGGCCATGCCTGCTGACTTGGCGGCTTGAATATCCCGCAGATCGTCGCCAACGTAGACGCAACGATCAACTTCAACCCCCACGGTTTTGGCGGCATGTTGCAAGGGCAGGGGGTGAGGTTTGGCATAAGCAACCGTGTCACCACAAACCAGCACTGCACAGTCTGGCAAATCAAGCCATTTGACAATGGGTTCTGCGTACCGGGTGATTTTGTTGGTCACAATGCCCCATTGCATACCAGCGGCTTTGATCTGTTCAAGAAGCTCGGGAATGCCCTCAAACAGCTGGGTGTTGATGGTGCTGTTTTGTTCATAATCGGCCAAAAATTCGGTTTTAGCGGATTCAAACGATGGGTGATCGGCGTCAATGCCTAGGGACGCCTTGACCATCCCGCGGGCACCCATTGACACGTGGGTACGCAATACCGAAACCGGCAATGGGCTTAGGCCCCTTTTTTCGCGTTGGCGGTTGGCCGACATGGCCATGTCTGGTGCCGTGTCGGCAAAAGTACCATCAAAATCAAACAAAACCAGCGTTGTCATCGATCTCGCCTTAAGGTTTCAAACAATAAACCGATTGTACGGTTTAGCTGCCTTGTGCTGCTACCTCATTGTGGGTTGTGCTCAAGTAATATTGCAAAGCATTAACCACAACGGTGTTCAATGAGGTTTCTTCTTGTTGTGCACGCAAGGCCGCCGATTTGTGTAGGTTCGGTGCGACACGAACGTTGAACTGACCTCTAAAGGGGCGTTCAGGCGCTTTTTTGTCCGCTTCACAGCTCTTTAGGTAGTCCACAATAGCCGCCTCAAATGCGGGTTGCAACTCACTAACGGTCAGTGCCTCATAGGTGACGTATTGGTTGATAAAAAGCGCGCGGCCCCGCAACACGCCGTCAGACAAAGAGGGTTCAATTGAGCCGTAATAGCCCTTGTGAAATAAGAGGGGGGATTTCATGGGTAAGCAAAGCCTTTCGTCATTAATTATCAAATTGACAATTATTTTATAACAAATGCTTAGTTTTTGCCAACGAGATTTGCCGGCGTTGCACGCCAGAGCGCGAGCACGTGATCAACCGTTTGATCAACGGTGAGTGTCGATGTATCCAACGCATGGGCATCGTCGGCCGGTTTCAAGGGGGCAACCGCGCGTTGCATGTCGCGTTCATCGCGCTTTTGTAGGTCGAGGAAAACGGCTTGTTCATCAGGCGACTCTCCGCGCTCTCTTAACTGGTGGCACCGGCGCGCTGTGCGCGCCTGGACATCAGCAGTTAAAAACACCTTCAACGGAGCATCAGGAAACACCACCGTCCCCATGTCGCGACCATCTGCAACGAGGCCGGGGAGCACTCTAAAAGCACGCTGACGATCAAGCAAAGCCTCTCGCAGTGCTGCGTGAGGCGCTAGGCGAGAGGCCAAGTTGCCGACATGTTCTTGGCGGATCAGTTCGGTGACGTCAACGCCCGCCATGAATGTCTGAGCGCCCACGAATTTCACATCCATGCGGCGTGTTAGGCGCGCCACTTGCCCGATTTCGTTGGCATCCGCGTTACGATCCAAAACCGTCCAAGCCGCTAGCCGGTAAAGTGCACCACTGTCCAGGACGTGCCAACCCAAAGCCCAAGCAACACGCTGGGCAATGGTGCCTTTACCCGAGGCGGTGGGGCCATCAATGGCGATGACTGGCACAAAAAGAGGCGGTTTGATCATGTGACGAGGCGGTGATATTGGTCAAAATAGTCAGGAAAGGTCTTGGCCACACAGCCAGGATCTTCGATGGTGACAGGCACTGGCCCAAAAGCGGCTAGAGAAAAGCACATGGCCATGCGGTGATCATCATAGGTGTGGATGGTTGCGGGTCGCCATGCATCGTGGGCGATGGGGTGAACAGTCAACCAATCGTCGCCCGAGCTGACGTCGGCACCCAGTTTACGCAGTTCGGTCACCATGGCGTGAATGCGGTCAGTCTCTTTGACTCGCCAACTGCCGATGTTGCGCAAAGTGCAGGGCCCATCGGCATAAATCGCTAACACCGCTGCAGTCATGGCCGCATCTGGGATCAAATTAAAGTCTTGGTCAAAGGCATGAAGTCGATTGCCGCTTGCCACGGCTCGGCCGCTGACGGTAACCATTTGAGACCCATATGTTGCAGTGGCGCCCATGTGGGTGAGGGTGTCGACAAACCGAACGTCGCCCTGAATGCTGTCACGGTCTACGCCTTGTACGCAGACCGGGCCTTGGCCAATAAGGCCAAGTGCGAGAAAATATGAGGCCGAAGAGGCGTCACCTTCAACAACCATTTTGCCCGGTGAGGTGTAACGGGCGTTTTGTTCGATATGAAACGATAGGTTGCCAGCCACATCCTCAATTGCGGTGACCTTGACACCAAAGCGCGCCATTAAATTAATCGTGATGTTGATGTAGGGCTTGGAAATCAGTTCACCCATCACCGCAATGGTGAGGTCTTGGCCAGACTGGGCCACGATGAGTGGTGAGGCCATTAACAAAGCGGTCAAGAACTGACTTGAGACCGCACCATTGACTTGAACGCAGTTACCAGAAGCTTTTGAGGCACCGATTGCCAAAGGCGGATAACCCGCGTTACCTAAGTAGTCGATGCGTGCACCGAGTGCAACCAGTGCGTCAACGAGGTCACCAATGGGCCGCTCGTGCATCCGGGCCACACCGCTGAGCGCATAATCGCCACCGGCAAAGGCCAAGGCAGCGGTCAGTGGGCGAAATGCTGTCCCAGCATTACCCAAAAACAAGGTCGCTTTCTTGTTGGTAAAAACGCCAGGGCTTGTAATTTGTAAAGAGTATTCACCCAAATGCTCGATCGTTACACCCAGTAATTGAAGTGCTTGGAGCATGATGCTGGTATCGTCTGAATGCAAAACACCATCTATGCGGGTCGTACCTTCAGACAGGGCGCTTAGCAGAAGCACGCGATTGGAAATGCTTTTTGAGCCGGGCAAGCTGATCTGGCCACTCGCCAGGTGCGCCGGCGTTAGGGTCAAACGATCAGGCGGGGTCATGCCTTTGGCCCTCACGAAACACACCTTCACCCCACTGGCGACGGACTTGCGCACTTTGCGTGAGCATGGTGTCGATCCAGCCCATGTCATTGTTGCGCAAGGCCGACTCGGCTTGATTCAGTAGGGTGTGAAGATCGCTGATTTGCCGCAACATCGCCTCGCGATTAGCGGCAAAGATGTCGCGCCACATTTCTTCAGACCCTTGCGCGATACGAGAAAAGTCACCAAACCCGGCGCCCGCCATGGCAAGGCAAGTGGGTGCATTGGTTTGCTTGGCCACGTGGGCCACGTACAAACTGGCCAACCAGTGTGGTAAATGGCTGATAGAAGCCAATACTTCGTCGTGTACGGTGACATCGAGCATTTTTAAGTCGGCCTCACAGGCTAGCCATGCATCTCGGACGTAGGACACATCGCCAGGTTGATTCTCCGCTAACGGACAAATCACCACTTGACGGTTGCGATAAAGGTCTGCACGAGCCGCTTGTGGACCGGATTCGTGCGAACCAGCCACGGGGTGGGCGGGAACAAATTGAGCGACTTTTGCGCCCAGTGCACGTCGGGCCGCCGCCACAACACTGCCTTTGGTGCTGCCACCGTCGGTGATGCGCGTGCGGGGATTCAAATTTGGTGCCAGCGCTGCGAATATGGCCTCAAATGCACCCACGGGTGCCGAGATCATGATCAAGTCGGCGCAGTGCGCAGCCTCTTCAAAAGTAGCCGCTCGATCGATCACCCCTAGTGCTTGCGCGTGTTCAAGGGTGGCTGGGCGCCTGCCCACACCAATGACTTCATTGACCACGCCCGCTTTTTTGAGCGCCAAAGCAAAGGAACCACCGATTAGACCGACGCCGACGATGGCAAGCGTGCCGATGCGAAAGCTTGTCTGCTCAGTGGTCATAACGCTTCCGAGCGTTCGACCAAAATCGCTTTGAGTGCTTCGATGAAATAGGCGTTTTCGTGCTCAAGCCCAATCGACACTCGTAGCCAATCGGGCAAGCCATCAGAGGGCACCGGACGTACAATCACGCCACGCTTGAGAAGCGCTTGATTGATGCCAGGTGCATCGTCAAATTTCACCAACACAAAATTAGCAAAGCTTGGCACGTAAGTCAGGCCCATCTGGTCTAGCGCCGATTGAAGCTGCTGCTTACCGGCATCATTGACCGCGGCGCTTTTTGCCAAAAACGCATCATCAAACAAAGCCGCGGTAGCCGCGGCTTGTGCGAGTGTGTTGACGTTAAAGGGTTGACGCACGCGTGCCATTAATTGGGTCAGAACAGGTTGTGTGATGCCATACCCGACCCTGAGACCCGCGAGGCCGTAAGCCTTAGAGAAGCTGCGTGACACCACCAAGTTGGGGAAACGCTTGACCAATGCAATGCTGTTAACGCGTGCTGATGCGGGAAGGTATTCGTTGTAGGCCTCATCAAGCACCACCGTCACTGAAGTGCCGTGGCGCTGCTCAACGGACTCTAAAAAGCGTGTCACTGCTGCGTTGGACAAAAAGGTACCCGTTGGGTTGTTAGGATTGGCGATAAAAACCAAACGGGTGTTGGGGGCGATGGCTTGGAGCATGCCATCCAAATCGTGCCCATACTCATGGGCGGGCACCATGATATGTTGCGCGCCACGGGCTTGCGTTGCGAGGCGGTACACCACAAAGGCGAACTGGGAATAGACAGCAGAAAAGCCAGGTTCAAGCAACGCCATGCCAGCGAGCTCTAATATGTCGTTGGAACCGTTGCCAATTGTGATCCAGTCAGCAGGAACATCAAATCGTCGCGAGATGGCTTGTTTCAAGTGATAGCCCCCCGGATCAGGGTAGCGCTCGAGCCCGCCCAGTGAGGCTTCGATCGCCTGCTTGGCCGCTGACGACATGCCCAGCGGGTTTTCATTTGAAGCCAATTTCACCACAGTCAAGGGATCGAGGCCCAGTTCGCGCACCAAATCCTCAATCGGCTTGCCTGGTACATAAGGCTGAATGTCTTTGATGTGGGCGGGGGCCACGAGTGTTTTGGCTTGATCGATCATTTCTGTCTCGCTCTTACTGTCTTGGGTAGGAACCCAGAATTTTTAGGAAGGCACAGCGCTCTCGCAGTTGTTTAAGCGCTCGGGCTACACCAGGTTCATGCTGATGGCCTTCAACATCAACGTAAAAGTGGTATTCCCACTGACCAGTTCGGGCGGGGCGCGATTCAAATCGAGTCATTGAAACGCCATTGTCTGAAAGAGGCGCCAACATTTTGTAGACTGCACCAGCCTCGTTTGGAACCGCAAGAATGAGGCTTGTTTTGTCATGCCCACTGGGTAAAGTGTCGATCGAACCGACAGCCAAGAAACGTGTTTTGTTTAGTGGGTCGTCTTGAATGCCTTCAGCCACGACGGTTAGGCCCCATGCCCGCGCGGCGATGTCGCTGGCAATGGCAGCGACCGTCGGATCAGAAGCAGCGATGCGTGCGGCTTCGGCGTTGCTCGCCACTGGCTCACGTGCCAAAGTAGGGTGGTTCATGCCAAGCCAGTGCTGGCATTGTGCCAATGCCTGGGGATGAGCCAGAACGCGAGTCGCACCCTGCATGTCACCAGACTGGCTTAGCAAACAGTGCTGAATCAAAATGGAGTGTTCTCCCAAAATGTGCAGCGGTGTGTTCAACAGCAGGTCTAGCGTGCGGTTAACGGCCCCCTCGGTCGAGTTCTCAACGGGAACGATGCCAACGTGAGCGCCTTGCGATTCGATGGTTCGGAAAACTTCATCAAAGTTGGGGCAAGGCACACCGGTGATTGCTTGACCCATGTACTCAAAGGCGGCTTGCTCAGAAAACGACCCCGTTGGCCCCAAATAAGCCACGCGAATGTCCTGTTCGAGGCCACGGCAAACCGAAATAATTTGCGACCAGATGGCCTGAACCCCTGGTGTTGTGACTGGCCCTGGGTTCTCAGCTTGTAGCGTGCGAATCACTTGCGCTTCACGCTCTGGCCGAAAGACAGGCCCTTGAGCATGATGTTCGTGTTTTAAATCGCCCACGGCTTGTGCAGTTTTGGCGCGTTCGTTGATGAGTCCTAAGATTTCGAGGTCTAGGAGATCAATTTTTTCGCGCAATGGCTGTAGCTTATTTTGAAGTTCTTTATCCATGGTCGCGTTCAAAAGATTTGAGATAGTCGGTTAAGGTCAACACGCCCTCAAGCGTCATGGCGTTATATATAGAGGCTCGCATACCACCCACCGTCTTGTGACCTTTGAGTTGATGCAAGCCAGCGGCCTTTGCACCTTTCAAAAAGGTAGAATCCAAGTCAGGATCTGGTAAAAAGAAAGGCACATTCATTCGAGATCGGTAAGCCGGGTGAACAGGTGTTTGATAAAACGAGGATTGGTCTAAACAGCCGTAAAGCGTATCGGCTTTTTGTTTGTTCTTTTCTGCCATGCTGACCAAGCCACCATGTGACAACAGCCACTTGAAAACCAAACCAGCAATATAGATTGCGTAGGTAGGTGGGGTGTTAAAGCGTGAGCGTTCTCGGGCCACATTGGCATAATCAAATGCAGAGGGGCAGATCGGTAAGGCGTGACCGATCATGTCGCGACGGACAATCACAACCGTGACACCAGCCGGCCCAGCGTTTTTTTGCGCACCGGCGTACAGCATGCCGACATGGCTGAAATCAATCGGTCGCGATAAGAAATGTGAGGAGGCGTCAACCACCAGCGGCACATTGGATGCGCCGAGTACGCTAGGGTCAGGCCACTGCGCTAACTCGACGCCCCCGATTGTTTCATTGCTGCACAAGTGCAGGTATGACGCATCAGGGCGGACGTGCCAGTCAGAGACTGGGGGCACCCACGTAAAAGCACTCCACTGCTTACCGACATCGTTAAGTACGCCCTCACTGCTAGCAGCAATCGATACCTCACCATATTTTTTGGCTTCTTTGAAAGATTTGCTCGACCAACTGCCTGTAATCACATAATCGGCGCGCTGTTGGCTACAACGCCCGATGAGGTTCAGTGGCACGATGGCGTTTTCAGCGGTGGCACCGCCCTGCATAAAAAGCACCGCGTAATCGTCACTGACACCCAGCAGCTCACGCAAGTCGGCTTCCGCTTCATCGCAAATTTGAGTGAACTCCGGGCCGCGGTGGCTCATTTCCATGACGGACATGCCACTGCCGTGCCAATCAAGCATTTCTTGGGCGGCTAGGGACAATACCGCTTCAGGCAATACGGAAGGACCCGCCGAAAAGTTCCACGGTCGCGCGATCATGTCTCACTGTCACCGACTTCGGGTGCCGTGTTGCCAGTTTCACCGGAGGCCTCAGGGGCAACTGGCGTGTCTAAACCAGCAAGCCCTTCTTCGCCATTGGTGTCAGCATCGCGCTCAACCACGCGTCGCACACCCGATAAGCGGCTGCCATCATCGACGCTGATTAAGGTCACGCCTTGAGTGGCTCGACCCATTTCACGGATCTCGTCAACACGGGTGCGAACCAGCACCCCGCCATTGGTGATCAACATGATTTCATCGGCTTCGCTCACCAAAACAGCACTCACAACCTTGCCGTTGCGCTCAGAGGTTTGGATTGCAATCATGCCTTTGGTACCGCGACCATGGCGGGTGTACTCGCCAATCGGTGTGCGCTTGCCAAACCCGTTTTCAGTGGCTGTTAGCACCGACTTAGACTCATCATGCGCCACCAACATAGCAATGACCTCTTGGTCTGGTTCTAATGACATGCCGCGGACACCGCGGGCACTGCGTCCCATTGGGCGTACATCATTTTCTTGAAAACGAACCGCTTTGCCTGAATTTGAAAACAGCATGACGTCATGTTGACCGTCTGTGAGCTCAGCACCAATAAGGTAGTCGCCTTCATCAAGACTAACGGCGATGATGCCGGCTTTGCGAGGGTTCGCAAAATCCGACAATGGGGTCTTTTTAACCGTGCCGCGAGAGGTCGCCATGAAAACGGTTTGATCGTTGCTAAATGCCTTGACTGGCAGGATGACGGTGATCTTTTCACCGTCGACCAAGGGGAACATATTGACGATTGGCCGCCCGCGCGACGTGCGAGTGCCTTGTGGCACTTCCCAGACTTTTAGCCAGTACAGGCGGCCGCGGTCGGAGAAGAACAGCAGGTAGTCGTGCGTATTCGCAATGAAGAGTTGATCGACCCAGTCGTCTTCTTTGGTCGCCGTGGCTTGCTTGCCTCGACCACCGCGTCGTTGGGATCGATATTCAGAAAGTGGCTGACTCTTGATGTAGCCGGTGTGAGAAAGCGTCACCACCATGTCGGTTGGCGTGATGAGGTCTTCGGTGTATAGCTCGGTGGCGTTGTGCTCGATGCTTGAGCGACGCGAATCCTTGGTGTTGGTCGAGAACTCAACGCGAATGGCCTCAAGCTCTTCGGAAATGATGCTGGTGATGCGCTCGGGTCGGGCAAGTATGTCGAGTAAGTCGGAAATGGTGTCCATGACTGACCTGTACTCGTTAACAATTTTGTCCTGCTCTAATCCCGTTAAACGCTGCAAGCGCATGTTCAAAATTTCTTGAGCCTGAACGTCGCTTAAGCGGTAAAGGCCATCGGCTTGTAGGCCAAAGTTCGGTGAAAGAGACTCGGGGCGGTAGGCGGCTCGGCCACCAGCTGTTTCGCCGTCGGCACGCGACAACATGTCTCGCACCACGGAAGAGTCCCAAAGACGTGCCATCAAGGCCTGACGTGCCACGGGTGGTGTTGGGGCTGCCTTAATAATGGTGATGAATTCATCGATATTCGCAAGCGCAACGGCCAAGCCTTCTAAAACGTGGCCGCGCTCGCGTGCCTTGCGCAACTGGAATACAGTGCGTCGTGTGACAACCTCACGACGATGGAACAAGAAATACTGCACCATTTGCTTGAGGTTTAGCAGGCGTGGCTGACCATCAACCAAGGCCACCAAGTTCATGCCAAAGGTGTCTTGCAATTGCGTGTTTTTGTACAGGTTATTGAGCACGACTTCGGGCACTTCACCGCGCTTAAGTTCGATAACCAAGCGCATGCCGTCTTTATCTGACTCATCTCGAATGTCAGAAATGCCTTCGATTTTCTTTTCGTTGACCAACTCTGCCATGCGCTCTTGCAAGGTTTTTTTATTAACCTGATAGGGCAACTCATCGACCACGATTGATTGACGGTTGCTTTTCTCCATGTCCTCAAAGTGCGTCTTGGCGCGCATGATGACCCGACCACGACCGGTTCGGTAGCCTTCTCGCACGCCACTCATGCCGTAAATAATGCCGCCGGTGGGAAAGTCTGGCGCCTTGATGAGCTCAATTAACTCATCTATCGAGCAATCAGGATTGCGCAACGCGTGCAAGCAGCCATCAATCACCTCGGCCAAGTTGTGGGGCGGGATATTGGTAGCCATACCCACGGCGATACCGGAACTGCCATTTACCAGCAAGTTAGGTAGTCGCGAGGGCAGCAGTAATGGCTCGTGTTCACTACCGTCGTAGTTGGGGCCAAAATCGACGGTTTCTTGATCAATGTCGGCCAACAGTTCATGCGCAATTTTTGACAGGCGAATTTCGGTATACCGCATAGCAGCTGCGCTATCACCATCGATTGAGCCAAAGTTACCTTGGCCATCAACCAACATGTATCGCAGTGAGAAGTCTTGGGCCATCCGAACGATCGTGTCATAGACCGCTTGGTCACCGTGTGGGTGATACTTACCGATCACGTCACCGACAATACGAGCAGATTTTTTGTAAGCGCGGTTCCAGTCATTGTTTAGCACATGCATGGCGAATAAGACGCGCCGGTGCACGGGTTTAAGACCATCACGTACGTCTGGAAGTGCTCTACCGACAATCACGCTCATGGCGTAATCGAGGTAGCTCCGACGCATCTCGTCTTCTAAGGATATCGGGAGTGTTTCCTTGGCGAAGGAATCCATATAGGGCGCAACCAAAATCGAGGATTAGCAGACCGGGGCGACCACGCGCCGAGCGGGACGTGAAACAAACGTTACATTCTACACGCCGGAGCGAAACTTCATGTGGTTTGGCAACGAAAGAAGACTTTTGCGCAGTGGGTTGGTCGAATGTCGACTGTGAAGTTTTGCTGCGTTTTAGAAGAGAAAAAGTTCCCGCTGAAATAAGTTTATTTTGATTGCGCATCCATTTGCGGCGTTAAGTGTTGTCAAAACCCAACAAGAAAAGGCTCGATTCCGTAAAAATGCGTCTGTACAATACGACAAATGCGTGTTGAGGCTAGCAAATTGATGGAAATGCCTTAAGATTCAACTCAGCACGCAGGAAAACCAGTGTGTAATTCTTTTAATCTGCTCTTAGCGTTGTTATCCTGGCCCCGTTTTCTGATTTACGGCGGGGGTTCGCTGTGAGACAATTTTCAGCTACAACCTCAACGAGGAGAAATATGAACAAGCCCTCAAAAATCGCTCTGGCCTTAGCCATTGCCGCCGTGACAGTTTCAGGTGCGGCATCTGCACAGTCAAATGACAACTGGCGCAGCAACTTCGGTATCGAATGGCGTAGCAACTATGGCCTGTGCTGGCAAGACAATTTCTGGACCCCTGCAACTGCTGACCCAGCATGTGTAGAGCAGAAAAAATCAGCGCCAGTGGCCGACAAAGTTGTTTTTAACGCTGACACATTCTTTGACTTTGATAAATCTAACTTAAAGCCTGAAGGCCGCCAGTTGCTTGATCAGGTCGCCCAGCAAGTTAATTCTATTGCCCTTGAGACAGTTATTGCTGTTGGCTACACCGATGCAATCGGTTCGGTTCAGTACAACCTCGGTTTGTCTGATCGCCGTGCTAACGCTGTTAAGGCATACTTGGTTTCCAAAGGTGTCGATGCTAACCGCATCTACACGGAAGGCAAGGGTAAGGCTGACCCAATCGCTTCGAACGCAACGGCCGAAGGTCGCTCGAAGAACCGTCGGGTTGAAGTCGAGATCGTCGGTAGCCGTAAGTAATTCGGTCTATTCGATTTGAAAGAGCCTCCTTCGGGAGGCTTTTTTGATTATGCCTTGGGGTTTTTGATCCGTTTAAGCGATGATCTGAGACAATCGAGGCTCTTCAAAAGGTAAGAATCATGGCCCACACAGAAACAGACCAAAAGGCTGAACCCATTCAAAACGTTGACCCCGCGGAAATTGAAAAATTCAGCGCCTTGGCATCGCGTTGGTGGGATCCCACTAGCGAGTTCAAGCCATTGCATGTCATCAATCCTTTGCGCTTGGAATGGATTAAGTCCTTGCTTAATCCTTTAGATGCGTCGGTTGCCTTGAGTGGCAAGCGAATCGTTGATGTGGGTTGTGGTGGTGGTATTTTGGCAGAGGCGATGGCGCTTGGTGGTGCAGTTGTCACGGGTATCGATTTGGCTGATAAATCACTCACTGTTGCTAAGTTACATGGTCTGGAGTCAGGTGTTCGAGTCAACTACCGCAAAATCAGTGCTGAAGAACTGGCTGTTGAGCAAAGCGAGCAGTACGACGTTGTGGCTTGTATGGAGATGCTTGAGCATGTGCCAAATCCCGCTTCTGTTGTTCAGGCGTGCGCAGGACTGGTGAAGCCCGGAGGGTGGTTGTTTTTTTCAACCTTGAATCGCAATCCAAAGTCATTTCTTTTTGCCATTATCGGTGCGGAGTATGTCTTAAAGCTTTTGCCCAAGGGTACGCATCAATGGGAAGCCTTTATCAAACCAAGCGAATTGGCTGAAGCCTGCCGAGCGGCTGGCTTAGAAATAGTGGCCTTTAAAGGCATGACTTACAACCCTTTTTCTAAGACCTACAAACTGGGTCATGACACCAGCGTTAACTATATGGTGGCAGCCCGCAAAGCCTTGGCTTAACCGATAGGCTTCGTTAGCTGGGCTTGCGCGTCATCTTTTATGTGGCTTTCGAGCTAAGCTCTTGATGGTGAAAGGAATTTTTGTGCTATTCTTTGAAGTTAACCAAATTTTACTATCAACACACGCGTATTTACTTCCTTTATTGTTCATTTAGTGAGTGATTTTTGCCAATAAACGTCATTAATTGCCTTGAAGGTCGCGTTGCTGGATGAAGTTTGGTTTGATGTCAACGTCCATTGAATGTTGTTTTGAAAATCAATCATTCAGTGGCTTTACTAACACCGCCCGGGCATTTCGGGCGAGAACCTGGATCAGCCGATCCCCTGGAAACTTTTTACATGTCAATAGAATCTCCTAATGCGCTCTTAATAGGCGAAGTCAGTTTCGCCGATCTCTTTGCTGAAAGCATCAAAAAGCAGGATATGAAATCCGGCGAAGTGATTTCAGCTGAAGTTGTGCGAATCGATCACAATTTCGTGGTCGTTAACGCCGGTCTTAAGTCCGAAGCCCTGATCCCAGTCGAAGAGTTTCTAAACGACCAAGGCGAGCTTGAAGTTGAACCCGGTGACTTCGTGTCAGTGGCCATCGACTCGCTCGAAAATGGTTATGGCGACACCATATTGTCGCGTGATCGTGCCAAACGCCTTTCAGCTTGGCTGTCGTTAGAAAAAGCGTTGGAAAGCAATGAGCTGGTTGTTGGAACGATTACCGGTAAAGTCAAAGGTGGCCTAACCGTTATGACCAATGGCATTCGCGCCTTTTTGCCTGGTTCATTGGTTGATGTGCGTCCCGTTAAGGACACCACACCATATGAAGGTAAAACCCTAGACTTTAAAGTTATCAAGCTTGATCGCAAGCGCAACAACGTGGTTGTTTCGCGCCGCGCTGTGCTTGAAGTGAGCATGGGTGAAGAGCGTCAGAAGTTGCTTGAAAACCTCAAAGAAGGCGCCATCATTAAGGGCGTTGTTAAGAACATCACCGATTATGGTGCGTTTGTTGACCTCGGCGGTATCGATGGCCTGCTACACATCACCGACATGGCATGGCGTCGCGTTCGTCACCCATCAGAAGTGTTAGCAGTTGGTCAGGAAATCGAAGCAAAAGTCTTGAAGTTCGATCAAGAGAAGAGCCGTGTGTCCTTGGGCGTGAAGCAACTTGGCGAAGACCCATGGGTCGGTTTGGCTCGTCGCTATCCCCAAGGCACCCGTTTGTTTGGTAAAGTGACAAACTTGACCGACTACGGTTCTTTTGTTGAAGTCGAAGCGGGTATCGAAGGCTTGGTTCACGTTTCTGAAATGGATTGGACCAACAAGAACGTCGATCCACGTAAAGTTGTTACGCTTGGTGAAGAAGTTGAAGTCATGGTTCTTGAAATTGACGAAGACCGTCGTAGAATTTCATTGGGCATGAAGCAGTGCCGCCAGAACCCATGGGAAGAATTTGCAACAAACTTCAAGCGTGGCGATAAGGTCAGCGGTGCCATTAAGTCAATCACTGACTTTGGCGTGTTTGTTGGCTTGCCAGGTGGTATCGATGGTTTGGTGCACTTGTCTGATTTGTCATGGGCCGAGACAGGCGAAGAAGCCGTTCGCAACTTCAAAAAGGGCGATGAGCTCGAAGCCGTGGTGTTGGCCATCGACACCGACAAAGAGCGCATTTCGCTGGGTGTGAAGCAGCTCGAAGGTGATCCATTTAATAACTTCGTGTCCACGCATGATAAGGGCGCTGTTGTTCAAGGCACCGTCAAGACAGTTGACGCCAAGGGTGCTGTTGTCACGTTGTCCCTGGAAGTTGAGGGTTACCTGCGTGCTTCTGAAATGTCCTCAGGTCGTGTCGATGACGCGACAACGGTCATGAAAGAAGGCGAAGAGATTGAAGCCATGATCGTGAACGTTGACAGAAAGACGCGTTCGATCCAGCTTTCAATCAAAGCCCGCGACAATGCCGACACTGCAGATACTTTGCAACGTATGTCTGAAGTCGGTGCCAGCACCGGCACGACCAACCTTGGTGCTTTGTTGAAAGCCAAGTTGGAACAAGCCAAAGACGACGAGTAAGTGACTTGGGATCCTGTGCGTTGTGACTAAATCAGAACTAATCGCGGCATTGGCGGCAAGCCATCAACAGCTTGTCGCCAATGATGCCGATATCGCTGTTAAAACCATCATTGATGCCATGATTAAATCCTTGGCTGATGGTCATCGCATCGAGATACGCGGCTTCGGTAGTTTTGCGTTATCACAGCGTGCACCCCGTATTGGGCGTAATCCTAAGACCGGCGAGAAAGTCATGGTGCCCGGCAAGTTAGTCCCTCATTTCAAAGCAGGTAAGGCGTTGCGTGAAAGCGTCGATGGACAAAAAGACCAGTAAGCCTAAAAGGCTGCAGCCTTTTATACCTATCCCATTGTGTTGTGCTATCGATCGGCGTTACCACTGCTTGGACGGTATGTCATGATTTTTGTGACGGGCGCAAATGGATTTGTTGGCACCGCGCTTTGCACTCGGCTATCTGAGCAAAAAATACCAGTTGTTGCCGCCTCGCGTACTGAGCATAGCGTCTCGCATTTGGCGCACTTAGCGCATGTGACAACGCGATTAGCACCTGACTTATTGACCACTAGGACTGTGCAAGATTGGATCGCGGTCCTAGCGGGTTGTGACGTGGTGGTTCACACGGCAGCAAGGGTGCACGTGACGAGCTCCGCTGATGATGGGGCATTGTTTACTCAAATTAACGTAAGTGGCACGATGGCGCTGGCGCGGGCCGCTGTCCGGGCAGGGGTTAAGCGTTTTGTTTACTTAAGCACGGTGAAAGTTCATGGCGAACGCACTGATGTGGGCATCCCTTTTGAAGCCAACCAAGCACTTTGTCCTGTGGGCGCGTACGCTATTTCAAAGTATCAGGCAGAACAAGGGCTGCGAGAAATCGCCAGAGAGACTGGTTTAGAAGTGGTTATTATCCGACCTCCGTTGGTTTATGGTCCGGGTGCTAGCGGGAATTTGGGTTTGTTGATGCGTTGGATAGCCAAGGGGGTGCCACTACCGGTTAACGCCATGCATCAAAATGTGCGTAGCTTGATTGGGCTCGACAATCTGGTTGACCTGATTGTGACGGCAACCCAGCACAAAGCAGCGGCGAATCAATCCTTTCTGGTCAGCGACGATCACGATCTGAGCACGCTTGAACTCGTGCGTATGATTGCTCAAGCGGGTTGTCTTAATGCGCGAATCTTCCATGTTCCGCTGCCCCTTCTTCGCGGCTTGGCAGGTCTGGCCGGCAAGTCTGGCTATGTTGACCGACTGACAGAAAACCTACAGGTGGATATTTCGGCGACCAAAACACTGCTTGGCTGGTCCGCACCGGTTAGCATTGTGGATTCTATGGCTCGATTGTTTGAGCCGCGAGCCTAGCAACGCGCTTGAAGTCAAAGGCTTGTTTAGTTCCCGCAAGCCCTTGGATTACAATCGAGAGCATTGGGGCGTGTTAAGACGCCATTTATCTGTTTCTCTCAATGGAGAGTCATCGCCATGCGTTATTTTGGTTGGGCTATCAAACTAGTCGCTTTTGTGTTTCTGGTGCTGTTTGCCTATAAAAATACAACACCGGTCGAGGTCGTCTTCTTTGACGGTATTTTGTGGTCTGATGTGCCTTTAATTGTCGTGATGCTGGTGACATTTGCGCTGGGTGGCTTACTCGGTGTGGCTGTCATGGTGCCGAGCACGTGGCGTGGCCGCCGTGAGGCTGGTCGGCTTAAAAAAGACCTCAATAAAGTGCAGACGTTGGTTAGCCAATCAAAACCGACAGCGAACGCGACAAACAGCACACCGCTTTGATACGGAACGGGTGAGTTTTTATGGATTTTGAATCCTGGTGGTTAATTCTGTTTCCCCTATTGTTTGGACTGGGATGGGTAGCCGCCCGGTTTGATTTTCGGCAGATGCTAACAGAAACGCGAGCCTTGCCTGATTCGTACTTCAAGGGCTTAAACTTTCTTCTTAATGAGCAGCCTGATCGCGCAATTGATGCTTTTATCGAGGTCGCCAAGCTTGATCCTGAGACGACCGAACTGCACTTTGCACTTGGTAGTTTATTTCGTCGCCGTGGCGAAATGGAGCGCGCCATTCGCGTTCATCAAAGTCTGCTGTCTCGCTCAGACTTGCCTGCACGAGAGCGTGAGCACGCGCTTCACGAAATCGCGCAAGACTACCTGAAAGCAGGGATGTTGGATCGGGCTGAATTGGCCTATAAGGAACTTAGCCACACCCGCTACGAAGAATCATCTAGTCGCGCATTGGTCCGAATTTACGAATCTGAGCATGACTGGCCCAGGGCCATTGAGGCCGTGAAGCGATTGGGTAAATTAACAGGCGAGTCAGTGGCGCAACTGGTGCACTACCACTGCGAAATGGCACAAATATGCCTAACCAATCAACCCACTGATGTGTTGGCGGCTAAAGCCGCGCTGGGTTTGGCTCGCCAGAGCGTAGATGCCGCCGGTGACAGCACTCATGCATCCCACGCTCGAGTTTTGATGTTAGCGGCTGCCATTGCGAAGGGTGAAGGCAATCAGGTGACCGAGCGTCAGCATTTGCGACAAGTGATGATAGACGCGCCCGAGTACGTGGGTTTGGTTGCCGATGAGCTACAGGCCAATTTTGTGGTGACAGACGAATCGAGCGCGCTTTTGGGCTTATTGCAAACTCAATATGAGCACTACCCCAGTTTGGATTTGTTTGACGCTGTCTTTAAGCTTACTAGCAGTCAAGAGGGTAGTCAGGCTGCTTGGGCTTTCGCCGAGCAAGCGCTGACCAAAAATCCGAGCCTGCTGGGTTTTGAGCACGCCTTGCGCGTGATCGCCAAAACTGAGGACTCCGCTTCATTGGCACCGATCGACACGGCCTTGCTGCAAAAATTGATTGGGCGTCATACCCAGAGGCTTGAGCGCTACGGCTGCCGAGTGTGCGGGTTTCAAGCGAAATCGTTTTATTGGCAGTGCCCTGGTTGTCATGGTTGGGAGACGTATCCTCCCCGTCGTTTGGAAGAGTTGCAATGAGTCAGTTTCCAGCTGAAGCGGTCGCGCGAGTGCGTGTGTTGGTGGTGGGAGATGTGATGCTTGACCGCTACTGGTTTGGTGACGTTGAACGTATTTCACCCGAAGCCCCGGTGCCCGTGGTGCGCGTGGCGCGCCGCGAAGACCGCTTAGGCGGGGCTGCCAATGTTGCGCGTAATGCATCCGCACTAGGCGCGCGCGTCACACTCGCAGGTATCGTGGGTCGGGACGAGCCAGGGTTAAAGGTTCATGCCATGCTGACAGAGGCTGGTATTGAAACCTGCTTAATTGATGATGGTGACCATCCGACAACCTTAAAAATGCGTGTGCTGGGTCGTCAACAGCAGATGGTTCGAGTCGATTTTGAGGAGACGCCGTCGGCGCATTGCGTGAATCGTCTCAATGAGGCTGTGCTGTCATTGATTCAGGCCCATGACGTGTTGGTGTTGTCTGACTATGCCAAAGGCGCCCTCGATGGCGTGGCGCAGCTGATTCAGGCAGCCCAGGCCTTTGGCGTGCCCGTTTTGGTGGATCCGAAAGGATCGGACTACAGCCGCTATCATGGCGCGAGCTTGGTCACGCCTAACCGCGCTGAAATGCAACTGGCGGTGGGGCACTGGGTTGACGAAGAGGATCTGGAAAAGCGTGCCCAGCGCTTACGTGAGCAATTGTCCTTGCAGGCCTTGCTGGTCACGCGATCAGAGCAAGGCATGTCATTATTTATTCAGGCGGCGCGCCATGATGTCGCCGCTCAAGCGCAAGAAGTGTTTGATGTGTCAGGCGCCGGAGACACGGTGTTAGCGACCTTAGCCGTTATCAAAGCCACTGGCGCCTCTTGGGAGCAAGCGATGCAATGGGCCAATAAAGCAGGTGGTATTGTGGTGGGTAAATTAGGCACTTCAACTGTCACCGCGCAGGAGTTGGCATGATTGTGGTCACCGGTGCTGCTGGCTTTATTGGTTCGAACATCGTGCGTGGCTTAAATGTCCGCGGGGTGGTGGATATACTGGCGGTCGATGACTTAACCGATGGCGACAAGTTCGCGAATTTGGTGGGTTGCCAGATCGCTGATTACCAACATAAAGACGTGTTTCGCGCTCAAATCGCGGCCGACACAGCACCCAAAATTGAGGCAATTTTTCATCAAGGGGCTTGCTCAGATACCACTGAGCGCAACGGCCAATACATGATGGACAACAATTATCGCGTCACTTTAGAGTTGTTTGAGTGGGCCCAACGCCATCGTGTGCCGTTTATGTATGCTTCATCGGCCGCCGTCTACGGAGCGGGTCCCGATTACGCCGAGTTGCTCGCCAATGAGCGCCCTCTTAACGTTTACGGTTACTCGAAGTTTCTGTTTGATCAGGTCGTGCGGGCACGCACTCATCAATTGACTGCCCAAGTGGTCGGTCTGCGTTACTTCAATGTTTACGGTCCGCAAGAGCAGCACAAAGCGCGGATGGCTTCGGTTGCTTTTCACAACATGAATCAGTTTAAAAATGACGGCCATGTCAAACTGTTCGGTGGTTGGGATGGGTACGGTGACGGTGGACAACTGCGCGACTTTATTTCAGTCGATGACGTGGTTTCGGTGAACCTGCATTTTTTGGATAACCCTGGTATCAGCGGCATCTTCAATTGCGGCACTGGCCGCGCCCAACCCTTTAACGATGTCGCTTGTGCGGTGATTAACACGCTGCGGGAAAGCCATCAACAAAAGGCATTGCCTATCAGTGAACTTGTTAGTGAAGGGTACTTACGCTACGTGACTTTCCCAGAGGATTTAAAAGGGCGTTATCAAAGCTACACCCAAGCCGATCTCGCCGCGCTCAGGCAGACGGGCTACGACAAGCCTTTCAAAGACGTGCAAACGGGCGTGGCTGATTACGTGCGTGATCAGCTTGCGCAAAACCACAATTGATTCTTGTCGCGAGCCGCGTCAGACTTCGGTCTTGTGATGCCAGGGTCAAGGATTGGATGCGATGGTCGCGAGGCTTAAAACGAGTTTAAAAGTAAGGTGTTGTGGTCTTTTGTTAATAGGGTCAGCTCAGGCTGGCACGGTTGATATCAATGTGGCCTCTGTGCAGGCGCTTGAATCTGTGAAAGGCATTGGGACGATCACAGCGCAACGCATTGTTGCTGAGCGGGCCAGAGGACCCTATGAGTCCTTAGAACACCTTTCTGAACGACTCTCTGGCATCGGTGCCAAACGAATCAAGAAACTTGAAACAGCGGGTTTGTGCGCGGGTACACCCAAGGTCAGTTGCGCCCCGCCAGTCGGCCAAGTCGAAAGCCCAACCCTGAAGCGCGGCCGGGCGACTACCAGTGGCGAGGGAGTTATCCCCATGGTGATGCACCTGCCTTAAAATACCAGGATTAATGAGCCCAACCGATTTGTAGGCTCAACACGACTGACACGGAAGCCAACATGACAACCATTCATTCTTACCCCAGCCTTGAACAAACCGTGGGTCAGACGCCCTTGGTGAGATTGCAACGCTTGCCCGGTGAACTTGGCCAAGCTCGAGGCAATGTCATTTTGGGAAAAATGGAAGGTAACAACCCAGCCGGCTCGGTCAAAGACCGACCGGCCTTGTCGATGATTGCTGAGGCTGAAAAGCGCGGTGAAATCAGCCCTGGCGACACGCTGATTGAGGCCACCAGCGGCAATACGGGGATTGCGTTAGCGATGGTGGCTGCTATGCGTGGGTACAAGATGATTCTCATCATGCCCGATAATCTGTCGCTCGAGCGACGCGCATCAATGACAGCCTATGGTGCGGAGTTGATTCTGACGCCAGCCAGCGGTGGCGGCATGGAATATGCGCGCGACTTGGCTAGCCGCATGCAAAGCGAGGGCAAGGGCAAAGTGCTGGATCAGTTTGCCAATCCAGACAATCCACTGGCCCACTTTAGAACCACGGGTCCTGAAGTCTGGACTCAGACGGGCGGTCGCGTCACGCACTTTGTCAGTGCGATGGGCACGACTGGCACCATCATGGGTACTTCGATGTACTTAAAATCCCAAAACCCAGAGATTCGTATCGTTGGGGCGCAACCCGCCGAGGGTTCGCAAATTCCAGGTATCCGCAAGTGGCCAGAAGCCTACTTACCCAAAATATATGATCCAGTTCGGGTCGATGAGTTTGAGTTGATTGAGCAAGCCGAAGCCGAAGCGATGGCCCGCGCCTTGGCTGCTCAAGAGGGCATTTGTGCGGGCGTCTCAGCCGCTGGCGCTCTGGTCGCGGCATTGCGGGTGGCTGCCCGCGTCAGCAATGCGACGATCGTTTTTATTGTGTGCGACCGCGGCGACCGTTACTTATCAACAGGCCTTTTTAATCAGCCTTAAGGGACCAGAGCAGCGGCCAAATCGGCGACTGCCGTGGCGTAAAAATAGCTGCGGTTGTACTGGGTTAACGCAAAGAAGTTAGGCGTGGCCGTTCGATATTGTGTGGTGTTTTGAGTGGGCATGTGAAGGTCAATAATCCCCAAGGGGTAACCCATCCAAGGCGCTGTGCTCGCGCCAGGTTTCAGACTGGCGCCATTGTCTTTGAGGGTCGTCCAGTCCAGTGTCGGGGTGAGACCGCCGTCGACCAGTGCTTGAGGGTCGGACGGTAAATTGACTGGGGCAAAGACCGGCAAACCACCGATCCAGCCATGTATCTGCAAAAACCGACCGACGGAGAAAATGGCATCGGCCACATTGTTCTCAAGGTCCACCGTGGGTTGGTTGGTGGCTGATGTCGCAAAGGACTTAACACTGGTGGGCATGAACTGCGGGATGCCCATGGCACCGGCGTAGGAGCCGAGTTGGCGCGTGGCGTCAATTTTTCCTTGGTGGTGCAGCTCAATCAGATCAGCAAGCTGCCCTCGAAACATGGCCACTCGATCAGGTCTATTGGGATCCGGGTAGTCAAACGACAAAGTGGTGATGGCGTCCAACACGCGATGATTGCCTTTGTGTTCGCCGTACAGGGTTTCAACGCCAATGATGGCCGCAATTATGTTAGCTGGCACCCCGTAACGATCCTCAGCGAGTGCGAGCGTTTGGCGGTGCAACTCAAAAAAAGCACGGCCTTTGCGAATTCGAATGGGTTCAACAAAATTGCCACGATAGCGAATCCAGTCGCGCACCGATCGTGCTTGGTCGGGTTCTGGTGGCGCCATTAGGCGAATGGTCGTTGGTAATTTGTTGGCCTGCCCCAAAAGTACTATAACCTCGGGCAGCGGAACCTGACGACTTTGCGAAACTTCCAGCGCAAAAACCTGTACCTCTTCGCGGGATAAATACCCTTGGTGGTCGCTGACTGGCACGTCAACTGGGGTGTTTGCCTGGGATGCTGATTGGGCTGGGCGGGCTTGGGGCGCAGGGCTCGTACAGCCGGCGGTAAGCGTCATAGCGATTATTAGTTGCAAAACCCTGAAAGTCTTAGACATAATGGCCCCATGGAGACGTTATACATTACACACCCTTTGTGCAAAATGCACGAAATGGGTTCAGGGCACCCCGAATGTCCCGAGCGATTGGGTGCCATTTCTGACCAGTTGCTTGCGAGCGGCCTGATCAATTATCTACAGTCAGTTCATGCTCAAGCCCCCGTCACTTTGCAATCGCTTGAACGCGTGCACTGTCATGCTTACCTCGACCGCTTAAGTGCTCAAGCACCTGCGCAGGGCTATCGCGAGATTGATGCTGACACCAGCATGAACAGGTACACGCTTGAGGCGGCCAGGTTTGCTGCGGGTGCGGTGATTCAAGCGGTTGATGCAGTCATGGCAGGCCACAGTCAGACAGCTTTCTGTGCGGTTCGTCCGCCCGGTCATCACGCCACGCAAAGCCGAGCCATGGGGTTTTGTTTTTACAACAACATCGCGGTGGCGGCGGCTCACGCTTTGGCAGTTCACGACTTAAAGCGCGTGGCCATTATTGATTTTGATGTGCATCATGGCAATGGTACTGAGGCGATTTTTACAGGGGATGAGCGGGTGCTGATGTGCAGTTTCTTTCAGCATCCCTTGTTTCCAGGCAGTGGCGTTGACAGTCTAGCCGCCAACATGGTGAATATTCCGGTGCCGCCTTACACAACCGGTGAGGCTATCAGGGCGTTGGTCTGCCAGCAGTGGTTGCCGCGCCTCGAAGCCCATGCGCCTGAAATGGTTTTTATCTCTGCTGGGTTTGATGCTCACCGTGAAGAAGACATGGCGCAGTTGAACCTTGTGGAGTCTGATTTTGCTTGGCTAACCAAGCAAATCGTGTCGGTCGCGGACCGTCACGCCCAAGGTCGGGTAGTCAGCTCACTCGAAGGCGGTTACAACTTATCTGCCTTGGCTCGCAGTGTGGTTGCTCATGTCCGATCCCTTGCAAAGCTGTAGAATGGTTTATATAAGACAGATAAAAACCGCAGCAACCCCGCTTTAATAGTGTCCAATCGAATGGTGACGGCTCACGTAAAGGGGGGTTGAGAATTGCGAGCCGCGAAATCGCGTGGCGGGTTTGATTTGTCTGCTGCTTATCGCTGATTAAACTTTGGAGAATGCTTCGATGAAGGTACTGGTGCCGGTTAAACGTGTGGTTGACTACAACGTCAAAGTGCGCGTCAAGTCAGATCAATCAGGCGTTGATATCGCTAACGTTAAAATGTCGATGAATCCTTTTGATGAAATCGCTGTTGAAGAAGCCATGCGGCTCAAAGAAAAAGGCACAGTAACAGAAGTCATTGCCGTGTCTTGTGGGGTGGCTCAGTGCCAAGAAACACTGCGCACGGCCATGGCCATTGGTGCTGATCGCGGTATTTTGGTGCAAACCGATGAAGAGCTCCAACCTTTGGCGGTAGCAAAGATTCTAAAAGGCATCGCTGAAAAAGAACTGCCTGAGCTGATCATTTTGGGCAAGCAAGCCATTGACGATGACGCCAACCAAACTGGTCAAATGCTGGCAGCACTGTTGGGCTGGCCACAAGCGACCTTCGCCAGTAAGGTCGAAATTACCGACGGCAAGGCGCTGGTAACACGAGAAATTGACGGCGGTCTTGAAATACTCGAACTGACTTTGCCAGCCATCGTGACAACTGACCTGCGTTTGAATGAGCCTCGCTACGTCACATTGCCCAACATCATGAAAGCCAAGAAAAAGCCACTTGAAACACTCACACCGGCTGACTTTGGGGTGGACGCGTCGCCTCGCTTGAAGACGCTTAAAGTGACTGAACCGGCAGCACGATCTGCAGGCATCAAGGTGCCTGATGTGGCTGCACTGATTGATAAACTCAAAAACGAAGCAAAGGTGGTGTAATCATGTCTGTACTCGTTATTGCTGAACACGATAATGCGCAACTGAAAGTCGCTACCTTAAACGTGGTGGCAGCTGCCGTTCAAATCGACAAAGATGTGCACGTTTTGGTGGCCGGTGGCGGCTGCCAAGCCGTGGCCGATGAAGCCTCAAAGCTCGCTGGTGTCACCAAAGTATTATTGGCTGACTCACCAGCCCTGGCCGATGCGTTGGCTGAGAACGTGGCTGAGCAAGTTTTGGCTGTGGCCGGTGGTTATTCACACATTCTTTTTGCATCAACGGCCGGTGGCAAGAACGTTTCGCCGCGCGTGGCAGCCAAGCTAGATGTGGCTCAGGTCTCTGACATTACAGCGGTCATATCGGCTGATACATTTGAGCGTCCGATCTACGCGGGTAACGCCATCGCAACCGTGCAGTCGTCTGATGCTGTCAAGGTCTTGACAGTCCGGACCACCGCATTTGACGCCTTGATTGACGCCGGTGGCAGTGCTGAAGTGCAGTCACTGTCTTCTGTTGCCGACAGTGGCCGCTCGAAATTCATGGGCCGCGAATTGGCCAAGAGCGATCGTCCTGAGCTTGCCGGTGCCAGTGTTGTGGTGTCTGGTGGTCGCGGTATTGGTAGCGCAGAAAACTTCAAAATCCTTGACCCCTTGGCTGACAAACTCGGTGCGGCACTCGGTGCCTCACGGGCAGCCGTTGACGCGGGTTATGCGCCCAATGACTGGCAGGTGGGTCAGACTGGCAAGATTGTGGCGCCACAGCTTTACGTGGCGGTCGGCATTTCTGGAGCCATCCAGCACTTGGCGGGCATGAAAGACTCTAAGGTGATTGTGGCGATCAACAAAGACGGTGAGGCGCCAATCTTTGGGGTGGCTGACTACGGTTTGGTCGGTGACTTGTTTGAGGCGGTGCCCGAGCTGTCAACAAACCTCTAACCATCCCCACTAAGACGCACATGGGTCATTTGACAAGGCCACCGCTCGATCAGTTATTGGCGGTGGCTTTGCCCATTGCGCGGCAAGCGGGTGCTGAAATCAAACGCATTTACGAACAAACCGTGCTTGCAAAAGCCCCTCAATTTGTGACTAAATCGGATCAAAGCCCATTGACGGCAGCTGATTTGGCCGCGCATCACATCATCGAAGATGGATTGCGACTGGTCACCCCCGACATTGCGGTGGTTTCAGAAGAGGGCCAAGACGCGCATGGTGTCGCTCGCGAGCAATCGATCTTCTGGTTGGTCGATCCTCTTGATGGCACGCGTGAGTTTTTGTCGGGTAATGGCGAGTTCACAGTCAATATCGCTTTAATCGTGCAAGGGCAGCCTGCGTTAGGCGTGGTGGTGGTGCCCACTACAGGTGAATTTTTTTGGGGTGGTCTGTCCCTTGGGTCTTTTTTTCAAGGGTGCGAAGACCAACAGCCCGTGGCGCTGAAAGTGCCCACCACACGCCCCAATCCGTGGCGCGTCATTGCTAGTCGTTCACACTTAAGCGACTCGACTGCCGCTTTGATAGCGCGGCTAGGACCAGTCTCCTTATTGCAGGCCGGCAGTTCATTGAAGTTTTGTCGAATGGCCCAAGGCCAAGCTGATATCTACCCAAGGTTGAGTCCAACCTGCGAATGGGACACTGCCGCCGCCCAAGCTGTGCTTGAAGGCGCTGGCGGCCATGTCTTTGATCTTCATGGCAAAAAATTGCGATACGGCAAGTCCGATGTTCTAAATCCATCATTCATTGCTTGCACGGAGCCCTTCGCCCGCATCGCTGAGTTTATTGCGTTACCCAAATGATGTCATTAACGGCAATGCCGATGGAGCGCGATTGCTTGAGTAAGTCGCTTTTAATGCGATCGTCAAGGGTGGGTTGGCGCGCCAGTATCCAAAAGTAGTCCAAGTCTGGGCCGACAACCATGGCCCACTGGTACTCGGGATCCAGCGCGGCGATAAAATAGCCGCCATAAAAGGGGCCAAAGAATGAGACTTTTAAGGCCCCTTTGTTGGGGCTGTCTATGAGCCAAGCTTTGCCAACAGCATCCTTCCAGGCTTGTTGTTTGGTGTTGAAGCCCCGATTCAAGACTTTGACTGAACCGTCTGGGTTCATGCTGTATTGCGCCGTGACTTTGATCATGTCGCGTTCAAATGAGTGGTCAAGACGGGCAATCTCATGCCACTGGCCAAGATAGCGGGACAACTCGAAGGGTGTCACAGGCGTTACGTTGGCGGGCGGCGTGGTGCTGCAACCCGTCATTAACACCCCAAACACGACTATTGTCCAAAGCGTCAGTGAGCGCCAAATGCTGGCTGGATTTGTCTGAATATTCGAACGCAAATCAAATGTTGAGTGAGGCAACACGGCATTGTCCTAAAAAAGGTTGGGCGTTTGGCGCCTTAAAGGCATGGCATGGGGCGATCAATGCAAGCGTTTGTGTGGCTTTGATGGGTCGTCCCAAAGCAGATCCCGTTTCAGCGTCAAGACCAGAGGCGATGTCTAGCGCCAAAACGTTCGTATGCCAAGCGTTGACTGTGTCAATCAAGCTTTGAAAGGGTTCAGCAAGCGGCCGACTCAAGCCAATCCCAAACAGACCGTCAATGACCATATCGGGCTTTTGTTCAGGCAGTGTGATGAAGGTTGACTGACCCAAGGCCTTCCAATTGGCCAAAGCTTCTTGAGCGTCGGCAGGGGATTGCGCAGCGATCAGTGGCATGACTACCGTGACTTGGAATTCCATTGCCAGCAATAAACGCGCAGTAACCAAGGCATCGCCGCCATTGTTACCGGGTCCGGCTAACGCTAACACTTGGGCAGGTGGCGCGAGCGTATGTGCCACCCATTCAGCGCTTGCAAGACCCGCGCGTTGCATCAGAGGCAAACCACTGCCCAAGCCTTGCGCCTCTTTATCCCGTAGTGCGGCGATGGCGAGGGTCGGGGTGCTGCTGTCGTAGGGTGTTGAATGGTCAAACAACAATGACGCTCACTTGGGTTGCCGAAAAAATAGAACATATCGTGAGCTTAACTGACGTCGGCACGCTTCACTATCTTTATGACTCACCCAATGACCTACCTCGAATTCAAAAGCACAAGCCGATAGAATGGAAGGTGTTCATACCTCTGTCGAGCAAGCCATGATTAAAACCCGCGTCCGTCAGCAAGATCGCCCGCTGGTCGAAGATATCCGTTTGCTGGGCCGCTTACTGGGCGACGTGATTAGAGAGCAAGAAGGGCGTGCAGCCTTTGACCTGGTGGAAAAGATCCGTCAGTTATCGGTTTCTTTTCGGCGTCACGACGATAGCCAGGCCGATCGCCAACTCAAGCGTGTATTAGCGCGCTTAAGTGACGATGAGGCCGTTAGTGTGATTCGTGCCTTTACCTACTTTAGCCATTTGGCTAATTTGGCTGAAGACCGCCATCATATTCGCCGGCGCTTGTTCCATGATCGGCAAGGACACAGTCAATCTGGTAGCTTGAACATGGCTTTGGCACGCCTTGGTGAGGCGGGCATTAAACCAGCCCAGATCGTGGCATGCTTGGCCAATAGTCATGTCAGTCCTGTTTTGACGGCACACCCAACAGAAGTGCAGCGTAAAAGTATCTTGGATGCCGAACGCGCGATTGCGCAACTGCTTACCCAAAGGGATGCGATCTGGCAACGCGGCGAAGATGTGCGCCAAACACAAGAGTTACATGCCAATGAGCAGCATTTGAAGGCACGCGTGGTACAGCTTTGGCAGACCCGATTACTGCGTTTCACCAAATTGAGTGTGGTCGACGAAATAGAAAACGCGTTGGGTTATTACCAAAGCACGTTTTTGACAGAAGTCCCCAAGCTATACGGGCAGCTCGAAAAAGCGCTCGGACACCGAAAGATCGCGCCTTTTTTCAAGATGGGGCAGTGGATTGGTGGCGATCGCGATGGCAACCCCAATGTGGATGCTCAAACACTGCTCGCTGCATTGCGACGGCAGTCAGAAGTTGCCATCCGCCATCACTTGACGCAATTGCACTATCTCGGTGCTGAGCTTTCAATGTCGGCATTGCTGGTGCCAGTGGGCCATGCCATGCAAGCCTTGGCCGATCGTTCGCCTGACAGAGATGCCCACCGCGAAGACGAGCCATATCGGCGGGCGTTGACTGGCATGTATGCCAGGCTGGCGGCGAGTTTGAAGGTACTGACAGGCACAGAGGCGTTTCGTCATGCGATTGCACCGCAAGATCCCTATCCCGACGCGCAAGCGCTCAGGGCTGACCTCTTGGTAATTCGAGACGCTTTAATGGCCAATCACGCGGCGGTGTTGGTCGGTGAACGGCTTGACGATTTGATTCGCGCCGTGGAAGTGTTTGGGTTTCATTTGGCAACTGTTGATCTGCGCCAAAGCTCAGATCAACACGAGCTCGTGGTGGCGGAACTCTTACGGGTGGCCGCAGTGCATGAGGATTATGCCGCGCTTGACGAGGCCGCGCGTCTGACATTATTGACAGCTGTGTTGCAAGACCCACGTGCCTTGACAGTGCCGGGTGCTTCCTACAGCGAACTGGCGCTCAAGGAGCTCGCCATATTTAAAGCCGCACGCCAAGTTCGTACCCAGTACGGTGAGGCGGCCGTTTCACAGTACATTGTGAGCCACACAGAAACTGCAAGCGACTTATTGGAAGTTTACGTACTGCAAAAGGAGACAGCGCTGATGTCTGGTGCCCTTGGGCGCAAACGAACAACTCGAGCCGCTTTGAATGTCGTGCCATTGTTTGAGACGATTGACGATTTGCGACGATCGCCAGCCATCATGCAGGCTTTGTTTGAGGTGCCCGGGTTGCTTGATCTTTTAAAGCAAAGCGGCGGCGAGCAAGAGATCATGCTGGGCTACTCAGATAGCAATAAAGATGGTGGTATTTTTACCAGCACCTGGGAGCTTTACCAGGCTGAGCGGGCGTTGGTCACTGTGTTTGAGTCGATCGACAAAAAGCATCGTTTGACCATGCGTTTGTTTCACGGACGGGGCGGCACGGTGGGTCGTGGTGGTGGCCCAAGTTACGACGCCATTTTGGCGCAACCCCCCGGTACTGTACGCGGCCAAATTCGCTTGACCGAACAAGGAGAGGTGATTGGATCGAAATATGCCAACCCCGAAATAGGTCGACGTAACCTTGAAACGTTGGTGGCGGCAACCTTGGAGGCGACCCTGCTCGAAGACCAACAGCAAACCCCTGAGAGCTTTTTGCAGGCTGCCCAGCGCTTGTCTAACGAGAGTTTTGCGGCATATCGAGCGCTGGTGTACGACACCCCCGCTTTTGCACCGTATTTTTTTGAGTCGACCCCGATTCGTGAAATTGCTCAGTTAAATATTGGCTCAAGGCCAGCCGCGCGACCCAAATCGGCTGGGACCAAGCCGCGTATTGAAGACTTACGCGCCATTCCTTGGGGGTTTAGCTGGGGTCAATGCCGATTGACCTTGCCAGGTTGGTTGGGTTTTGGTGCCGCTGTTGATGCTTTTCTTACCTCACCCCCGCCTGGTCTTAAAAAACGTGAGGCGTTGGCGTTGTTGCAACAGATGTATCAAGAATGGCCGTTTTTTAAAGCGATTATTTCTAATATAGACATGGTGATGGCCAAAAGTGACTTGGCGCTGGCATCACGCTACGCCAGCTTGGTGTCCGATAAGCGGGTACGTGAATCGGTGTTTGAACAGATTGAAGCCCAATGGATGCTCACCCGTCGGTCGCTGTCTAGCATCACGGGTCAAAAGTCGCTGTTGTCCAACAATCCTTCACTGGCGCGGTCGATACGGCATCGATTCCCATATATCGACCCGCTGCACCACTTGCAGGTTGAGTTAATCCGACGAGTACGCCAAACCCCGGGTGCCAAGCCCTCTGAGCGCGCCAAAAGGGGCATCCATATCGCCATTAACGGGATCGCCGCAGGTTTACGTAATACGGGTTAAGGCGTGATGTCTTTTTTTAAAACAGCGGGGCCTGCGCCTTTGCCTTCAGTAACAGCCTGTAAACGTTTTACTTTAACAATGCTATACTTTTGCTTCTTTAGCGCCCGTAGCTCAGTTGGATAGAGTACTTGGCTACGAACCAAGGGGTCGTGGGTTCAATTCCTGCCGGGCGCACCAGTAAAATTAAGGGGCTACAGATTCCGATCTGTAGCCCCTTTTCAATTGATCGCTGAAGGGGTAAGCAAAGGGGTTAACGAATTTTTGCCTCAATAATGCGCCGTTCTGACAAGCCCTAGAGACAGTGTTATGAGGATGGGGCGGATCTAAAGTCTACCTGATACCCGCTAAGAACCGACTGTGCTACACCCAATTCTCTTTCTATAACCAGAAAATGAAGTTTGCTCAAAAATTGAGCAGTTTATTCAGATCGTTGATTCGTCTTTTAATTGATACATTTAATGCCGACGAATATTACCGTCGGCTTGTTGGGAAAAATTCCGTAACTAATAAGAATTTTAGTATGAGGATCGAACGATGCCATCCATTAAAGCAGGACAATGGTCCATTTTTTCTCCATCCGTGATTCGTGACGCCATCAATGGAAGCCTTGGATTTCAAGAACAGTTTGGAACGACCTATGTTTCAGGTGCGACTCAGGCACTTGTGCTCAAACAAAACTCAATAGACAGCTCAGCCACTGAAGGTGATGCTGTTTTATATGCCGGCACAACCAATGGCGGTTTGTATTCGCTT
>CAWUWI010000041.1:0-57835 GCA_963926245.1 uncultured Burkholderiaceae bacterium | reverse complement strand
GGCACCATTTACCAGCGTCCGTTTGGCGGGCACTCCGCGAACTTTGGCGAAAAGCCTGTGCAACGCGCTTGTGCGGCCGCTGACCGGACGGGCCACGCGTTGCTGCACACTCTTTACCAGCGCAACGTCGCCGCACGCACGCAATTCTTCGTTGAGTGGATGGCCTTAGACCTCATCCGTAACGATGATGGCGACGTGCTCGGTGTAACCGCTCTGGAAATGGAAACGGGCGACATCTATATCCTTGAAGCCAAAACAACAGTGATTGCAACGGGCGGTGCAGGGCGTATTTGGGCCGCATCGACCAATGCCTTTATAAATACTGGTGATGGTATGGGCATGGCTGCACGCGCAGGCGTCGCCCTTCAAGACATGGAGTTTTGGCAGTTTCACCCCACCGGCGTTGCTGGTGCAGGCGTGTTGGTGACCGAAGGCGTCCGTGGTGAGGGCGGCATCTTGTTGAACAAAGAAGGCGAGCGTTTCATGGAGCGTTACGCGCCAACCATGAAAGATTTGGCACCACGTGATTTTGTGTCGCGTTGTATGGACCAAGAAATCAAAGAAGGTCGTGGTTGTGGCCCCAATGGTGACTACATTGAGCTTAAGCTAGATCACCTCGGCGCTGACACCATTAACAAGCGACTGCCATCAATTCGTGAAATTGCGATCAAGTTTGCCAACGTTGATCCGATCCGTGATCCGATTCCAGTGATCCCGACCATTCACTATCAGATGGGCGGTATTCCTGCAAACTATCACGGTCAGGTTGTCAGTTGGGAAAACGGTGAGTCTAAGGTTGTTAATGGTTTGTACGCCATTGGCGAAGTGGCTGCGGTGTCGGTTCACGGTGCTAACCGCTTGGGTACAAACTCCTTACTAGACTTGATTGTGTTTGGCCGCGCAGCAGGTAATCACATTGTTTCTTCTCACCCAGAGCGCCAGCACGCACACCAAGACTTGCCAGCTGAGTCGGTGCAGAAGTCGTTGGATCGCTTTAACAAGCTTGAATCGCGCACCACGGGTGAGCGCACTCAAGAAGTGGGCCAAGCTATTCGCGAAACCATGCAAAAGCACTGTGGTGTTTTCCGCACGGTGGCGATGTTGCAAGAAGGTTGCGACATGATCGACGAATTGGCCAATCGTGTTGCCAATGTTTCCTATAAAGACAAGTCACAGGTCTTCAACACGGCTCGGATTGAAGCCCTCGAGTTGGAAAACATGATCGATGTGGCCCGGGCAACTATCCACTCGGCGGTTGCGAGACATGAAAGCCGTGGTGCACACGCATTGGACGATTTTCCTGAGCGCAATGACGAGACGTGGATGAAGCACACGCTTTGGAACACTGACGGCAATAAGTTGGATTACAAGCCAGTGCAGTTGACACCGTTAACGGTTGAAAGCTTCCCACCAAAAACGCGTACGTTCTGATCAGAAACGGGGATAAATGATGAGCACCAAAAAAGTAATCAAGTTCGAGATCTATCGTTACGATCCTGATAAAGACGATCGTCCTTATATGCAAAAGCTTGAGGTCGAGCTACACCCAACTGACAAGATGTTGCTTGACGCGCTTTTGCGCATCAAGTTGGACGTCGACGACAGTTTGGCGCTCAGACGCTCTTGCCGTGAAGGCGTTTGTGGTTCTGATGCCATGAATATCAATGGCAAGAACGGCTTGGCCTGTACCACTAACTTGCGTGAGCTCAAGCAACCGATCGTTTTGCGTCCGCTGCCAGGCTTACCAGTGATCCGTGATTTGATTGTCGACATGACGCACTTCTTTAATCAGTATCACTCGATCAAGCCTTATTTGATCAATGACACGCCACCGCCTGAAAAAGAGCGTTTGCAATCGCCAGAAGCCCGTGAAGAGCTTGATGGTCTTTACGAATGCATCCTCTGTGCCTGCTGCTCTACATCATGCCCATCTTTCTGGTGGAACCCAGACAAGTTCGTGGGCCCAGCTGGCTTGTTGCAGGCTTATCGGTTTATCGCCGACAGCCGTGATCAAGCAACCGCTGAGCGTCTCGATAACTTAGAGGATCCATACCGTTTGTTCCGCTGCCACACCATTATGAACTGTGTGGACGTGTGTCCAAAAGGCTTGAATCCAACAAAAGCGATTGGCAAGATCAAAGAAATGCTGGTCCGCCGTACGGTATAGTGGAGCGACAAACGGGTATGGGTGCTTTAACAAAACTTGAGAGAACGCGACTTCGGTGGCGTTCTCGCCGTGGTCTTTTGGAAAACGACCTGATCATTACCCGTTTTTTGGATGCCCACGAAGAAGAACTAACCGACCGTGATATTGACGGTCTGGTTAAAATTATGGCGCTGGGCGATAACGATTTATTGCAAATGTTGCTGTCTCGCTCTGAGCCTGAAGGCGAGCTAGACAGTCCAGAGGTTCACGATGTGCTTAGACGACTTCGCGCAGCTTGAATCTCGTTTCAAACGAGGAAATATCTGATGAAACTGTCTGATACCAAAGCCACGCTGTCGTTCTCTAACGGCACACCTTCAATGGACCTTCCGGTCTATTCTGGTAGCGTTGGCCCTGATGTCATCGACATCCGCAAGTTATACGGTCAGACAGGGCTGTTTACTTACGACCCTGGTTTCATGTCGACAGCGGCGTGTCAGTCATCAATCACTTATATAGATGGTGACAAGGGTGAGTTGCTTTACCGCGGCTTTCCCATCGAACAGTTAGCCGTGAACTGCGATTTCATGGACATCTGTTACTTAATTCTCAATGGGGAGTTGCCTGACGGCGAGCAGAAAAAAGATTTCGACAGCCAAGTGACTCGTCACACATTGGTAAACGAGCAGATGCACTTCTTTTTGCGCGGCTTCCGCCGTGATGCTCACCCAATGGCCGTTTTGACTGGTTTGGTTGGTGGTTTATCAGCGTTTTATCACGACTCCACTGACATCACCAATCCAACGCATCGCCACATTTCGGCTATTCGCTTGATCGCCAAGATGCCAACACTTGTTGCCATGGCCTACAAGTATTCCATTGGACAGCCATACATTTACCCGCAAAACAACCTAAGCTACACCGGTAACTTTTTGCGTATGATGTTTGCCAATCCATGCGAGGAGTATGTTGTCAATCCAGTGGTTGAACGTGCCTTGGACCGCATTTTTATTCTGCATGCGGACCATGAACAAAACGCGTCGACATCGACCGTGCGTTTGTGCGGTTCCTCGGGCACTAACCCATTTGCAGCCATCGCCGCTGGTGTGGCTTGCTTGTGGGGTCCTGCACATGGTGGTGCGAATGAAGCGTGCCTGAACATGCTGGAAGAAATCCAAGCCAGCGGTGGCATGGCTAAAGTTGGCGAGTTCATGGAACAAGTTAAGGATAAGAACTCAGGTGTTCGTTTGATGGGGTTTGGCCATCGAGTCTATAAAAACTATGACCCTCGTGCCAAACTCATGCAGCAAACTTGCAAAGAAGTTTTGGCCGCGCTTGGTTTAGAGAATGATCCTTTGTTTAAGTTGGCAATGGAACTCGAGCGGATTGCACTTGAGGATCCCTATTTCGTAGAACGCAAGTTGTATCCAAACGTGGATTTCTACTCGGGTATTGTTCAGCGCGCGATTGGCATTCCAACCGCATTATTCACCGCTATTTTTGCTTTGGCTCGAACTGTTGGGTGGATTGCACAATGGAACGAAATGCTGTCCGATCCAGAGTACAAGATTGGTCGTCCACGCCAGCTCTATAGCGGTGAGTCGGCACGCGAGTACAGAAAGAAGTAATTAATAAAACGCAATGTTTTGGGAATAGGCCACTGCTTGTTACCCAGTTGTTTGTACAACAAAGCCACCGTTCGGGTGGCTTTGTTGCTTGGTTTTCGTACTTTCCATGATGATCCGCTGCTCTTTTGGCTTGTCAATGACGGCACGTGGTGCATGGGGTGTTGTCTAAACCCAACACCGTTTTTCTTTATGCACACCAGGCCCGAGCGTAACGCATTAAGCAGACGATGCCGTATTAAGCAAAACGGTGAATAAAGCGCTTATCGCATCAGGTTTTGTGCGGCGACACAAAAAATAGCATGGCCTCGTGCGACTCAAACCCATCAGGGATGTGTTTCTTCACTGCGTGCGAGGGCAGGCAATTAAAAAGGTTGCTCAGTTGGTTTTGTTCAAGGCGATTTTTTTTGTTGGTATGTTTTTAAGCAGTTAACCCCAGTTGATTTTGGGCAAATAGCCTGGTGACAGTGGCCCCCTTATTGGGTTGATTTGCGGCAGTGCAACATGGAAAGGTATGGCTTATTCGCAAATATATTTGGCTTTGCTGACTGTCGGGGACATGGTTGCGTTACAATTTTTTTAATATGGCTATTTAGGCTATTTAAGTGCCTTCTGCCCCGCTATCCGCAAACCGGTTAGGCCGTGTAAGTGGAAGGTTCCCTGCATCATATCGGGTGAAACACCCGTCTAGGTGAAGCATTCAATGTCCTCGCACAACGAAGCGTTAGAAAACTCATATCTTTTTGGCGGCAACGCCCCTTACGTAGAAGAGCTCTACGAATCCTATTTAAACAATCCCGGATCAGTGCCTGATAGTTGGCGCAGCTATTTTGATCAGTTGCAGCATCAACCTGCCACGGATGGTCAAGAACTGACGCGTGATCAGCCGCATGCACCCATCGTCGATGCGTTTGTTCAGCGGGCCAAGCAAGGCGGTTTTGCAAAGGCAACCCAGCAACTCGACTTGACGGTTGCTTCCAAACAGCTGCACGTTCAATCTTTGATTGCTGCTTATCGGTCCTTGGGTTCGCGCTGGGCAGAGCTTGATCCGCTTAAGCAGCATGACCGTGATGACATTCCCGAACTTGATCCCGCGTTTTATGGGCTCAGTGAAGTCGATATGGAGCAAGAGTTCTCGGCGACCAATACGTATTTCACGGCTGACAGCACGATGACACTGCGTCAGATCATTAAATCGCTTCGTGACACATATTGCCGCTCAATCGGCGCAGAGTTCATGCATTGTTCAGACCCAGTGGTCAAACGTTGGATTCAGCAGCGTCTTGAATCCATTCGTAGCGCCCCGTTATACACCAACGACGAAAAGTGCAACATATTGCAGCAGTTAACTGAGTCTGAAGGTCTAGAGCGTTTTCTGCACACAAAATACGTCGGACAAAAACGATTTTCGCTCGAAGGTGGTGAAAGCTTCATTGCCTCGATGGACGAATTGGTCAACCACGGCGGACTTAGCGGCATCCAAGAAATCGTGGTGGGCATGGCACACCGTGGGCGCTTGAACGTACTGGTCAACATCATGGGCAAAATGCCGGGTGAGTTGTTTGCTGAGTTTGAGGGCAAGCACGCTGAAGGTTTGACTGACGGGGACGTGAAGTATCACAATGGCTTTTCAAGTGATTTGTCGACTCGAGGTGGTCCGGTTCACTTGTCATTGGCTTTCAATCCATCGCACCTTGAAATTGTGAACCCAGTGGTTGAGGGAAGTGTGCGTGCACGCCAGGAGCGGCGCGGTGATGAGCATGGCAAGCAAGTGTTACCAATTTTGGTGCATGGTGATGCTGCTTTTGCGGGTCAAGGCGTGGTGATGGAGACTTTGAACTTGGCCATGACACGAGGTTATGGCACCGGCGGTACAGTTCACGTGGTGATTAACAACCAAATTGGTTTTACCACCTCAGACCCTCGTGACACCCGCTCGACAATTTATTGCACCGATGTGGCTAAGATGATTGAAGCGCCAGTTATTCACGTCAATGGCGACGATCCGGAAGCCGTGGTGTTTGCCTCACGGTTGGCCTTGGATTTTCGCATGCAGTTCGGCCGCGACGTTGTGATTGATATCGTTTGCTTCCGTAAGTTGGGTCATAACGAACAAGACACACCTTCTTTGACACAGCCGCTGATGTACAAGCGTATCGGTCAGCACCCAGGCACGCGCAAGCTCTACGCAGATAAGCTCATCGCTCAAGGTGTTTTACCTGACGGTGGTGGCGATGAAATGGTCAAAGCTTATCGCCAGCTGATGGAAGACGGCGGGCGCACCATTGAACCCGTTTTAACGGATTACAAAAGCAAGCACGCGATTGATTGGTCTGCTTTTATCGGTGCCAAGTGGACTGACCAAGCCGATACAGCGGTGCCCTTAGCGGAACTCAAGCGCATTGGTGAGCGAATTACTTCGGTACCTGATGGCTTTACGCCACACTCTTTGGTCAATAAATTGCTCAAAGACCGTCGCGCCATGGCACAAGGTGATCTTAATCTTGACTGGGGTATGGGTGAGCACTTTGCGTTTGCCACTTTGGTGGCCTCCGGATACTCCGTACGCATCACGGGTCAAGACTCCGGACGCGGAACCTTTACCCATCGGCACTCGGTGTTGCATGATCAAAATCGTGAGCGTTGGAGCGATGGCACGTATGTGCCATTACAAAACGTGGTCGAAGGGCAAGCACCTTTTACAGTGATTGACTCGGTGTTGTCTGAAGAGGCTGTATTGGGGTTTGAGTACGGTTACTCTTGTGCTGACCCCAACACATTAACTATTTGGGAAGCGCAGTTTGGTGACTTCGTGAACGGTGCCCAAGTGGTCATTGACCAGTTTATTTCATCGGGTGAAGCCAAGTGGGGTCGTCAGTCAGGCTTGACACTGATGCTGCCACACGGCTACGAGGGCCAGGGTCCTGAGCACTCATCAGCCCGCATTGAACGGTTCTTGCAGCTTTGTGCGGATAACAACATCCAAGTGGTTCAGTCCACCACGGCATCTCAAATTTTCCATTTGTTGCGTCGCCAAATGATCCGCCAGTTCCGCAAGCCCTTGGTGATCATGACGCCCAAGTCATTGCTGCGAAACAAGGATGCGGGTTCGCCGTTGAAAGACCTGGCAACAGATCGCTTTCGTCCGGTTATCGGTGAAGTCGATAAGGACATTAACCCAGCCAACGTCAAGCGTGTGTTGGCCTGCTCAGGTAAAGTTTATTACGACTTGGTTCACGCCCGAGCCGAGAAGAAAGCCAACAACGTCGCCATTATTCGGGTGGAGCAGATCTACCCATTTGCACACAAGACGTTCGAGACGGAGCTGCGCAAGTATCCCAAGGCCACTGAAGTGGTTTGGGTGCAAGACGAACCGCAGAACCAAGGTGCTTGGTTTTATGTTGAACACCACTTGTTTGGCAATATGACTCAAGGCCAAAAATTGGCCTATTCCGGCCGTCCCGCATCGGCTTCGCCGGCTGTTGGGTATCTCGCCAAGCACCAAGAGCAACAAAAAACCTTGGTCGATCAGGCCTTCGGTCGTTTTAAGTCTTTTGTGCTGACGAAGTAAACGCGTGCCTTTTTACGACGAAATTTTATATACGGAAAATCTGATATGTCTATTTCTGAGGTAGTGGTTCCCCAACTCTCTGAATCGGTCTCTGAGGCCACGTTGCTGACTTGGAAGAAAGCCGTCGGCAGCTTTGTAGAAGCTGACGAGATCTTGATCGAGGTGGAAACCGATAAAGTGGTACTTGAAGTGCCAGCACCAGCATCAGGCGTTCTGACAGAAATCGTCAAGGGTGACGGCAGTTTGGTGACATCTGGCGAGCTATTGGCCAAGATTGATACCGCTGGTAAAGCCGCTGCAGCACCTGCTTTGGCCACCAGTGCACCGGTGACGGCAGCGGCACCGACAGCAGCAACGACAGCAGCAACGACGCCAGCCACTCAGTCATCAACCGGCTCAGCCGGTGTGGCCTCACCGGCCGCCAACAAGATTCTGGCCGAGAAGGGCATGAGTGCTGAGGGCATGTCAGGTTCCGGTCGCGATGGTCGTGTGACCAAAGCTGACGCCCTTTCAGCACAGCCGACGATAGCCGCACCAAAAGTAGCCGCAGCCGTTGTGGCAGCACCCACGGCGGTATCGCTCGATGGCCGCCCTGAAGAGCGTGTGCCGATGAGCCGTTTGCGTGCCCGAATCGCTGAGCGCTTGTTGCAGTCGCAACAACAAAATGCCATCTTGACGACTTTTAACGAAGTCAACATGCAGGGCATCATTGAGCTACGTAATCGTTACAAAGAAAAATTCGAAAAAGAACACAGCGTGAAGCTCGGATTCATGTCGTTTTTTGTCAAAGCCGCCGTTGCCGCTTTGAAGCGCTATCCACTTATTAACGCTTCTATAGACGGCAAAGACATCATTTATCACGGCTACTTTGATATCGGTATTGCTGTCGGAAGTCCGCGTGGTTTGGTCGTCCCAATCCTACGTAATGCCGATCAAATGAACATTGCCGATATTGAAAAAGCGATTGCCGACTTTGGTCGTCGGGCCGCAGATGGCAAGCTTGGTATCGAAGAGATGACGGGCGGTACCTTCTCAATTTCTAACGGTGGTGTTTTTGGGTCGATGTTGTCAACGCCAATCATTAACCCACCACAGGCGGCCATCTTGGGTGTACATGCAACCAAAGACCGTGCTGTTGTCGAAAATGGTCAAATTGTTATCCGCCCGATGAACTACTTGGCCCTGTCATACGACCACCGTCTGATTGACGGTCGCGAAGCGGTCTTGGGCTTGGTAGCCATGAAAGAAGCGCTCGAAGATCCACAACGCATGTTGCTTGAAATTTAATACGGAAGATTAATGTACAAACAATTTGATGTGGTGGTGATTGGCGCCGGCCCTGGAGGCTACATCGCCGCCATCCGCGCTTCGCAGTTGGGAATGACGGTTGCGTGTGTTGACGCTTGGCAAAACGGCGATGGCAAACCCGCGCCTGGTGGCACGTGCACCAACGTGGGATGCATCCCATCGAAGGCGTTGTTGCAGTCGTCAGAGCACTTTGACCAAGCCAGCAATCACTTTGCCGAACACGGCATCGAGTGCAAAGGCGTGTCACTAAAACTTGATCGTATGCTAGGCCGCAAAAATGATGTGGTCAAGCAAAATAACGACGGCATTCTGTACCTCTTCAAGAAGAACAAGATTGAGTTCTTTCATGGTTTAGGTTCATTTGTCGGTAAAACGACAGCGGGTTGGCAAATCAAGGTCAGCGGCACCACCGAGGCAGACTTGAGTGCCAAGCACATCGTGGTGGCAACCGGCTCATCGGCACGCGCACTATCCGGTTTGGCATTCGATGAAAAGCAAGTCTTGTCCAACGATGGCGCATTGAATATTGGCGCTGTACCCAAGCGCTTGGGCGTGATTGGTGCGGGCGTAATCGGCCTTGAGATGGGTAGCGTTTGGCGCCGTCTGGGCGCTGAGGTGACAGTGCTTGAGGCATCGCCTGAGTTTCTGGCGGCAGTCGATCAGACGGTTGCCAAGGAAGCGTTTAAGATTTTTCAGAAGCAAGGCCTGAAAATCAACATGGACGCCAAAATTACCGACATCAGTCGTACGGCGCGCCAAGTAAGCATTGACTGGACAGATGCAGCCGGCCAGCCACAGAAGCTGGTGGTTGATAAGCTGATAGTTTCGATTGGTCGGGTGCCTTACACCGGCGGTCTGGGTGCTGAGGCTGTTGGCTTAAAGCTCGATGAGCGTGGCTTTGTGCTTGTTGATGACCATTGCAAAACCAACCTGGAGAACGTTTGGGCTGTGGGCGACGTGGTGCGTGGACCGATGCTCGCGCACAAGGCCGAAGAAGAGGGTGTGGCGGTCGCTGAACGCATGGCCGGTCAGCTTGGGCACGTTAACTTCAACACCATTCCTTGGGTCATTTACACCTCACCAGAGATCGCTTGGGTTGGTCAAAACGAACAGGAACTCAAGGCGGCTGGCATTGCCTACAAATCGGGTTCCTTTCCATTTTTGGCCAATGGTCGCGCACGCGCGCTTGGCGATACCACCGGTATGGTTAAAATTTTGGCGCATGCTGATACAGACGAGGTGCTTGGCGTTCACGTGATTGGTCCGATGGCCTCTGAGTTGATTGCAGAAGCTGTCACAATCATGGAATTCCGAGGGTCAGCTGAGGATATTGCACGTATCTGTCACGCGCACCCCACGTTGTCTGAAGCCATGAAAGAAGCGGCATTGGCCGTTGACAAGCGTGCGTTGAATTTCTAAACCGATTCAGGCGTGATGTTCTTGATGGGCACTGTCCTGCGGGATCAGTGCCCTTTTACTGTAAAGCCATGAACGTAACTGATTACTACGAAAAAGCACTGAAAGACAAGGGCTTCTGCGCCGATTCGGCGCAGCTTCAAGCCGTGGCACGATTACAGGTTTACTTTGATGAATGGGTTGCTTTTAGACGACAACGCTCAAATGCTTTGAAGAAACTGTTGCAGCCAGCCAAAGTGCCCACAGGGGTCTACCTGTGGGGTGGTGTGGGGCGAGGCAAAAGCTTTTTGATGGATGCCTTCTATATCTCTGTGCCAGTGGTGCGTAAAACGCGAGTGCATTTTCATGAGTTCATGCGCAGCATCCATCGCCAGCTTGAAGAGGTGCGGGGGCAGCAAGATCCGCTCGATGAGGTGGCCAAGCGGATAGCAAAACGTTATCGGCTGATCTGTTTTGATGAGTTCCATGTCTCGGATGTGGCTGATGCCATGATTCTGTACAAACTATTGCTTGGCCTGTTTGATCGTGGCACATCGTTTGTTATGACCTCAAACTATGAGCCCAGTAAGCTTTATACCGATGGTCTGCACCGTGACCGAATCTTGCCCGCCATCGAACTCATTCTCAAGCGCATGGATGTGTTGAATGTAGACAGCGGGGTTGATTACCGTCGCCGCGCGCTCGAACAGGTTCAGTGTTATCACAGCCCCTTGGATGAAACCGCACAAAAAGCGTTGCAACAGACCTTTGATGCGCTCTCAGATACACCAGCGCTTGACCCGGTGATTTTAATCGAGCACCGCGAAATAAGATCGGTTGCCCGTTCGGGAAGTGTTGTGTGGTTTGATTTTGAGACGCTATGTGCGGGGCCTCGTTCGCAGAACGATTATTTGGAACTAGCCAGTCGTTTTCACGCGATCATTTTGTCAGGGGTGCCGCAGATGAAACCGCGTCACGCCTCCGAGGCCAGACGGTTTACTTGGCTGATTGATGTGCTCTACGATCACAAGGTCAAATTAGTCATCTCGGCAGCTTGCGAGCCTGAGGCGCTATACACTGAAGGTCCCATGTCCAATGAGTTTCATCGCTCGGTTTCACGGCTACTAGAAATGCAGTCAAAGGAATACCTCGATGAGCAGAAAAGGGCCGCCGTTACGTTGTGAGCGAATCGGTGTCGTTACTAGACCTTGCGTGAAGAATTGATCCCATGAAAACCCGTGTTCTTACTGGCATTACCACCACAGGCACCCCACATCTTGGTAACTATGTGGGCGCTATTAGGCCCGCTATTCGAGCCAGTCAACAGCCTGAGGTGCAAGCTTTTTTCTTTTTGGCTGATTTCCACGCCTTGATCAAATGTGAAGATCCTCAGCGTATCGCGCGGTCTCGCATGGAGATAGCCGCCACTTGGTTGGCCGCGGGCTTGGATCCTGAACGAGTGTTGTTTTATCGGCAGTCTGATATCTTTGAAATCCCTGAACTCAGTTGGTTGCTGACCTGCGTCACAGGTAAAGGGTTGATGAACCGAGCCCACGCTTATAAAGCATCGGTTGATGCCAATCGCGAAAAAAATCTCGAAGATGATGATGGTATCAACATGGGTTTGTTCTCATATCCCATCTTGATGGCCGCCGACATTCTGATGTTTAACGCCCACAAAGTGCCAGTGGGTCGCGATCAAGTGCAGCATTTGGAAATGGCGCGTGATATTGCGCAACGATTCAACCATCTCTATCCCAACACGCAGGACTGGTTTGTTCTACCAGAGGCTGTGATTGATGAGTCGGTTGCCACGTTAATAGGCCTCGATGGCCGAAAAATGTCCAAAAGTTATCACAACACAGTGCCTTTATTTGAGGGTGGCTCCAAAGCATTAAAGACGGCTGTGGCCAAAATCGTGACGGACTCCCGCGAACCGGGCGAACCCAAAGATGCACACAGTTCAAATCTGCTACCGATGTTCAGGGCGTTTGCCACTGCTGAACAAACGCAGGAATTTATTGAGGCCCTAAGCGCTGGAATGGGTTGGGGCCAAGCCAAGCAATCACTGGTCAACGTGATTGAGCAGGAGGTTGAGCCGCTTCGCGACCATTATGATCGTTTGATGGCAAGGCCCGATGATTTAGAGGCTATCTTGCAGGCCGGCGCCAAACGGGCTCGCGAAATAGCATCACCGTTTATGATGCAATTGCGCCAAGCGGTCGGTATCGGTGCGCCAGCCAAATCAAGCCAGGTTGACGGTGGCAATCAAACAGGCAAGGCGGGAAAGGCCAAGACCGGCAAAGGACCGCGATTTGTTCAGTTCCGTGACGAGCAGGGTCTGTTTCGCTTCAAGCTAATTTCTCAAGCTGGACTGACCTTGTGCACATCACTGCCCCATCAAGATCCAAAACAAGTGGGGGTCATTTTGCGGCAGTTGGAACTTCGAACACCGTCTGTCACCGTTGAGGAAGAGGGTGCGACGGGCTTTCTGGTTTTGATTGATGAGCAAACAGTGGCCCAAGGCCCTACCTGCCAAGATACAGCGCAACGAGATGGTTTGCTGTCATCCACCAGGGTTGCCATTATGGAATTAGCCGCTTGAATGAGCTTGAATCGATATTTGGCTTAGAGGGCGGACTGGCCAAAAACACCCCTGATTTTCGTGCACGACCTGGCCAACTCGCCTTGGCCCAGACCATTGAGGCGACCATCAAAAAGCGCGGTGTCTTGGTGGCAGAGGCTGGCACTGGCACAGGCAAAACGTTGGCTTATTTGGTGCCTGCCATTATGTCTGGTGCCAAAGTGTTGGTATCGACGGGTACCCGAACGCTTCAAGATCAGCTGTTTGGCAAGGACTTGCCGCTGGTGCGCCAAGCATTGGCATTGCCTTTGATCACTGCGTTGCTTAAGGGGCGGGCCAACTACGTTTGCCATCATCATCTTGAACGGCTGCAAGATGACCCCGAAGCGCTGCGATCTAAAAACGAAATCATTTGGTTGCGTCAAATCCGGCAATTTGCGGCGACCTCAAACACCGGTGATCGCGCAACGCTTTCTAGCGTACCTGAAGAGGCAGATATTTGGAGTCGGGTGACATCTACGCGCGAGAATTGTCTGGGTCAAGAGTGTCCTCATGTGCGTGAATGTTTTGTCTATAAAGCCCGTCGAGAGGCTCAAGAGGCTGACTTGGTGGTCATTAACCATGCTTTGTTCATGGCAGACGCCTCGCTTAAGCAAGAGGGGATTTCAGATCTGTTGCCCGAAGCGGACGTAGTGATTTTTGACGAAGCGCACCAACTCCCTGCAGTGGCAACGCGATTTCTTGGTCAATCGATATCAACCGGTCAACTGCAGGATCTGGCGCGCCAGTCTGAAGTCGCTGGCCTGGCACATGCTCGTGAGGCGCTGAAGTGGAGTCAGTTAAGCGAAGCGTTGATGCTTGCTATCAAAGAATGGCGGCTAGCGTGTGATTGGATCGATCAGACGGCCAATCGGCGCGCAATGCCTGAAGATATTTTGCTGCAACCCGAATGTGTTGCCACGTTTGAGGTGCTTTGTGGGGCGCTTGATCGCTTGCTCAAAGCCTTGTGTAACCATGAGGAGCAACACCCTGACATTGCCGCACTTGCACGCACAGCGCAAACTTGTCAGGTGCGACTTTACTTGTGGCAGCAAGTGTTACTGATAAGTTCGGGATTTGGAACCGTGTCGGGGTCGAGCGATATGGTTTATTGGTTAGAAAACACCAGTCAGCACGTTCGCTTCAATGTCGCGCCTCTGTCGATTACTGAGGCATTTTCCCCAGACAAAAAAGGCGCCCAAGCTTGGGTTTTCCTATCAGCGACCCTGTCGGTCAAGGGTGACTTTAGTCATTTTGTGGATCGACTCGGTTTGGAAAACATTGACACACACCGTCAGCCTTCACCTTTTGATTATGAGCGTTGCGCGTATCTCTGCGTGCCCAGCGATTTACCGGCGGTTAACCATCCCGACTATTCTGGGGCTTTCGCTAAGTGGATTTTCCCCATTATTGTGCAAAATGAGGGTGCGACCTTGGTGTTGTGCACCACGCTGCGCGCAGTTGAGCGGGTGGCCCAAGCTTTAGCGTCGCTTTACACTGAAAACGATTTGCAATGGCCTATTTTGCGCCAAGGTGCTCAGCCTAGGGGCGCACTGCTGACTGCGTTTCGTGAGCAAGACCGTGCGGTTTTGGTGGGTAGCGCAACGTTCTGGGAGGGCATTGATGTGGCCGGTGAGCGACTGACAGTGGTGGCTATCGATAAACTGCCTTTTGCGCCCCCAGATGATCCCATCTTGCAGGCTCGTTTGAAAGCTTGTCGTGAAAAAGGGGGGAATCCTTTTCTCGAATTTCAGGTGCCTGAGGCGGCCATTGCTCTAAAGCAAGGTGCTGGTCGATTGATCCGAAGCGAGCAGGACTGGGGCGTGTTGATTGTTGGCGACAGCCGGTTGGTTGATAAACCATACGGTCGAGCCCTCTGGCAAGGTCTACCACCCTTTAAACGTACCCGACATTCGCAAGACGTGCTTGATTTCATTGCAGCACGTCGGATCAACGCTCAAAAATAACGCAAGGGATTCCAGTAGCTGTAGGTGTTGCGATCGAGTCCCCGCTCGATGAGTTTGGTGTCGGGGTAGTTGTCCAATAAAACGCGTTCGAAGTCCTTACTCATATCGGGCATGTTGAGTTTCTGGTACGACATCATGATGATGTAGGTGGCCTCTTCGGCCGCCGGCACGCCTTCATAATCAGTCAACACCACTTGGGCACGGTTGATTGCCGCGACGTATGCTTGTCGTTCGTAATAAAAAGCAGCGGTGTGTACCTGGTTTTCTGACATGGTGTTGACCAGCCAACTCATCCGTGCACGGGCGTCATCGGCGTAAATGCTTTGGGGGTAGCGCGTTATCAATTGATTGAAAGACTCGAAAGACTCCCGCAGGGCTTGCGGGTCACGCTCAGCCGGGTCTTGTTGGGTTAGAAAGGATAGGGCGGCGCTTGGTGGCGTAAAAAGAATCAAGCCGCGCAGAAAAAGCATGTAATCGGAAGCCGGGTGGTTGGGGTACTGACGCTGGAATCGTGAGATGGTTGCCAAAGCCATTTCCAGTTCACCTTGTTTCCACTGCACGTAGGCTAGATTAATCAGTGATTGCTGCGCATAAGGCCCAAACGGAAAGCGGGCTTCGACTGCCATGAACCGCTCGCCAGCGTCTTGCCAAGCAGCAGCATTCATCTCAGATTTGCCGGATTCAAACAGTCGCTCGACGGGCCAATTGGCCGTTTCATCGAAATCGCCACCGCCACCCGATGAGCAGCCCGCTAATGTCAAGAAGCTGGCCAGCAGCAACAAAACCTTGACCGTGCGTGCGAGCGGCTTAAAAGATAGGGCGGTAAAGTTAGTGAATGAGGTCACGCGAGCTTCCTGAGTGTTAGCATTTAGATAAGATTATAGGACTCGAAACAAGACTGTGAGTTTCATCATAAACGCTCAAGACCCAGCTGACGACTTTGAGGCACCCATTTTGCAGACGCAATGCCAAACGTTACGATTTTTGGTCGGTCAAAACGTCTGGGGTGAGCGACTTGACAAGCAATTGGCCATTTGCCTGCCAGCGCATTCCCGCGGGCGTTTGCAAGGCTGGATAGAACAAGGGCATGTGCGCATTAACGGCCAAGTCCAGTCAAAAGTCCGGCATAAGGTGTCGGTTGGTGACGTGATTGAGGTTGAGCCCCAGCAGGGCGTGGAATCGCTTGCCTACGCCCCCCAAGCCGTCGATTTTGAGGTGGTGGCACAATCAGATCATTGGATGGTGATTAACAAGCCTGTGGGGCTGGTTGTTCATCCTGGCGCGGGTAACTGGCAAGGGACGTTGCTCAATGGGTTGCTATTCATGGATCCGTCCCTGACCCATGTGCCAAGGGCTGGCATTGTGCATCGCCTAGACAAGGATACCTCGGGTTTGATGGTGGTGGCCCGCACAGAGACGGCGCAGACCCATTTGGTTCGTCAGCTCCAAGCACGAACTGTACATCGGCAGTACGTGGCGCTGTGCCATGGGCACTTAAAAGGGCCGGCCGTGCTCGTTGACCAAGCCATTGGACGCCATTCAAGGGTGCCCATCAAAATGAGTGTGACGCGCCCCATTGCCCCTAAGGAGGCGATCACGCAAGTGTACAGGCAGCGTTTGGGCATGCTTGGGGAACAGGCGGTAAGCCAAGTGATTTGCAAGCTTCAAACAGGACGTACTCATCAGATCAGGGTCCATCTGGCAAGCCTTGGTCATCCTTTGGTGGGCGATTCGCTGTATGGTGGTCAAATGATGGCCGGTGCCGAGCGCCAGATGTTGCACGCACAAAAACTTCGATTCGAGGACCCCCAGACCCTTGAGCTTCTTGAGTTTGTCAGTGAACCGCCGCCAGACATGAACGACGTGTTGTCTCACACCCGCTGGATTGAGTCCAACCGATGAGTCAGTGCTCGCAAAATCAATTTCCCTGGGTCATTCCTCAAGACCTGCCATTGGGTCTTAGAGTGATAAACACCACGAGGTTTGGGGGGGTTAGTCAGGCGCCGTTCGAGGCGTTTAATGTTGGCTTGCATGTCGGCGACGATGCGCAAGCCGTGCTTGAAAATCGTCGTTTTTTGCGAGACATCCTTCCAGCCGAACCTTGTTGGCTTAATCAAGTGCACGGCTGTGAGGTTGTTGATGCCGATCAGGTTGATCTTCGATTGGCGCCATTTGAGGCAGATGCGGCCGTCACGACGTCCCATGACGTGGTGTTGGCCATTCAAACGGCGGACTGCATGCCGGTGGTGATTTACGGCGGTGGTCAGGTCTTGGGGGTCGCTCACGCCGGCTGGCGGGGTTTGGCACAAGGGGTGCTAAGCAAATTGGTTCATGCCATGACGCAGAAGGTGGCAGCGCCCGATCGTGATTTGAAGCAGTGGCAGGCGTGGATTGGGCCTTGTATTGGTCCAAGCGCCTTTCAAGTCGGTGAGGACGTTAGACAAGCATTCCTTGCTCAGACGACCGAACATCAAGCGTTCTTTCGTCCCGATGGTGCGTCGCACAAATGGTGCTGCGACCTTCCCGGTTTGGCCCTGCACGCGCTTCAAAACATGGGTATCACGAAGTCTAAATGGTGTGGGCTTTGTACGGTGAGTGACAAACAGCAGCGGTTTTTCAGCTACCGGCGCGATGGACGCACTGGACGCATGGCCACACTGGCGTGGTTGGGTTAGTACCGTTGACAAGTTTCAAGGGACAGCGCACGATTAACCCAACTGTCTAAGATAAACCACCAAATAGGAAATAAACCAAACGTGAGCGTACCGTTTAATCAGTCTTGGGCAGTACCGATAGGCATTGATCAGCAAGAATTGGTCAAACTTCAATCGGCCTTTATGGGCAAATGGCAAGCCATCACTGAGGCTGCAGCCAAGGGCGAACTACCGACCGTCACGGATCGCCGCTTTAAAGGCACTGCTTGGTCTGAAAGCCCCATGCACCTGCTAATGGCCCACCTTTATTTGCTCTCTGGTGACGCGATGAAGCGGCTCGTAGAGACATCCCAGTGCGAGCCAGCGGTTAAAGATCAGTTGCGATTCTCTGCAACGCAATGGGTCGACGCCATGTCGCCAGCCAACTTTCTAGCCACCAATCCGGAGGCACAGCAAGTGCTAATCGAGTCGGGTGGCCAATCATTGCAGTCTGGCATTGGCAATTTTTTAAGTGATGTTCAAAAGGGTCGCATTACCCATTCCGATGAAAGCGAGTTTGAGGTTGGGCGAAACTTAGCGATTACGCCAGGTGCGGTTGTGTTTCGCAACAAGTACCTAGAAATCATCCAGTACAAACCACAAACCAAAACAGTGTTTTCGCGTCCGCTACTAATGGTTTCGCCATGCATCAACAAATACTATATTTTTGACCTCCAAGCAGAAAATTCATTCATCAACTATTTGGTGGGCCAAGGCTTTACCGTGTTTGTGATTTCTTGGCGCAACCCGTTGCCTGAGGACACCGATGGTATTGAGACCGCGGCTTGGGATGACTATATCGAAGAAGGTTTGATTGAGGTCATTTCGGTCGTTCGCAAAATTTCAGGACAGCCCAAAATCAATGTGTTGGGGTTCTGCGTGGGCGGCACTATGCTCTCAACGGCACTAGCGGTGTTAGCAGCCAGGCGACAGTCGCCAGCGGCTTCGCTGACGCTGTTGGCAACGATGCTTGATTTTGTGGATACCGGTGCCTTGGGCATCTTCGCCAATGTGCAACACGCTGAGTTGCGCGAACAATCCATTGGCAAGGGTGGTTTGATGACGGCGCGCGAACTCGGCAACACCTTTTCAATGTTGCGTCCGAACGAGCTGGTCTGGAACTACGTCGTTTCGAATTATTTGAAAGGTCAGTCGCCCGTGCCGTTTGATCTGCTTTATTGGAATGGCGACAGTACCAATTTGCCAGGCCCGTTTTTCACATGGTATTTTCGCAACACTTACATCGAAAACAGGCTTTGTCAGCCGGGTGCGCTTGACGTTTGTGGCAAAAAAATCGACTTTGGCAAGATCACCATTCCTTCGTACGTTTTTGCGTCTAAAGAAGACCACATTGTGCCGTGGCAAACAGCTTATCACTCCGCCGATTTACTCAAAGGGCCGGTTCGATTTGTTTTGGGTGCCTCTGGCCACATTGCAGGCGTGATAAACCCCGTCTCAAAAAACAAACGCAGCTTCTGGACCTCGACGGAGTCTATTGATGTCGAGCCTGAAACGTGGTTTGGCGCTGCCACAGAGAAACCTGGCAGCTGGTGGCATGACTACGTTGAGTGGCTGGCGAGCCATTCGGGTAAAAAGGTTTCCGCACGCCGTGTGCTTGGATCGCGAGAGTACCCAGAAATTGAACCAGCACCGGGGCAGTACGTCAAAGTTAGAGCCGTTTGAATATCTGGCGGGATGATCTGACAGCGTTATTTGAGGTTGTTGTATTTTCTTAATAAAAAGCAAAGGGGACGCAAGATGAGTAAAAGGATTGCGTACGTTACAGGTGGTATGGGCGGTATTGGCACGGCCATCTGTCAGCGGTTAGCACGAGAGGGTATGACTGTTATTGCGGGCTGTGGGCCGAGTCGCGACTTTGATCGTTGGATCAAAGAACAAGCAGACGAGGGGTTCACGTTTTACGCATCTGTGGGCAATGTGGCCGATTGGGACTCAACGGTAAGTGCGTTTAAGAAAGTGGTCGACGAGCATGGCCCAGTAGACGTTTTGGTGAACAACGCTGGCATTACGCGAGATGGCGTTTTTCGCAAGATGCTCTTAGAGGACTGGCGTGGCGTCATGGACACCAACCTAAACAGCCTTTTCAATGTAACCAAGCAAGTGATTGATGGCATGGTTGAGCGGGGTTGGGGTCGCATTGTCAATATCAGCTCGGTTAACGGTCAAAAAGGCCAGTTTGGTCAAACAAACTATGCAACAGCTAAGGCAGCAATTCACGGGTTCAGCATGTCATTGGCGCAGGAAGTAGCCAGCAAGGGCGTGACTGTGAACACAGTGTCACCGGGTTATATCGGCACGGAGATGGTGAAAGCGATCCGTCCAGACGTGCTAGAGAAGATTGTGGCGACCATTCCTGTCAAGCGCCTCGGTGAGCCGTCTGAAATTGCCTCGATCATCGCTTGGATTGCTTCAGAGGATGCGGGTTTTGCGACTGGCGCTGATTTCTCGCTCAATGGTGGTCTGCACATGGGGTAAGGTGAAAGAAAAGAATGGTGACAGGTGTTGCCATTCTTGTCCGCTATAAATTAGGAAAAAAAAGATATGACTGACACGACATCAGCAGAGCCTGTAAGACTCATCAAGAAGTATCCCAATCGACGTCTGTACGACACCAAAACAAGTACCTACATCACGCTGGCTGACGTCAAGCAGCTCGTGCTCGATAGCGAGGTGTTCACCGTAATCGATGCCAAAACGGGTCAAGAATTAACCCGTAGTATTTTGCTGCAAATCATCTTAGAGGAGGAAAGCGGTGGTGTTCCCATGTTTTCATCCACGATGCTCGCGCAGGTCATTCGGTTCTACGGCCATGCCATGCAGGGCATGATGGGCGCGTATCTTGAGAAGAACATACAAGCTTTCAAAGAAATCCAAGATCAAATGACCGATCAGTCGCAAAGTATGTACGGCACGCAGTTTGGATCGGAGGCTTGGTCGCAATTCATGACAATGCAGACGCCGATGCTACAAAACATGATGAACAACTATGTTGAGCAAAGTAAAAATATGTTTGTGCAGATGCAGGATCAAATGCAAGATCAAACACGGGCGATGTTTACGGGATTTCCGTTTAAACCCAAAGAGTGAGTGGCTAGAATCGCTCTGTCATTTTGGTTCATCGCTGCCTTAGAAAGAGGGCTGGATCGACCCGAGCATTATTTAGGCTGACATTCCAGTGCAGGTGGGACCCGGTCGAGCGCCCCGTGTTGCCGACCTTACCAACCACATCATCACGCTTAACGGTGTCGCCTGGCAAGTGGGCGACTTCAGACAGATGACAGAACATGGTAATCACGCCTTGGCCATGGTCAATGAAAATGGTCTGACCATTGAAGTAAAAATTCCCGATCAACAAAATACGACCATCCGCGGGTGATTTGACCGGTGTGCCTGTTGGCGCTGCAAAATCTAGCCCTGAATGTGGGTTACGGGGTTCGCCATTGAAGTACCGCCTTAGACCAAATGGGCTGGATTGCCGGCCCGGCACGGGCGCGTCAAAAATTAGGTTCGACGGTAAGGCATCAGAGAATGTTTGATAGCCGGCGATTTGAGTCTCAAGTTCTTGCTTAATGCGTGCCAGTGTTGCAGGCGGTGGGCTAACCATCGCCCGATCTTTCAAGCGAATTTTCTGGCTGCGATAGGTTTTGGAGATGACCTCAAATGGCACGAACATAACCGATTGGTCTGATGATTTAGAGCGCACCTGTAATTGCTGCTTTCCCACTGTGGTGTCAAGTGACAAACCAACCACCGCCCACCATTGTTGCTTGTTTTCAGTCAAGACCAAGACCGGGGCATCGTTGAAAAACGCCTCAGGTTTTTGGGTATGGGTGCCGATGGCCAAAACGGCCACCCCACCGGGTACGCGATGATCGAGCTGGCGTTTGATCTCAGCGACTGATTCGGTGGGCGCGGCCTGGGTGTCTTGCGCTGACAGTCCCAACAAAATAGCTAAGCCCAGTAAGCCAGTTAACAAACAAAAGCGAAGACGAGTGGTCACAAAAATACCTTTAAAAGTTAAGCGAGGCTTGTAGGGGTTGGCCCACTTTTAAGCGTTTCCCCGCGCCTGCTTGCACAATCCCATTCATGCCAAAGCAGATGGCGTGATCCATGTGTGCAAGCTGGCGATAACTGGAAAGCAGTGCTGTGATGGAAGGGTCACTGATTGATGTCTGCGGGTCAATGTCGGGAATTTGGCAGCGCGGGCAGGGCTTGACCAGCGCCCATTCGATAGGGCCACTCGCTGTCGTCACGACCATCGTTTTGATGCTGTCTTCGTCGTGAGCGCTTAGGCCAGCAACCACGACATTGGGCCTGAAACGGTCGGCTTCGATTAGGTCCGTATCCTGCTCAAGCCGTTTCTGGTTAAATAATGCGATTGAGGCTTCTGAAATCACATTGATGGCAAAGCCGTCGGCAAATTGAACGGCTGCTGGCTGGTTACCCGTCCATTGGTGATGACTTTGCCGAGTGACGCGCGGATCAAATTGCACCAAGTAGAATGTTTTGCCTGGCACTTGTAGGTAGTCGTTGAGCCATTGACTGGCGTGAGGCCCTAAATCAAGCGCCGGCATACGATCATGCCAGATTTGCACCTCTCTGGTGACGAAATTTTGAGGCTGGTTTGCACAAGCCGTGGCTATCGTGATGTCGGGTTGAGCGGGCGCACTAAGCGTCAGGGTTTGCGCGCCAACTGAAGGTGTTATCCAAACCAGATGGGGAATTTGTCGTTGCGTTTGGAAGCAGCCTGTTTGGTCAACGATCAGCCATTGGCGATCGTGCAAGAGGCCATGCGGTGTAATTTCAGCGCTTTGGACCTTCAGCCCGGCACAAGATTTGATAGGATAGATGTAGAGTGCGGCGATAGAACCACTGAGATCGAGCATGATTTGTGTGTAAAACCGAAGTTAATTGATTGAGCATAATCGTTTTTAGACAGGGTTTATATGGGCTCGGGTCGATTTTGTGTCAGTTTTTCTCAGAGTCCCTGGCGTTTGCCATTCATTTCCAAAGGAGAGAGTTTATGCCGTCATTTGACGTGGTGTCCGAAGTAGATAAGCACGAGCTGACCAATGCCGTCGATCAGGCCAATCGAGAGTTAGCCACGCGGTTTGATTTCAAAGGCACACCAGCCAAATTTGAGCTGAACGAATTCGTGGTGACTCAGCACGCAACGACGGCCTTTCAGCTCAAGCAAATGTTCGATATCTTGCGTGGCCGCTTTAGTGCCCGTGGCATTGATGTTCGCTGTTTGGATGCCGCCGATGCCATCGAAAACTTGGGCGGTGCTCGCCAAGTGGTGACAGTCAAGCAAGGCATCGATCAACCGACGGCCAAGCAACTCGTGGCGGCAATTAAAACAGCCAAGCTCAAAGTTGAAACGCAAATCCAAGGTGAGAAGTTACGCATCACGGGTAAGAAACGCGACGACTTGCAGCAAGCCATCGCGTTATTAAAGGCAACCGAAGTAGAGCAGCCGTTGCAGTTTGATAACTTCAGAGACTAGCGTTGCCCAAGGCGTGTGCCAGTGAATAAATCACGCGCCTCTCGAGGCGGGCACCGCCAATACTGCGGCGGGGCTTGAACGTTGGCACCAAGAGCGGCTGCGGCGTGCCAACCCCATCGCGGGTTATACAAAACCCCCCTAGCCAAGGCCACAAAATCGGCTTGATCTTGTGCGATGATGTCTTCGGCTTGTTGGGGCTCGGTGATCAATCCCACGGCCATGGTGGCCATGCCAGTAGCAGTCTTGATGGCTTGGGCAAATGGCACTTGATAGCCGGGTGATGGTGTGATTTTCTGTTGATTGCTCACGCCACCGCTTGAGACATCAATAAAGTCGCAGCCCCGTTGCTTAAGTGCATGAGCAAACACAATGGTTTGTTCAAGATCCCAGCCACCCTCAACCCAGTCAGTCGCTGACACCCTCACCCCGAGCGTCATGGTGTTGGGCATCACGGCTTTAACCGCCTCAAAGATTTCCAACACAAAGCGCATTCGATTCTCCAAGCTGCCACCGTATTGGTCGTCGCGTTGGTTGGCCAGTGGCGATAAGAACTGATGCAACAAGTAGCCGTGGGCGGCATGCAATTCAATGCCGTCTAATTGCAGTCGTACTGAGCGTTTTGCTGCTTCGACAAAGGCATTTTTTATGCGTTGTAGACCGGCATGATTAAGTGCCACTGGAGGCGTTTCGTTGTCTAGTTGTGCCAGCGCGCTCGGTGCGCAAGCTCGCCAGCCACCATCGGCTGTTGCGATTTGCGTGCCGCCATCCCAAGGACGCGCACTCGAGGCTTTTCTGCCAGCATGGCTCAGCTGAATAATCCATTTCGTATCTGACAGTGATCTTGTGACCTTTAACGTGCGTGCCAAGGCCACTTCATTGTCATCGTTCCAAAGACCAAGGCAGCCAGGTGTTATTCGGCCAATGGCTTCAACGCCAGTGGCCTCGAGCATCACCACAGCGGCCCCCGATATCGCCAATCCGCCCAAATGGACCAAGTGCCAGTCGGTGGCGTTGCCCTCTTGGGCGGAGTATTGGCACATCGGTGCGACCACGATGCGATTCGAAAGCGCAAGTGGCCCAAGCACTGATGGGCTAAATAATTGACTCATATTAAAGATCTCCTTGACTAGCATGTTAGGATAAAACTTGAGGCTGCAACAATTTTTATCACCATAACAACAAAAAAATTTGTGAATCGGCATTTGAAGGTGAGAGTAGTTTTTTTTAACCTTCAAGCGTGTAAGGTATTGGAATACAGACACGGCGCGAACACAAACACAGAGATTTAAAACAAGGAGCGGTTGGCATGAATTTGAAAAATTGGTTAGCAACAGGTTTTCTGGCCCTATCCCTTTCAGCTGGCGGTATTGCGGCCGCAAAAACCCCCGATGCCCAAATCACGATTGATCAAACACAATTTGGGTTCATCATCGGCGGCAGCGTAGGTGACGGCGTGCTCAACATGGACGGTAAGAAACACCCCTTTAAAATTGGTGGTTTGGGTGTTGGTGCCAACATCGGCATTTCAAAAATGTCGGCCAGTGGCGACGTCTATGACCTGAAGAAGATAGAAGACTTTCCAGGTAACTATGGTCGTGTGGGTGGCAGCGTCGCTGCCGGTAAGGGCATGGGCGGCATGACATTGCGTAACGAAAAAGGCGTGACACTGCAACTCAAAGGCACCACTGAAGGTCTGCAGTTTGACATCAGTGCGAGCGGTGTAAACATTTACTTTTCTAAGTAAGCATCTCAACCAATCGTCTCATGCAAGGGGTTTAAGTTATTTTTTTGATGCCTTTTGGATGAGACTAAAAGTGATCTAAATGAGCGCCTGACGGGCGCTCATTTCTTTGCCTCGTCCCAAATGAGGATGCCTGTCAAGGATCCATGATTTCAGGCATACTGCCGTTGAGTTGACGCGATGTGAGGCAAACCTTTCGATGTCTAGTCCCTTATTAGGCTGTATTGCCGACGATTTTACCGGCGCGACTGATTTGGCCAACAATTTGGTCCGAAGCGGTATGCGAGTCATCCAAACCATCGGCGTGCCCGATACGCCCTTGCCTGAAGCGGTTGATGCCGTGGTGGTTTCCCTGAAGTCGCGAACCATTGCGCCGGCTCAAGCGGTCGCCCAGTCGCTTGCTGCGCTGCGTTGGCTGCAGTCGATGGGGGCGAGCCAAATTTACTTTAAGTATTGCTCGACGTTTGACTCAACGCCTCAGGGCAATATTGGGCCCGTGATTGATGCCTTGATGCAGGCGCTAAACACCTCGTTCACGGTGGCCACGCCCGCGTTTCCGGATGCTGGCCGCACGGTTTACCGCGGTTACTTGTTTGTGGGTGATGTGTTGCTCAACGAGAGTGGTATGCAAGACCACCCGTTAACGCCCATGACAGACGCCAACTTACCGCGCGTGCTAGAGGCGCAAACCGAGCACCGAGTGGGTTTGGTCGACTACAAAGTGGTGCAGGCTGGTCAAGCTTCGATTCAGGCTAAGTTTGAATCACTGCAAAGCGCGGGTGTTGGCATTGCGGTTTTGGATGTTATTGCCAACGATGACCTCTTGGCGCTTGGGGCGGCAGTCAAAGACCTGCCTCTTGTGACGGCCGGATCGGGTTTGGCCATTGGTTTGCCGCCAAACTTTGGGGTGACCGCCAACCCCCAAGCCGCGCAATTGCCGCCAGCGCAAGGTTACCGAGCGATGATTGCTGGCAGCTGTTCTAGGGCCACGCAGGCCCAGGTTGCTGCCTTTATTGAGGCTGGTGGCAAAGCGATTCGCCTGGACCCAGTGGCGGCGCTTCAGACCCCCGATTATGTTCAACAGTTGGCAGCGCAAGCTTCAGATTATTTGACGTTAGGCCCAGTGTTGGTTTACTCAACGGATTCGCCCGACGCCTTAAAAAGCAACCAAGCCACACTAGGTGCGCAGGTGATCGGTGAGCAAATCGAGAGCTGGCTTGCCACGATTGCCCAAGTACTTTGGCAGACGGGCGTGCGGCAGTGGGTGGTGGCTGGTGGCGAAACCTCGGGTGCTGTTGTCCAAGCCTTGGCACTGGATCAACTGCGCATCGGACCACAAGTCGATCCTGGCGTGCCTTGGTGTTACGGCAAATCGGGTCTTGACGGGCAGTCAGCCCATATCTGTTTAAAGTCAGGTAATTTTGGTGGTGAAGACTTCTTTAGCAAAGCTTTCGGCGTGTTGTCATGACTCGCATGCCTGACATACCCGCGCAGTGGATGGCGTTTGCGCAAGCGATTTGCGAGACAGGCGCGAGCTTATTTGCGCGTGATTACGTGCATGGCAGCACTGGTAATATCAGCGTGAAGCTTGAGATGCCAGACGGTATTGGCTACTTGATGACACCCACCGACGCTTGCTTGGGGCACCTGCAAGCCCCACGATTGGCCTTGCTCGATGCCAAAGGGCAGCAATTGTTCGGCGATCCCGTCAGTAAAGCGCAGCGCTTGCATCGCGCCATTTACGATGCTGACCCGTCAGCTTCAGCGGTGATCCATACCCATTCACACCATTTGGTGCTGTTGTCTTTATTAGGTGTGTGGAGTGAAGACAGTATTTTGCCTTTCATTACCCCATACCAAGTGATGAAGGTCGGCCGTGTGCCACTGATTCAGTATGCGGTGCCTGGCGATGAGCAGGTCGTCTTGGCGGTGTCTGACGTGATCAAACAGGCGGCCTCTAAGAAAGAGCCTCTGCGTGCGGTGATGTGTGATCGATTGGGGCCTCAAGTCTGGCACCAAAGCTTGGCACAGGCTCAGGCGGTGCTTGAAGAGTTGGCGCAAACAGCGCGATTGTGGATCGATGGTGGGCGGATGATTGAGCCGTTGTCGCCGGCGCAAATAGACGCGTTGCGACAACGGTTTTTGTTGCGTTAAACCACGGTTGCGGTGGCGCCACCGTCCATGTTGATGTTCACGCCGGTGACATAACTGGCTTGCTCAGAAGCCAAGAAAACCACAGTTTGTGCCACTTCTTCAGGCGTGGCGAGTCGACCAAGTGGTACCTTCTGTGTGGCCCGTTTCATGGCTTCATCCATGTCGATGCCTTCTTGCTTGCAGACCGCCTCTAGGCCTTCTTTGAGCCGCTCGGTCAGGGTTTGACCGGGATTAACGGCGTTGACGCGAACGCCTTGAGGACCAAAGGCCGCGGCCATGCCGGCGGTGGCTAACATCAAAGCAGCATTGGCGCTGCCGCCTGCCAAATGGATCGGTGAAGCGGTTTTGCCACCGGCGCCGATCACATTCACGATCACACCTTGACCGCGTTTGGCCATTTGTTGGACCACGGGATTCATGACATTGATGTAAGTAAAAAACTTGGCATCGAAGGCGGTACGCCAGGCCAATGGGGTGAGTTCAGCCGCTGGCGTTCGTTTGGCAGCGCCGGCAGAATTAACCAGGATAGCGAGTTCGCCAAATCGCGCCTGTGCGCGTTCGACGGCACCAAGGGCTGCTTTGTCGTCGATAAGGTCGGCTGAAAACACAGCGACCTGAGCCTTAGGGAAGCGAGCCAACAGGTGCTCTTGAGCGGCCGTAAGGGTGGCTAAGTCGCGAGCAACAAGACTGACGTGGGCGCCTTCTTCAGCAAAGGCCGCCGCGCAGGCCAGGCCAATGCCTTTGCTGCCCCCCGTGATTAATACGTGTTTGCCGTGTAGATTGAGGTTCATGTTTTCTCCTTTTGATGACGCTCGCGTTGTTAGCGAATCACGCCTTGTTTTTTCAGCTCATTGGTCTGAGCTGAACTGTAGCCTAAGGATGACAAAATGTCGTCGGTATCACCACCGAGCGCGGGTGGTGGGTTGCGAACACCAAGCCTTTGATCGTCCATGACCAATGGCAGCAATGGGGTGAGCGTTTCCACGGATTGACCGGCGGCGCTGCAATCGGCGTGAATATGCATCGGCGCCAAGCCTCCGGTGGCGATCAAGTGTGGGTCATCAAACAAATCTTGCGGGCGTGTAATGGGCGCGTAGGGCAGGCCGCGTGCTTCAAACCGAGCGCTCAAGTCTTGAGCACTTTCAGTGGCAAAAAGGTCACGCAAAATCGGCATCAACCAGTCGCGCGCTTGGACACGTTGATTATTGGTGGTTAGTCGCTCATCGGCAAAGAGATCGGCTCGATCAAACTCATCACAAAATATCTGCCACTGTGTGTCGCTTACCACTGACAAAAAGATTTGTTCTTGGCTTTTAACGGTGAAGACATCGTAAATGCCCCAAGCGCTCACGCGGCTGGGCATGGGCGCGGCCGGTTTGCCGGTCACGGCAAATTGCATCATGTGTTGCGCGACTAAAAAGACGTTGTTTTCAAAGAGGGCGCTGGTAACACTTTGGCTGCGGCCTGTTTTTTGTCGGGCGTGTAGTGCCGCCAAAACGCCAATGGCGCCAAACATCCCACCCATAATGTCGTTCACGCTTGAGCCTGCACGCAAGGGCCGGCCCTCTGGACCGGTCATGTAGGCCAAGCCCCCCATCATTTGAACCACCTCATCTAAGGCTGTGCGATGGTCATAGGGTCCTGGTAAAAATCCTTTATGAGAGACGTAAATCAATTGGCTGTTGAGTGTTTTTAAGGCCGCTTGACCAAAGCCCAAACGATCCATGGTGCCACTTTTGAAGTTTTCACTGAAAACGTCGGCGTCTTGAATCAGTTTGAGCACAATCTCTTTGCCTTGGGCAGATTTGATATCCACCGATAGGCTGCGCTTGTTTCGATTGAACATCGGGAAAAAGCCCGCACCAGAGCCCATTAATTTTCGGGTGTTGTCGCCCTCAAGGGGTTCAACCTTGATGACATCAGCCCCAAGATCGGCCAAGATCATGCCGCAAGTCGGCCCCATCACCATGTGCGTGAACTCGATGACCCGTATGCCTTCAAGCGGTAGCGCTTCACTCATGACTGGCCGCCCAACTGAGTGGTAGCGACAAAACCCTTGGGTAAGCCCGATTCAGGTGTCATGCCGTACAGCGGCTCACCGGGCAAGGCCTCAGCCAATGGCTTTCTGGCCTCAATCAGTGCTTTCAGGTTGATTCCGGTGCTTAGACCCATGGCTTCAAACATAAACGTCAAATCCTCAGTCACCACATTGCCAGAGGCGCCGGGTGCGTATGGGCAGCCGCCCAAACCCGCCAACGAGGCATCAAAGGTTCGCACGCCAGCATCGTAGGCTGCGAGGCAGTTGGCGAGCCCCAAGCCTCGAGTGTTGTGCATGTGGGCGGCACCGGTTTTGTTACCAATGGCGGCACGCACTTTGTTGAAAAGCCTTTTGACTTGAGCAGGGTTTGCCATGCCGGTGGTGTCCGATAGGCCCGACTCGTCCGCACCCGCCGTAATGGCCGCCTGAGCCAACCAAACCACATCGTCCTCTGAAACTTCGCCTTCAATGGTGCATCCAAAAGCCGTTGAGATACCGGCTTCTATTTTGATGTGAGGGGCGTGTTGGTCCCGTAGTTGGGCGATTTTGGTGATTTCCTCCAGCATTTCTTGGCGGGTTTTTCTGACGTTTGCCATCGAATGGGCCTCGCTAGCGGACACCGGTAGGGTCATCTTGTGCACCCCCGCGTCAATCGCCATTTGTGCTCCGCGTGCGTTGGGCACCAAAGCCATGACGGTCAGGCCGGGGTACTGCAGCGCATGGCGCACGATTTGAGCCGTATCAGCCATCTGCGGCAGCAGTTTGGGCGATACGAATGAACCGACCTCAATCTCTTGGATGCCAGCGGCGACCAAGGCGTCAATCCAGCGTTGTTTGTCAGCGGTCGACATCGTTCGATTGACGGACTGCAGGCCATCTCTGGGTCCGACCTCGCTGATTAAGACATCAGTCACCATGGTTGTTTAAGTCCTTGCTATGAATGGTTTGGCGGCAAATAAGACAGTTATCATCGCATGTTGCATCACTTTGTGGTGACGCGATCGTTATGGTTTGGGTGAGTATTGATGAAACCAAAAATTGAAATCAGGGGGGTTGATTACAGCAACCCAGCAGATCAAGCGGCTTTGGTGTCTTTGTTGGACATGTATGCGTGCGACCCGATGGGTGGTGGGCAAGCCCTGAACCCAGGCGTCAAACGTGAGCTGTGCGAAAGGTTGGCAGGGTTTGCCGGGGCGGTGAGCTTTTTGGCTTTGGTTGATGGCGGGGCTGTGGGTTTGTTGAATGCGTTTTTGGGGTTTTCGACTTTTAAGGCTAGGCCGTTAATGAATGTACATGACATTGCGGTACTGGCGCAGTGGCGTGGCCGAGGGGTAGGCCAAGCCTTGTTGCAAGCCATCGAAGCGCACGCTCAGTCATTGGGTTGTTGTAAGCTGACTTTAGAGGTGCTGTCGGGTAACGCGCCGGCGCTACGCACGTACAGAGCGTTTGGGTTTGAGAACTACGCCCTAGATCCCGAAGCGGGTGTGGCTGGATTGATGCAAAAGTGGTTGGTTTTGGATTAACTTTACACGGGGGCCTCGTTAACCCCCTGTTTGGGCTCTGTTTCGAGCAGTTACCCACGAACAACGTTTATGATCACCAAACGGTGGGCACGTAAGTGCTCCTTTATGCAGACACATTCGCGACAAAGAACGAGGCTGGTATGACGCAGGAAGACAATGGCAGGCCCATTTCAGTGGTGATTCGTGAGCGGATCCAAAACTCACGCAAGCGTTTTCATGCCAATGACAATATCGCTGATTTTATTGAGCCTGGCGAACTCGAGTTGTTGTTAGATGAGGTGTCAGCGCAAATGCAAGGCGTGCTAGAAAGCTTGGTCATTGACACAGAGAGCGATCACAACACCAATGACACGGCCCGTCGCGTGGCCAAAATGTACTTGAAAGAAGTGTTTGGTGGCCGATACGTTAAACAGCCGACCACGACAGAGTTCCCCAACGTGGAACGCTTAAATGAGTTAATGATTGTTGGTCCCATCACGGTACGCAGTGCCTGCAGCCACCATTTTTGCCCGGTGATTGGGCATGTCTGGATTGGCGTGATGCCCAACGAGCACACCAACGTGATTGGATTGTCGAAATATGTTCGGCTGGCTGAGTGGATCATGAGCCGGCCTCAAATTCAAGAAGAGGCTGTGGTTCAGTTGGCGGATCTGATTCAAGAAAAAACTCAGCCCGATGGCCTAGCCGTTGTGATGAATGCAACCCACTATTGCATGGCATGGCGTGGTGTACGCGATATGGGCAGTCGAATGATTAATTCAGTGATGCGTGGCAGTTTCTTGAAAGACCCGAACCTACGGCGCGAATTTCTTTCTCTCATTCCCAAAGGGGAGCGGTGATGCTAGTACGTTTACTTTATGTGAGTCGGGCTGCCGACAAGCACGAAAGCGCTGCGCTGACTGAGTCAATCATGTCTGCGGCGCGAACCTATAATCCTGGTAACGGTATTACGGGGGTGCTTTGTTACGGAAATGGCGTGTTTTTACAGGCTATCGAAGGTGGGCGCGAAGAGATCAACGCGCTTTACAACATGATTCTTCGAGACCCAAGGCACGAGAATGTGGTGCTCATGCACTATGAAGAAATTCTTGAAAGGCGTTTTGGTGGTTGGACCATGGGTCAAGTTAATTTGGCCAAGCTAAACACTTCGATCGTGCTGAAATATTCTGAAACACCTGAACTTAACCCGTATCGGATGTCAGGCAAGGTGGTTTTAGCATTACTGGAAGAATTGATGCTGACTGCATCGATCATCGGTAGGGCCTGATCCTACCCCAAAGAGTCGACAATAAGCTCGGTAAAAAATTAATGAAGGGGACAATTGGTGCAAGCAACTCATGCCGCTGGGGCGCCGGTTAAGGACTTGCCACGTAACGTTAAGTTATTGCTCAACGCCGGCCATGCCCTTGATCACATGTTCTTGTTAATTTTTGCGGCTGCGGTGGGTGTCATTGCTGTTGACTTTGAATACGCCCAGTGGGAAGACTTGATGCCGTTTGGGGTCGGGGCGTTTGTGCTGTTCGGTCTAGGGGCTTTGCCCGCGGGTCGCTTGGGTGACCTATGGGGACGCCGGCAAATGATGATGGTTTTCTTTTTTGGCATGGGTTTGTCGACGCTGTTCGCTGCCGCTTCGCAGTCTGCCTGGCAACTGGCCGGTGCGCTCACTTTAATGGGCGCCTTTGCATCAATCTACCACCCCGTGGGTATTCCGATGTTGGTGCAATATTCCACGCGCCCCGGGATGACGATCGGTCTGAATGGCCTCGCCGGAAACATGGGGGTTGCTGTTGCGGCATTGCTAACCGGATTCTTGGTCAAGTGGTTTGGGTGGCGTGCCGCCTTCGCGATACCAGCCATACTGTCATTTGTGTGTGGTGTGCTTTTCTTGTTGTGGTGTCCTAATGAGACTGAACCACCTGCCAAACGCACATTAAAAGCCAAAGTACAGCTGCCGCGAAATATTTTGGCACGTGTGCTCTTGGTCATGACCATGGCTGCGGTGTCGGGCAATTTGCTCTACAACTTCACCACCAACGGCAACGGCCAATTGATGATCGAGCGTTTTCGCGGGATCTTAGAAGATCCCGCCTTGCTCGGTGCCTTATTGGCATTGGTCTATGGCGTGGCGGCTTTGGCGCAAGTGGTGGTTGGTCGATTATTGGACCGATTTGATATCAAACCGCTGTTTATGACGATTGTGTTGATTCAAATTCCTTTGCTACTTTTGGTGTCTATCAGTCATGGTTGGGTGTTGTATTTGGCTTTGCTGGTGACGATGATGTTTATTTTTGGGGCAATCCCTTTCACAGATGTGATGATTGTGCGTTATGTAGATGATCGAATCCGTTCTAGGGTTGCTGGAATTCGGTTTACGGTGTCTTTGGGGTTTAGTGCACTAGCGGTTTGGGCCTTAGGTCCTTTTGTTAAGTCGGCGGGCTTTGACATGTTGTTTGTTCTCATGGCGGCCATTGCCATCTGTACGGTCGGTGCGGTTGCCTTATTACCTAGCGAAAAACGCGTCGCGGCCATGTCTATCAAAGAGGAGTCGATATCATGACATCGGAAAACACAACCAACAAAGCCACATTAAGTGGTGAGTCATTGGCGCAAGCCTGTAATGCTTTGGATTCCCGTTGGCAGGTTCAACCCGACAGTGTCGATAAAGACTGCGCGATTTATGCTGACTTCACGTTTAAAGATTTTGTACAAGCTTTCGGCTTTGTCGCGCAAGTGGCCATACTGGCCGAGAAAGCCGACCACCATCCCGAATGGTCCAACGTGTATAAGCGGGTCCATATCTTGTTGACGACTCACGACGCGGGTGGCGTGACTCTAAAAGACATCGCGTTAGCGCAGCAAATTGATGCCATCTTGGCTCCCTGAAGCCTGTTTATTGGCCCAGTCCGAGGGACTGCAGCCAACTTTGCGTTTAAATACACGAATCAGTGCGGCCGGGCTGCCGTATCCCACGGCATGGGCGATCGGTTTAAGCGCCTCGCCTTTTAGCAATAATGATTTGCTGATTGATATCCGCCAATCAGTGAGATAGTCCGTTGGCGTTTGACCAGTGGCTTGTTTGAAATGACTAAAAAAAGCCGCGCGCGACATGCCCGCTTCTAAAGCCAAGTGTTCAACACGCCAATCCCGACCTGGATGATCGTGCATGGCCGTAACTGCGCGAAGCAAGCGTGGGTCAGCGAGCGCCTTGGTGATGCCAGCAGAGAGTCGGTCGGTACTGATCAAGTGCCGCAATAGCATCAGCACAAAGTACTGCATCAGTTGCGTCAGGCCAAACTGCTGACCACAGCGACTGTTCATAAACTCCTCGTGGATCAGTTGCCCTAAGGTTTCAAACGCTTGAGCCTCACGCATTTTGATGATGATGACTTCGTTTGGCATTAAAACCAACGGGTTAGATTCGCGATGACCAAACTCGAACTCGCAACACAACATTGTTGCCTCGGGCTTTGGGTTCAGCGAGTGCGAGATTGGTTTGGGTAAAAAGACAACACAGGGCTCGTCGAGTGTTTCGGTGGGTTTTCTTGCCACGAGCAGGTTAGCTTTGCCATCAAATAACCAGTGGATCTGACCCACGTCGCGCTTGGCGTCAAAGTTGAAATTGTCGCGACACTGTCCCGCAAAAAACACATGTGCGCTGGGCTTAAATCGGCCCAGTAGGGTGGACAGTCGATCGATCGGCAACGCTATGTCCTTTTAGACGATTGGTAAACAAATCAGCACTAATAGTATCTTTTAGTACTTTACAGTAGTCGTATATTCATCAAAAGGAGTGTTCTATGTTGTTTCCCACTGAGCGAGTCCCTGCATTGGTTGTTCCAACCAACAGTCACGGTGTGTTTGATTTGGCGGCGCAGACGCCTGCGCATTTCACCATGCTCGTGTTTTTTCGCGGCTTGCACTGCCCGTTATGCGTGAAATACCTCAAAGAGCTTGGGGCTTTATTACCAGCCCTTGAGGAAAAAGGCGTAAAAGCGATCGCCATTTCAAGTGACACCGAACAACGTAGCCAAGAGATGGCCACCAAAGTGGGCGCACCTGAATTGACATTTGGCTATGGATTGCCATTGCAAATGGCTCGAGACTGGGGTTTGTATCTCTCTGAGGGTATCGGTAAAACCTCGGTCGGTATCGAGGAGCCGGCAGTCTTTGCAGAACCCGGTTTGTTTTTGGTGCGCCCTGATGGCACGCTCTACTACGGCGCTGTGCAGACCATGCCATTTGCGCGCCCCGGATTTGCAGACTTGATGATGGCCATTGATTACGCCATCGGTAAAAACTACCCCGCCCGCGGCGAATACCAAGGTGCTGTCTAACCTCTGACGACTTAAGTCCAGCGTAGTAACCAGCGTCCAGAGATGGCACCAACGACGCTGGTTAATACAATGCCTAGGGTGTACCAGACGGCCACAAAGGTGGGAGAGTCCTCGGGACAGGCCATTGCATAGGCGGTGGCACCAATTGCACCGGCCAGCAAGCCGCAGGCAAACCCCGCTTGTGACAGATGCACCGGTCCGAAGGCTCTAAGGGTGAGTTGCATGACAACAAGACCGGGTAAGGAAACGAGCAGTACCAGCCAGGGACACAGTAACGATGTTTGTCCAAACAAGGCTTGGGGCTTTGCCTCGTCGGGCGCTAGCGCGATATGCCATGCGCCAAACGTCAGCATCACCAACAGTACCAAACTCAACCAAACAGATGGCGCCCGGCGATCGGCAATAGGGCGTGACAGTCGGATGGTTAGGAACGTCGCAGCCACCGCCAACGATAAGGTGTAAGCAAACTTCATCCAAGGGGTTGGCGTCATGAACGCCTCGGCCGGTAACGGACCGATGATGGCTAGCGCGAGCACCAAACTAACTAGCCCAGCAATAAACAATGCCTCAGAAAGCTTATGCGACAAAACCGGCGCAGGTTCAGCTCCCGAGCCTGTGGCTAAAAACTCAATGAATGCGTCTGTTTTCATGTGCTTTGTTTTGCCACCAATGCGGTTAGCTGTTTAATGCCTCGATGAACCTGTACTTTAAGGGCAGACTCAGATAATCCAGTCTGATGAGCGGCCTCACTCACGCTTAGCCCAAGCAGTTTAATTAATTCGATCGCTTGTCGCTGCTTCTCGGGTAACTGGATCAATAATTTTTGGATGTCCGCAAGGTTTGATGTCGCTGCATCGTTTGCCATGATTGATTGCTGGCTCAAGTCAGTGTCGTTAAATTCATCAGTTAGGGCGTCGCGTTTGCCGTGTTTGCGCCAAAAGTCGATCAGTTTGTACTTAGCGATCGCCATGATCCAAGCGCTCACAGGAAAAGCCTCGTCATAAGTATGACGTCGAGTGTGGATGGCCAGTAAGGTTTCTTGAACCATGTCCTCAATATCTTCCGGTGTGTTGTTCATACGGCGTCTAAAAAACGCCCTCAACCGCTGCGCGATCAGCCTCAGCGCCTGTTCATAGGCCTTTTCATCGCCTGTTTGCGCCAGTCGCCGAACCGGCGCGATCTCGCGCTCGAATGGGTAACTAGTCGCGACAGAAGCGGCCTCTTTGGTAAATACGCTTAAATCAGACAATGGTTACAGTTCGTTGACATATGATTGGGTTGAGATGCTGGCAGGTTGCAATAAGCACCCAAAACTTTGAGCTTACACATGATAGTAATGGCTGCGTTGGTGGGAAAGGGACTTTGGAACAGTCGCCATCTCTTTCAATGCCTGTTAGCGGTGGCACTCGTAACAGGTATTCCCTTGTCATCAAAAGCCCAAGTTCAGCCCTTGCCGCCCTTTGCCGTTGGGCTAGATCGCTGGGCGCAGGTCAGATTGAACGATCAAGTAGCGCCCAACGTCTTTGTGGCGCGTTCTTGGGATGGCCGACAAGCTGTTGAGATCCAATCATCAAACAGCATGTCGTTATTGGCCACTGAGGTGACAGTGGATTTGGTCAAAACGCCATACCTATGCTGGTGGTGGCGGGTTGAAGGTGTCTTAAAAACAGCAGATATGCAATCAAAAGCTGGCGATGATTACGCCGCAAGGTTGTATGTCAGCGTGCAACTCCCACCTGATCAAATCGGTTTTGGGCACCGACTGCAACTCGGGCTAGCGCGTGCCATTTGGGGAGACAGCGTGCCCGATGGTGCGGTGAATTATGTCTGGGATAACGTCCATCCCATCGGTCAAGAGCAGGCCAATGCCTACACGAATTTGGCCCGCATGGTTGTGCTTCAAACTGGCGATACGCAGGCAGGCCGTTGGGTACCACAGCACAGAAATATAAGGGCTGACATCGAACGCTTATTCGGCTCTGGTGCCAAGGTGGTGCAAATGGCGGTGACTTCAGACACGGACAACACGGGTGAATCGGCACGTGCTGGTTTTGCTGAGTTGCGATTTGCCGACGATCCCAAGTACTGCACCATTGAATGAGCGCTTTCAGGGATGAGCTGTAACCTTTTTTAAGATTTAGCGAATTTTCCAGTAACGCCAGTCTATCAAACGCGCATCTGTCACCGGATCGCTTTGATTTGAATTTTTTGATCCAATATGCTGCAGGAAACGCAATGACAAAAATAAATAAAACAGGTTTTCCGTGGGGGCGATGGCTTACCGTCTTATTGGCTGTGGTCGTCTTAGCATGGGTGTACCGTGCGTTTGATTTAGGATCCGTGCTGTCGCTTGAGCAGCTTAAAGAAAGCCGCGATGCTTTAACCGAGTATTACGCGCAAAACCGATTGGTGATGATCATCGCATTTTTTGCGGTCTACGTCGCTGCCACTGCGATCTCCATTCCGGGTGCTGTGATTTTGACGTTGGCCGGCGGCGCCATATTTGGTTTTTGGCTTGGTTTGCTGGTGATCTCATTTGCGTCATCGTTGGGTGCGTTGCTGGCTTTTTTGGTGTCTCGCTATCTGCTCAGAGACTGGGTGCAGCGCAAATTTCAAAAGCCATTTCAGGCGATTAATAGCGGCATCGAACGCGATGGTGTCTTTTATCTCTTGACGTTGCGCTTGGTGCCGTTGTTTCCGTTTTGGTTGATCAACTTGTTGATGGGTCTGACTCAGCTGCGGGCACCACGTTTTTACACCGTGAGTCAAATTGGTATGTTGCCGGGCACAGCCGTTTTCGTGAACGCCGGTACGCAACTGGTCTTAATCAATAGCCTTGGCGATGTGTTGTCGGCACCGCTGATTGGTAGCCTGGTGTTGTTGGGTCTGTTTCCGTTGGTTGCTAAATTCATCGTTGGGGTATTGAAAAACCGAAAAATCTATCAGCAATGGCAAAAACCCAAGACGTTTGATCGCAATCTAATCGTGATCGGCGGTGGTGCGGGCGGGCTTGTTAGCGCCTACATTGCATCGGTGGTTAAAGCCCGCGTGACCTTGATCGAAACCCACAAAATGGGTGGCGATTGCTTGAACTTTGGTTGTGTGCCAAGCAAGGCGTTGATTCGCTCGGCCAAGATGGCCAAACAACTGCGCAATGCACCTGAATTGGGGTTCACTGATGTTGCCGGTAAGGTTGATTTTTCAGCCGTGATGCGACGCATCCACCGTGTGATTGCCGACATCGAGCCGCATGACTCGGTCGATCGTTACACCAAGCTTGGGGTTGAAGTGTTGACCGGTTACGCCAAAATGGTCAGCCCCTGGGAAGTTCAAATTGCCTTGGCTGATGGCACTACACAAAAACTAAGTGCGCGTCACATCATCATTGCAGCGGGTGCTAGACCGTTTGTGCCACCGATCCCCGGCCTAGAAGAAGCCGGTTATTTGACCAGCGACACGGTTTGGAACTTGACAGCATTGCCCAAGCGGTTTGTGGTGTTGGGTGGTGGTCCGATTGGTGCAGAGCTGTCACAATGCTTTGCGCGATTAGGTTCAACTGTCACGCAAGTGGAAATGGGACCACGTCTCTTGAGTCGCGAAGACCCAGAGGCCAGTGCTTTGGTCACAGCGTCTTTGAGTGCCGATGGCGTTGAAGTGCTTACCAGCCATCAAGCGCTGCGCGTGGAGCAACGCGATGGCCAGAAGTTCTTGATCGTCAAGCATGAACAAGGCGAGCGCGACTTGCCGTTTGACGAGCTGTTATGTGCTGTCGGCCGTGCGCCTCGTGTGACGGGTTATGGACTTGAGGCGATTGGGGTGAGACTGACGCCTCGAAATAATATTGCCATTAATGCTTTTCTTGAAACCAATTATCCCAATATTTTTGCAGTCGGTGATGTGGCGGGTCCTTACCAGTTGACCCATGCCGCGGCTCACCAGGCTTGGTATGCCGCGGTCAATGCTTTGTTTGGTCGGTTCAAAAAATTTAAAGCCGATTATTCAGTGATTCCTTGGACGACTTTTACCGATCCTGAGGTGGCTCGTGTTGGTCTGAGCGAAACAGAGGCCACGGCAGCAGGGATCGCGTTTGAGGTCACCCGCTATGGCATTGACGATTTGGATCGCGCCATTGCCGATGGCACGGCTTTTGGTTTCGTTAAGGTCTTAACAGTACCGGGCAAGGACAAGATTCTTGGTGTGACGATTGTGGGTGAGCACGGCGGTGATCTTTTGGCTGAGTTTGTGTTGGCCATGCGTCATGGACTGGGTTTAAACAAGATCTTAGGCACCATTCACGTGTATCCAACATTGTCTGAAGCCAATAAGTACGCGGCTGGCGAATGGAAAAAAGCGCATGCACCACATCGGTTATTGAAGTGGGTCGAGCGCTATCACGCGTGGGAGAGGGGCCAATGATTGACGCATTGATAAAGCCAGTGAGTCGACGCAAAATACTTGTTGGTGGCGCCTTAACGTTATTAATCGTCGGGCTCGGATCCAAGAGCACGCTGGCCTTGGCGCAGGTTTCAGGTTTTGACCATGGTCATTCGGCTTGGACTGCGTTGCTAAAGAAACACATCGTATTAATCAACGGTGGCCAAGCCTCAGCAGCAGACTATCAGGGGTTTCTGACCGACCGTACTGCCCTCGGGAAATACTTGGCTCAATTGTCTTCGGTGACACAGCCTGAGTTCGATCGATTCACGTCAGCCCAACAACAGGCATTTTTGATTAATGCATACAACGCCTTTACGGTCGAAATGATCCTAACGCGTTACCCAGACTTAAAGTCCATCAAAGACCTTGGTGGCTTGTTTTCTGGACCTTGGTCCAAGGAGTGGATCAGTTTATTAGGCCTAACCCGTAGCTTGGACAACATTGAGCACGTGATGTTGCGCGAGAAAGGCCGATACAACGAACCGCGGGTTCATTTCGCAGTGAACTGCGCCTCAATCGGTTGCCCGATGCTGCGTGAAGAGGCCTTCACAGCCGCAGCGCTTGATGCGCAGCTTGAGCAACAGGCTCGACGGTTCATGGCCGATTCTTCAAGAAACCGCTATGACGCCGAGAGCAAAACACTCTATTTCTCCAAAATCTTTGACTGGTACAGCGTTGACTTTGAGCAAGGGCATCGGGGCATTGACTCGCTGCAAATATTTGCCCGTCAGCACGCCGATCAGCTGACGAAAGACCCCGTGGCGCGTGCGGCGTTACTCAATGAACCCGTTCGAATTCGGTATTTGTCTTACAACTGGAATTTAAACGACACGAAAACCATACCTTAAAAAGCCACGGTCAAACGCAGTCGTTAATGAAGGATTATTTTTGGACGCTTTCAATGTGTCATCAAACACTCGTACGCCGGGCACCGTTTTAAAGGCGCTCTGTATTGTGCTGGCGATAGCCTTGGTTATTTTGTTGGGTACGAGTTTCGATGCGCTTTCTAAGCGCTTGCGAACCCATTTGCGCTAAGCCAGGATGCCTTACTGACATGATTCACCTGCAAAATCTTCAAGTGCGACGTGAGCAACGACTGTTGCTTGACATCGAGCGCTTGCAGATTTTTCCGGGCGAATCAGTGGCTATTATTGGCCCCAACGGGGCTGGCAAGTCGACTTTATTTAAAGTGTTGACTGGGTTTATAGCCGTCACCCGAGGTCGGGTATCGATATTGGGCTACGAGTGGGGCAACACAAGCGATCGGTCTATCAGCGCAAGGCAAGTTCGCGAACTGCGTGCACAAGTCGGTCAAGTGTGGCAATCACTGCCGCTGGTGAATCGACTGACGGTGCTAGAAAACGTGATGTTGGGGGCTTTGGCACGACTCTGCCTTTTGCCCAAATGGCGCAGCTACGTACGTTGGTATCCTGATGGCTTGAAAGACTTGGCTTTTGAAGCGCTTGAGGGGGTTGGTTTAAAGGCGCTAGCACTTCAAAGGGCAGATAGGTTGTCGGGCGGTGAACGACAAAAGGTCGCGGTGGCGCGTGTGCGGTTGTAAGCACCGCGTTTGATATTGGCAGACGAGCCCACGGCAGCCCTTGATCCACAGGCCACACTCGCGATGTGTGACCTACTGAAGGAGCTTGCGCTGATCAGTCCGGCAAAGGCGCGCTGCGCCAACAACACTCATCACGGTGGTGCATAATCCCGGCTTGTTGCCGCGCTTATCCACGCGCGTAATTGCTTTGGTGAATGGGCAAATTGTCTTCGACCTGCCAACAGAGACCGTTTCTTCAGCGATGTTGGCCAATATTTACAAGTCCAACAATAGTGGTGCACAGGTTTTTGCCTAAGAGTCAGCTTGCTGATGTGCCGAATAACTTGATTTTGGATTCACGTTTTTGTAAGAATACCTTAGCATGAAGAACGAAGCGCAGCTAGCATCGCAAGCGTCAGGGCGCATGTGCCCGTTGCATTATCGCTATTAATCCAAGGTTTTCGCCAGCGCTGCTTGCGCTGATTTTAGTGATTTGGATGTGCTCTACGTGGTGGGTGGTCTTTACGGTAATGCACTTGCTTTGCGTGAGGTGATGCGCGTGTTCGACCAAGAGTTAGGTCGCAAGGCCATGGTTTTTAATGGCGATTTCCATTGGTTTGATATTGATCCAGATACGTTTGCCGACATTGACTCAAAGGTGCTGTCGTATCACGCCATCCGTGGCAATGTTGAGACCGAGCTTGCTGATCGAACAGTTTCTGAAAACATGGGTTGTGGTTGCGCATATCCCTCTTGGGTCGACGACGCGGTTGTGGATCGCTCGAATCAAATCCTTGGGCGATTAAAGCGAGATTTAACGCATGCGTTTCAAACGCAACTAGAGGCTTTACCGATGTGGCGCCGAGCCGATGTCGCAGGCTTTAAGGTAGCCGTTGTCCACGGTGATGCAACCTCACTGGCGGGCTGGGGGTTTGCGCAAGAGCAATTGCTTGAAAAGTCCCACCACCAGCAAGTGCTCCAGTGGTTTGAGGCGGCACAAGTCGATGCCTTCGTTAGCACCCACACGTGCTTGCCGGTGTTTCAGGCGTTTGCCAATCCTTCGGGGCCGAACAGTCGATGGGTTTTAAATAATGGTGCTGCCGGCATGCCCAATTTTAAGGGCAACCCGGCTGGCCACTACACCTGCATCTCACACAGAGCGATGAATGGTGGGGCCTCAAACTTGGGTATCCATACCGGTTCTGTGTTCGTGGATCTCGTCGCGATTGAAACAGATCCGATGGCCATGCAAGCGCAGTTTTTACGTCACTGGCCTGAAGGCAGCAATGCCTACCGCTCTTATTATGGCCGCCTGTGTGACGGCCCCGCTCACGCTGAGCATCAAGTTATTCGACTCGTGCCTTAAGCGTCCGATTGGTAGGCGTGGCGTTTGAGATCTTCTAGGCTGACGTATTCAAGCACCTTGCTGTGCGTGGCGGCCAACACGACGGGTGGTGCTAGGCCGGCTTCCAAGGCCTCACGCCAACGTGTGGCACACAGGCACCAACGGTCACCAGCTTTAAGTCCAGGAAAACGCCACTCGGGGCGAGGCGTCATCAGGTCGTTGCCACGGTCAGCGGAAAACACCAAAAAATCGTGTGTGACACGGGTACACACCACGTGGGTACCATGGTCGTTGTTATCGGTATTGCAGCAACCATCTCTGAAGTAGCCGGTCAGTGGGTCAAAAGAGCAAGCCTGTAAGGTCTCGCCCAAAACGTTTAACGCATCAATCATGGTTTATTCCTTAGGCGCAGTGATGAGGCTCGGGTAGTGATATTTTAAAGGTCATCAACTTTAGACAACAGATCTTGCGCTTTTTGTTTGATACCCGAAATTTCCTCGGGTGGCATTTTTTTGAGTTGCCTATAAGCCATGCCGATGCGTGGGTTCTTGGCAAACCGGTCCTCATGACGCAAGTAGAAGTCCCAGTAAAGGGCGTTAAACGGACAGGCATCGACGCTGGTGCGCTCTTTGCGGTCGTAATGGCAGCCCTTGCAGTAGTCGGACATGCGATCGATATAAGCCCCGCTGGATACATAGGGTTTGGTGGCAAGCAAACCGCCATCGGCAAACTGGCTCATGCCAACAGTGTTGGGCAGTTCAACCCACTCAAAGGCATCGATGTAAACACCCAAGTACCACTGGTGAACGGCCTGAGGATTTAAACCCGCGAGCAATGAGAAGTTACCGATGACCATCAAGCGTTGAATGTGGTGGGCGTAAGCGTTTTCGAGTGACTGACCGATGGCGTGTGAGAGGCAATTCATTTTGGTTTTTCCTGTCCAAAACCAGCTCGGCAAGGCGTTTTGGTGATTTAAGGCGTTGCCTTCGTCGTAGCCTGGCATTTGTGCCCAATAGATGCCACGCACGTATTCGCGCCAACCCAGGATTTGTCGAATGAAACCTTCAGTGGCTGCCAGTGGCGCTTTGCCCGCTTTGTAGGCTTTTTCAGCGGCATCAATAACTTCGCGTGGATTGAGCATCTTGGTGTTCAGTGCAAATGACAGAAAGGAATGAAACAAGCGCCAGCTCTTGGTACTCATCGCGTCTTCGTAGTCACCAAAATTCGGCAAAACATCTTTGATGAATCGGTTTAAATCTTTTAAGGCTTGGGCGCGGTTCAGCGGCCAACGAAACGCACTGGCTTGTGGGCTGCCGAAGGTCTTTACACCACCGGCTTGGATCATGGCCCAGATGTCTTGATGGTCTAAGGTGGCGCGCGCGTCTGCCGGTGGCGGTGGTTGACCTTTCCACGGTTTGCGGTTCTCGGCGTCAAAGTTCCACAATCCACCAATTGGCTGCTTATCTTGCATTAACACATCAAAGCGCTGGCGCAGTGTCCGGTAAAAGTGCTCCATGAGCCATTGTTTACGGCTCTTAAAAAGTTCAGCCGCCTCATGGCGTGCCGTGATGAAGTGCTCGCTATCGACGCCTTCGACAGGGACCCCAAGTGCGGCTTCGAGTTGTTTGAACTGCGCGTCTAAACCCCACTCATCGGGTAGCTGGTATTGAACATGAGTCGCGGTTATCTGTTTGACCAGTATTTTCAGGTTTTTACCAAAGTCGTGTTGATTATTTGTGTCGTCTAAGGCGATGTAGTGCACTGAATGGCCTTGGGCTTTGAGGTGTCGCGCCAAGTCGCGCATACCCGCAAAAATTGCGATGACCTTTTGCGCATGGTGCATGACGTAATCGGTCTCAGAGCGCTGCTCCATCAGGGTGTATTGGACGTTGGGATCAACGGTTTGAAACCAGCTGTGCTCAGGGTTGAGTTGGTCGCCTAAGATTAGTCGCAGTGTGGTCATGCCGTACCCCAATATTTTTGATAAGTATTTTCTGGATCATAGTCACGTGCTTGCTTGGCGGGATTAAAGCGCCTGCCACCACGTGGGTCGGTGCCGACACCGGCGATGTAAGCCCAGTTGCCTTGATTACTACTGACGTCAAAATCAATGAGGGCATGCTCAAACCAAGCGGCACCAGCGCGCCAATCGAGTTCGAGGTCGTTGACCAGATAGCTTGCCACGTTTTGGCGCATGCGATTTGATAGGTAGCCTGTGGCGGCGAGTTCGCGCATGCCGGCATCAATAAAGGGCTGGCCGGTTTTGCCCGCGATCCAGTGTTCGAGCCGAGCTTGGGCTTTCTTGTCAGTCAAGTTTGGATTCACGAGTGGGGGTTGCTTGGCCAGTCCATTGCGTACAAACAGTCTCGATCCGTAGCGCTGCATGAGCAATCGAAAGTGTTCGCGCCAAAGCAGCTCAAACCAAATCCAATAGGTGTCGTCGTTGGTGCCAAACCGTTGTTCGTGATCAACCAGTGCGGCATAGATTTGGCGCGGTGAGATAGAGCCGACCGCTAGCCATGGTGAGAGTTTGGTGGAGTAATCGGTGCCCATCATGCCATTGCGGGTGCCTTTGTAAGTCTGCGGCAAGTCTGATCCAAAGTAACGCGCGAGGTGCTCGAGCGCATGGGCTTGCGAGCCTGTCCAGGGAGTACATTGGTAAGGAAAAGCACTGCGCTCATCGAGTTTGGGTAACGCCTCTTCACCACGACTTTTGTATAAGCGCAAGGCGCTCAATGCTGCTTCAATACTCGGCAGTGTGGGTAGGCTTGTCGGTGCCGCGAGTGGTGCGCGCGGCACCACATCAGCGGCTTCAACCACTTTTCTGAAATCGGTAAATATTGATGGTGTTTTTTCGATCGCAAAAGGCAGATCGCTGGTGCGCAGTAGCGCCGATTGATCGATCTTTACTAGGGTGATCCCAGCTTTCTTAATTTGCGCATCTTCGCGCTGTTCGTGGGGAGCAAACAAGGCCTCACAGTAAATCCTGGTGATGCCCATGCGTTTGGCCACATCAATTAAGGCATCGACACCGGCGGTGATAGGGTCATGAAGATCGCTTACCGCATCGCTCAGTGCATTGCTTACTGCAACTTGATAGAGACCACTGCCGCGGACTTTAAGCGATCGGTCCAAGCCTTCGATGGCTTGTGTCTCAAACGCTAGTCGGTGCGTGCCTTTGCGTGTGTAGCCCCAGCGCGTGGTTGAATTGCTGTGCCAATCTTCGATTACCACCGGCAAAAGTACGTCGTTTTCCTGACAGGCCTTCAAAAGGCATGGGTTGTCGTGTAAGCGCAGATCGCGACGAAACCAATACATTGCGGCCATGAGATGTTTTCCTATGATTTGTTTTTTTTGGTGTTTGATTGGCTACCTGGGGGGCGATAAGAGCGGCGACATTGCTCAGAGCAGTATTTGACTTCGTCCCAGACTTTTTCCCATTTTTTGCGCCAAGTAAACGGGCGCGCGCAGTGAATGCAGGTTTTTTCTGGGAGGTTGGTTTTTTTTACGCCACGCAATGGTTTAAAGATCCAGCGTCAATTGGTTGACAGTAGCGGTAGGCCGCCTGCGGTTGGTAGTAGAATTTAAGCGCTTGCGCGACCCATGTTTTTTGACGATTGCGGCCTTTCCCTCACGGACCATGGGTTGTTTGCGCCGGTCAAACAACAGCGTTTTGGCCGCGCGGGTGGCCACCACCAAGTCAACCGTGGGGGTGGGTAAGTCTTGCATGGTGAGGCCATGGGCCTGACGTAAAGGCAAGGGCATGCGCCAAGGTTCGAACAACCAGACGTCGGGTACTTTTTTCATCGACGGTATCCAGCGTCTGACAAAGGCACCTTGTGCGTCGTGATCTTGGGCTTGCTTGATGGGGTTATAAATACGCGGCACGTTGATGCCAGTGGTGCCTGACTGCATTTGCATCTGGCTCCAGTGGATACCCGGCTCGTAATCCAAAAATTGTGTGGCCAACCAATGTCCAACGGGGCGCCAGTCAAGCCATAGAGGATAGGCTGCAACAGACACCAACATGGCTCGCATTCTAAAATTCAACCAGCCCGTTTCGCGCAACATTTTTACGCAAGCATCAACCATGGGCCAACCTGTACTGGCGTCTTTTATTCGCTCGAAATGGCTGGCTTGCCAGTCGTTTTCTCGAAGGCCGTCGTAGCCGCGATGCATGTTTTGCCATTCAATTGCCGGCTCATCTTCAAGCTTTTGAATAAAATGGCAGTGCCAATACAAACGGCTCACAAAGGATTGCAGGCCGCGTGCCTGCCTGGATTGAGCAGCACCGAGTTGCCCAATGTGCTGCACGCTGGCCTGAAAAACCTCTCGCAACGATACGCAGCCGTAGGTCAGATAAACAGACAAACGAGAGCAAGCCGTAGGTGCTGACAGGGGTGATGAGATGCCGCCACGATATTGGGCACTGCGTTCATACAGAAAATCATGTAGTGTTTGAAGTGCCTCTGCACGCCCACCGAGTTGCCTTAACGGCGGGTCGTGTGGATCAAGGCCGAGTTGCCTGGGGCTAGGTAGGGTGGCTCGCGGCATCGCCAAACCACTATCGACAGCCGTGGGTGGCATGCTGATCAAAGGCGCGCTCATGGCGATCTCCCAGCGCTCTTTCCATTGCTCGCGGTCATGCCGACCACGGGACACACCAAACTGGCGATATTCGTGCCAAACCAGCGATTGCTCGCGACACCACTTTTTGACAGCCTTGTCGCGGTCGTAACTGATGCCGTTGCCAGACTCCTCATGAGAAAAGAGCGCGCTGATGGGTTTTTGCTCGTTTAATTGAATCAAACCATGAAGCGCCTCACTGACCATGACATGTAACTTCAACCCAAGTTTAGCCAAATCTTCACGCAAATCACGCAGTGACTCGACAGTAAAGAGGTAATGTTGGGTCGCGGCATCGGGGCTTGCCCAAAGGCTGGGTTCGATAAAGTACACGCACGTGACAGGACCTTGGCGCACGGCGTGCCACAGAGGCGCGTGATCCACCACTCGTAAATCTTTTTTAAACCAAACTACCGCGTGAGTCATTCCCAAATGCTAGCGCAGACTCGACCGAATTAAGTCAATATTCCAGTCAAAGACTTGGTATTTCTTGGTCAGTTGGCGGCTCATTGGCCAGTCATGGGTCAAAAGGCGGCCGCTTGGCGCGATCAGCGCCGATCACTGACTTCTGCTAGCATCCAAATCACCATGATTGATGTTGTCATTTTCTTCTTCTTGTTGGGCTTGTTTGCGCGTCTGGTCGGCTCTGATCTTAGGCTGCCCGAATCGCTGTACGAGACCCTTTCGATTTACCTTCTTTTGGCGATTGGCCTAAAAGGGGGGGTCGAACTGTCTCAGCAGCCTTTGCTCGATCTGGTGCCCGAAGTCACTGGTGTCGTGTTTCTGAGCTTCCTTATTCCTTTGTTGCTCTACCCTTTGTTTCGATTCTTGAAGTTCGATGCGGCCGACAGTGCTTCGGTAGGTGCGCATTTTGGGTCGGTGAGTGTGGTGACCTTTGCCGTGGTCACTGCCGCTTTGGTGCGAGAGGGTATCGCCTACGAGCAACATGCACCATTGTGGGTGGCCGTCATGGAGGCACCCGGCTTGATTGCCGGCGTCATGCTGGCGCGAATGAGGCGTGCTAAATCCGAAATGTCACCCCACATCCCCAAAAATAATGCATGGGGAGTTCTCTTGCATGATGTGGTGTTTGGCAAAAGTGTTTTGCTGTTGCTCGGGGGGCTGGTTATCGGGGCTGTGGCTGGTGTCGATGGTATCGAACCAATCAAGGCGGTTTTTATTGATCCTTTTAAAGGCGTGCTTGCCTTATTTTTGCTCGAGCTTGGGCTTGTGGCTGGCTCGCGTTTGGCTGAGGTCAAGCGCTTTGGGTTTCGGATTGTGGTGATTGGGGTATTGGTGCCATTGTTTTTAGCGCTACTTGGTGCCGGTCTTGGCCTGATGTTAGAACTGTCTGTGGGTGGCGTCGCGATCATGGCTACGTTGGCGGCCAGTGCCAGTTATATCGCCGCACCCACGGCCATGCGTATTGCCGTGCCTGAGGCCAATGCAGGCCTGTCCATTACGATTTCCCTTGGTATCGTCTTTCCCTTTAATGTGGTGATTGGCATTCCCATCTACATATGGTTAGCGCAGCGTTTGGCTGGCTAAGGAGAGCAAGTATGCGGTTAGAGAAATATCCACGAACGCTGCTTGTGATCATCGCAGAAAGCACGCTCGAGCGGATGTTGGTCGAAGACGTACAGCGACTTGGGGCGCACGGCTACACCGTGACTGATGTCCGTGGTGGTGGCCATAGTGGCGTTCGTGAGGGCGCTTGGGAAGCTGATCGCACCGTCCGAATGGAGGTGGTTTGCGACGAAAACGTGGCTGATGAGATCGGGCAATATGTGCTTGAACAATATGCCCGTCATTACGGCGTCACGATTTACTTCACACCCGTCCAGGTCTTGAGGCCCAATAAGTTTTAGAGCATGCCAGGGTTTTGGAATGGCCGCTGAATTACTTTAATTTGCGTCGTAGCGCCTCAAAAAAGAGCGTCGACTGTACCCGTTCGCTGTCGATTTGATCCCCGACGTGTTTGGCCAAGGCCTGGTCAACGGGCGCGAGAGGCTCGCCGCTAGACATGGCTAATACCTGCATCATGCAGGCTCGCTCAAGCATATAGAGATCATCATAGGCGTAGTCTATCCGTGCGCCGCAAACCACAGTCCCGTGATTACCCAAAAAACAAATATCAGCGCCTTGCATCGCTGTTGCAATTCGTGCGCCTTCCGAGGCGTCTAGTGCCAAGCCGTTGTATTGCCGATCCACGGCCAACCGTCCGTGATAACGCATGGCGTTTTGTGAGAGGGTTGTATCAAGGGCGCGCGCATGGGTGAGCGTGAGCGCCGTGGCATAGGGCATGTGAGTGTGCAACACACAGGCCTTTCCGGCGATTTGATGGATTGCCGCGTGAATGTACATGGCGGTTGGCTCAACCGGGTGGTGACCAGCGAGCTTTTCACCTTCAACATCAATCATGACGATGTCATCGGCATAGACCTCTTCCCACAGCAGTCCACGAGGGTTTAGCAAAAAGCGTCCACTTCCGTCCGGCAGTTCAACGCTGAAGTGGTTACAGACACCTTCTGAGAGGCCGTGATAAGCCGCTGACCGCAAGGCAAGTGCCAAGTCCTCTCGCAGCTTGAGCACGCTGTCTTGGTGAAAGTCATCCTCGTGACTGCTTGGTGGGTTTGCCATGTCGATCCTAGATGGTTTAGTTGGGATTATTCTGCGCGCAAAAAGGCGGCCAATGGTTCTGCCCAGCTTTGCCAATCAAGACTGCTGGCTAAGTGACCGTAATCAGATGAAATCTCAGCGTAAGCGGGTGATCGTTTCGCCTCTCGCAAAGGCTCGAGTGTGAGTTTGGCAATGCTCGGGGGGAACAGTTGGTCAGTGCTAGCCAATACGTAAAGTACCTGAGCTCTAATCAGTTGCAATCGTGGCCTTACATCAAAACGATTGATCGCGTGTCGTAAGCAAATCATGGCATTGGGATCAAACCGCAGGGCCCATCGTTTCGCCATTTGCTCGAGGGCTTGATCGACGCTTGTCTTGTCGTTGTGTTGTGTGGCTAACCAAGCTGGCACGCCATAGCGTTTGAGCGTGTTGATGCGGATTTTTTCCATGGTGGCGTGCATCAGTGACGGGTCGTCATAAATCCAACCATCATGCCAATTCGGATCGTTTTGTAAAAGATCCAACACGCCTTGGCTGGTTTGTGCATTGATGTTGCCCCATGGGGCCGTGAGAACGAGGATTACCTTATCCATTTCGTCTGGGTATTGCACAGCCCATTGAAAGGCCTCAAATCCACCCATCGACAAGCCGATAACCGCTTTGAGGTGTTTCACGCCCAGATGGTCGAGCAGCTGGCGTTGGGCTGTCACCATGTCTTCAAACTGAAGTGCGGGAAATTCGGGACCGTAGGTGGTGTTGGTCATTGGGTTGTCGCTACCAGGACCCGTGCTACCGTAGCTAGAACCAAGGGCGTTGGGCGACACCACAAAATAGCGATCGGTATCGATGGCCTTGCCGGGGCCGACCAAGTCAGCCCAGCTACCCTCGGCGGCATCGGGGTCCCCTGGCACCACAAATCGATGGCTCGAAGTATAGCCATGAAGAATCAAAATCGTATTGTCTGCCGCGGCGTTTAATGAGCCTAACGTGACGTAGCAGAGTTGCGCGCTGTTTAAGCGACCACCAAGGCTGAGCTCAAGCTTACCAAGCGAAAAGTATTGATCTGCGACATCAGGCGTTGTGGTCATTAGTCTTCCAGGTGTGTGCTGACCCTGCTTGGGGTATACCACCACTCTAACAAAATTGACCAGTGCATGACACTGGGTTTACTTTGCCATTGAACAATGCCCGCCCGTTGGCGCTTGGCCCGATCCCGCCGCAATGACTGGGGGTTCGTTTCGCAAGTCGACGGTGGGAGAGGCTAGCCAGTCCCAAGACAAAAAACCCATTAAGGCCACCCAAAAGATGATCTTAAGTACTGTCATGGCTGAACGTTTGGATGGTGAGGCGTGCTCAGGTGCTGTCATGATGACCGCCTTAAAACTGGTAACGGCGGCGCAAGCGCACACCAACCAAGGTGCCAAGGAAAGCCAATGGTATCCAAATCCAGCCGTGAAGGCTGCCAGTAGAAACCCCGCTCAACATGGCACCGACGTTGCAACCGAATGCCAAACGCGAGCTGTAACCCAATAAAAATCCAGCCACCAAGCCAATGATCCATTGTTGCTTTGTTAGCGGCTTTTGAGCGCCTGTGGCATTGGCTGAAATCCAAAGGGCGCCCGCCAAAATGCCGATGTTGGTGATAGAGGTGACATCAAGTAAGACGGTCTGGCTCAAGATTTGGCCATTGCCCGTTTGGCCCCAAAACATGTTGCCGGTTGGGTCGAACCAATTGGCCGCTTGTGCAGCCTTTGCAGCCCACAACCCAAAGCCATAGACGACACCCCAAGGTTGACCGGCAATAATCAGATTTAATGTTGCCAACAGCGCCAAGGCAACAGCGCCCCACAGCCACGTGCCATCCAGCCATTTTTTGCCGGGACCCACCCACAGGCGCACCACAATGAGCGCGCCCGCAAGTCCTGCCAGTGTGATGGCAAGCGCCTTTTCTGCACCGAACATATCAACCAAACCAACGGGTTCAATTTGCCCGAGTGACAACCAATCGCCCAAATGCGCTGAACCCATGAAGCTGCCAATGGCAAAGAGCGGCAAGATGCCCATGTTCAAGGGGATGCCCAAACCGGCTTTGTACAACGTGCCAGAGCCGCAACCGTCGGCGATCTGCATGGTCAAGCCAAACACAAAGGCACCGATTAACAAACTGATGCTTGGTGGCCCGAGCGCAGCGGTCAGTTCGGGATAAGAGGCCAATAACGGCATCGCGAGAAGGGCGGCCAGAGCGAGTAACAAGGCTTGGCCGGTCACGCCTCGAGGATCGCGATTTTCAATCAATTGGCGCCAACCCGTGGTGAAACCAAAGCGAGCACCCGCCAGTGTTGCGCCCAAACCAATGCCCACCACAAAGAGAAGTGCTTGTCGGACCGACACGCTCCAAAGCAGGAAGATAAAAAAGGCGGCCATCAAAGCCGCCAGAGGAAAACGTTTCATGATGCGATTATCGCGATAAAAGAGTCATTATTACAGGTTTGCAAACCAAAGCTTTGTGTCGATAACCAGCTGTTTGAAGCGGTTGGGCACGTTGTCCATGGGCAATGAACCTTCAGCACGACTCCAATCCACCATTGAACCGGGGTAAAGCTTTACGTCAGGGTCGCCGACAAGTTCAGACAACACAAACCAGTTGGTCGCGGCCCAATGTCCTGTGTTGCAAAAAGACACTATCTCTTTGGGTTGGTCTGCCAAGTTGTTTTTCAGGGCCAGAGATTTTGCTTCAGACGCGTCAACCACTTGGCTTGTCCCCGGCTTGAACCACAGTGTGTACTCAACGTTGACTGCATTTTTAAGGGTTCCAGGAACGGCTGCCGCAACGTGGCGGGTATTGCCTTGGAAGAAGTCGGCTGGGCGGGCATCGACCAACACAGCATCATTGGATTGAACTCGGGAAACAAGCTGTTCGCGAGTCATGATGAGATTGGGGTCAAGTGTTGGTGTGAAGTCGCTTTTGGCAACCGTAAAAGGACTGTTGCTCTGTGCCAAACCGGCGCCTTGCCACGCTTTAACGCCACCGTTCAAAATAGAAAGGTTATTAACGCCAAGCACTTTCAGGGTCCAGTAAACACGGGCTGTTGCCCCAAAATCGGTGTCATTGGCGCCACTGGAAACGACCACAGCGTGTGTGTCTGGTGTGAGGCCTAAGCTTTGCACCAGTTCAGTGAGTTTGTTCAGTGCAGGCAACTCACCGGGATTGCTGGCGGGACCGCGCCATTTGCCGTATGGGGCACTCAACGCCCCGGGCAGGTGATTGGCGGCGTATGACTTAGGATCACGGATGTCGATGACGCGAACAGTGGGGTCGGTGAGCTTGGTTTGAAGCTCAGCCGGCGTTAGCAACGGTTGTGCAGCAGCCACTATCGAGGTCACTGTTGTTAGCGAAAAGGCAGCAATGCCTGCAATTAGATTTTTCATGGTATACGATCAAAAATGAAACAGAACCACATCTTGAACCCATACTTTAGATGAAAAAACTAAATAATTGTTCTTGCTATATTTCTTTTTGTTATATAAGGCCACAGTTCGAGTTTCGTCGAGCTGTTGTTTGATACCTATTATTTGCGTAATTTGAGCCCTGGTTTTTGAGGCAGCCGAAAAACAATTGGGGCCACAGATGTAGCCCCAATCACAAGCGTTAAGCCTTGATGGTGTTAGTTACTTGAAGCAACGGTTTTGTCAGCTTGCTTTGACCTTTAGGCGCCAAGCGTGCAAAAGCGGCTCGGTGTAACCACTGGGCTGACGCATGCCTTTAAAAACCAAGTCGCAAGCGGCGTGATAGGCCATTGAGGTGTCGAAATGACCCGCCATGGGTTGATACAGTGGATCGCCTGCATTCTGTTGGTCAACGACTGCCGCCATGCGTTCGAAGGTTTGGCGAACCTGCGCTTCAGTCACAATGCCGTGTTGTAGCCAGTTGGCCACGTGTTGGCTTGAAATGCGCAGGGTCGCTCGATCTTCCATCAGTCCCACGTTATGAATGTCAGGCACCTTTGAGCAACCCACGCCTTGATCAATCCAGCGCACCACGTAGCCCAATATGCCTTGGATATTGTTGTCGAGCTCTTGCTGCTTATCTTGCTCGCTCCAACTGGTATCAGTGGCCACAGGAATCGTCAGTAAACCCGTGAGTAGGGCATCGCGCGCCGAGTCGGCATCGGTTTTCTCCAACTCCTTTTGGACGTCACTGACATTGACCTGATGGTAGTGCAGGGCATGCAAGGTGGCGGCCGTCGGGCTTGGGACCCATGCGGTATTCGCCCCTGCCTTTGGATGCGCGATTTTTTGTTTGAGCATTTCAGCCATCAGGTCAGGCATGGCCCACATGCCTTTACCGATTTGTGCTTTGCCGCGAAGGCCGCATGACAAACCCACAAGTACGTTGTTGCGCTCATACGACTGAATCCAGTCGCTGGCCTTCATGTCGCCTTTGCGAATCATGGCACCGGCCAGCATCGCGGTGTGCATTTCGTCACCCGTGCGATCCAAGAATCCGGTGTTAATAAACGCCACTCGGCTCGCCGCTGCACCGATACAGGCCTTTAAGTTAACACTCGTGCGGCGCTCCTCGTCCATGATGCCAAGCTTAACGGTGTCTTTTGGTAAGCCCAGTAACGCTTCAACACGCGTGAACAACTCAGCGGCAAAGGCCACTTCGTCGGGTCCGTGCATTTTGGGTTTGACAATGTAGACGCTGCCTTTGCGGCTGTTGCGCAAGGGCTGACCGTCAAAGCCACGCCCTGAGCCCTGTAAATCGTGGATGGCGATCATGGTCGTGACCACGGCATCCAGAATGCCTTCAGGGATTTCCTTGAGCTCGCCGGTGGCGGTTTCGTAGTGAATCGCTGGGTTGGTCATCAAGTGTCCAACATTGCGTAAAAACATCAGTGAGCGACCATGCAAGGTCACGGGCTGACCATCGGCTCCTCGATAGGTGCGATCTGGGTTCAGCGACCGAGTCAGCGATTTTCCCCCTTTCTTAAACGTTTCAGTCAAGGTGCCTTTGAGGATACCCAACCAATTGCGATAACCCGCCACTTTGTCATCAGCGTCTACGGCAGCGACTGAGTCTTCAAGGTCCAAGATGGTCGATAAGGCTGACTCAAGCACAACATCGGCCACGCCAGCGGCGTCCGATTGACCGATCGCTGTTTGCCGGTCTATGACGACATCAATGTGCAGGCCGTTGTTTTTGAGCAATATATTGGTTGGGGCGCTGGCTTCGCCATTGAAACCAACAAACTGAGCCACGTCTTTTAAAGTGGCGGATTGGCCGTCATTGAGGGTCACGCGCAAGTGCCCATCGCTGATGGTGTAGCCGGTGGCTTGGGCGTGGGAACCGGACGCCAATGGGGTTGCTTGATCTAAAAATTGACGGGCATAAGCGATGACTTTGGCCCCACGTACGGGGTTGTAGCCACCCGAGCGCTCAGCGCCATCGTCTTCGCCAATGGCGTCAGTGCCATAAAGCGCATCGTAGAGCGAACCCCAGCGGGCGTTTGCTGCGTTCAGTGCATAGCGTGCGTTCAAAATGGGTACGACCAACTGCGGGCCTGCCTGCAAAGCCAGCTCGTCGTCTACGTTGGACGTGGTCGCTTGGCAGACGGTCGCTGGCTCGACTAGGTAGCCAACTGAACTTAGAAAGGTCTTGTAAGCTTCCATGTCCACGACTGGGCCGGGGTTTGCTTGGTGCCATCGATCAAGCGCTGTTTGAAGCTCATCACGTTTTTTGAGCAGTGCGATGTTTTTGGGGGCTAGGTCGGTTACGAGCGAATCAAATCCCACCCAAAAGGCAGCGGTGTCAACACCCGTGCCCGGTAGCACCTCGTCTTCAATGAATGCCTTTAAGATGGGTTCCACGTGCAAATGATGAATCTTCACGGCTTCGGTCATGGTTTTTTCCTTCAGGGGCTGGTCAGTCGTTTGAGTCGAGCGTCATGCGCTATGGTGTCAATATAGCGGATCATATCCTTCAAATTACCGATTAATCTAAGGGCTCATTTAATTGAAACTGTATTAAATGAACAGCAAGGTTGTGTTTGTTAGTCCAGCACTACTGTCTCGAACTCGCCAGGTAAGACGATCTCGATCAGTTCGAGGTCCTCGGAGTGAGCGATTTCGCGATGGCGAATACCGGGTGGCTGGTGCACACAGGAGCCTGCGATCAATTTGTGTTTGCCGTGACCCTCATATTCAAAAATCGCCCATCCCTTTAAAACATATACGATCTGTAGCTGCACGTTGTGGCAATGCCACTGGCCTGTGGCATTAGTGCCCTCATGAGCACGAATAACATGCATGACAGCCATCCCTTTGGTGCTCGTCTGAATACCTAAGTCACGGTAGTCGAAATAAGGACGCAGGCCGTTATGAACAAACGGTTGGTCGCTGGCGTGTTGAACGCTGAATGCCATTTTGTTACCCCCAAAGCCGAATACGCGATAAATTCTTCAATAGTTTACGTTTAAGAATTTAAGAGTTTAAGAGTTTAAGAGTTTAAGAGGTTAAGAGGTTAAGAGGTTAAGAGGCGCGTTTTATGGAGGTGGACACTGAGACTTTTTTTGTCACTTTTTTTTGTCACTTTTTTGGTGGATTTGTCGGTGGGTTTTGTTGCTGGCGATTGAGTGACTTTTTTTAGTGCTTTCGGCGCGACTTTTTTGACTGTTTTCTTAACCGTTTTTTTGGCCACTGCCTTTGTGGCTGTCACTTTGTCTTTTGGCTTGAAGTCGCACAGGTCCGCGATGGCACAGACCCCACATTTTGGCGTGCGGGCCATGCAGACATAACGGCCATGAAGAATGAGCCAGTGATGGGCATTGAGTTGGTACTGGGCAGGCACAAACTTCCCAAGTGCTTTTTCTACGGCCAGCACGGTCTTGCCAGGTGCGATACCTGTTCGGTTGGATACCCGGTAAATGTGCGTGTCGACTGCCATGGTGGGCTCACCAAAGGCGGTGTTAAGTACCACGTTGGCCGTTTTACGGCCAACGCCGGGCAAGGCCTCCAAGGCCTCTCGGTTGCGGGGGATTTCGTCGTTGTGTTGTTCAACCAAGGCTTGACAGGTGGCAATCACATTTTTGGCTTTGGTTCTAAAAAGCCCAATGGTTTTGATATAGGGAGTCAATCCAGTCACACCGAGCGCCAACATTTTTTTGGGTGTGCCGTGTGATGTAAATAAGGCCTTTGTGGCCAAGTTCACGGATTTATCGGTGGCTTGGGCGGAGAGAATGACAGCGATCAACAGTTGGAATACGTTCGCGTATTCAAGTTCTGTAGTCGGTGTCGGATTGGCCTGCTCAAATCTGGCAAAGATGGCTTCTCTTTTGGTGTTGTTCATGGCGTTGCTCGACGCGATCGGGCGCGTGCCAAAGCAGCAGCGATCACCGCTTGCTTGTCAGCGGTCGCCGCTTTTGGTTTTTTTAAAGCGACGTCTGCTTCGTTTTGCAAGCGTTGCTCACGAGACTCGAAACGTGCTCGAGCGACTTGAGCTTGTTCACTAGTCCAAGCGGTCATGGGTTGAACGGGCATCATCACAATGCAATCAACCGGGCACGGGGCGACGCACAAGTCACAGCCCGTGCACCAATCAGAGAGAACGGTGTGCATTTTTTTATTGGCACCGATGATGGCATCCACTGGACAGGCTTGTATGCAAAGCGTGCAGCCAATGCAGTGCTCTTCCTCAATGATGGCAACTTGAAGCGGCTCGTGAAGGCCGCAATCAGGGTCTATCGCGCGGATGGGCTTTTTTAAGAGCGTAGCCAATTTGGCCACACCAGCATCACCGCCGGGCGGGCAGCGATTGATATCGGCTTGGTCCAGCGACATGGCTTGGGCGTAGGGCAAACAACCGTCGTAACCGCACTTGGTGCATTGGGTTTGTGGCAGTAGCGCGTTTAGCGACTCGGCCAATGGGCTTGTGATTGTCGTCACGCCGGTTTACCAGTAATTCTCAACGGCCAAGGTGCCAAGGCTGCCACGGCGACCGGCCGCAAAACCTTTCTCTTGCAACAAAGCGCGCATGGTGCTCACCATGTTCGGGTTGCCACAGAGCATGATGCGACTGTCTTCGGGATTTAGCGCCCGGCCAGCGGCGATTTCGAGCTGACCGTTCTGATAGGCCGCCGTGATTCGGCTCGGTAAGTGCTGATCCTGCGACCAAGGGGCTTGCGAGAAAATCGGTAAATAAATCAACCCTTGATTGGCACAAGCGATGGCTTCAATCTCTGTCTTATAAGTCAACTCTTGAGTTTGGCGCACCCCGTGAACCAGTACGATCTTTTCAAATTGTTGCCACATTTTTGGATCTTTCAACATGGGCAAGTAGGCCGAGAGGCCAGTGCCTGTGGCGACGAGCCAAAGTGTTTCAGCGGGTGTAAATCGCTCCAAAGTCAGAAAACCAAAGGGTGCTTTTTCAATCCACAACGCATCACCTGGCTTGAGCGAAGCTAGCTTTGGGCTGAATAAACCCTCGTTGACGGTGACACTTAAAAACTCAAGGATGTTTTCATTGGGGTGAGAAACCATCGAATAGGCACGCCACAATGCGGGTTCTTTGTGCCAAGCTGCCTCAGGTAAGCCGATTCGGGCAAATTGCCCAGATCGGAAGAGC
>CAWUWI010000040.1:0-71218 GCA_963926245.1 uncultured Burkholderiaceae bacterium | reverse complement strand
GGGCCTCGAAAAAGCCTCGGATTCAAATGCCCTGCTGAACTCTTTTTACCTGATACATTTAATGCCGACGATTATTACCGCCGGCTTGTTGCACTTCACACTTGAAACCGCCGGCAGATTTCCGCTTACAGATTGATCCCTTACTCACGCTTGAACGCGGCGATCTTTACAACGAAATACCAGACAAAAATTTTCGGATTTTTTTAGATTCATGCCCTGACCGTTGGGGCCGTATTTTGATGCAAAGACGGGCTGCCATTCAGCACCAAAGAGGTTTACGTGCAACGGCGCGACTATAGGAACTCGATTACCTACTTGGCGTAAATGACTCCTATCGCATGGGTGGCATTCGATTTAAACGAGCCGGTACAACCGAGTTTTTAGACAATAACGATGAGTCAGCCGTACCCCCTATTTCTTCATTGCGCGAGCTCGAGTTCGCAGCCATGCAAAATTGAAAATGACACTCATTTTGATAGCGACGAATACTATCGTTGGCTCAATACGCTGATCTCACCCGGATCCTCGCTCGGTGGCGCTCGCCCAAAAGCCTGCGTCATGGATGAAGAGACCAATTTGTGGATAGCCAAGTTTCCCAATCGAAATGACATCTTCAATGTCGGCGCTTGGGAAATGGTGTGCTATGAACTCGCCATTGCCGCTGGCGTCAATATGTTCCCAAGTCAAGCACGGCAATTTAGCGCTGAGCATCATACTTTTTTGACTAAGCGCTTTGATCGCAATGGCAGACAACGTATCCACTTCTCCTCAGCCATGACTCAATTGAAGTCCTACGATGGCGAGCATTCAGAGGGCGCAAGTTATCTGGAAATTGCTGACTTTATCAGCAGTCAAGGGGCCTAAACCAAAACTGATCTTGGACAATTATGGCGGCGAATCGTCTTCAACATTGCCGTCTTTAACACGGATGACCACCTGCGTAACCATGGCTTTTTACTCAGTGACAAGGGATGGAAACTGTCACCTGCCTTTGACATTAACCCGTGTGTCGGTAAACAGGGCTTAAACCTGAACATTACCGAATCAGAAAATGCGCTCGATTACCAGTTGGCGTTTGATGTTATTGAATTTTTCCGACTAACCGCGTCTGAAGCCACTGCGATCTACGACCATGTTTTAAGTGCAGTCAAGGACTGGCGCGCCGTGGCCACAAAAGTGGGTATCAGCCGTCGCGAGCAGACGGCAAAGCAAGACGCCTTTAATGTTTGATCGATATTTTGGCTATTGCTCGCGACGATAACGCTCAAGATTGGCTTCGTTGGGTGGATACAAGCCAGGCAAGGGGTGACCGAGCTCGACTTGCTTAATAATCCAGGCCTCAAGGCGTTCCTGCTCTTGTGCGACAGCCAAAACCTCTTCGAGCAAAGCCTCCGGAATGACCACGGCACCGTCGTCGTCAACCACGATAACGTCTCCCGGAAATATCGCCACGCCACCACAACCAATCGGCTGCTGCCAATCAACAAAAGTCATACTGGCCACCGCTGGTGGGGCAGCCGCGCCACGACACCACACTGGCAGTCCTGTCTGCAGCACACCAGCCAAGTCTCGAACCACGCCGTCTGTCACCAGTGCGGTGACTTCGCGTTTGGCGATGCGTGCGCAGAGAATATCGCCAAAGATACCGGCATCGGTTACGCCCATAGAGTCGACCACAGCAATACAGCCGGCTGGCATGGCCTCAATGGCGGCACGCGTTGAAGTTGGTGAGTTCCAAGAAGCGGTGGTGGCCAAGTCTTCACGCGCCGGCACAAACCGCATCGTAAAGGCACGGCCCACCAAGCGAGGCTGGCCAGGACGAATCGGGCTTGTGCCGCGTAACCAGACGTTACGTAGCCCTTTTTTTAACAAGATGGTGGTGATGGTGGCTGTCGAAATCGTCTGTAGCGTTTGCACGGTGACAGCATCGAGTGACATGTTGGTGACAGCAGTGTTGGTCATGACGTATTTTCCCAGTTAAGCCAGTTGGTTAAGTCGCTGTTGTTGACGAGCCAGCAAGTATTCAATTTCAGCAATGTCTTTGGCAGACAATGCTGGGCCGGGTTTACGCACGGTGGCTGAGGCAATCGCGCCGCGCTTGGCCAACACATATTTTCTGACGGCAAGGCCAATGCCTGCTTGCTGCTCATAACGGGCAAACGGCAAATACGCCTCGTACAGATCAAATGCACGGTCCTTGTCACCAGCGGCAAAAGCTTGGCAGACTTGCACCATCATTTCAGGAAACGCGAAGCCAGTCATGGCGCCATCAGCGCCACGGTCAAGCTCCTCGGGCAAGAACAAACCACCACCATTACCCGTCAAAATAGAAATCTGGCGCAAGGTCTGTTGGGCTTGAGCCGCACGGATCGCCGAGAGCTTACCCAAGCCTGGGCTATCCTCGTGCTTGAGCATGACGCAACGCGGCGACTGCGCAATCACTTGCATGACCACCGCTTGCGACATTTGCACGCCGGTTGAGTTGGGGTGATCTTGCAATACCCAAGGCACATCAGGCCCTAAGGTCTCGTTAACCATGGCGAAGTAGGACCGTATCTGATCATCGGTGCGTAGGTGGTGAGCGGGCGCCACCATGACACCGGCCGCCCCCATGGCCATGACGCGTTGTGTGAGCTCACCCATTGACGCAAAACCCACCGCCGACGCACCCACCACGACCGGCACTTGGCCATTGACTCGAGCAATGACCCGCTCAACGTACTGCGCGGATTCCTGCGCAGTCAGTTTAGGAGCCTCACCTAAGATACCCAGCACCGTTAAACCATCAACGCCCTGCTCGAGGTAAAAATCCACCATCCGATCAGTGCTTTCAAGGTCAAGCGCACCACTTTCAGTGAAGGGGGTAACAGTAATGAGGTAAACCCCGCGTGCATTCTCGTCAAACGTTTTGGTCGAAACAGTCATGATTACTTCCTAAAAATGGAGGTAGAACTTGTTTTTTAATCGGCACACAGCCTTCTTAGCCATTGCGATCCTGCAAAATTGATACCGCCAAATCACGGCCACTTAAATATGCTTGTTCAACGCGGCTATGAGTTAATCCATCACCACAAACGCCCAACCGCTGCTGCGCGTGCCACAAGCTTGACCCCAATGTAGTCAGGCCCGGGGTTCGACGCGCATACAGCCAACGGTGCGCCATGGCCGTTTGGGTATTCACCATTTGCTCGACACCGAGTTGCGCCAACAACGCTTTTTGTAATTCGTCGATGACCACCGTTTTGTCCGTATTTAGGTTCTGCTCAGTCCAAGTCGAGCTGGCCTGAATCACCCAATCTTGTTGGTGCTCGTTTTTTGAGCGATCGGGCTTACTGTCATTGCGAGCCCACCAACCGATCGGGCCCGACTCAGGCTGGCCTGCTTGGAGCGTGGTCGCCACAGGCTCGGTACTCAGCATCACAGTCCAGCAGGGCAATAAAGGAATAGCTGCCAAGCTCGCCGCCCAATCAGCACGATGAGGTTGCAACAAAGGCACGGCCTGCTCGTTAGGCACAGCGAGCACCACAGCATCGAATATTGTCTCGGTGGCGGTGTCAGGGGCAGTGCCGGAAACGATTTCCGCTGCCCCCTCATCAAAGACCAATTGCCATTGACCGTCTTGCCAATCGAAGGATGACACACGCATATTGGACGTCACGTTCAAATCTTTGGCTTGCGCCCGAGCCAGTGAATTCATGCCGGGATTGGCCACGTACCAAGGTTCGGCTGGATTTGGTTTTTTCATAACTGGCGACCATTGCGATACTATGCCTCTGGCCATCAAACCGCTAACCCAATCCATAAAAAGAGGGTCTCGCGCCGTAAAGTATTGTGTGCCGTGGTCAAACGTCGCCCAGTCTACGCGCCGCGTAGACAGCCGGCCACCAACACCGCGCGACTTTTCAAAGACAGTCACAACCAACCCCGCTTGGGTTAACTCACGTGCGCAGGTCAAACCCGCCAACCCCGCTCCCACGACTGCCACTCGTTTGATCGTCATTGCTTTGTCTTCCATTTACTCATAAATTCGCTAAAAATGCCCGTCCAACCGCATCTGTGCCCAAATCACCGCCCATGTCACGCGTGACGTGACCTTCACGGATGGTTTTAACCATTGCGGCTTCAAGCCGTTGGGCAACCTCTAAGTATTCGGGCATGGCGTTGCGCTGTGAATACCAGCTTAACAGCATCGCTGCTGACCCAATTTGGCTCAAAGGGTTGGCTATGTTTTGACCGGCAATATCTGGAGCTGAGCCATGAGCGGCTTGCGCCATGGCAAATTGATCAGCGGCATTGATGGATGCAGCCATCCCAAGGCTGCCGGCCAATTCGGCTGTTAGGTCAGACAAAATATCGCCAAACATATTAGTGGTCACCACTACATCAAAGCGATCTGGTTCGCGCACAACAAGCGCCATCATGGCGTCAACAATCACCGAGTCCACCGTCACATCAGGAAACTCTCGGGCAACAGCCTCGCACGTTTGCACAAACATCCCATCACCAATCTTCAAGACATTGGCTTTGTGAACGATGGTAACCTTCTTGCGCCGCGTCATGGCCAACTCAAACGCACGGCGCGCGATGCGCTCGCAACACGCGCGCGTAATCCGTCGTAGCGACACCACCACATCATCAGTCACCAACATCTCACTGCCACCTGACACCATGTTGCGATCGGCATAAAAACCTTCGGTGTTTTCTCGAACGACAACCAAATCAAACGGTTTGATACGAATCGGCGCCCCTTCAAAAGTGCGGGCCGGTCGAATGTTGGCATACAGGTCAAAGTGTCTTCTAAAAAACTTCGACGGGTTGATGCGGCCATTGGCGTCATCATGCAATTCATGGGTCGTCATGGGACCCATCATCAAACCATCGGCGGCTTCGATCGTCTTGATCAACTCAGGACGAACCGTGGTGCCGTGTTGCGCCAAACTGTCAAGCCCAGCGATCTCATGAACCAACTCAAGTGCCGCGCCGCTTTGCCCAGCCGCCTTTTCTAACGCTGTCACTGCCACGCTGACCGTTTCGGGGCCAATGCCGTCGCCTGGTATCACCACTAGTTTCATCTCTGACCTTTTCTATTTTTTAACGAGAACCCGCTATGGGTTGCAGCGTCTGTTTCAACAAGCATCTAAGATAACAAACTGGCGCTCGATCTGTGCTGGATTGAACACACAAAGCCCTCGCTCTGGTCTAATTGAGTGTTGCGACGCACAAACTCAGACCATGATGAATATTTCGCCCGCTCTTTCACTGCGCTTAACCTTGGCTTGGCGAGCGCTTTGTTTGCTTGCCATGGTGCTACCACTGTCCGCCTGCGATGCGCCAGATGTTGACAGCACGGCTAAAGACTCGCGACCGATCGTCAGAACAGTGACCGCGCAGGTGGCGATAGACCCCCAGCTGGTCTTGTCAGGCACTATACAAGCCGCCCGTCAAAACCCGGTTTCGTTCCAAGTCGGTGGTCGCATTGACCGTCGCTTGGTGCAAGCCGGCGACGTTGTCACCCCCGGTCAAATCCTCTTTACACTAGACACCCGAGATCTCGAACAGGCTTTGACACTGGCACAAGCCGAGGTCTCAGCCTCACAGACGGCCCTAAAAACCATGCAAGATGAATTAAAACGCAGCCAATCCCTCTCAAAGTCTGGCTTCATCAGCCAACAAGCCCTCGATCGAGTCGAACAAATCACTCAAGAAAGCCAGACCCGATTGGATGCAGCACGCGCGCGCGCAACAAGCCCGTTTTGCCTTGGGCTATGCAACGCTGACGGCTCAAGACCATGGCATTGTGACTGAAACCTTGGCTGAAGTGGGTCAAGTGGTCACCCCCGGCCTTGCGGTTGCTCAGTTTGCGCACGCCGGTCCCGTTGATATTGAAGTGTTTCTGCCACAGGGCTTAAAAGCGCCTGCAAGCGGCGTGGTGTCTAGCGGCAATCAACGTTGGCAGGCAACCTTACGTGAAGTGGCCGGAGCGGCTGACCGCGCATCACGCACCATTCGCACCCGCTACGCCCTATTTGGTCAAGACATGGCACTACCCATTGGTTCGGTGGCACAACTTACCATCACCACCGGTGAGCCCGGTAAGAACGTAATTCGCCTACCTCTTGGCGCTTTGGATGAACGCGGTCAAGGGGCACGAGTCTGGATCGTGGTTGACGGTCTAACGCAAGCGGTACCGGTTCAAGTACTGTCGTTGTCGACAGAGACTGCTCAGGTGCAATCGACTTTGGCACCAGGCACCCCCGTCATTGCCATGGGCACCCATCTCTTACAAGCGGGCATGGCCGTGCGGGTGCAGCCCGGTCTGGCACCATGAGTTTTCCGAATCTATCGGCACTGGCAGTTCGCGAGAAATCAATCACGCTTTTTTTTCTGATCTTATCCATCATCGCGGGGCTCTACGCTTTTAATTCACTTGGCCGAGCCGAAGACCCACCCTTTACCGTTCGGGTTATGGTGGTATCGGTGCTTTGGCCAGGTGCCACACCCAATGAATTGCAAACCCAAGTCGTCGATCGCCTCGAGCAACGTATCCAGGAGGTGGATTACTTTTTAAAAGTCGAAACGACCATACGCCCGGGTCGGGCCGACATGATGGTTGAGTTTGAAGACTTCTCGCCAAGCGACATCGTGCCAGACCTCTTCTATGAAGTCCGAAAGCGCATGCTAGACGAGTCACCCCGACTGCCAGGCGGTGTTATTGGCCCCATTGTCAATGACGACTTCTCTGACGTTTATTTCTCAATGATTGCTTTAACCGCGCCCGGTTTGCCAATGTCAGACCTGGTCAAAGATGCCGACAACATTCGAGACCGCTTGCAACGCGTTGATGGCATCCAAAAAGTCTTTTTGTTAGGCGAAAGACCACAGCGCCTTCATATCAACTTTGATCGCGCCAAACTGGCCAACCTCGGACTCTCAGCGCCTGAGGTCTTAACCGCTATTCAAGCCAACAACGAATTGGTGCCCGCTGGCCAAATCGAAACCACAGGCGCTCGTGTTTATGTTCGGATTCAGGCAGGATTAACGGATCTGCAAGCCTTGGCCAATGTACCGCTTCGTGTCAACAATCGCGTCATCCGTTTGGGCGACATTGCTGAGGTTGAACGCGGCTACGAAGAACCACCCACCTATATGATTCGAGCCTCTGGCCAAGACAGTGTGCTGCTCGGCGTGGTTGCTGCCGATGGTGAAGACGGGTTAGCACTTGGCGATAGACTATCGGCCTTTCTCGCACACGAGCGCAACGAATTGCCAATGGGCATGTCGTTAACCCAAATTACCAACCAAGCCGATGCGATTGCCCAAGCCGTCGATTTGTTTCAAATCAAATTTTTGGTGGCCATGGCCGTGGTGATGGCCGTGAGCGTGTTGGCGATTGGCTTGCGTGCCGGCATGATTGTTGGCCTATCGATTCCGTTGACCTTAGGCCTGACCTTTGTGCTGATGAAACTAACCGGCATGAACCTTGATCGTATTTCATTGGGCGCACTCATCATTGCGCTAGGTCTCTTGGTTGATGACGCCATTATTGCCATTGAAATGATGATCGTTAAGATGGAACAAGGCTGGGATCGTGTGCGGGCGGCAAGCCACGCTTGGGATGTCACCGCGGCCCCCATGCTGTTCGGTACTTTGGTGACGGTGGCCGGATTTGTGCCCATCGGCTTTGCGCGCTCAGCCGTTGGCGAGTACGCGGGTGGCATTTTTTGGGTACTGGCCTTTGCCCTGTTGGTGTCGTGGGTGGTTGCCGTGACCTTTACGCCCTATCTGGGTGTCAAAATCTTGCCTGAAATCAAACGAGGCCCAGCACAAGACTCGCAAGAGCAACACAACGCACACGACTTGCTCTATCGAACCCCTGGCTATAAGCGACTGCGCGCAGTCATCACGTGGTGCGTTTCCCGTCGCAAACGCGTCGTCCTCGCCACACTGGCCGCCCTGGTGCTAAGCATTGCAGGCATGGTTGGTCCTGTCGAAAAACAGTTCTTCCCAAGCTCTGACCGGCCCGAGGTTCTCATTAGCGTTTATTTGCCTGAAGGCTCAGCCATCGGTGTGACCGATTCGGTGGTCCGCGCCCTAGAGAAAGACCTCATTGACAGACCTGAAATTAAAACGCTTTCCGCCTACATTGGCGCCGGTGCACCGCGCTTTTTTATTTCAGCCAATCCCGAACAACCAAACCCCGGCTTTGCAAAAATGATTGCGGTGACCCAAGACGACAAAAGCCGAGAAACATTGATCGAATTTCTCAACGGTCGAATTGCCGAAGGCAAATATGCTCAAGCCAGAGTGCGGGTCGCGCGGCTTCTTTTTGGGCCACCGGTGGATTGGCCTGTGAGCTTTAGAGTAACGGGACCCGACACGGCGGTTTTGCGTTCCATTGGTCACCAAGTGCGTGCCGTGATGCAACAAAACCCTCACATGGTCGACCCCAATTTGGACTGGGACGAGCGCGCACCAATCCTTGACTTGGACATGGACACCCAAGTCTTGCAGACCTTGGGCTTAACACCGCGCGACGTGGCCTTTCAATTGCAATTCCAACTCAATGGCGTACCTGTCACCAACGTTCGTGAAGGCACACGCAGTGTGCAAGTCCGTGCGCGAATGGCGCCCACTCGTGGCGAATTGCTCGAAGGCATAGAGATCGTCACCCCAGAGGGCGCCAAGGTGCCACTGACACAACTCGGCACAGCCATCATTGCGTTTGAAGATCCTGTGATCAAGCGCTACAACCGCCAACCATTTCTTTATGTCAATGGTGATGTGCAAGGTGCTCAACCACCCGATGTGACCATGGCGGTTTGGGACGCGCTTTCCTCGGTGCGCGCTGACTTGCCCGAGGGATACACCATCAGCGTTGCCGGATCCATTGAGCAGTCGGCCAAAGCCGATGCTTCCATCCAAAAACTCCAGCCCCTGATGGTCGCACTGATGCTGGTGTTCATCATGCTGCAGATGCGCAGTTTTTCTGGGATGTTTATGGTGGTGGCGACAGCGCCACTGGGGTTGATTGGTGCGGCATTGGCTTTGCTGTTGTTTTCTCAACCGTTTGGCTTTGTGGCGCTATTGGGGCTAATTGGCTTGGCTGGGATTTTGATGCGCAACACCCTGATTTTGACCCAACAGGTCGCTGACAACGCCCGCGAGGGCATGGCGCCACGACAGGCTGTGATTGAAGCGGCCGTACAACGAACTCGCCCAGTGGTGTTGACAGCTGTGGCTGCGGCCCTGGCATTCGTGCCACTAACCATGGACAGTTTCTGGGGACCTTTGGCATACGTTTTGATTGGGGGTGTGTTGGTTGGCACTGCCATTACCTTGTTATTTGTGCCCGCGCTCTACGCATGGTGGTTTCGCATCGGAACGAGCCCAACAGGCTAGATTGACGGCACAATTAACGCAGAGCATGGATAGATCACGATACAACAACACGGTTTTGGAATGACCCCAAGGATAAGCCACTGCCTTCGGGGGGAGGACAGATCTATTCGGGTCTGCTTTGGTATTGGATATATCGTTTGAATACTTCTACTGGAGCGCTTATTGTGATGCTAGTGAAGGGACCGGCGTATGTGGCTGACGCCTATCCTTTGATGGGCGCTGACCGACCGGGCGACAAACAAGCTGACGGGAGCTCGCCCAACCATTATGCTAAATGGCTATCAAAACCTTCTGAAGAAAAAATAAAGCAATGACCAAAATCCGTGACGACATTACCTTAGAAATACTAAACCAACGATCAAACGATAATTTACCTGGCTTGATGGGGGTGGTATTAACAGAACTTAAGTCGAAAGAAGTGCAAAGTCGAATGCAGCTTAAAAGCATACACTTTGCCCCTAACACTTATCTTCACGCAGCCAGCGTGATTGCGATTGCCGACACCACCTGTGGCTATGCTACGGTCGCGCATTTGCCGCCCGGTGCGCACTCCTTCACCACGATTGAACTCAAAAGTAATTTTTTAGGCACCACCCGAGGCAGCGAAGTTAACTGCGTGGCGAAAGCACAGCACTTGGGTCTGAATACCCAAGTGTGGGATGCTGAGGTGTTTGATGCGGAAAATGGTAAAAAAATTGCCATATTTCGATGTACCCAAATGATTCTCTGGCCTAAACCCAAGGAAATAACATGAGCGATGTTGTCCGAGTTGACATGGTGTCAGATGTGGCATGCCCGTGGTGCGCCATTGGCTTGACCACGCTAGAAAAGGCAATTGCGATCACTGAAAAAATGTCGCACGGTCAGATCACCGTTAACGTCCACTTGCAGCCCTTCGAGCTCAATCCTGACATGCCCAGCGGCGGCGAGGAGGTGATTGGCTACCTCGCAAACAAGTACGGCATTTCAGCACAGCAAGTGCGGATCAACCAACAGCGCATCTATGACCGGGCTGCCGAAGTGGGGTTTGATTTCCATCCGGAGGGCCGTAAACACGTCTACAACACCTTCAATTGTCACCGCTTGATTCATTGGGCCCAGACCGAGCAAAGCCCAGCGTCTGCGCTGATGCTTAAAAAAGCCCTGCTCGCAGCCTACTTCACAACCGTGCAAAACATGGATGAACCCGACACCTTGCTTGCCGCTGTTGCCCAAGCTGAGCTTGACACGCAAAGGGCTCGGGAAGTCTTGCTTAATGGTGAATACGACCAAGAGGTGCGAGAAGCTCAGGCGCGCTACAAAATGCTCGGTATCCAAGGCGTGCCCGCCTTTATTCTGAACAATAAGTTTTTGGTGGAAGGTGCCCAGCCTCTCGAGCACTTGGCCGCCGCCATTCAGCAAGCAGCCAAACGGGCTCGCGAGGATGAGCCCAGCGAGTCGTTGTAACGCCCTCGCTTACCCAGGAAATACAGTAAACCGAATCGGAGACAGCCACAGATGACAACATCAAATCTATTGCTCGACGTTAAACCAATCGCCGGCGCCATTGGGGCTGAAATTCATGGCGTTGACCTTTCCGCCCCCCTCTCTGATGAGGATATTCAAGCCATTCGAGACGTTTGGCTTGAATATGGCGTTGTTTTTTTTAGAGACCAACCGCTTGAGCCTGTTGTTTTTCAAGCCTTTGCTGAGCGATTTGGTAACGTGGTTGAGTATCCGTTTGTCAAAGGCATACCTCAGTACCCCATGATAATCCCGGTGCTAAAGCTGCCAAATGAAAAACACAACTTTGGTGGCATATGGCACACCGACACCGCCTATCTCGCCGCCCCACCCATGGCCACCATGCTGATTGCACGCGAACTACCCCCTAAAGGAGGCGATACATTATTTGCCAGCGGCTATGCCGCCTACGAAGCCCTTTCTGACGGATTAAAAAAGACACTCAGCACCCTCAAAGCAGCCAATTGCTCATCGAAGGCCGAAGTCACCAAAACCCGTGAAGATCGCGTGGCTGACTCAGCCACCGACAAAGCCAATCAAGCATTGGTCGGTGAACATCCTGTGATTCGCACCCATCCTGAAACCGGCCGCAAATCGCTTTACGTTAATCCCGCCCACACCACGCACTTTGTGGGCTGGACCGAGCAAGAAAGTCAGCCGCTGCTGGACTTTCTGTTTGCACACCAAGTCAAACCAGAGTTCACCTGTCGCTTTAATTGGCAAGAGGGATCAATCGCGCTTTGGGACAATCGCTGCGTACTACACAACCCAATTAACGACTATCACGGCCACAAGCGCTTACTACACCGAATCACCCTAAAAGGGGATGTGCCGGTTTAAGACACGTGGTCACATGAAGCCTGAAGAATGGCTGGGATGTCTCGATTAAGCCAACGTTTATTGACGGCATAAACATCGCTGTGAATGTCTGCATAAACCATCAAACGTTGCTGAACCACTGCCATGACCTCATCTTGGGGCACGATTTGGTCAGCAAAGCCAGCCGCTAGACACTGCTCTGCGTTGAGTCTTTCTGCTCGCTGGACCAGCGTTTGTATGGCCCTAGGCTCAAATCGTCGGGCAGCAATCGCTGCACCAATCGGCGTTGGCAGATTGAGTTTGGATTCGGGTAATGAAACCCAAGCACTTTGCGACAACACAACCTCGTCGCAGGCACAAGCCAACATCAATCCCGCCCCGATCGCTGGTGCGTGAACTGCTGCAATGACAGGCTTGGGGGAACTCACGACGTCAATTAAGCAACGCAGCAAAAACCTCAACTGTTTAACCTCGGCCTCTTTGTGCGGTAGATCAGCATATTCCTTGACATCAGCTCCCGCGCAAAATGCTTTTTTACCAACAGCAGAAAGCACCACTGCGCGAACACTAGGGTCTTTTTGTGCGATGACAAAAGAGTGGTGAAGTTGATCGTAGATCGCCTCATTCAAGGCATTGACCGGCGCTCGAGATAAGGTAAGCGTCAATATGCCAGTTTCATCATCTAAATGTGTATGCACCATCACGTTTACTTGGGTTTGGTTGAAAAGGCAGTCTTTGACTGCCACTGCTGACTGTAATCTGGACGGCGCTTTTCGGTGAATGCATTCAACCCCTCCTGCCATTCGACTGAAGACGTCTCTCGTAAAGAAGCGTCCACCGTGGCCCAATCAGTGTGCGCATAATGATTAGCATACCGCTTGGTCAATGCCAGCGCGTCAGGGGCTGCACGGCTGACAATTCGTTGGGCCAAAACCATTGCAGCGGGCACGGATTGCCCACTGGCAACAACGTCATTGACCAGTCCAAAGGCATGTGCCTGTTGAACCAAAAGCTTATCACCGGTGTAAGCAAAAAAAAGTAGTGTTCTTAACCCGACCATTTGTTGCAACCGCTGCAATGCCGTATTGGCAATCACGCCGTGCTGCACTTCTGGCAAACTAAACCACGAGTCTTGGCTTGCAATGGCGAGATCGCAGCTCAGCATCAATTCAAAACCACCACCAATGGCAGCGCCGTCGATCGCGGCAATCACGGGTCGAGGGTCTGTTGCCAAGCGCTCAAAGACCCGACCCGGTTCAAACTGTGGCGCTAAACCATCCATCCAACCGTTTTTTAAATCGTCGATATTGGCGCCTGCACAAAAATAAGGACCCGTAGACGCCACCACCAAAGCCCGTGCAGAACAAACCGACTCACTATCGAGCGCCGTCAGGAATGCCGTCACCAAATTGACAGAAAGCGCATGATGAGTCTCTGGCTGAGCCAACCAAACAATTGCCACATCCCCTCGTCTCTCGGTGGTGACTGCCATTATTGCTTTGGTACCAAATGGGCGCCCGCTTCATGCTCGATGCGCATGTAGATCTCTCCAGCCATGGGTTGCCTGATTTCTTCGATAATATGCCCAACAAGGCCAACGGCTCGAGCAGCCACTGCCAATCCACGACAGTAACGCCACGACACACCCATTTGTGAAACCACGGCGGCCATAGCCGCCGTCACGTTCACAGGCAAAATCTTTCCGGTTCGCTCTTCTGCCTTTTGCCCAATCAAGGTGATGAGTGTGGCATAAGGTCCGTCATAACCCGTTTCTTTGGCGACTTTAAACAGTGCCACCGTACGCGGGTCAATTGGCTTATGGAACGGGTGTCCAATACCAGGAATAATTGCTTTACGACCCAGAAAATCATCCACGATTGCTTGCGCCTTGAGTCCAAGGTCACCTGGATTATTTGGATCGGTGATCGCCTCTTGCAACATTTTTGCAGCCTGATCCAAAGAGCCTACAAACACTGACCCCAAACCCAATAGACCCGCTGCCACGGCGGCCTGCACTGATTCGGGCGCGCCAGAGAAAGTCAAACGCGTCGACAACGATGAGGGTGTTATGCCGTGCTCAACGAGGATCACCATCACGGCATTGAACATTCGTCGCTCGTTTTCATCTTTGGGGAGCCGGGCAAAGATCTGCAAAAAAGCCATTTGCCCAAAGTCAATCTTACCCACCAAATCATCGCAAAGATTGTGTCCATGGATCAGGATTCGATCAGGGGCACTCCATGCAATATCGGATTTAATTTCAGTTCGCTTCATACGTTTCGCTCGCTCTCAATGGCGTGAATAACAATCGCTTGTGCTCTGTCACGCAGCTTATTTTTAAGAATCTTTAGACCGTTTGGTCCTTCTTTGCGGGGGTAATCATCAACAAAAACGAAATATGACGGTACCTTGTAATTGGCAAGACCGGCACGGCAATGATCATACAGGGCATGATCGTTTAACGACTCGGCCAGCTTTCTGACAAAGGCCACGGCCACATCGCCACGATCAGGATGCCGATAGGCCACCACTTGCGCGTCTTTTATATCAGGGTGTCTTGCCAAAAACTCTTCTATTTCAACCGGATCCACCAAATAGCCTCGAAGGCGTAAGGTATCTTTGATACGCGACAAATAAGCCAAGCGATCACCATAACGGTATCCGAGATCACCGCTTTTAAACCAACCGTCTTTAGTGAATGCATCTGCCGTGGCTTGAGGATTATTTAAGTATTCGCTCATGACGTTATAGCCACGAAACTGCAACTCACCGCGCTCATGCTCTGGCAACACCACATCGGTGTCGATATCAGCAACCCGAAACTCTATTTCTGGTGTGATTGGCTTGCCGCCGGGCACCGCACGCGCCCTGCAGTCATCGGTGCGGGGCTGACCTGCCATAATCGAAAAACACTCAGAAGAACCATAAAGCGCTGTCATGGGCACGCCGATCTCTCGCCACGCCTTTTCAGTCACTTCTAATCCGCGCCCAGCGAACTCAGCGAAACCGACCACCATCAAAGACTTCGCTGAGTAATCAGGTACGCTCATGACATCATCAAACAACCCCTCGCCGCCATAGAAATGCGTGGCTTGGTGCTGCTCAATCAATTGAGCAGCACGAGCGGTGTTGAAAGTCTGCATCACAACACAATAACCCCCACCTGCTAAAGCGCTGAAAGCTTGCATGAACCCCAGCACACCATAAAGCGGTAGCGCACATAGCGACGGATTGCCGGGCTGAACAGCCGTGTAAATCGCAACATTGTTGGCATGATGAAAAATACCCCATTGTGTATGTACAGCTAATTTTGGATTTCCTGTTGTGCCTGAAGTACTAAAAGTACATAGGCGATCATTTAATTGCCCCTCGTCCACTCTAATTGCCTCGTATGCGCTTGCATCCCAAAGTTCAGCGGGACGTTCAATGGCAATCACTTGCTCGACAGATGGCACAGCTTGGGCGATTTCTTGCGCCACTGTCCAGTAGTCATAATTGACGAATTCAGGCTGCACAAAAATTAATTTGGGATTGGCGGTTTTGACGACGTGTAGAGCCTCTTCTTGCCGAAAACGGGTACTGATGGGCACCATCAAAACACCCAGACGCGCACAGGAAAAAAGCAACTGTAACCAAACACCGCCATCGGGCAACCAGACACAAATCGTGTCACCCCGCTTAACACCCAGCGACTTGAGATATCCAGCCAAATGATCAGCCGCTTGCTGTAATTGCCAGCGCGTAGCCTGCGCGCCCAGGCATTCAAAAGCCATACACTCGGGCTTTTTGGTTAACAGGTCACCAAATGATGCGTTTGCTGCGGGTACTGATGCGCTCACGTCCAACTCCTAATCACTCAGAATATGTCTAGCGATTTGTAGGCGCTGCATTTCAGACGTGCCTTCCCCAATCCGAAATGCGCGCACATCTCTGTAAAAACGCTCGATGGGTAGCTCCGTCATGTAACCCATGCCACCAAATATCTGCATCACGCGGTCGACGACTCGACAACCCATTTCGGTGGCATAGAGTTTGGCACGCGAGGCAGCAATGCGAGCATCACCCTTCCCCTGATCAGTCAGTACCAACGCCTCTTTAACCAACAAGCTAGCCGCTTTGAGCTCAACATCGTTATCAGCCAACATGAACTGGATCGCTTGGTGATCGGCTAAACGAGCGCCGAAGGCGCGACGATCTTTAGCATAATCAAGCGCAAGCGCTTGGGCACGCTTCGCAATACCAAGCGCTCGATATCCAGAAAAAACACGGTCTGTGTTGATGCAACTCATCATCACTAAAAACCCTTCACCGACTGGCCCCAAAACATCTTCGTCAGGTACGAAGCAATCATCCAGAGAAAAACCGTTCAGTTGATAGCCCCGCCAGCCCATTTTTTTATAGCGCGTCATACCCTTCAACCCAGGGTTTTCTTGACGCACCACAAAAGTCGTTAGCTTGTTCTTAAGTTTGGCTGTGGGATCAGTGCACGCCAATACAACAATAAAATCTGCTGTTTCTGCATTAGAAATAAATTGCTTGCTACCGTTCAGACGCCATCCACCTTCAACACGCGTTGCACGCGTCTGAATAGCAGACAAATCCGAACCCGCAGCGGCCTCTGTTAACGCGTAAGTGATCAGCTTCGTGCCGGCCACCACTGGCGCCAAAAGCGAATCACGCTGAGTGGTACTGCAGTAAGCCAGCGTCAATGGCAAATGCCCCAAAGCTTCGACCAGTGGCATGGATGTTTGCGTGATCTCTTCATAAATGACTGCCTTGGCCTCGGTCGGTAAATCTGGGCCACCCAGTGATAACGGGAAATTAAACCCGTAGATCCCTAATGCTTTTGCTTCTTGACGGATGGCCGCATCCAAAACGACCGGTAACGCATCGTCGGCGTCAATCTTGGCTTCTAGCGGATGCAGTCGTTCTCTAACAAATCGACGCGTTGTCTCTCGCAGCATGGCGATTTCATCTACTGACCACTCCATGACTATTCCTCGTTGGTGATAGTTACGAGACGCCGATCAGTATAAATCCATTAATTCGGCATTGTCGCTAAACGCTTCGGGTGCGCCCTCTTTGATTATTTTTCCTGACTTCATCACAATGACGCGATCAGAAATCTTCAACGCTTCTTTGACGTTTTGCTCAACAATCAAAATCGACATTTTTCTTTCGACCTGCAGTTCCTTAATCGGTCCCAAAAGGTCCTGAAATAACTTGGGCGCCAAACCAATCGAAGGCTCATCAAGCAACAAGCACTGAGGCTGACTTAACAACGCTCGGCCTAAAGAAACCATTTGCTGTTGGCCGCCTGACAACGTACCCGCACGCTGTTGATAAAACTGTTTAATCATCGGCAAGACTTCAAAGACCCAGTCCAAACGAGCGCTCTGTTCGCTGGGTCGGACGCCTGCCGCCCAAAAACCAAGCCGCATAATTTCAGCAACTGTAAGACCTGGGAATACACCTCGTCCCTCAGGCACTAGGGCAACGCCGCCAGCATTCATGGTGCGAGGATTCACTGGATTAACAACACTACCCTTTAACCAAACAGAACCTTGGCTAGCAGGGATTAGGCCGAATAGCGCTTTTAGCAGCGTCGACTTACCCGCGCCGTTATGTCCGATCAGACACAGAACCTCGTTATGGCCGAGATGCACGTCGAGATCATCCAAGACTGGACGCCCCCCGTAACCCACTTGCAATCCCTGACCTTCGAGAAACCACGAAGAGCTGGTCATCTTTAGCGATCTCCAAAATAGATAGCGGCTAAGTGGGGATCCTTCAAAATATCCTCTGACGACCCTTGCGCCAAGAGCTTGCCTTGATCCAAAAAGGCAACGGTATCGGACAATCGGATAACGATGTCTAGATTGTGCTCAATGATGCAAATCGTCACACCACGTTGGGCATAGTTTTTAAGCAAAGCCACAAAACGATCAAAGGAGCGCGGGTCAAGACCAGAAGCGGGCTCATCTAGAAGCCAAAGCGTGGCGTCACCCGCCATAATTCGGGCCAAACTCAAGAATTTTCGCTCAGCATAAGCCAAATCAACGGCGCGCTCGTGCCGTTTACTGGCGAGCTCTGTCTCGTCGAGCACCTGTTCAATTTTTTGCTTCATGGCAACCGTCCGACGTTGCCATAGCCAACTACTACGTTCCATGACAGTTTCAATATTTTCTTGAACTGTCATTTGGTTAAACAGGCGAAGATCCTGAAAGGTACGAGCAATACCTTTTCTGGCAATTCGCCAAGGTGCGATCCCATTTAAAGACTCACCGAGCCAAAGCACTGTGCCGCTAGAGGGCACCAAATGTCCAGTTATCATATTAAAGAGCGTGGTTTTACCAGCGCCATTGGGACCAACTAATGTTGTAATGACCCCTGATGGCAGGTCAAGATTAACGTCGGTTATCGCCTGTAAACCACCGAAATTCTTGTGTAAGCCTCGGACTTGGAGAAGGATCTTGGCGGGGTCGATCAAGTTTTGAGCCGCAGTCATGTCGAATTACCCTTTGCACGAGCGCCAACCACGCCACCAGGTCGATACATCATTAGAATGACCATGGCAGAACCATAGATAATCTGTTGGATTGTTCCAAGTTCCCCAGGTGGAATAAAAGGCAGATAGGTCAGCGCCGCTGGTAGTGCCATAACAATCGCAGCGCCCACCACTGGGCCAATCAAAGTGCCCGTACCGCCAATGATGACCATAGCCATGAGCAGTATCGACATGTCCAAAGTAAAGACCTCAACGTTCACAAAGCTCATATAAAACGCATATAGAACGCCACCCAAAGCCGCCAATCCAGCCGAAATAGCCACTGATAACGTTTTGACAGTGTTAACCGACTTGCCGTAGGCCTGGGCCGCAGACTCGCTATCTCGGATGGCCATCAAACTGCGGCCAAAACTACCCCTCACAAGCAATGACGTAATGACCAAAATACCACTCAAAATAACGCCAGCCAAAATCAAAAAATCTGTGGTTGATGTGAACGTGTAACCAAGGAAGACCGGTGATGGGATACCAACCATCCCACCCAAGCCACCGGTAACTGATTTCCACTCAGAAAAAATGGTGACGCCAATCATCTGCAGACCCAAAGAAGCGGCTACAAAATACTCCCCCCTGACGCGCAAGGCGGGCAGCGCCAAAGCCATGGAAATGACGGCTGAAAGCCCCATGGCGGCAAGCATGCACAGGACCAAAGAGTCGGTGTAGTTCAATGCCACAAAGGCGGCTGTGTAAGCACCTATTCCAAAAAAAACCGCATGCGCTAAGGAGAAAATCCCCGCATACCCCATGATGAAATTAAGCGTTAATGCCAAGATGGCATTAATCGAGAATAGAACCACTATGTTTTGTAAGTAAGCAAGCATGGCGATTACGACACAATGGCTCGCCCGTAGAAACCGCCCGGACGAAAGATGATGAAAAGGAACAAGATGACAAATGTCACCGCCTCGCTCCACTGTGAGTCAAAAAAGGCAAGTGACAAGTTTTCTGCCAAGCCAAACAACAGCCCAGCCATGGCTGCGCCTCGTAAACTGCCGACACCACCAACAATTGTGGCTGCAATACTGATCATCATGACGTGATGACCCATTGCTGGATTAAGCCCTGACGTGGCTGCAGTCAAAATTGCCGCAGGAACAACCAAAACAGAGCCGATGAGGAAAGCATACTTACCCAAACTTTTAGGGTTTAAGCCAAAAACATCGACCAGGATAGGATTTTCACCAAGCGCCCGCAATGCAACACCCATGTTGGTGTACGTAAATAGGTAATGAAGTAACGCAAAACAAATGATGGCTGTAATGACAGCAATAAATGCCATAGGCGCTATGTATAGATCTGGCATTAATTCAATGCTTCGGCTCAAAGGTGTCGAGACGGTGACCATTCCCTTACCGAAAAAGATAGAGATCAGATTTTGCACCACAATTGCAGCACCAAACGAGGCAGCAAAGACAGTAAAAAATGATCCTTCATGGCGCTGAATAACCACATACACCCAGCGATTCAGGAGCACCCCAAACAATCCGGCCGCTGCTGCGCACGCCAAAACTGAAGGAATCAGTCCCCATTCTAAAACGGCATAAAACTCGTAAAAAACAAAGCCAGCAATCGTAAACGTCGCCCCGTGTGCCGCATGGAAGATTCGGGTCATGCCAAAAATCAAAGAGAAACCCGCGGCAATCAGTGCGTATAACGCACCAGTTTGAATGCCATTAACCAGCAGTTGCAAGTACAACATGGGACGACGTTTCCTTCTAAAAGTGCAATAAGACCATTAACTATTGGGCTGATTTGATTACTTTTGAAGCGCCACCAGTAATTTCGTTAATTTGTATTGGCGCTTTAACGGTGCCATCATCAGCGAAAGAAACTTTGGAACCCACGAAATCAAACGAAGGTGTTTTTTTACGCATCTCTAATAAGTTGGCGCCCGTCACTGGCTTTCCTTCCTTTTGCAAAGCAGCGGCTAAGTCCGCAAAGGTCAAGACAGCGTTGTAGTAGTTGATCGCATACATGTTGGGATCCTTACCGAATTTGGCTCGGTAATCAGAAACCATTCGCTTCGTCCTGGGGTCTGGGTTGTTAACATTAATCTGCTGGCTGGTGAAAATAGCGCCTTCAGCCTCGGGCAGCTTCAACATAGAGGGCGTTGAAAAAGCCGAGTAGCTCGCCAAGGGTTGACTCACGCCGTTATCACGCAGTTGTTTAACCAACTGCACCTGCTGATTACCGTATGTGGCGATGTAAACCGCATCAGGCTTTGTGTCGCGAACGCGAGCAGCGACGCCTGAAAACTGTTGTGCCGCTGCAGGAATAGAAAACGAACCAACCAACTCCCCGCCATTGGCTTTTAATTCGGTTTTCATCTCTTGTAGCGCGGCATCACCAAGTGGATCATCAACGTAAATCATGGCGATACGCTTAAGACCCTTTTCCTTGACCAGGTAGGGTGCCATGGCTTTGACTTCAAAGTTAGCCAATGGAATCACATTCCAAAAGTACGGACTCAACGTCGCCAAGTCTGGTCCAACACCACCGCCGTTAACCATCACCACTTGGTTACGCGTTCCTAGCGGTGCGAGTGCCTTAGAAACCCCGGTAAAAGCCGAGAGTACGTACGGTGTCTTTTCAACGTTAATTAGCTTGTTGGCTGCCAACACACCAGCAGTCGGAAGCGCTTGACTATCCTCGTAAACAAGGACCAAATTACCCTTGAGCATCTTGTCGGCATTAACGTGTTCGATCGCTAAGTTTGCACCACTGGCGAATATCTCACCGTACTCTGCATTCGCACCACTTAACGGAAACACCGCGCCAATTTTTACGTCTTGCGCCACAGCAATGCCCACCATGGCTTGGCATACGGCCAGTCCTAAAAGTAATTTTTTCATTTTCTGTCTCCCTTGAAGGTATCAATCAAAGTGTTACCAACTCGGTGTCGGCAACATCGTTCCAACCTGCTGTCTAATTACTTTTTTTATGAAATATAAGATGCGCCGCCGCAAACCATTCGTCAAGCGTGCCAATAAAAGTAGGATTCAAATGGCTGGAGAAAAGGTAGCCGTTGCCACAGTCCGACCCTTTTTTTAGCTAACGCATTGAATCCGAATATCACTTAACTGATTTATGATGGTTTAGTTTTCTCATACATTGGATAGGTAAACACAGACTTTGGGGATGTGCGACCCCGCATTTACCCGAAGTCCGAACTTATCTGACCGCAAAGGAGTCTCTTGCTTGAAACCGACCATCCAATACCTTGTTTGGAACAACACCCAATGAGCACACCCTCAGCCCCCAACGAAGAGATCTCTTGCTTTGAAGTGCCACTAATGGCGGACTTGCCTGAGGACATCCGCGAGCGCTTGCTTGCAACACAGACCAAAGCCGGTTTCATTCCCAATGTAATGCGTGTCTTGGCGCGCCGACCCGCGGAGTTTCGCGCCTTCATGGCTTATCACGATGCCTTGATGGATGGCGACAGCGGGTTGAGCAAAGCCGAACGCGAGATGATCGTGGTGGCTACTTCAGGCGCTAATCACTGCTTGTATTGTGTGGTGGCACACGGTGCTATTTTGCGCATTCGCGCCAAGAACACAACAATCGCCGATCAAGTGGCGACCAACTATCGACAAGCTGATTTAACTCAGCGGCAACGCGCCATGCTTGATTTCGCCATGAAGGTTTCGCGCGATGCGGCAAGCTTAAACGACCTCGATCGACAAACCGCACGTCAAGCGGGACTCTCAGGGGAAGACTTGTGGGATATCGCCAGCATCGCGGCATTTTTTGCGATGAGCAATCGACTAGCGAGTGCCACCGAAATGAAACCCAATGTCGAGTTCTACAGCATGGGGCGTTAGAACATCACCGAACGGCTCGGTGATGTTCTAATAATTTTTATTGAGTGATTTTGGCCTCAGACTGCAACTTCTGGATATAAGTCGAAAGCTGCTTTTGTGTTGCGGCTTGACGTAACTGTTTTTCAATTTCAGCCATTGGTGGTGGTGCAAAATCGCGAACGCCATCCACGCGAATCACGTTCCAGCCCGCACGGGTCTGAATCGGCACCGCACTGACACGACCCTCACTGAGGTTGGCCACCACATTGCCCACAGCCGGCAACATCTGCTCAGGCAAGAGCCAATCGAGTTTGCCTTGATCAGCCCGGCTCGCGTCGATCGATTCATCTGCGGCTAGTTTGGCAAAAAGACCTTTGCCCTTGGATTTGCCAATCTCAATAATGATTTCTTTGGCGCGGGCTTCCGTTGGCACCACAATCAAACTGAGTTGGTATTGCTTGGCACCTTTGACATTCTTTAGAAACGCGTTGTACTCGGCCTTAATCGCGGCATCGGCCACTGGATTGGTTGTGTTGTAGTGGTTAAGCAAGAGATTGGCTAAAAAGTTTTGTTGCAGCTGTGCCATTTGCGCTTGCGCCTGACCGGTCTGATCGAGCTTTAGTTTCTGTGCTTCTTGCGCCAGCACCTCACGCCCCACCAGTTCATTTTTTATCACTTCACGCAATTGTGGCGTGTCAGCACGACCTTGGGTGACATTGGCCGCGACGTTCACATCAAGCAAGGCATCGCTCAAAGGTTGGCCGTTAACGGTGGCAAATGCGCCGGCTGGCAACGCTGCTGTTTGAGCTAAGACGCTCATGGAGGTCACTCCAAAAATCATCGCCACAGACAAGCCAGTCAACTGTTTACGCCATATTTGCATGTTCATTCGTCAAAATATCCAATCAAAGTGAGTACATCAATCATTCATGAGGCTAGCACTGAACCCGCATGTAGGGCTACACCTTTAAATTAACAAGCGCCAAAAGCGTTTGGCAAAGGACCTGACAACCCGCTGCTAGGTCGCAGGCCTCAGTGTGCTCGGCGGGGTTGTGACTGATGCCTGCCACGCTGGGCACAAAAATCATGGCCGAGGGACAAATGCGACTGAGCATCTGGGCATCATGACCTGCGCCTGAATTGAGACGCCGGCTAGTGTAGCCAAGACTCATGGCCTGTTGCTCAACCAAATCCGTCAACCCAACATCAAAACTCACCGGTACAAAACGCACTTTGTCAGACACCTCGATAGACACACCCTCATCTTGCGCCAAGTTCTCTAGGAACCCTGCCAAGCGATCGCGCGCTTCATCGAGTAAGGTTTCGTCCGTATTACGCAAGTCTACGGTCAGCACTGCTTGCGCGGCAATCACGTTGGCCACATTGGGAATGAGCTTGATCTGCCCGACCGTAGCGACTTGATGGCCACCCATATCGCGAGCCAAATCACGAACAAAGGTCATCACCGCTGCTGCCGCATAGCCGGCATCATGGCGCAAAGCCATCGGGGTGGTACCCGCATGATTGGCCTGACCACTGATGGTGATCTCTTGCCAAGAGATGCCCTGAAGATGTTCAACCACACCGATTTGCCGCTTCTCTGCATCAAGTATCGGACCTTGCTCGATGTGGAGCTCAACAAACGCATGAGGACGGTGAATGCCCAATGGCGCCGTACCTGTGTAGCCGATTTTTTCAAGCGCAGCCCCGAGGGTGACGCCCTGCTTATCGCTCAAGGCCAGTGCTTGCGGCAACGTCATGCCATCGGCATACACCAACGACCCCAACATATCAGGCGTAAAACGCACACCTTCTTCGTTGGTAAAAATCGCCACCACCAGGCCTCGCTGCGTTTGCTGCCGGGCCTCGTTTAAACACTCAATAATCTCTAAGCCCGCCAAGACGCCGTAGTTTCCGTCATAGACACCACCGGTGCGCACCGTGTCAATGTGTGACCCTGTCATCACGGGCGCCAAATCCTCGCGCTGTCCCGGCCGATAACCAAAAATATTGCCAATGGGATCAACCGATACTTGCAACCCCAAATCAGTCATCCACTGCACCACCAGATCGCGTCCTGCTCGGTCTTCGTCAGTCAATGCCACACGACAACAAGACCCATCTGCGGTTTGACCCACAGTCGATAAAACCTGCAAGCGCTGCAACATGCGTTGGGCATTGATTTTTAGATGTGATTGGCTCATGACACCACTTGCTCAGCCGATCGACCAACCACTGATTGATAAATCACAGGGTCGGTGTCTCCTTCGCTGCCCAGCAGTAAAACCCGAGACTGCGCGTTCAAGCCGAGCAATTGGGTTATCTCAGGCGATTGCTCAGCGGCGAGCAACAGCCCGAGACCGACGCTACCGGTTTCACCTGCCACGATTGCTGGGTCTGGCGGCGCACTGGTTTCTGCTAGCAGGGTCATGGCTTGCAGGGCAAAATCATCGGCCAAGGTGGCATAGGCCTGAACACCAAACCGTAAAATATCCCACGCCACAGGTGAGACTTCGCCACAAGCTAAGCCGGCCATCACCGTGTCGAGCTCACCGTCAATGGCCACTGGATGGCCCACCAAGCCGCTTTCAAAAAAACAGGCCGCATTTTGTGGTTCCACCAAAACAAACCGTGGTCGTTGGGCGCCCCACGCCAACCAAAAGGTCGCACAAACTGCCGCCGCGAATGCACCCACGCCCGCTTGAACAATCACGTGAGTGGGTGCCATGGGTTGTTGAGCCACCACTTCACGCGCCATGACGCCATAACCGTGCATGACATCAATCGGAATCTCGCGATAGCCTTCATAGGTCGTGTCAGACACGACCGTCCAACCATTAGCCTGAGCCTGTTGTTCGGCGTGTCGGACCGAATCGTCGTAGTTGCCTGACACGCGAATCACTTCAGCCCCAAAGGCCGCAATCGCATCGGCTCGGCCTTGGCTGACAGTCTGATGCACGTAAATGACACAGCGGCAACCAAACGTTTGCGCCCCCCAGGCCACAGATCGACCGTGGTTGCCGTCCGTGGCACAAGTCACGGTGAGGGCGGCAACCGTTTCTTTAAAACGGCCCGAGACAATGTCGGCAACAGTTGCCTGCACGCTTGGGTATTGATGCGCGATTGCCTTTTGAATCAACCGAAACACCGCATAAGCACCACCCAAGGCCTTAAAGCTTTTAAGGGAAAACCGTTGGCTCTCATCTTTGTAGTCAATTGATTGCATGCCCAAACGAGCCGCTAATTGGCTCAGCCGGTGTAAGGGCGTGGGTTGGTAACCGGGCCACTGACTGATTTCTTGCTGCGCAGCGTCAAACCCGTGGTCACCCAACGCAGCACCAGGGATGGCCGAGTAAGGTTCAACAGCAGGTGCAGCCTCAGGATTTAAGTAGGCGGATACGCCAAAAGCGTCAATGGTTATCATGCGCCCACTCTACCAACGCTCACGCCAAGGGCGCAAATCCAATTCAAAGGTCCATGCGTCTTTGGGTTGCTGATGAAGCACAAGATAGTTTTTGGCCAAATGTTCTGGTAGCAGCAACCCATCTGCCCCGGCAGCCACGACTCGTTCAGGTTGCTGCTCTCGAATTCGAGGCGAGTCAATAACACCATCAACCACGACGTGCGCGACATGAATACCTTTCGGGCCGAACTCACGCGCCAAACTTTGCGCGAATGTTCGCAGTGCTGTTTTGGCGGCAGAAAATGCAGAAAAGCCGACCCCGCCGCGCAAACTTGCCGTAGCACCCGTGAACAAGATCGTCCCACGTCCGCGCGGTTGCATCACCCGCGCCGCCTGTTGTCCAGTCAAAAATCCAGCGAGCGCACTAGTTTGCCAGGTCTTCAAGTACGTCCCAGCAGATGTCTCCAGAACACCAGCATGCACCCGACCACCGACGTTAAAAATCGCGACCTCGATTGGGCCAATTGTTTGCTCAATCTGATCGAAAAGCGCACCAAGCGCCGTTGGGTCACGCGCATCAACAGCGAAACCGTGTGCGTCAGCGCCAAGCGTTCGAATCTCTTGGACCAAGGGCCCTACAGCATCGAGATGGCGGCGCACCAAGCAGACCGTCATGCCAGCCTGGCCAAATACCCTCGCCAAGCCCGCGCCTAACCCATTGCCCGCGCCCACAATCAAGCAGACACCTTGGTTCATCTCGGGCTGCGTCAACATGTTTGATTCCTCTTTAAGCACGTGCTGTTGTGCGCGAACTGACGTCGGCATACCAGCGACTGATTTGGTTGCAATCTGGCGGGATTGGTGTACCTGTCGGTTTGGCCATGATTAAAGCGCACTGCAAAACTATGTCTGCCATGCTGTATCGATCAGTGGCAACAAACGCTCGGTCGGCCAACACCTGGTCAAGCCACCGATAGGCCTCATTGGCCCGCTCACGCCACCACTGACCCAAAGCGGGCTCTTGCGGATACTTACCCTGCCAATAAGCACCCGTGTGCTTAAAAGCGCTGGTTAATGGCAAGACGATTTCAGACTCTAAGCGGCGAATCCACATGTCAACAATCGCCTGCGTTTTTGGGTCTTCACCAAACAAAGGTATCTCCGAGTAAAGCGCCTCTATATAACGACAGATGGTGATTGATTCGCTGATGTGAGTGCCATCGTCGAGCTGCAACACAGGCAACTTACCGAGCGGGTTGATCGCCAGGAATGCCGCTGTGCGGTTTTCATTCTGAACGCCATCAACGGCTTGGATTGGTATTTTTAGGCCTTTTTCTGCCAGAAAAATACGAACCCGACGGGGATTCATGGCCGTGCGCATGTCGTAGAGCAACATGGGGAACCTCTCTTTGTGAAGCGTTCGGGATAGCGGCTATCAATGATAAAGGTAAATATTAATTAGTTATGAGATTAGCAAGAAAACGCCGTACGAAGTGTTTCTCCAGTCGTTAAACCGTATTGCATTTCGTACCTGAATCTAAGAGTTAAATTTAGGCTTACAATAACGGCATGGATTGGTTCGTCGTTCACACAAAACCTCGGCAAGAAGCGCGAGCTCAGTTAAACCTAGAGAGACAAGGCTTTACTTGTTTCCTGCCGACCTTCGCCAAAGAAAAACTCACCAAGCAGGCACTTGAAGTAGTCAAGGAGCCGCTGTTTGCTCGATATTTGTTTATCGAACTCGATACCCAAATCTCAGGCAAAAGCTGGTCACCGATTCGTTCAACACTGGGCGTTAGCAAATTGGTGAGTTTTGGTACAGAGCCTGCACGGGTTGACCCTGAGCTGATACATATTTTGCGCGATCAAGAGAACCAACTGACGCAAGCCCCGAAGAGTCTCTATCAACCCGGCGAACCTGTTGAGATTAAAGAAGGCGCATTCAAAGGCGTGCAGGCTATCTACGAAATGGATGACGGCGAAAGTCGTGCCATGGTTTTGATTGAGTTGCTACACAAACCAACCCGCATGAAGCTGCCTATCAGCCACTTGTCCGCGGTATGCTAGCCGAGCCGCTGTGCACTTATCTAGACATGACTGGGGCATTGGCCGCTTGCGCAGCTGTCCTACCGCGACCAAGCTGCATTGGTATTAATAACAACAAGCCCGCCACAAACAACAAACCCGTTGTGGCGATTGCCAGGCGCTGATTACCGTCACTAAGCCAAGTCACCAGTCCATACATTAATGGACCGATAATACTGGCCACGCGCGTGGCCAATGTCCACATGCCATAAAACTCCGCCAAGCGATTGACTGGAGCCAACAGCCCCACCATGGCGCGTCCTACCGATTGGCTAGCGCCCATACACAGTCCCGCGATGAAGGCGGCAACCCAAAAGCCTCCTTTGGTGGTGACCCACGCCGCCAGCAGACAGGTAACAAGCCAGCCCAACAACGTGAGCGCTAACGCCAACTTATGCCCTAACCAGTCCTGACCATAACCCAATAACAAAGCGCCCACCACAGCAGCCAGATTCAACACAAAAATCAGCGACATGGTTTCGGTCGCATCAAAACCAATGACCTGTTGGGCATAAATGGCCGCCAACGCAATCGCAACCGCCACACCGCCCATGTACATCACCGTACACGCCAACAGCCAAAAAAAATCACGATATTGGCGGGCATGCTGCCAAGTTCGGTAAACGCGCCGCCAAGAACTGATTGCCGGCCGATTTTGCCCAAGTAATGCGGCTCTTTCTTTAATAAGCGACAAAGAAATGACAGCGGCCAACCCAAAAACAGCGGCCGTGATAAGTAGAGTCACTGGCACAAACGAATCAGGGCTTTGACCTTGGGCTTGCGCATTGAGAACATATGCCAAACACAGGCCAAGTGTCAGCATGCCACCGACATAACCGAAACCCCACCCCCAACCGCTCACGCGACCCATGGCGTGAGGCCGGGCCAATGACGGCAAAAAGGATGAGATCAACGATTCACCCCAACTGAAAAACACGTTAGAGACAATCACCAAAACCACTGCCAACAAAACTGTACCTGGCCCAGCCAGAGATAGTGCCGCTGTGCTCACCACACAACCCACTGTGGTCAACCAAAGCAGCCGTCGGCGGGTTTGGTGCTGATCGGCCCAAGCACCCATGAATGGCATGGTGATCATCACAAAAAAGTGAGAAGCACTCAGCGTGAGCGTCCACCATAAGGTACCCAGTGTGGCGTCACCCACCACGCCGCTGACGAAATAAGCAGAGAACACGGCCGTTAAAACAACGGTGGTGTAGCCCGAGTTGGCAAAGTCGTAAAGCGCCCAACCAAAAACTTCTCGGCGCTTAACGCCGGGCTGCAAGATAGCTTCAGTGGTCCTTGGTGCAGAATCAGTCATCAGGCACTTTTAAAAGAATGTTGTCAATCTAGGGATGCCAGCCCCCGATGGCGCATCTTTTTACGGTAGCCAATATCAACCCTTTATGCGTCGCGATTGTGGTCGTCTTTACCGATTGATAGGAGCGCTACCCAACTGATCGCAGCTGCCAGCATAATCAAAAACGCCGGGCTTAAATCATCTTGCGTGCGGTGAACCAAGTAAGTGGCCACCATTGGGCTTAAACCACCCGCGACGCCAAGCGTGATGTTGTAGCTCAAGCCTGCTGCCGTGCATCGAACAGCAGCAGGAATAATACTCACCATATAAGAAGGCATCGTACCGATATAGCCACCGATAATAACGGCATAGCCAAATTGCCCAGCAAGAATCATCAAGTCATGCTGACTGTGCATCAACCAAAAGAGTGGCCACGCCAACACGAACACCCCAATCACTGAAATCATCAAGATGATTCGAGCACCAATCTTATCTGACAACCAACCTGCCAAGATCATCACGCCGATTAATAACACCAAACTTGCACTGTTGATTTCAAGGGACGTCGCTGGCGAAATGCCGTCGACCATTTCCAACCAACTCACCACATAAACAAAAACGAGGTAAAAGACAACAGCGTTTACCATGGACAAACCACTGACCTGCAACATGATTTTGCGATGATTGTTCCACGCATCTTTTAATGGGTTTTGCACCACTGGGCGCTCAGCATTAATACTCTCGCCACCCTGGCGCAGCCACAAACCGGCCAGCCCCAAAACCAAACCACTCCAGAACGGCACACGCCAACCCCATGTTTGTAACTGTTCCGGATCAAGTAAAGCCGCCAAAAGAGCACCGACAGCCGAACCAAGCAAAATACCCAGCACCGCACCACTTACCGTCAACGAACCCATCAGCCCGCGTGATGACTTCGGTGTTCGCTCGTAAAGATAAATAACAGAGGTTGTGTACTCCCCCCCCACAGACAGACCCTGGATCATACGCAGCAGCAACAACAAAATTGGCGCAGCGATGCCAAGCGTGGCGTAAGTGGGCAGCATCCCGACCAAAAATGTCGGAATGGCCATCGCAGACACAGAAATCAACATCGCGTTGTGGCGACCAAATTTGTCACCAATGTAACCAAACACAATGCCGCCCACCGGTCGCATTAAAAATCCGACAGCAAAAATGCCGAAAGCCGAAATGACCTGGGCGACGGGGTCCTCGGCCGGAAAAAATAGTTTGCCGATGGTGACCGCAAAAAATCCGTAAACAGCAAAATCAAACCATTCAAGTACGTTACCTGCGATACCGCCTACCAATACTCTGGTACGCGAATTAACATGCGCTGTCATGTGGAACTCCGCCATTTGAGGTGATGAAAAAATGTTTTCGCAGGGCATATCACCTTCTTTTGTTGGTGATATCGATGCAGTTGACGAGAATAACCCACAGTTGAGGTTTGTCACTGCCATATGAGGCAAACCTGTAAATTGATTCAGTTTCTTTGCTTACTCGGAATAGCCATCTTGATGTTTTATCCTCGCGACTGCCGCACGGATGCGCTCAATCGTTTCTGCAATCGGTGCTTTGCGAGACACTTCTAGCCCCAAATCTCGGGCAATCTCGTTGATCTTTGCGGGCATCAGGGGCAGACCGCCACGGTCGATCGCCTCGATTAGGGCTCTAGCCCTGTCGAACTCATTACAAGGCTGGGCTTTTGCGTTGGACTTAAACCATTGCGTCCATTTAGACATAGGTGATTTCCTGCCAAATCTTGTACTTGCACTGGGTCATCAGATTCACTACGCTTAGGATTCGATTGACGACTCACTATAGCGCTTTCCATGAAAACAGACCTTCAATCCTTTTCCCCTGCGGCCCTAAAACGAGCCATTGACTTGATAGACGACGAATGGCTCAACGAAGATCCCGCACTGGGGCCCATCATGCCTGTGGTGCTCGGGCGCGGTGTTGGCCAAGACTGGCATAAAGCGGGCACATTTCGGCATCATTTGGTTGGTGTGGCTCGCACATTAACACTGTGGCAACAACCCAATGAAGCACGGTTGCTTGGCCTGTTACACAGCATTTACGGCAACGCACAGGTCGACATTGTGAAGTTCGATCCTAACTCCGAGCGCGCACGAGTGCAGGCCTTGGTCGGCGAGGAAATAGAACGGTTGATTCATCTTTACTGTGTCGTTCCGCGCGCGCCATTTGTCAAAGCACTGCTTGAAACTGGACCAGATGAAAACGGTGAACTTACGGTTTCAATTAACTGCAAACCCATGGTTCTGAGCGCTCATGATGTGGCTATTTTTACTGTTGTCACCATGGCCGACATCTGCGAGCAATGGTACAGCTGGCAAGACGACATCTATTCCGGTTACCCCAACCATGTGCCACGCGACACAACCGTTCACTGGGCAGCTGGCTTGTGGCCAGGCCCCATGCGTCCCACCGCCTACCGTATCAGCCAAATCGCCAAATTGGGGCAAGTTCTAAAGCACCCTGCGCTTATGGGGCTGGTGCCATTGCCCACCGTGTTCGATCACTGCCAACACGGGCTCAGCGAATCCGACGAGGCTGCAGCTTGCGCTCTTTATTGGTCGGTGATTCAACAAAACCAACCTTTGGTCTCTTGCAAAACGACCATCATGACGCTTGAGCAGGCACTCGCACACAACCCTTGGGTGGCTGAGCCGTATCTTTTGTTGGCGCAACTGCACTTAACTGAGCAGTCATATGACCAAGCACAAACGGCCGCTTCTCAAGGGCTGCATTTGTTGACCTGCTGGGGCAATTCGTGGGACAAACGCATTGGCTGGGATGCTTGGATTTCTTGGGGTCGAATTTTGTTGCAAAGTGCTCAGACGCGCCAATGGCCTGAAACACTAAATAAGCTTAATAACGTAGCGCTCAAATAATAAGGAAATAAGACGACAGTAAAGCGCTGTGGCCATCGTTGGCCAAACGTTCAATGGGTATTGTGATCATGAAAATCCTGCGATTTGGCCTCTATGGCTTAATGGCCCTGGTCCTACTGGCTGTCGCTGGCGCCGCTATATTTGTGGCGACCTTTGATGCCAACCGTTACAAAGCGGACATTGAGTCACTGGTCTTAAAACACACTGGCCGCAACATAAAAATCGAGGGTGAGATTGCAGTCACGGTCTTTCCGCAGCTTGGCGCTTTGATCAATCAAGCCACCTTGTCAGAACCGGTCGCGACACCCAACGGCACGCCAAACGGCATTTCGAATGCTGCCATTGAACCATTTCTGACGCTGCGATCAATGCGTCTTTCAGTGGCCCTGCTGCCACTGTTAAATGGCGAGGTGCTGGTCGATGGCATCGACGTTCAAGGCCTGCGCATCCGCCTCGTTCGTCACGAAAAAGGCACGTTCAATATTGAAGATTTGCTAGATCGCATCAAGCCAAGCACGGCTGCGAACCATCCACCGGCGGACAAAGTCTTGGCAACGGTCGATAGGCCACTGTTGATTGATATCCAAGCGCTTAACGTCAGCGATAGCGGTTTTGTGTTTGTGGATCAAAAAAACCAACAACGCTGGAACCTGACTGATATTAACGTGACGACTGAGCGTTTGGCACCAAACGCCAGTGGCGAACTGACGACTTCGTTTCGGCTACAAACAGCCTCGCCTGCTGCTGATACCACGATTGGGTTTTCGACTCGCTACCGATTGGTGCTCAACGAGCAACGTCTAACGTTTTCTGGAGCGAAAGCAAGCGCTGAGGGATTCTGGCAAGACATCAAAGCCCTACGCCTTGACTCGCGCTTTAACGCCCAAGCTGACTTAAAGACCGGCCAATACCAAATCGACACGGCCGAGGTCCAAGCGACAGCAAGAATCAACCACACCGCATCACCCGCACAGACCGTATCGCTAAAGGCCGACGCCTCTGAATTGGTACTGAGCAACCGCGAAGTCCGTGGTCAAACGCTCAGCATCACTGGCCGAACAACACAGGGTGCTAGGCGTATCGAAGGCAATATCGTCCTGCCCAAATGGCAGTGGCGTGCGCAATCCCTAACGCTTAAAGAGCTTGGGCTTGACCTAGTTGTGATTGACGATAGTCTCAGCCAAGCACCCTTGCACTTGGCACTGACTGGACCAGTCGAATTTCAGCTCAAACCCGAGACTGTTAAAGGCATGTTCTCTGGCGGGTTCAACGCGTCACCGCTCAAACTGTCGATCAAAATCGAAAATTTCAAGCAACCGGTGATTAGTTTTGATGCTCATCTTGAAACACTTGATCTCACATCATTGACCAACACGCCCGCGGCTGCCACAAACCCTACCAATAGCACTGCACCTAGCGCGCCAACAAATGCAGCACCTGCTAACACGGCGACTACGCCCGCAAACAACGCCGCAAAGGCTAGTCAATTCGATTTTTCTGTCTTACGCGCACACCAGGCAAGCGGACAACTGCGCATTGACACCATAAGAACCCAGAACGCACAACTGACGGATCTCAAGACGCTCGTCAAACTTCACGATGGTCGCTTAACGATGGGGCCACATCAGGCCAATGTTTGGAATGGCAAAATCAAAGGTTCCCTGGTAGTTGACGCCAAAACGCAAAGCGTATCAATGACCGAGTCGGTCAGCAATATAGACGTTGCGGCTTTGCTGAGCAGCTTGTCGGCCACGCCAGCCTTGTCTGGTCGCGGCAACTTATCGACCAATCTGTCGGCGACAGGCACCGACAGAGAGACCATGTTGAGGTCACTAACTGGTCAGCTTGTTTTACAGCTGCAAGATGGTGCCGTTAATGGCGTAGACTTACAGGCCATTTTGCAAGGTGCACGAGCCGCGCTTGGACGAACGGCCTCACAAAGCGCCACCACCGACGGGCAGACCCGCTTCACCGAATTAACCGCCACTGCTGTCATTAAGAATGGTGTGGCTGAAAACCAAGATCTCAGCATCAAGGCGCCTCTGTTCCGTGTTCAAGGCAACGGCACCATTGATCTGGTGGCCGGGCAACTGAACTACTTGGCTCGAGTGGCGGTGGTCGACACAGCTGATGGACAAGGCGGTGCTGAGCTCAAGGCCTTGAGCGGCATCACGGTACCGATTCGTCTGGCTGGTCCAATCAATCGACCAAGCTACCGAGTCGATATCAGTGCACTGGCGGCTGAGTTGGCGAAAGTTAAGCTTACTGACGACGTCACAGACAAAATAAACAAAGCCGTGCCAGGTCTTGGAAATGCACTCAAAGGTTTTTTTGGGCGTTAGACGCTCGACATTGACTTAAAAATTGCTGTTAGTGCAAGCACTTTGAGTGCGATTTATTTAACAATTCAAGTCGAGATTAGTGCGTTAAATTGCATTGGGTGATTAGGTCTTCCTAAGGGTAAGTCCGATGGCATGGCTGTTGCTAAGTATGCACTAGCCAGACTATAAATAGCTCATGGAACATTCAAGTGAATATGTCATTGAGACCCGCGGACTTACCAAAGAATTTTTGGGGTTCGTTGCGGTCAATAATGTCAGCCTCAAAGTCAAACGCCACACCATTCACGCCATCATCGGCCCCAATGGTGCAGGTAAGAGCACATGCTTTAACCTCATTACAAAATTTCATCCCCCAACGCGCGGACAGATTGTTTTTAACGGAAACGACATCACCAAGCACTCGCCATCGCAGATCGCTCGAGAAGGTGTTGTGCGTTCATTTCAAATCTCAGCTGTTTTTCCGCACATGTCTGTTCTCGAAAACGTGCGTATCGGCATGCAACGACGTCTGGGCACTTCGTTTCATTTTTGGAAAAGCGACAAAACACTCAATATTTTAAATGATCGAGCCTTAGATGCCCTTGACCAAGTTGGCTTGGCAGACTATGCCAACGAAGAAGCGGTCAATTTGCCTTATGGACGCAAGCGGGCGTTGGAGATTGCCACGACACTGGCCATTAACCCAGAGGTCATGTTGCTTGATGAACCCACCCAAGGCATGGGTCATGAGGATGTCGAACGGGTCACAGAACTGATTAAAAAAGTGGCTGCAGGTCGCACCATCATCATGGTCGAACACAACATGAACGTGGTTGCCAATATTGCCGAAACGATTTCCGTTTTGCAGCGTGGCGAAGTCATTGCTGAGGGCGACTATCAGACCGTATCCAAGAATCCCCAAGTGATGGAAGCTTACATGGGATCAGCTGATGCAGAGCTGGTCGGCCACTAATTTTATCTATAGTTGCAACACTTCGAGATAATCCAAAAGCCTCATGTCAACAACTCTTGCTCTAGAAATCAAAGAACTCAACGCGTGGTACGGCGAATCTCACGTTCTGCATGGCATCGACCTGCAGGTCGGTAAGGGTGAGGTTGTGTGTCTACTCGGCCGCAACGGTGCCGGTAGAACCAGCACCCTGCGCGCCATTCTAGGACTGACCGGCACGGCCAAAGGCTCGATTAAGGTCGACGGCGTCGAAGTTATCGGCAAGCAAACACATGAAATTGCACGCATGGGGATTGGTTATTGCCCTGAAGAACGTGGCATTTTTGCCAGTCTGACCTGCGAACAAAACCTAATGCTGCCACCAAAAGTCGGCGAAGGGTCAGCCGTTAGCATTGATGAGATCTACGAAATTTTTCCAAATCTCAAAGAGCGGCGAAACAGCCCCGGTGGTCGACTATCTGGCGGCGAACAGCAAATGCTAGCGATCGCTCGCATTCTGCGCACTGGTGCGCCTCTGTTGCTTTTGGATGAAATCACCGAAGGTCTTGCCCCTGTCATCGTGCAAAAGCTTGGTGAGGTGGTGCGCCTTCTGAAAGAGAAAGGATTTACGGTTGTTCTTGTTGAGCAGAACTTCCGCTTCGCATCCAAGCTTGCCGACCGAAACTATGTGATCGAACACGGTCAGGTCGTCAAGATGGTGGAAAAAGATCGGCTTGAAGAAAGCCGTGCAGAACTGGAAACGTTACTTGGTGTTTAAACACACTAGGGCTTATTTCCAGCAACACAGTCAGTTCAAGGAGACATAAATATGAAAAAATCGCTACTAACGCAGATGATCGGCGCTGCCTTCATGATGAGCGCGGGCGCTGCCTCGGCTCAATTAACCGACGACAGTGTTCGGATTGGTGTGTTGACAGACATGTCAGGCATCTACTCCGCTGTTGAAGGTCCTGGCGCACTGTTAGCCGCCCAAATGGCTGTCGAAGATTTCGGTGGCTCAGTCTTGGGTAAAGAAATTATCATCACATCAGCTGATACACAGTCCAAAGCTGACCTGTCCGGTTCACAAGCCCGTGAAATGATTGACCGCGACAAGGTCGATGTGTTGATGGGTAACGTGTCCACCTCTTCGGCACTCGCTGCCATGGAAGTAGCCGACCAGCGCAAGAAAATCGCTTTTGTGACTGGTGCAGCTTCGCTGCCCATTACCAACGAACGTTGCAACCCTTACACCGTTCACTACGTTTATGATACCTATGCTTTGGCTCACGGCACAGCAAGCGCAGTGGTTGCTGGTGGCAAGAAAAGCTGGTTCTTTGTGACAGCGGATTACGCCTTTGGTCACACGCTGCAACGCGACGCCTCATCCGTGGTTAATGCCAATGGCGGTAAAGTTTTGGGCAGCGTGGCTCACCCCATCAAAACCACCGACTTCGCCTCATATTTGGCTCAAGCTCAGTCCTCAGGCGCTGAAGTCATCGCTTTGGCTAATGCCGGTGGCGACACGATCGGCTCAGTCAAGCAAGCCGCCGAGCTCGGTATCATGGGTTCAAAGCAAACGGTTGTGCCATTGCTAATGTTCACCAGCGATATTCGCGCTTTGGGTCTGCGTGAGACGCAAGGCATGAACTTTACAGTGGGTTGGTACTGGGACTTCTCTGATGCGAACCGTGACTTTTCTAAGCGCTTCATGACCCGTTTCAAAAATGTTGCACCGACGTCCGTTCAAGCTGGCGTCTACTCAGCAACCATGAACTACCTGAAGGCCGTTCAAGCGACCAAGACGGATGATTCTGACAAGGTCATGGCTTATTTGAAGGCTAATCCTATTGACGATGGCATGTTCAAAGGTGTCATTCGTGCTGACGGTAAGTTCGAGCATGACATGTACTTGCTGCAAGTTAAGTCACCCAAGGAATCCAAGAACCGTAATGATATTGCCACTGTCGCACGTGTGCTTCCAGCGGCTGAAGGTTCATTGCCACTGGCAGATTCCAAGTGCTATTTGGTAACGGGTAAAAAACCCTCGTAATAAATAGATAGGGTTTAGGGGAACTTCATGTTTGAGTTGCTAGGCATATCGCCGCAAGCCTTAACGTCGCAATTATTGATTGGGCTTATCAATGGGTCTTTTTACGCCCTACTCAGCCTAGGACTGGCGGTTATTTTTGGCTTACTTAATGTGATTAATTTCACTCACGGTGCGCTTTATATGCTGGGAGCCATGTTTACCTGGATTGGATTAACCCAATTGGGTTACTGGATCGGCATGCCCGACCTTGAAGTTCCCTATTTGCTCGCTCTTTTCTTAGTCCCGCTGATTGTTGGGGCCATGAGTATCGTCATTGAAAAGACCATGCTCAAGCGGCTCTATCACTTGGACCACCTCTACGGACTCTTGCTCACCTTTGGCTTGGCTTTGGTTATTGAGGGATTGTTTAGACACTGGTTTGGCGCGCTCGGTAACAGCTACCCTGTACCGGATATGTTCCGTGGTGGCATGCGCGTGGCGGAACTCTTTATTCCTTGGTACCGTTTGTGGGTTGTGGGCGTTGCTCTCTTGGTGTGTTTTGCGACTTGGTACTTCATTGAACGCACCAAACTCGGCAGCTTACTGAGAGCCGGCACAGAAAACCCCCGGTTGCTTCAAGCGTTGGGTGTTAATGTGCCACTGATTATTACCCTCACCTACGGTGCGGGCTGTGCGTTGGCCGCGTTTGCTGGTGTGTTGGCCGCGCCAATCTACCAGGTCACAGCCACCATGGGTTCTGAACTCATCATTGTTGTGTTTGCGGTAGTCGTGATCGGGGGGATGGGTTCAATTGCGGGGTCCATCACCACTGGGCTGTCGCTTGGTGTGATTGAAGGACTCACCAAGGTCTTCTACCCACAAGCCTCATCGGTGTCGATTTTTGTGATCATGATTATTGTGCTGCTGCTCAAGCCCGCCGGGCTGTTTGGCAAAGTTCGTTAAAGGGCTGGATGATGAACACGACTGCGCTAAACAAAGTCACTATTATTATTTTTGTGCTGCTTACGCTAGTGCCCTTTCAAGACTTGGTCTATGACCTGTTCTTAATGAAGGTATTTTGCTTCGCGATTTTTGCAGCATCGGTCAACCTACTACTGGGTTACGCAGGACTACTGTCTTTTGGACACGCCGCTTTTTTCGGCACCGCTTCATACGTAACAGCCCACATCATGAAGGAATGGGGCTTGACCCCTGAGCTCGGTATTCTCTTGGGTGTCGTTGCCTCGACTGCTTTGGGTTACCTCTTTGGTTTATTGGCCATCCGCCGACAAGGCATCTACTTTGCGATGATTACCCTAGCCTTGGCACAGGTGGTTTACTTTGCGGCAACCCAGGTGCCTTTCACCAATGGCGAAGACGGCATTCAGGGTGTCCCACGTGGCGAGCTCTTTGGCTTCATCGATTTGATGCCCTCACAAAATATGTACTGGTTTTCATTGGCTGTGTTGCTATTGGCCTTTCTGTTGATCCAACGCGTCGTCCAGTCACCATTCGGGCAGGTCCTGAAGTCCATTCGAGAAAACGAACCGAGAGCCATTTCGCTTGGCTATAACGTCGATCGCTACAAACTAATGGCATTCACAATTTCAGCCGGACTGGCTGGCTTAGGTGGCAGTCTCAAAGCTCTGGTGCTGCAACTGGCTTCCCTGGGCGATGTGTTTTGGCACACCTCGGGTGAGGCCGTGCTGATGACGATTCTTGGCGGCATTGGCACCCTATGGGGCCCAATGATTGGTGCAGCCGTGATCGTGAACCTGCAGAACTATCTCGCAAACTTAGGTGGCTGGAGCACGATTGCAATGGGTGCCATCTTCGTGATTTGTGTTCTAGCCTTCCGCCGCGGCATTGTTGGTGAAATCTCACAGCGCTTTAAAATTAGACTTTAAAACGTCAAAATATTAGCGTTGTGTACTAGCGCCTCAGATCAACAAATAGTTGATCTGAGGCTTTTTTAAGTTCCAGTTAGCTAGGCGCACCCCACCATCACCCAAAAAAAATACGAACTTCATCGGCCAAAACCTCAGGTAACTCTTCGGGGATGTAGTGTCCCGAGTCAACGGCGTGACCTGAGACCTGTTCGGCCACAGCAGCCCAATCGTCGAGTGGCTTAAAACACTTCTGGATCATGCCGTGTTTACCCCACAACACTCGCAGCGGCATTGGTAGCTTGCGTTTGGCCGCGATATCGGCACGATCGTGTTCAAGATCTATGCCAAAAGAGGCGCGATAATCCTCACACATGGCGTGCAGACACGCGGGATCTTGCATACCAGCCAGATAACTTTCCCAGCGCGTGGGTTCAAACACATGCCGGCCGGGATAGCGCTTGACCATGAATTCATTCATGAAAAAGATGGGTTGCTTACCGATCAAGGTCTCAGGCAAGGGATGGGCTTGAATGAGAAAGAACCAATGCCAGTATCCCGCGGCAAACGTCATGTCGGTTTGCTCGTACATGGCCAACGTTGGTGAAATATCTAGCAGCAACAAACGCGTGACACGCGGGCCGTAATCTGCGGCCAAACGGTGTGCCACGCGAGCACCCCGATCATGCCCGACCACGCCAAACTGCTGATGACCCAAACGATCCATGAGCGCTATCAAATCGACGGCCATGGCGCGCTTGGAATAGGTTAGGTGTTCGGGATCGCTCGCGGGCTTGGGCGAAGCGCCGTAACCACGCAAATCGGGCATGACAAGCGTGAAGTGTTTTGAAAGAACGTCTTTAACAGGCTGCCAGATGGCACGGTTTTGAGGGAAGCCATGCAGCAAAAGTAACACCGGTCCCGTGCCACAAGTGTCGTAATCCAACGAAACCGCTGTTAACCCAACGCACGTTTGTGCAACCTGACTACTCATCGAATGAATCCTCGCGCTTTAAGGCTCGGAGCCGACCTCCAAGCTAATCTGTATTACTGTAAATTTGAGCGTATCACGTGGGCGGACCATCGCAACATAAGCCAGTTATGCCGCCAAATACAGCCGTCTTAAGTCAGCACCAGCACGGAACTGTGCCGAGTCACCAGACCACACCGTGCGACCCTTTTGAAGAACCACATGGTGATCACACAAGGCCAGCAACTGCTTGACATTTTTATCGGTGATTAAGATAGACAATCCTTCGCTGCGTAAGGTCGCCAGTGCTTGCCAGATTTCTTGACGCAACAGTGGCGACAGGCCCTCAGTGGCCTCATCCAAAATCAACAAAGTGGGGTGCGTCATCAAGGCGCGCCCAATGGCAAGCATCTGTTGCTCGCCGCCAGACAATTGATTCCCAAAGTGCTTACGTCGATCGGCTAACTTTGGAAAAAGCGCAAAAACCCGGTCAAGGTCCCAGCTCGAAGTTACTCGGACGGGGGTCAGTTCGAGGGTTGTTTTGGTTGTTTTTTTGACATTGGCATGTGTATTTTTGGTTGGCTTAGCCGCCGTGGCCACTAAATTCTCCCAAACGGTCAGGTTGGGAAACACCTGTCGGCCTTCAGGCACCAACCCAATACCCAAGCGCGCCATCTCAAAGGGTTCGCGGCCCACCACGCTTTGACCCTGCCACTGGATATCACCCTGCCAGCATGGCAGCAACCCCATGATGGCTGAGACAGTGGTGGATTTGCCCATGCCGTTACGCCCCTGCAAACTCACGCACTGCCCTACGGGCACGGTCAAAGACACATCAAACAAGGCTTGGCTGGCGCCGTACCCTGTTTGCAGGTGTTTGACTTCAAGTAAAGGGGGGTACTGGTCGCTCATAGAAGATCCTCGTCACCGAGGTAGGCTTCACGCACCAACTCGCTCACACGAACATTGTCCGGCGTGTCGCACAACAAAACCTGCCCGTAAACCAACACACTAATGCGATTGGCCAAGGCAAACACGGCCTGCATGTCGTGCTCGACCAACAGCATCCCATAGTCAACCCGTAAGCTATCGAGCAATTTAATCATGCGCTCAGATTCAGTCGGGCCCAAACCCGCCATGGGCTCATCAAGCAATAGTAGGCGTGGGTGGGTGGCCATTGCCATGGCCACCTCCACCAAACGCTGCTGACCGTAAGCGAGTGCCGAAACACTCCGGCTGCGATCGTCACCAAACCCGACACGATCAAGAAACGCGTGCGCCTCTTGCACCATTTGCTGCTCTTGCATGACGGGCTTGAAGAAATGAAAGTTATGTCCACGCCCAGCTTGAACCGCGAGCAAGACGTTTTCCAGGGCACTAAAACTAGCAACCAAAGCATTAATTTGATAAGACCGGCTCATGCCCGCGCGCGCGCGCTTGGCCATCGACCATCTCGTCACCTCTTGGCCACTTAAGTAGATGCGTCCTGCGTCGCTCGCCACCGCCCCCGTGATTTGATTGATCAGCGTGGTCTTACCAGCCCCGTTCGGACCAATTAGCGCGTGAATCTCGCCGTGCTCCACTGACAGGGTCACGTGATCGGTCACGCACAAGCCACCGTAACGCTTGACCAACGAGTCCACCGTCAGCAACACTGGCTTATCGCCTGCCATTTCAGACTGCATGGTCCCCATCAATGGTCCCCTTGATCAGCAGGTGACGCTTCTGTGCGGCCAGAAGGCGCCATTAGCCCCCACAAACCTTGTCGCAACCCGATCACCGCCAAGACAATCAAAGGCCCCAAAATAAGTGGCCAATGCTCGGTCACTGTCTTTAAGCCATCTTCAATCAAAAGCAAGCCCGCGGCACCGATCACCGGCCCAAAGACAGTTCCCATGCCGCCGAGCAAAACCATCACCATGAACTCGGCGGAAATCAACCAACTCATCAACGACGGTGACACAAACCCGGTTAAGTTCGCCATAAAAAACCCTGCCATGGCACAGATTTGAGCTGACAAAACATACGCCACCAGTCTGTAAGGCTGGCTGGCCGTACCAAGCGAATTTAAGCGTGACTCATTGTGGCGTGAGGCTCTAAGCACCAACCCGAAGCGCGACTTCACCAAGCGATGTGTGAACCACAGCACCAACATCAAGGTGAGCAACAAAGAGAGGTAAATGGCGTACTTGTTACCGGTGAGTGCACCAAAGCCGCTCAATTCAGTCAGGCTTAAGCCCTCATCACCACCAAACGACCGCAAGCTCACAAAAACATAAAAAAACAATTGCGCGAAGGCCAGGGTGATCATGATGAAAGCCATGCCACGTGTTCGTAAGGCGATCCAACCCACCAGTAACGCAATAAAAGCTGAGACCACAAGCGTTGCTGACAAATGCAGCCATCCGTTGGTGAATCCCCAAGTCGACAAAATCCCGACTGTATAGGCCCCAAAGCCGAAATACATGGCATGGCCCAAGCTCGCCATTGCCCCAAAACCCAAAATCAAATTCAGGCCAACAGCCGCCAATGCAAATATCAACATTCGACCAAAGTAGGTCAACACATACACGTCATCGGCCAGCCAGGCATAAAGGGGCACGAGTGCAAACAACACCATTAAAAATACAGCGATCCAGACTCGACGATCAGCACGCTCAGGGATCGATGCGGTTGTCGATGCGGTAAATCGATCAGCCATTGCCCTAACCCCTCGCCCGCAGAGGGAACAAGCCCTCAGGCTTTAAGGCCAAGATGACCGCCATCATCAGGTACACCAACATCGAAGCCAATGCCGGACCAATGGCTGTTGCCATGGCTGGGTCAAAAGTGGCACGCAGCCAAATGGGGACAAACACCCGACCCATGGTGTCCACCAGCCCAACCACGATTGCAGCAAAAAAAGCCCCTCGGATTGATCCAATACCGCCGATCACAATCACCACCAAGGTGAGGATCAACACAGGCTCACCCATGCCGGGCTCCACTGAAAGAATAGGCCCCACCAAAGCGCCAGCCAGACCGGCCAAGCCGGCACCAAGCGCAAAAACAAAACGATTTAGCCAAGCAATGTTGACACCCAAGGCTGACACCATCGTGCGGTTACTGGCACCCGCCCGTATCAACATCCCGATGCGCGTTCGTTCAATCAGTAGATACAAACCCAAAGCCACCAACAGTCCTGCGACGATGATCGCAAAGCGATAAGCCGGATAATTCAAGCCAAAAAGATTGACCGCACCAGACAAGTAGTCTGGCGCGTCCATGTAAATGGGCGCGTTACCCCACACCACGCGCACCAGTTCATTGCTAAATAGCACCAAACCGAAAGTGGCAAGCACTTGGTCGAGGTGACTGCGCCGGTGCAAGATAGACAGTCCCGCTCGATCAATGGCAGCACCGAGCAGGAATATCAGCACCATCGCTAAAAATATGGCAAGCACAAAAGAGCCGCTGTAACTGGCCACTGTTGCGGCGACGTAAGCGCCAAACATGTAAAGCGAGCCGTGTGCCAGATTCACAAAGCTCATGATGCCAAACACCAATGTCAAACCCGCTGCCATCAGAAACAACAGGATGCCGAATTGCAGACCATTGAGTGCCTGGCCCAAAACCAAATTAAGCGTCACAGCTTTCCAGACTTAAAGTGGGCATTGACCCACGTATGAATCCGGGTGGGCTGGCAAGGTCTTTTGCAACGTCTTGTGTGACACGCGTCCCTTCGCATCTGGGGCGACTTCAAACACGTACATGTCGTGAATGGGAAAGCCGTTTTTGTTGAACTTAAAATTACCACGCACCGAATCAAACTCGGCCGCGCGTAGCGCCGTCATCAAGGCGTTTTTGTCTTTGTACTGACCACCAATTTTTTTGATGGCGCTATTGAGCAGCATCGCCCCGTCGTAGGACTGGGCAGCGTACTGTGAAGGGATCCGACCATATTTGTCCTCGAAAGCCGTGACAAACTTCTGGTTGACGGGATTATCAAAATCCGCACCCCAAAACGAGCCAGAAATCGCTCCGAGGGCCGTTTCTTTTAAGGCAGGTAAGGTTGAACCGTCAAAGCTTGAAACTGACAGCAATGGGATCTTGCCCAACAGGCCCGCTTGGCGGAACTGCTTGATAAAGTTAATCCCCATGCCACCAGGGTAAAAAACGTAAACCGCGTCGGGGTTGGCTGCTTGGAGCTGGGCGATCTCGGCTGAGTAATCGGGCTGATTCACGCGGGTGTAGATTTCGCCGGCCACATCGCCTTTGTAGTAGCGCTTGAAACCACCAAGAGCGTCTTTACCGGCTTGATAGTTTGGTGCCATCAGATAAACGTTTTTGTAGCCTTGGTTCGTGGCATATTTGCCCACGCCTTCGGCTTGTTGGTCGTTTTGATAGGACACGAAGAAAAAGTTCGGGGCACAGCGCTCACCAGCCAACGGTGCGGGACCGGCATTGGTGCCCATGAAAATCGTATTAGAGTCAGCCAGTGGCTTAGCAATGGCCATCATCACGTTAGAAAACGTCACCCCTGCAACCATGTCAACTTGGTCGCGTTCTATAAAACGGTTCACCGTTTGAACGGCTAAATCAGGCTTGAGTTGGTCATCTTCACGGATGACTTCGACCTCAACACCACCGAACTTGCCGCCCGAGTGCTCTAAACCAAGCATGAAGCCATCGTACATGTCTTGTCCGAGCGCTGCGGCAGGTCCAGATAATGTGGCCATGAAACCGACTTTAAACTGCGCATTGGCAGCACCAACCCAAGTCAATGCGGCGATCAGTAACGCGCCAGTTGCACTGCGAACAATAGGAAACGTTGTATTCATTTTTAATCCTTGAGATTAGCAACAATCCGAAACCACAACCAAAATCCAAAAACCAAAACCAAAACCAAAACCAAAACCAAACACTCAGCATGAACGGTTTTTGAACTAAACACCTTTAATATAAACAGACTGTCATCATAAACCGGTTCTTTAATTAGTCACGGTAGCATCCGATGTCTCGGCAGTTCATCGCTAACAGCACATCACACAAACAGCCTGCGCGCCTTTAACTTACGCCGGACTGACAAAAGAGCTCAGATACTGCAAAAAAAATCGAATTATGGCTGGCACTTAGGCGAAAACCCCAATTGCCCAACATGCCAGTAAGAACAATGATGTTTTGGTAGTTCTATAACAACGTATTTCAATTATTGCTGTTTGGAGACAAGCCATGAAAACAATCGAGAAAGCGCCAACGACGGTCTCAACCGAAAAAGTTGATTCGTCGTCATCACGTCGCAAATTTTTTAAGAAAGCCGGTACTGTCGCTGTGGCCGCCCCTTTGGCTGGCTTCCCCATGATTTCTGTTGCTCAGTCACCCGTGGTTTTAAAAATGCAAGGCGCTTGGGGCGCCAATGACATTTTTAACGAAATGGCCCAGCAGTATGTGGCCAAGGTCAACGAAATGGCCGCTGGCCGTTTGCGCATTGATTACTTGACCGCTGGTTCGGTTGTTAAACCTTTCGAAGTAACTGATGCTGTTTCCAACGGCGTGCTCGACGCTGGCCACACCGTGGCTGTGTATTGGTACGGCAAGTCCAAAGTGGCTTCATTGTTTGGCTCAGGTCCAGTCACAGGTGCTAACGCTGAGCAGACTTTGGGTTGGATTCAGAAGGGCGGCGGTATCGAGCTATACGACCAACTGCTCAAGGAACTAAAGCTCAATATCAAGGGTTTCTTTGCGTTTCCCATGCCAGTGCAGCCGTTTGGTTGGTTCAAAAACATGCCCCCACAAAACGGCAAAGAAATGGCTGGCTACAAATACCGCACTGTGGGCTTAGCCGCTGACATGTTGCAAGAATTGGGTATGAAAGTGACCCAATTGCCTGGTGGCGAGATTGTGCCTGCCATGGAACGTGGTGTGATTGATGCTTTCGAATATAACAATCCAACCTCTGACCGCCGTTTCGGTGCGCAAGACGTCGCTAAGTACTACTCGATGGGTTCATTCCACCAAGCGATGGAGTTCTTCGAAATCGTCTTCAACAAGACCAAGTACGACGCCTTGGCACCTGACTTGCAAGCCATCCTGAAGTACGCCGCTGAGGCCGCTTCCTCTTCGAACACTTGGACCGCACAAGACAACTACTCACGCGACTTGCAAGAGTTGATTGTGAAGGATAAAGTTCGAGTTGTGCGCACGCCGAAAGCGATATTTGAGGCTCAGCTTGCCGCTTGGGACAAAGTCAGTGCAAGACTGGAAGCGGCAGATCCATTCTTTAAGAAAGTGGCTGAGTCACAAAAATCTTGGGCACGTCGCGTGGCTTACTACGGCTTCTTGAACGATGCTGACTACAAAACGGCTTACGAGCACGTCTTCAAAACCAAGTTACCATTCTAATAGCTCGTATTTAAAGCGACATCGACCCCTCAGGCTAGCAGCACACCCGAGGGGATCGTCCGGAGAGACCGCTGCTGGCTAGCTAGCGGTCTCTTTTTTAATACTGGAGAGTCACATGGTTGGCTACATACGTTGGATAGACGGTCTATCTAAAGCCCTCGCACACTCCTTTGGTTGGTGCATTGTGATGTTGACGCTCGGCACATGCTACGAAGTATTCATGCGATACGTGCTGAACGAGCCGACGTCCTGGGCCTACGACATGAGCTACATGTTCTACGGCGCCCTATTCATGATGGCAGGTGCCTATACACTTTCGAAAAATGCACACGTGCGCGGTGACTTCATCTACCGAAAATGGTCACCGACCACGCAGGCCAAAGTTGAATTAACCCTTTACGTTTTGTTCTTCTTTCCTGGCATTTTGGCGCTGGTTTTGACCGGGGCGACTTATGCGCTCGAATCCATCCGCATTCAAGAGGTCAGTGTCAACAGCCCAGCTGGCGTGCCCGTCTGGCCGCTTAAAGCCATTATTTTTTTTGCTGGCATCAGTCTGTTGCTGGCCGGTAGCGCTGAGGTATGCCGATGCCTTCACTGCATCAAAACAGGCGTTTGGCTCGACCGCGATGAGGACATCAAAGAGCTTGAGCAAGTGCTGCTCGAGACCCATGGCACCGATCAAGAGGCCCGCAAATGAGCGATCCAGTCATTGCCCTGTTTATGCTTGGGCTATTTATTGTTTTTATTTTTTTGGGCTTTCCGATTGCCTTCACGCTCATGGCGATGGGTATTGGTTTCGGGTTCTACGCCTACTTCGATCCCGCTTTAGCCTTTTGGGATAACAACATCTTCTATCTGTTGGTACAAAATACCTTCAGTGTGATGAGTAATGACGTTTTGATATCAATCCCCCTGTTTCTATTCATGGGATACATCATCGAACGTTCAAACATTTTGGAACGGCTCTTTGAGAGCTTGCAAGTTGCTTTAAGGCACTTACCGGGCTCCATGGGTGTCGCTGCGCTGGTGACTTGCGCGCTGTTTGCCACAGCGACCGGTATTGTCGGTGCTGTGGTGACGCTTATGGGCCTATTGGCCCTGCCATCGATGCTCAAAGCAGGCTACGACAAAAAGCTCTCTAGCGGCATTATTGCCGCCGGCGGCACACTGGGTATCTTAATACCGCCATCTATCATGTTGATCGTCTACGCCGCGACCGCTGGCGTATCTGTGGTCAAGCTGTATGCAGCTGCACTTATTCCTGGGTTTTTACTGGCTGGCCTCTATTTGGTTTACATCGTGGTGCGTGTCCTGATCAATCCAAGCTTGGCCCCAAAGCCCAAAGATGTGGATGACGTCACGTTTTGGAAGGGTTTTAAGCTTCTATTGACCGCGTTCTTTCCGCTTGCCTTTCTAATCATCGCCGTGCTGGGATCAATTCTCTTTGGCTTGGCCACCCCCAGTGAAGCAGCCGCCATGGGTGCGCTTGGTGGCGTGGTGCTTGCTGTTGCTTACCGGGCGTTTACTTGGGATCGCATGCGCGAGTCGGTCTACCTGACTGCTAAAACCACGGCCATGGTGTGTTGGTTATTTGTGGGCTCGTGGACCTTCTCTTCGGTTTTCTCCTACTTGGGTGGCGAGGGACTGATCGAGCACTTCATCTTATCGCTTGACCTGAGCACCCTTCAATTCTTGATCATGGCACAGTTGATCATCTTCATACTGGGTTGGCCGCTTGAGTGGAGCGAGATCATCATTATTTTTGTGCCGATCTTCTTGCCCATGCTTGCTATTTTTGATGTGGATCCACTTTTGTTTGGATTATTGATCGCCATCAATTTGCAGACCTCGTTTTTGACACCACCGATGGCCATGTCTGCCTATTATCTGAAAGGGGTCGCTCCTAAAGGGGTCGAGCTGTGGGACATTTTTAAGGGTTGCTTCCCGTTCCTGGGCATGGTGCTGTTGACGCTAGTCTTGGTTTACGTGCAACCCAAGATCGTGACCTTGCTGCCTGACTTGATTTACAACCAGCCTTCCCAGGTTGACGAGGGCCCTCTGCCCGAAGGTGTGATCGACCCATCCTTTTTCATGCAAAGTAATTAACTGATGAACCAATTAAAAGACACTAACGTTGCCCTACAACAGCTGACCGCCCGTAAAGTTGCGGAGATGATCCAGAGTGGCGCTGTCAGTGCTGAGGCACTTTCTACGCTTTTTCTGGATTACGTTCAAGCCTCTGACGAATCGATACACGCCTTTGCTTACCTTGACCGTGGTTCGGTTCAAATGCAAGCGCGACTACTTGATGAGGGTCGCGCACGCGGTGGTGATATTGGTCGTTTGTCTGGTGTGCCCGTGGCGGTAAAAGACGCTTTTGACACGTTTGATATGCCCACGGAGTACGGCTCGAAAAGCCTAGCGGGTCGCCAACCGCGGTGGGATGCAACGGCTGTTAAGAAGCTACGCGAAGCTGGTGCGGTTATATTTGGTAAAACCAAACTGCCTGATTTTTGCTTAGGTCAAGCAGCCGATACGCGTAATCCTCATCATTTAGAACACACACCGGGCGGGTCCTCGAGCGGCAGTGCAGCTGCGGTAGCAGCTGGCATGGTGCCGGTGGCCATCGGAAACCAAACGGGGGGTTCCGTTATCCGACCCGCCTCATTTTGTGGGGTGATCGGTTTCAAACCCACACGTGGACTGATTTCACGCGCTGGTATGCAACCACTTTCAACAACTGTGGACCAAGTCGGCGTTTTTGGTCGGGATATTGAAGACGTGGCTCTGGTTGCCGAGGTGATGATCGGCGCCGATGACAGCGATCCAACAACCAAGGGCGTCTTACCTCGGCATTTGTTGTCCGTGTGTCAGCAAGAGCCACCGTTCGCACCAAAGTTCGTTTTTATGCGCACACCATTTTGGGACCAAATGGACCAAGGCGCACAAGAGGCATTTGAGGCACTGATTGACGCACTTGGCGATCACGTGTTGACCATCGAACTGCCTGATGTCGCCCGGGTGGCGGTTGAGCGCTTAAGGACCATCGTTGATGCTGAGTTTACGGCTTCCATGCGAGAACACCTTGCACATTCATCGGGAGAAGTCAGCGAACGCGTGCTCGACATCGTTGCACGTGGTCGCAAGATCTTGGCTATGGACTACCTGAAAGCCAAAGAAGGCATTGAATCCACTGCTTCTGGGTTTGATGAGTTTTTTGAACGTTTTGATGCCATATTGACACCCGCCGCGCTTGGGTCAGCACCAAAAGGAATCGAAAGCACTGGTGATCCAATCATGGCTGCCTTGTGGTCCTACACTGGCATGCCAGCGATTAGTTTGCCATTGCTGCAATCTGACGAAGGGCTACCGATAGGCGTTCAGCTTGTGGGTGCTCGCCACGACGACGGTCGGTTATTGCGGACAAGCCGTTGGTTACTTAAAAATTTCGACGAAATTATCGGAGAATGAAGCGATGAAACAAATACCTGCGGTTATCTCGATGGTTTTACTGGTGGGATTTCTATTGCCCTACATCTGGAAAATCACCGAATTTCCATTACTACTTCTACTGGTATTTGGTGTTTTTTTGGCCATTTACGACTTTTACGTCAGCAGCAAAAAGGCAGCCCAGCGAGCCGAACAACAACCTTCCTATAAGTCTGAAAGTACCTAAATAGCGTCAGAAAAAAGCACGTGCGTCGGGCAGCGCACGCGCCGTACACTCAAATGGTTGCATCCTCTGGTTCTAATTCTTGCCACCGTGCCTATCCTCAGAGCCAACCCTCCCCTCTTGAGCTCACGGCCTGTTTTTTTGTGACGCTCATTGCGCTGTTGCTAACTTTAGTACTAAGCGCCTGCGCACGAAACCCCAATGAGCCCTATAAACCCATGCAGGCACAGCATGGCAAAGATGTCATGCTGTGCCCACCAGCGACCCATTGGTGCTTGCCATGCTTGACGTGGCGAATGTACAAGCCAGCGGCAAAGTCTAAGACCTCGGTGCCGGTGACGGTCGTATCGCGATTGAGGCTACGCGCGTTTATGGTGCCACCGCTGTGGGCATCGAGTACAACCCACAGTTGGCCGAATTTGCCCGCCTAAACGTCGAGCAAGCTAGACTTCAAAACAAGGTCACGATTATCACGGGGGATATTTTCGTAGAGGACTTCTCAAGTGCCACTGTGGTCACGCTTTATTTGCTTGAGAGTCTTGACATGAAGCTCAAGCCATCCTTACTCAAAATGAAGCCAGGCACTCGGGTGGTTTCTAACAGCTTTGGCATGGGGCTTTGGATACCTGACAATGCGATGCAAGCCCCCAACGGTACAGTCGGTCTGTTCTGGGTCGTGCCCGCTGATATTGCTGGGCGCTAGCAAATCAGCGAATTGCCAGGATTCGGTGAAGAAACGACCGGCGAACTCAAACTGAAACAGTCGTTTCAGTTTGTTGATGGATAAGTGTCCCAGCCCAATAACCCCGACCATGCGCCCATTAAATTAGAAGCTCGCCTGCTTGGCAATTCGGTCACACTGAGGTACAAGGACTCAAGTAACCAACCACAAACGCTGACCTTTACAGTTGATCAAACACCGTGGCGCCCCACAGACACCCCGAACGCTACAACCGTGGCTAAGAGACTGCCATCATGAAATCTTTCTATCACCCCAACGAAGCCCTGCATCACCCAAAAACTTACCTATCTCGTGGCCAAATGAGGCCGCCACAAGAATTGCCGATTCGTGCCGACAAGTTGGTCGAAGGCTTTGCACGCATGAAGCGATTACTGCTAGAACCCAATGACCGTGGCCTCGAACCCATTCTGAGCGTGCACGATGCGGGGTACTTGGATTTCTTGCGAACTGCCTGGAAAGAATGGACAGCGCTAGGACCAGACTGGGGTGATGAGGCCATGTCCAATGTTTACGTGCGCCAACCCAATCCAATGCGCGGCATCTTGGGCAAGGCCGCACGCTACTTAGCCGATGGCAGCTGCCCGGTAGGCGAACACACCTGGACGTCTGCCTACTGGGCAGCACAAGCGGCCATTGCGGCCAGCCACGCGGTACTGGCTGGTGACACTCGCGCCTTTGCACTTTGCCGACCACCAGGCCATCACGCCCGCCGTGATGCGGCTGGGGGGTTTTGTTATATCAACAACGCAGCCGTATCGGCTAATTTGTTACAACAACGCTTTGCGAAAATCGTCATCTTAGACACGGACGTACACCACGGCCAAGGCGTTCAAGAAATCTTCTATGACCGCCCTGATGTTTTTTACATTTCAATTCATGCCGACCCAACCAATTTCTATCCCGTCGTCGCCGGCTTTGAAAACGAAACCGGTACGGGAGCGGGCAAAGGGTTTAACCTCAACCTACCCATGCCGCACGGTTCAGATGAGTCAGTCTTTTTCAACCAACTCGACACCGCCATGAAAGCCATCGAAGCCTATCAACCCGACGCCTTGGTGTTTTGTTCTGGGTTTGATATCTACGAAAAAGACCCACAATCCAAAGTAAGTGTTACCACGGCCGGTATCGAGCGGTTGGCTAATCGAGTCAGTCAACTAAATCTGCCCATGGTGATCGTGCAAGAAGGCGGCTATCACTATGACACCCTGCCAAACAACCTAACGGCTTTCTTTAAGGGGCTGGGAGTTTAAAAGATCTAAAGATTCACAACATCACGACATCTAAGGTGTCGTGATGTTGACTTAGTGATGGCACATTAAACGCCACACCCAATTGCGTGATTGGGATAGTGTCAGCTCAGTCGAAGGCCCTCTGGTTGGTAATGTCTCAGCATGAATAGCTCTCAAAGCGACAGCTTTCAACCCTTTGATCGCAATCAACACAACACGACCGCCGGACTTCTTTACTAAAGTAACCACATGAGTAACAAGTAAAATGGCGCGAGAGCCCACATCACCAGATGTGGTGATTCATGAATATGCCGCTATTACAGTTCATGCGTACCCTCAAACTTTGGACAATATCATGATGGACCATTCAAATGCCCGTTCGATTATCTTCCAATCCCTATGGCGTAAGCTGCTATTTATTGTGAGCCTCACATTTGCGAGCGGATCGATGTCCAACCCTTCTCAAGCCGAAACGGTGATCGATAACTTTGGTGCAGGTGCGCAAGAGCGCTGGGAGTACATCGCCGATACGGTGATGGGTGGGGTGTCTAAGGGTCAAGTGCGCTTTGAGACCATCGACGGCCTTGAAGTTTTAAAGCTTAGTGGCACGGTCAGCACGGAAAACAGGGGTGGCTTCATACAGGCGCGCCTTCCGTTGGCTCAACCATTGCCAGAAAATGCCCAAGGCATTTGGTTAAAAGTCCGGGGCAACCAGCAGCCGTATTTTGTGCATCTTCGCACCTCAGGCACGCTACTGCCGTGGCAATACTACCAAGGCAATTTTGAAGCGATTGAAGATTGGCAAGTCGTCAAACTGCCGTGGTCAGCCTTTAACCCCTCTGCCGGGTTTTCTAGCAGCTTGCTGCGTGAAACGCCGATTGCACAAAAAATCAAATCGATTGCCATCGTGGCTTTTGGGCGCGATCACCAAGCCGATATTGAAGTCGCCGAGATAGGCTATTACTAAAGAATTAAACGTCATCCAATTGTCAATCTTGCGGTTTGTGAAAAATTCGTTTTTTCGGTTTAAAGTTAAGCGAGACTTTAGCGCACTGGTATTAAGAACCGATCATTCCAAAAAAATCATTGCACGGAGATAGCCCATGAATCTGTACGCAAAACTGCGTGAACGCCAAGCCCAAAACCAACCCCTTCGTATCGGATTAATTGGTGCGGGTAAGTTTGCATCGATGTATTTGGCCCAGATTCCTAAAACGCCAGGCATTCATTTGGTTGGTGTGGCTGACCTGTCACCGGCCAATGCGCAGCGCAACTTGGCGCGGGTAGGCTGGTCAACTGAGCAGTTTGGTGCCAAGTCGTTGGACGCCGCGCACAAAGAAGGTAACACCCACATCACCGATGACTGGCAAGCTTTGATAGATCACCCCGGTGTGGATATCGTGATTGAAGCCACGGGTTCACCGATTGCTGCTGTCGATCACTGCTTGTACGCGTTTTCTAAGGGTAAGCATGTGGTTAACGTCACCGTCGAAGCCGATGCTTTGTGTGGTCCGATTTTGGCGCAGCGTGCCAGTCAATCAGGCGTGGTTTATAGCTTGGCTTATGGCGACCAGCCAGCTTTGGTCTGCGACTTGGTGGACTGGGCCCGTGCAGCGGGTTTTGAGGTTGTGTCTGCCGGGCGTGGCCATAAGTGGTTACCGCATTTTGCGCAGTCAACACCTGAAACCGTTTGGCAGCACTATGGTTTGACGCCGGAGCAAGCTGAGTTGGGTGGTTTGAATCCCAAGATGTTCAATTCATTTCTCGATGGCTCAAAACCCGCGATCGAATCGACCGCCATCTGCAATGCCACGGGCCTCATTGCGCCACCCGACGGCCTGACCTACCCACCCGCAAGTGTCGATGACATTCCCTTTGTGTGCCGGCCCATCGAGGAAGGCGGAGTCTTGCACCGCAAAGGTCAAGTCGAGGTGGTGTCTTCGCTTGAACGTGATGGTCGGGTGATTCCGTACGACATTCGGTTTGGGGTATTTGTGGTGTTTGAAGGCGACACCGATTACATCCGCCATTGCTTTAAAGAGTACATGGTGCGTACCGACCCATCGGGCCGCTACGCTTGCCTATACAAGCGATGGCATTTGATTGGCCTGGAAGTAGGCATTTCTGTGGCGTCGGTGGGTTTGCGCGGCGAATCGACCGGCTCACCGACTTGCTTGAATGCCGATGTGGTCGCTACAGCCAAGCGCGACTTAAAACCCGGCGAGATGCTAGATGGCGAAGGTGGCTATACGGTCGTTGGCAAACTGTTCCAAGCTGAAAAGTCGTTGAAATTTGGTGGGTTACCGCTTGGTTTGGCACATAACTTAAAAGTTGTGCGTCCCGTGAAATCAGGACAGTCCTTATCTTGGGCTGATGTGGCTGTTGACGATAGCCTCCAGGCTTACAAACTTCGCCGTGAAATGGAGCAAACCTTTAAGGTGGGTTAATCGCGATCAAGCAATGCCTATCTGTTGTCCTGATCTTTGTGGCGTGATGCCTCAAAAACAAACCACAAAATCAGGATAGGAAAACCAACCATCGCGATACCCAAGAGCCAATCAATGCCTAGCCTGTCAACGACAATGGCGCCCAATGAAACGCCTATCGCTTGGCCCAGCAACAGGCAAGACGATGATAAAGAGACAGCGGTTCCTCGCAAGCTTGGGGCCATTTGAGTGGCACGTGTTTGCAAGACGGCGTGCACAAAGTAGTAGCCTAGACCGGTTGCTGCGCTTGCGAGCAAAGCCCAGCCCCAACCGGGTGCGAAGAGATAAATGACGTAACAAAGACAGATCAGGATGCCACCCAATCGCACCATGGGTATTTCACCGAGCCTGGCCACTAACCATTTGGCATTAAGAACGTAAGCGAAAGCGCCCACGGCAAATAAGCCTGCGGTTGCACCAGCCGCTGAAGGGCTCATGTCATGACGCTCTTGCAAAAAAGCGGGAATATAAGAAAGCACCCCAAACACCATAGCACCTTCAAGCAAGACCGTTAACACCACCACCCGAGCCCATCGCACTCGTAAAACAGTGGCTACCGGCATGACAATGGCGCGCCAACCCTTGGCGCCACCACTGGACGGTGCCTCTTGAGCCAAATGGCGTTGTGACCACAATATGCTGCCAATCGCCAGGTACAACACCGCCAGAAAATAAAAGGCACCCTGCCACCCCACCGTGTCGGTAAAGATGCCGCCAATAAACTGGCCTGAAGTGATACCCAAAATCGTACCGATGGTGAATTGCGCCAAGGTCGTTTGTCGTTGTTCATAAGGGATGTGGTCGCCAATCCACGCCATGGAAAGCGGCACAATCGCCGCACCCGTAATAGCTGAAACCACTCGCGCGACCAGTAACCACTCAAAACCGGGGGCCAATGCCACCAACAGGCTACTGACCGAACAGGCCAAGGTGGCTAGCGACAGGGTTTTGTATTTACCAAAACGATCACCGACCGGCCCAAAAACAAAAAACATCAACCCGTAGGCGATCGCAAAGACAGTCACCACCTTGGCGGCTTGACCGGTGGTGATGTCGAACTCTAAAGCCAGTTGCGGCAAGGCTGGATCAAGTACCCGAAAGGTGCTGGTACTGGCAAACGAGGCCAATGCCAACAGCCACACCATTCGTCGATTGGGAGCGAGCGTTTTAGCGGCAGCAGGTGGCGTATCTGGCATAAGTTAAATTTAAACAGTTTGATATGTTTTACCCTAGCGGCGCGCTTGTACGGCGGGTATTTTTAGTTGCTGTGGTGCCCAAGAGGTAATCACAGGCGCAGCGGGCGATTCGACACGCCCTTTGGCATGGTTGAACTGACGCATATAGATCGTCTCGGTGGCGAGCTCTATCGCCAGACCCAAACATTCGGCGGACCGTTGCCACGGGCCAATGAAACTTTGGCATTACGAGATGTTAATCGAACGGGACGTGCTAAGAACCAGATTTTGCGGTTACAAGCTTCTCCAATATGCATTTGGGTGAATTTTCTAATCGCCTCGACCAAGCCTTAAATCGTGCTTACGGACTTTAAGATTGAGTCAAAATTCCCGAATCAAACAATCGCTCATCGGCTAGACATGTGTTCGCCAAAAGCTGGAAAATTGTTGTTGATACTGCATTAAATCGAAGAGAACCGTCACAGCATATCGAAATCGACTTTGCTGAAATCTCCTCGTTTAGCCGTGAAATTTTGCCATTGATGGCCACCATGAGAAGCGTTTTCATCGGCCACACGAGTGCTTGCATCCGTTCAAACAATCGAAGAAATTGCTGCTAACAAAACACTCGCGTTAGCAGTACAAAAGAAACACCTTCGAATCCGGGATATATTTGACTTGGCATTTTGTAGACCAAAAGGGGCAGCACCAAGAAAAGACTGGGTTCACAAAAAGGCAAGCCAGTATGGCGAAACGGTTGATCAAGGCCTTTGGAGCCAAGCCACGCAACGGGTAACGCAAGACATCAACAGCGGCCAATTTGCCAAGGAAATGACCCGTTTTTTAGTGCCTAACTTGCACAACGATTTGATGACCAGCGATGCATTCTTGGCTTACTGCGCGGATTCGGTCGCTTACTTCATGAAGGCCATGCAAGACGACAATCAAACGTCGCCTCGCATGGATTTTTTCATAGCCCTTGAGTCACTGACCTACGCACGAATGTACGCCCAACGGTCTTGCTGGCGACGCATCAGCTGACCGACACCGGCAGGAACGTAACTGATGGACTCGTTCATGTCGTCTTTGACGAGCTTCTGTGCGGTCATTGTGTTTTCGAAAGCAACAATAGAGATACCCGATTTGATCGCCTCTTAAACGCGTCCTGCGGTGGTCGCATCCATTTTAAGCATGCCAATGCCGGAGCCATAGGCAACGATTTCAATGTGAACGTTGTCTTTGCCCAGCTCTTTAAATGCATTACGAGCGTTGTTTAAAGCAAGGTTCCATTTTTTTTTGATCGCCATCGCTGACTTGAATCACCATACGATCTTGAGGACCAGCTGCCCAAGCACTAGAGGCTGCCATGGTGGTCGCTGACACGAGCCTCATCAGATTTTTTTATTGCCTTGCTTATCTCCTTAGTTAATTCAATATAAATTGTCGTTATAAATAGAAGTAGATCTTTATTGTCTCAAACACGCATTCTTGACACGACAGTAGCGAAGCGAGTTCAGCTCGTACAATAGGAAGAGTCACCATTCAAATTATTTTTCACTAGTGCTACTTTTTAAAGATAGAAACAATCATGCTCATATTCAAGCCGCTTGGCGTGCGACTGCTGGTTCTTCTGAGCGCCGTAACTTTGGCTGCCTGCCAAACGGGCACGCCCGCTGAGACAACGTCTGTTGCCAAGCAATCAAATGAGGCGAGCTGGCAGTTGCCCAAAACGCCACAAACTTGGCGGGCGGTCAGTCGCACAGCCACAGGCGTAACGGGTGACATCATTGTGACTCGAGACCAAATCGTTTTTCAAAACGGTGCGTCCATCCAAATCAAAGCAGTTGACCAAAACCTCGAGATGGGTACAACGCTTTACCAAGTGGTTTCTAAGACCAATCCCAAGTTGTTAAACGGCAATCTCTTGTGTGGCCAAGACCCTGTCCGTTACGTGACCTTGGCGCAGCTTGGTACCAAACGGGCTTTCGACCTGTCCATGACGGTTTACTACTACCCAGAAGAATTACGTTTGAAAGATTTGCCACTGCGCGACAAAAACGATCTCACTCGCACTTTGTGTGCCATCTACAACTACATCAGCTAGGGTGACGACTGGCCTTTTGCATCATGCTAGACGACGCCGTTTTCTTGCCATGATTTGATTTGCGTTTCGCTATAGCCCAACTCGGTGAGTACTTCAACAGTATGCTCGCCCCACTCTGGGGCCGCCGTCTTAATGGCTGAGGGTGTTCGCGACAAACTCACGGGTTGGGTAATGAAATGCAGTTCGCGACCATCGAGTGCCTTTGGCAGCGTAGCCACCACACCGAGGTGTTTGACTTGCTCGTCTTCTACGACTTCTGGCACGGAATAGACGGGACCGGCTGGCACACCCGCGTCATTTAATCGTTGCACCCAATAGTGAACCGTTTTCTTGCCAAACTCAGCCTCAAGCATTTCAGAGAGTTTTTTGCGATTAGCACGACGCGGTACTTCACTTTTAAAGTCAGGGTGGTCAATCCACTCTGGGCGACCGAGCAACTCACACAGGCGTCGCCAATTGCCTTGACCCGAGGCACCAATGTTAAAGACACCATCACTTGCCGTGAACAATCCCATGGGGCTACTGGTTGGATGGTCATTACCCACTTGCGTCGGTATGTCGCCATCATTCAAATAACGTGACACTTGAAAATCCATCATTGCTATTTGTGAGTGCAGCAAAGAAGCCTGCACCCATTGACCCTTACCAGACCGCTCACGCTCGATGATTGCCATGAGGATACCCAATGCCGCATATAAGCCAGCACTCATGTCCGCCACGGCTAACCCTGCTCTAACTGGCCCACCGCCAGGATGACCTGTCACCGACATCAAACCGCCCATACCCTGCATGATTTGATCAAACCCTGGTCGGGTGACATAGGGACCAGTTTGACCAAATCCCGAAATACTGGCCAAGATAATGCGCGGATTGACCTTAGCCAGTGACTCATAGTCAATCCCAAGCTTATTTTTGACATCAGGACGCCAGTTCTCGACAACAACATCAGCCGTTTTAACCAAGTCCATAAAAATGGCCAATGCACCTGGTTTTTTGAGGTTCAAAGTTAATGACCGCTTATTACGATTCAGATTCTGAAAATCGCCCCCAGCACGATTGTTAGCAAACATCCCTTCGTTAGGGTCGACTCCGCGTGGGGGTTCGACCCGGATCACGTCCGCCCCAAAGTCAGTCAGTACCCGAACGCAATTCGGACCTGCCCTGACTCTTGACATGTCAATGACACGAAACGGCTTCAGTGTTTCAGATGTATTGATTGCTCCCATGATACGCACTCCTTTGGGCTGATAAGAATAACCAGCCCTTATTGGTTGCTATTAAGGTTCCATCAGATCGTCGGGTACCAACACAATGGCGCCCTTCGTCAGACGACTCTCAAGCATTTCGTGAGCCGTTGCGGCTTGACTCAAAGGCAAGACCGCTTCGATATCCAAGCGAATGCTTGGATCCTGCAGTAGTTCAAAAGCGTCTTTGGCCATGATCAACATGTTGGCGCGTTCACCGGTATAGGTTTTGAGTGTTGGCCGGCAGACCCACAGCGATTTGGCATGCAATCGTTGTAGGGCAAAGTTTTCCACTTGACCTGAAGCCGTGCCATAGTTCACCACCAGGCCACGGGACTCTAAACAGTCGACCGAACCTTCAAAAGTATCTTTACCCACCGAATCAAACACCACGCTCACGCCTTTGCCTTCGGTAAAGGCGTGAACTTCTTTAACAAAATCTTCAGTGCGATAATTGATAACGTGATCGGCCCCCAAAGACTTGGCGAGCGCGGTTTTTTCATCCGAACCGGCCGTACCTATGACGCACAATCCCATGCGCTTGGCCCACTGCACCAAAACCTGTCCAACACCACCAGCTGCGGCATGCACCAATACCCGAGTGCCTGATGGCAATGGGCGCATTTGTTTAAGCAAATACTGCGCAGTCAGCGTGCGAATCAGGCCAGCAGCCACGCGAATGTCGTCTAAACCATCAGGCACCACCATGATGCGAATCGCACGCACGGCCACATGTGTGCTGTAAGTACCCACACCCGCATTGGTGTAAGTCACCTTTTGCCCGATTGCCAAATCTTTAACATCGGATCCCATCGCCACAATGTGCCCAACACCACTCACACCGGGGATAAACGGCGGATCAGGGTTGTGTGAATGGGGCTGACCTGCTCGCAAATAAATGTCGACAAAATTGACAGCCACAGCGGTTTGTTCAATCACAACCTCGTCGGCTGCTGGCGTGGGCACAACAATGGCTCTGGGCTCCAGCACATCGGGTGCACCGATACGACTGACGAAAACAGCAAAAGGAGAATGCATAAGATCAATCCAACCATTTAAAAGTTAACAACTGTTTTAACCGCACTACAAACATAAAAGCAGTGACTCAGCAGTTTGTCTCTAACGACCTTTGAAAACAGGTTTACGCTTTTCAGCCCATGCCGTGCGACCTTCTTGTAAATCTTCAGATGCCATCACTGTCTTCATGTCATGGTCTAGCTCAGCTCGGTCTAATTTGCCTTGGGCAATCCGTGTGAGGTGTTTTTTCATACCAAGCATGGCCAATGGCGCCATCGAAACCAAGGTATCAGTCAGTTCACACGCCGTGTCTTTAATGGACTGTGTACGGGCCAAATGAGTCAAGTACCCGACGCGCATCATTTCTTCGGCTTCGATCTTCTCTGCTGTCAGAAATAGTCGCTTGGCTGTGTTGATACCCATACGCTGGACGTAACGTTCAAGTCCTGACGGGTAATAGTGCAGACCAAGACGGGCAGCGGGCATGAACATATTGGTGGCTGCATCGCCGATACGGAAATCGCAAGCAAGCGCCAAGTCGGTGGCGCCACCGTAAACCCCACCGTGAATGACGGCGATAGTCACTGGCCGGGCGTTCTCAACCAAGTCAACGACCGTATCAAAATCAACCAATCGATCACCACCGAGCTTTTTGATGTCAAAACCACTGCAAAAGTATTGACCTGTTGCCTCAAAACGTAACACGCGTATTTCTGGGTTGTTGTTGACAATGTGCAAGTACTCATGAATACATTGCAAGTCGTCTGGACCGAGGCGATTTGCCTGATCGGGACGCTGCAGCGTGATAACGGCAACGTGATTATCAGTTGTCAGTTCAGGAGTACCCATTTTTTTTCCTAAAATAAAGCGGCGGTGCGCGATGGGTAAGCCAAAGGCTATCCACCGCGCTGTGATGAAATATCGTTTTACTTGACAGCTTGGGCTTTCTTGACCCCCTCAAGTACTTGAGCGCCATTTTTGCGGGCGAAGGCATCAAACTCCGCTGGTGAAGCAAATGGGCCCGCTTCACTACCGGCGGCAATCAGCCTTTTTTGTACTTCAGGGTCATTGAGTACAACAGCAACAGCATCAGCCAGTTTTTGGGTCACTTCTGGTGCTAGCCCAGCGGGCCCAAACAAGCCAAACCAAAAACTATACTCAAAGCCAGGTAAACCAGACTCTGAAATGGTTGGTAGGTTTGGCGCCAATTGTGAGCGCTCAGCAGTGGACACAGCCAACATCCGAACCTTGTCACCGCGACCGAGCGGCAACACTGAGGGAGCAGTACCCATTGAGAAGTCAACGTCACCGGCAGCCACTGCCAATAGGGCCGCTTTGCCGCCTTTGTAAGGTACATGGGTAAATTCAGCTCCCATCAGATCTTGTAACATCACCGATGAGGTGTGCGGCGAACCTGCGATACCCGAAGTTGAATAAAACATGGTGCTGGGGTTGGCTTTGGCTTTTGCCATGAACGCTTGGAAAGTCTTTGGACCCTTTTCGGGGTTGACTGCCAGTATTAAGGGATAGCTTGCCAATCGATTGATGGGTGTGAAATCCTCAGGCGTATAAGATACTTTGTATACGAGTTGGTCGACACCATAGATATTACCGGTCGCCAGGCCAAGGGTGTAACCGTCTTTGGGTGCGGTGGCGATGGCGTTAGAGGCAATACTACTGCCAGCGCCTGCTTTGTTTTCGACCACAATCGGCTGGCCTAAAACCTGCGACATGGCGCCTGTGACAATACGAGCAATCGTATCCCCAGCGCCGCCGGCGCTGTAACCGACTAGTACTTTAATGGTCCGGTCAGGATAGTCTGCTGCTTGGGCCGAACCCATCGCAAAAACCGCGCCTAACGCACCTATCAATAAACGTGTCTTCATGTCTTTCTCCTTTGGTTTGACAACCCCATGGAGACGGGCTTTTGCATTCACAACCGCTCGCTCGCGCTTAGGGTGTTAATCAAGGTTTAAACAAATTCACACCCAGCGTCTACACATTTAGAGAAATTCATGTGCAATTAGGGTAATTACTCGGAAATTGGAGGACGCATTTAGCGAACGAGTCGATAAAAAGAGATCAGCTTATAAAAGCGCAACATAGGGCTGTCGCAAGACAATGTGTTGCGCTTTTATCAAGTCACTGATATTTGAAGGATACAGGTTGTCGAGTGGGTATTAACGCTGAAAAATATAGCCCTGCGGATCACCCACGCACGGCGCAAATCCGCAAGTCAACACGTCTGAAGCCACATTGCCTAACGCAAGAATCAAAAGAAGACCGATTAACACCGAGCCGAGGGCCGTGCGCACGGGATAACCGTTAACAACCAAACGGTTGCGATCAATCATCAGCATCACAGCACTGAAAATAATACTAGCCATGAAAGCGATAAATCCCCATGTGTACATGTGATAACCGAACAAGACGGACCCAAAGCCTGTGTCGCCTGGCGCGATGTGCAGCAACACTTGGCGCAGCGACACACCTGCACCGGTCATGGCAGCAAGGATAACCACAGAGTAGTTGACGGCAGACGGGCCGAACCTGACATTCATGGCGAAGCCCAGTCCCACCAATATCAATCCAATGCGTTGCAACATGCACAGGGGACAAGGGATTTCACCCAAGACCAGTTGGAAGAAAAAGGCAGCCAATAAAGCGAAACAAATGCCAGCCAAGGCCAGCATGTTCAAAATGTAGGATGGAAATGAGCTTGCTCTGATTGAACCCGAACCGTTTGACATTGTTGGGCTCCTTTAAAGGCTAATCGTCATGATGTCATCCATGTGGAACTGCATCGCGCCAAGCATGCAGACCACGGCAATGATCCAACTCGTTAGCGCCAATTTACGATTGCCACGTAGGGTCATGAACACAGCAAGGGTCGCAAAAACGACTGAGGGCAAAATAATCATGCGGCTAAACTCTCTTGTTGAAGAACTGACCAAAATCGGAAACTAGCACTGGATGTGCAACATCACGATGGGCACAACCTTATGAACGGATCAGTTTATGGTGTCATTTTGACAGCCTAATGACGCTCGGCGCAAGTTAGGGCTGATTTCTGGCCGGTGGCGTTTGTTGGTTTTTCGTCGGCCATGGTTGAAAACGCTCAACGCTGTGGGTCAATCATGGACGTACTGTTTAACAATCGGCGGGCAAACCACTGTAATCAGCCACTTTACCTCAGCAACCACTCCAACCTTTGCAACCTTCGCCTCGCCCATAACTGACGCCCTGCTACACGATTTTCGAGAAAACCCAGAAATAGCCATCTTTTTATCGATCGCGATAGGCACGGTGATTGGGCAAATCAAATTTGGCAAGTTCCATTTGGCAAGTCCCATTTGGCAAGTCCCATTTCGGGACGGTGGCTGGCTCACTGCTAATGGGTTTGATTATTGGACAAATCGACATTGAAATCCCAAATGTTTTGAAGGCAGTTTTTTTTGCATTGTTTATCTACTCAATGGCGCTCAAAAACGGCCCCGAATTTTTTGGTAGTTTGAACCGAGGCAATATCAAGCTCGTGTTGTTGTCTGTGATTTTGTGTGTCACTGGCTTGGCTTCGATTTTATTGATGAATACCATTTTTGGTTTTGATGCCAGCTTTGCTGTCGGGCTCGGTGCAGGCGCACTCACAGATACTGCGATGATGTAGACGCCTTCAAGCCGACGATGTGGTGGGGATAGTTGCAGGCCGTGCGTTTGTCAGCGACATGGACTATCACTTTGGCCCAGAGCTCGGTCACTCAGCCGCGCTGTCTTACCCGCAAAAAACCTTAACAGCAGTGCTCAAATAAAAAATATGATGAGGGTTTTATGGGGGGTACCCCTTTTGGTGAATAATGCCATGGCCGCAATGTGGCTACCTAGCGTAAATTCAGACAGCAGGCTACCGAACTCCCCAACCCACATAATGAGAACAAGAAACAGTAAGAGCTGGTTGGGTTACACCGAGGCAGGCAGTGGTGCTTCCCCAATAACCGTGCAACGGTGCATTAAACGATCGCCCTTGCCGTCATAATCCATAACAGCGTAGTGCAAGGTGCAACGGTTATCCCAGATCACCATATCGTTGGGTGACCAGCGATGGCGGTATTGATAGTCTGGCTTGGTTACCAACTCAAACAAGTAGCCCAACACTGCACGGCTTTCTGCCGGATCTAGACCATCAATATAAGCAGTGAACCCAGGGTTCACGAATACACCGAGTTTGCCTGTCTCAGCGTGCTTACGAATAATCGGATGCACTGAGGGTCTTGCAGCATCGAGCTGCTCTTGGGTAACAACTTCATTGCGAAAACCGCCCCCTGATGCGTTAGCAAAGCTGTGCACGGCTTTAAGTGGCAAGAGAAATGCCTTGAAGGTATCGGAAAGCGCCTCGTAGGCCCGCTGAGTACTGGCAAAAATGGTGTCACCGCCAACAGGTGGAATTTCCTTGGCATAGAGTACCGACGCGTGAGCTGGTGTCGCTTCATACGATTGATCAGAATGCCAATAAGTACCCGCACCTTTACGACCCTGAGGCTTACCATCCACCACCTTGTTGGAGACGCGATAAATTTCAGGATGGTCTGGGTGCAAATATTTAGTGACAGTATGCCCTTGCAACGTATGTAGCTTACCGAACTTCCTTGAAAAGGCGATCTGCTGCTCTTCGGTTAGCTTTTGGTCACGAATAACCACCAGGCCATTCGAATCGTGCCACACTTTGCGAATCTGCTCGAAGGTTTCATCGCTAACTGGATTTGACAAATCCACACCGACAATCTCGGTGCCGATCGCGGGGCATAAACGTCTTGTTTGCATGCTGCTACTCCTCCATCTTGTCAATTGTCAGTTACTACGCTGTACATTTATTAAAAATCAGTCGTTGTTATACTAGCTGATGAGATCTTTAGGCACCAGTGGGCTCGCCTTGCGCTTTATGAGTTTTTGACCAAAGGTGACAGCAGCATCACCAATATCAGTCCGACCAAGACCAGTGAGATCGGCGACAAAAACAAAAAAAGCCATAGTCGCCCTGCGAAATCAACAGCGAACGGCGTAACCCACGATCCCAATCACGGTCACCATTGCCACATGACGTGATGCTTGCCATCGAAAAGGCCTGTGAGCAGGCTGGTGCGGCCTTCGAAGCAACCGCTACTTAACCCAGCCGCTATATGAGCTAACCCCAACACTCGTCTATGATGACGTGTTTGATTGACGCGGCTTTGCGGCCCTGATGCACTGATGTCTCGCCCTCTTTCACCTGAAATCTGGACTAGCGACTTCCACACTCACCCTTTGTTTGAAGGCCATGGGCTGGTCTGTCGCGGCTTTGACAGGTGGCCCACCCATGCGCAGTTAAGCGATCAGGCGCAAAGGCGTTTGATACGCAATCATTGGGATAAGGACGTATCTTTTGTGCCGCAAACTGAGCGTTTGAGTCAACGCGGCTACGAGCAACGAATTGGTCAAACCGGTGAGGTACCAACACGATCAGAAAATTGGCACGACTTTTTGAATGCTTGCGCTTGGCTGACCTACCCTCATACCAAAGCGGCCATCAACGCCGTGCATTGCGCACAGCCCAAGAACCTGATCCGCAGCCCAGCCTCTGATGCCGCAACAGTTTTTGATGAAAGTGGGGCTATTTTGCTGGGGCCAGACCCTCGCTTGGCGCAATGGTTACGTGCCCATGACTGGCAACAAGCCTTCGTAACGCACCGTTCGATTTGGCAACAGCACCGCTTGTTTGTGTTTGGGCACGCTGTCTTAGAGAAGACCCTTCGCCCTTATCCGGGCATGATCGCCAAGGTGCTGTATCAACCTTGGTCTGGCATACCCAACACCCCAAACGATAAGCCACCAGAAGGGCTTGATGCACTTGTGGCCAAACGTTGGCTGGCGGACGAGTTTACAAATGCAGCAGCCCTCTTTGCCCTACCCTTACTGGGCGTACCCGGCGTCGACCCTGCCAATGAAGACCCGGTTTATTACAAAAACACGCAAGTCTTCCGACCGGCATAACCTGCTACCGATCGGAAGACTGCAAACATTTGAATCCAACCGCGACTTGCGGTTAATTGATATTAATCACTGATCAAGCGTCCAAGACGGACCATGGTGGTGCCGACCTTCCACTGCTTGGCCACTGCCGGCATGATCAAGACAGTATTGTCATAAGGTGTGAACACGGGATTGCCGTCATTGTGCGCAATGACGGTACCTTTCTTCTCAATGACTTCCAAGCCTTTGTAGGCCTCGGCAAACGTAAAGGTAGCGCCTTGGGCCACGATGGCGGTGGTGACTTCGATGACTTTGAAGTCGGTGGTGTGCAGGCTTGAGTTCAAAAACGGTTTAACCGTTTCTTCGAGGATCGTGCCCATTTCAACCAAAAACCGCAACATGGTCTCGCGTGCGACGTCGACTGATGACTTCTCCCAATGTTGCCCACATTCAATCAGGATCGCTGTTTTGGGGTTTTTAGGATCGGCAAACTGTGGTCGCTCAATCATGCGTAGGCCTGCGGGGTGACCGGTGTCATACATCAAGTACTTGGGTAAACCCAAGCGCTTTGACATGGCTACGGCCTTGTCGGCACCTTTGTCAGTCACACCACAAACCATCAAGGCCGCACACGGCTCACGCATGGAGTGGATATCGAGCAAGAAATCGGCTTGTTCGACAAAAGGCAATAATTGGCGCGCACGCACCACTTCATATGTGTTTTTGTCGCTTTTTAAGTAGTCATCGGCCCAAACGCGATTCATGTCTTCGTCGGTGTAGCGGCTGATCTCTGGGTTATCGGGATCCCAACGACCAAAGGCAGCCAAGTTTCCAAATGACAAGGTTAAAACACCAACCTCAGGCTTAAAACCTTGAGCCAAAAACCAGTCCATGATGATGGCACCACAGATTTCATTACCGTGGGTCAGTGCCTGAACCATCACATTGGGGCCCGCCTTTCCCGAATCAAATTGCCAGACATAGTCAACGCCAGTGTTGCCTTCTTTCCAGCGGGATATGTCAGGGGCTGTGATCTCAACGCCGAATTTGTTCATGTGCTTTTCCATAAAAATGTTAACTAATTGGTTTGGTTTTTTTATTACTAAATGCTTGACTGGTTTGGTGAGTACGTCATCTGACACACCGCTAAATATAAGCCGTGCCCCCATCGTTTAGATGACAAGCACTCAAATGCCCTGGCGAAAGCTCACGCAATGCGGGTACCTGCACTTGACAGCGTGGACCAGCATTGGGGCAACGCGGATGAAAATGGCAACCGCCTGGCGGGTTTAATGGCGATGGGATCTCGCCCTTGATGCTAGAGAACCGCTTGTTACGATTGGTTAAACTCGGTACATTATCGAGCAGCGCCTGCGCATAGGGGTGGTTGGGTCCTGCAAAAATGACTTTTGCAGGGGCTGACTCAACCACGCGTCCCAAGTACATGATCACCACACGATCGGACAAATACTTCACCACACCCAAATCGTGACTGATAAAGAGATAGGTCAGGTTCAGATCCTGGCGCAGTTTCATAAAGAGGTTCAGCACCTGCGCTTGAATGGAAACATCAAGGGCAGCCACACTCTCGTCGCAGACGAGAAACGCTGGATTGACAGCCAGTGCTCGGGCAATACCAATCCGGGCACGTTGCCCGCCTGAGAACTGGTGAGCGTAACGGCGCATAAAGACAGGATCTAACCCCACTCGTTCGAGAACCGCAGCGACGTGCTCATCGAGCTGCGCACGTGGCACAATGCCGTGATAGACCGGAGCTTCACCCACGATGTCACGCACACGCATGCGAGGATTCAAAGAGGCCATCGGATCTTGAAAGATCATCTGCACAGACAAAGTGGCGCGGGCCAGTTCTTCACTGGACATGGCTTTGAGATCTTTGCCTTGATAAAGAATCTGTCCTTCAGTTGGCTCATAAATACCCGCCACCATTCGACCCAAGGTCGATTTGCCACAGCCTGATTCACCAACCAATCCCACCACTTCGCCAGGCTCAATGCCAAGGTTAACCTGATCAACCGCATGGACAACTTCGGGACGATGGCGCGCGCCCAGCAAATTAGCGATCTTGCCAGCGATATCGACTGGTTTGGTAAACCGCTTCGTGACTGCCTTCATTTCAATAATCGAGGTCTGGGTCATGGCAGCTTAAGTATTGGATGGTGTCGCCACAAGGGCAATCGTTGACAATGGGTGATGACAACGCGCCTGACGCCCATTGCTGAAATAACGGTTCACTGGCGCCTCTTGGCGGCAGCGATCCGTGGCATCACGGCACCGTGGCGAAAACGCACAGCCGGGCGGCAAGCGCCCCAACGATGGTGTTGAACCAGGGATCTGATCGAGGGGCTGACCGGGAATAGCCGCTGATGGCAGCGAGCCCAAAAGGCCTCGCGTGTAGGGGTGAAGGGGGTCGTCAAGGACTTCATCGACGAGTCCAGTTTCAACCACTCGTCCGGCATACATGACCGCAATCCGTTGTGCCAAACCGGCAACCACTGTTAGGTCATGGGTAATCCAAATAAGGGCTGTTCCCATTTCACGACAGAGCTGTTGAATCTCAGCCAAGATTTGGCTTTGAATCGTGACATCCAAAGCGGTGGTTGGCTCGTCAGCAATAATGACAGCCGGTTGATTCAACAAAGCGGTGGCAATCGCGACGCGCTGACGCATACCGCCAGAAAACTGATGCGGATAGGACTTTAGACGTTCGGCCGCTGCTGGTATGCCAACCCTTTCTAAGGCTTGTTGTGCGCGCGCCAGTGCAGCCTTTTTGGAGACGTTTTCATGCGCGAGAATGGCCTCTGTCATTTGCGTGTCGATTCGCAAAACTGGATTAAGCGTCATCATCGGATCTTGAAAAATCATGGCGATTTTTTTGCCACGCACGTGACGCAAGCTGTCGTCATCCATGCCCACCAATTCTTCGCCTTCGAGCTTAATCGAACCACCCACTACACGCCCTGGCGGATCGACCAAACCCATGATCGAGTAACCCGTGACCGACTTACCCGAACCTGATTCCCCCACCAAACCCAATACTTCGCCTCGGCCGACAGTTAATGACACGCCATCGACTGCTTTGACCACGCCGGCACGGGTCATGAAATGGGTGGCCAAATCGCGGATTTCTAAAACGTGACTCACCACTATTTCTCCAGCCGGGGGTTGAGAACGTCTCGGATACGATCGCCCACCAAGTTAATAGACACGATGGTGAACAAAAGCGCCAAACCGGGGAACACACTAATCCAGTAGCGCCCACTCATCATGTACTGAAAACCATTGGCAATCAGCACGCCAAGCGAAGGCTCTGTTTGTGGCAGCCCAACGCCTAAAAATGACAGGGTGGCTTCGAGCGAAATCGCATGAGCGGTTTGAACTGTCAAAACAACAATCACTGGCGCCAAGCAATTGGGCAAAATGTGGCGAAATATCACGCGGGTTTTAGACAAGCCAAGCGACTGGGCTGCTTCGACGTACTCTTTGTTGCGCTCAACCAAAGCAGTACCGCGAACGGTACGGGCGTAATAAGCCCATTGCACCACCACCAAAGCGAAGATGATCTTATCCACACCCTTACCCAAAGCGGCCACCAAAATCAGGGCCACTAAAATTGTCGGCAAGGATAGTTGGAGATCAACAATACGCATGATAACGGCTTCAACCTTACCGCCCGCATAGGCCGCAATTAAGCCCACACACATCCCAAAACTAGCTGCGATCAAACCTGAGACCACGCCAACCATCAATGAAATGCGAAGGCCGTAAAGAATCGCGGAATACAAATCCCGACCCACACCATCAGTGCCCAACCAAGCGGTATAGCCTTCCATGGTTTGCTCACCTGGTGGAATACGCGAATCCATCAAGTCGACGGTACCTAGGTCATAAGGGTTTTGAGGGGTGATCCAAGGGGCAAGGATGGCAGTGATGATGATGAGTAACAGCATCAACAAGCCAGTGACTGCGACCCGATCCTCAAGAAAGGTGCGCACAAATTGACGCCACGGCGTTTCTTGCTTGAGCAAGGCGGGTTCCACTGGTGTGGCAACCGTTGGATTTGATTGACTCATGCGTTTGTCCTTAGGCTTTGGCGCCAGTGATGCGCACCCTAGGGTCGAGCACGGAATACAACAGATCAACGATCAGGTTGATCACCACGAACAACACCACCACCACCATCACGTAGGCCACAATCACCGGACGGTCCAAGCGCTGAATGGCTTCAAGCAAGAGCTTGCCCATACCTGGCCAGGAGAAGATGGTTTCAGTCACCACGGAGAATGCCACCAAGGAACCAAACTCCAATCCCAACACAGTCACGATTGGGATCATGATATTTTTTAAAACGTGCACTCGGATGATGGCGCTTTCTTTTAAGCCCTTGGCGCGCGCAAACTTGACGTAATCCATCAACATCGCTTCGCGGGTACCCGCGCGAGCCAAGCGGATCATCAAACTGATTTTTAATAGTGCCAAGTTAAACGCCGGCAGAGCAATGTGTTGCCAACCATTCAATGTCAGCAAGCTGGTCTCAAAGCCAAACACCGATACCGTCTCGCCACGCCCTGAAGCGGGTAACCAACCGAGCATGACGGCAAACAACATGATAAGCATCAAGCCAACCCAGAACGTTGGCAACGAAAACCCCAGAATCGAACCCGTCATGATCGTGCGTGAGCTGCGCCTTTCGGGGTAAAGGCCGGCATACATACCGAGTGGCAAACCAAAGGCGATTGCCATCAAGAGCGCCACAAAGGCCAACTCCATGGTCGCGCCCATGCGGCTCAAAATAAGCTGAATAGCCGGCTCACCGTGCACAAAAGAGCGGCCAAGATCGCCTTGGAAGAGACCTTTAACAAAATGAAAAAATTGTTCGATAATTGGCTTATCTAGGCCAAGGGCAGCAGCCGTTTTTTCGATAGCCTGTTGATCCATCTCAGGCGAGATAAGCATCCAGATAGGATCGCCCACCACGTTCACCCCAAAAAACACCAGCACCATCATCACGGCTATGACAAGGACCGCCTGGGCCGACCGCCGAATAAGGAAAGACAACATATTTACGCGTTACGTTTAAACCGATCGACAAGATCGATGGGTATGAGTGACGCCTGCGTTAAAAAAAACGCTCAGACGGGTGGTTTCGAATCGCCCGCTGTACGGCAT